>JBKBMG010000019.1:0-87350 GCA_046295975.1 Rhodocyclaceae bacterium
CCCCGGACAGCATCCACACCGGACATCACTGATTCCCTTTCCATCTCTCGCTCCTTCAGGTCGATGGGTGGGGAAAATTCGATTACCACAGGTGGGGATTATTGGATTACCGCTGACACTCGGGCATGAGCAGTCCGCGCACAGTCGCCTTCTTTGTGTAGGTGCCGTAGTAGCTGAATACGACGATGACGCCGATGAGCATTAGGGCCAGCGACGCCGCAAGGTGATAGCCAATAGGTTGATGAATGAGCACCTTCCCGTGGCGTTGCCGAGCACGCGCTTCCAGCACCTCTTCCCGGAAGAGTGAAGGTGGATTCGGCCCCGACATCCTAGGCGCCCGTTTGTTCACGGCCAGCGACGATTTCGTTGCAGGCGAAGCGAGATATGTGCGAACCAAGCGCGTGTCGAAGCGCGCCGCCTTCGTTCTGCCATTTGAACGGTGCGATGGACTGTGCGTAAGGTGGTTCAGCAGGAACGAGGGAACAGGAGGGCATGGCTTGTCAACTGCAAAAGCGATTGCTTCGAGACGAAGCGAACTCTGGCTGGCTGACGGAGCAACCCGCTGGCTGGCTGAAAAAAAGGAACATGACGTTCTCTTGAGGCGAGAGGATAGCCCGTATCAGCGAGCACAGCAATATGGCTTTTAGATTATTTCATGCCGAAGGGTTCGATCCATTTTCTGTAAAGCGTCGCTATTCACGTGGATGCTATTCAAGCATCAATCCGTTGGACATACTCGAATGAACTTCTTTCCATGTTGGACAGGATGCTTACAAAACCTCGAACTGATGACTCGTATGGCTCTTACGGAACCAAAACGCTACCGCGTCGGCGCGAGCACCGAAGTGTTTCAAACCTGGTGGTGTCACGACCTTGCCCGCCACCCGGACACATCTTCCCGCGGGGCGCGTGCGCGCCGCCAAGCCACCCGGTCCGCGTCGTCTCTCTACGCAGCAATGGCCCGGCACCGCCTCGCAAGCATACGCAACGCGGCCCGGGACTGGACGGTGTGCATGCCGCCGAGAGGCTGCATACGCACACCTTGGCTACCCGATGACCACCGGCAAGAGCAACTTCCGAAGTCCCCGTAAACGCCGGCGCTTGAGGACAAGACCGTACGGTGACGCACACCAATTCGTTAGTCATATCTCGAACATTCGATCGTTGGCACCATCGCCGTGGCAACCCCGCACCGAGATACAACATGTAGTAAATAAATCGAGTTTGAGCAATACATGTAGTACCCCGACGCGTGCAATCGGGTTGACTCGATGTATCGATTGGACTAAGGTTGCACCCGTCGTTGTCGTCCGGTGTTAGCCGGACAAGGGAATCCGGTGACGTGATCTCGCACTCGCGGGCCGCGGAATCCGGGGCTGCCCCCGCAACTGTAATCGGCGAGTTTCGTGCCCCCGTGTGCCACTGGACCAGTTCCGGGAAGGCCGGCGCGATGCGACGACCCGAAAGCCAGGAGACCTGCAACGACCTCCGGCCCGCCGCCGGACCGCGCCCTGCGCGGACGAGCGGCTGGCCGGGTTCGTGAAACCTATCAGGGCGGGGTGCCCCTGACGAGCGAAACGGCATGCCATGGTCAGCTTTTGCACCATGCTCGCCGGGTCACTTGCGACATGCGTCGCGGCAACGCCACTGACAGGCCACCACAGGCACAAGCGCCTGACACCTGCCAGCGGTTAGCCGGCTTCGGCGCGGCCGGATCATCGGCACCCCGCTGCAACACTGCATAAAGCGAGGAGCCGCGCCGATGGATCGCCCCCAGATCGACCTTTCCCAGTCCGCCGACAACACCGACGACCTCACCCGCCTGGCCTTCCAGGTGATCCGCCGAAACGGCGCCTGCGTGGACTTCGACGCGCACAAGATTGCCACCGCGATGACCAAGGCCTTCGTCGCCGTCGAAGGCACCCAGGCCGGCGCCTCGGCGCGCATGCGCGACTTGGTCGCCAGGCTCACCCGCGCGGTGGTGCAGGCGCTGACCCGGCGCCTGCCCGACGGCGGCACGGTACATATCGAGGACATCCAGGACCAGGTCGAGCTCGCGCTGATGCGCGAGGGCTGCCATGACGTCGCCCGCGCCTACGTGCTCTACCGTGAGCGCCGTGCGGCCGAGCGCGCGGCTGCGCGCGCCGCCCAGGCCGAAAGCGGCGATGCGCCGGTGCTGCACGTGGTCGACAACGGCGAACGCCGCCCGCTGGACCTTGCCCGCCTGCGCGCCCGCTGCGACGAAGCCTGCGCCGGGCTGGGCGCGGCGAGCGCCGCGACAGTGCTGGAGCACGCGCTGACCAATCTGTACGACGGCGTGCCGATGGCCGCGGTGCGCCAGGCCCTGGTGCTGGCCGCGCGCACGCTGATCGAAACCGATCCGGACTATGGCAAGGTCGCCGCCCGGCTGCTGCTCGACGCGCTGCGCCACGAGACCCTGGGCTTTGATGCCAGCCACGCGGACATGGCCAGCGGTTATGCAGACTACTTCCCGCGCGGCATCCGGCGTGGCATCGAGGCCGGCCTGCTCGACCCGCACCTCGGCGAGTACGACCTCGCCCGCCTGGCTTCCGCGCTCGACGCCGATAACGACCTGCGCTTCGAGTACCTCGGCCTGCAGACGCTGTACGACCGCTACTTCCTGCACGTCGACGAGGTCCGCATCGAGCTGCCGCAGACCTTCTTCATGCGCGTGGCGATGGGCCTGGCGCTCAACGAGATCGACCGCGAGGCGCGCGCCATCGAGTTCTACCGTCTGCTGTCGGGCTTCGACTTCATGAGCAGCACGCCGACGCTGTTCAACAGCGGCACCCGCCACTCGCAGCTGTCCTCGTGCTACCTCACCACCGTCGCCGACGATCTCGAAGGCATCTACCAAGCCATCAAGGAAAACGCCTTGCTGCAGAAGTTCGCCGGCGGCCTGGGTAACGACTGGACCCCGGTGCGCTCGCTTGGCAGCCTGATCCGCGGCACCAACGGCAAGAGCCAGGGCGTGATCCCCTTTCTCAAGGTGGTCAACGACACCGCGGTGGCGGTGAACCAGGGCGGCAAGCGCAAGGGCGCGGTGTGCGCCTATCTGGAAACCTGGCACCTGGACATCGAGGAATTTCTCGAGCTGCGCAAGAACACCGGCGACGAGCGCCGCCGCACCCACGACATGAACACCGCCAACTGGATTCCGGACCTGTTCATGAAGCGGGTCATGCAGAACGCCGAATGGACGCTGTTCTCGCCGGTGGACGTACCCGACCTGCACGATCGCTTCGGTGCCGATTTCGAGGCCGCCTATACCGCGTATGAGGACAAGGCCGCGGCCGGACAGATCCGCCTGTTCAAGAAGATCCCCGCGGTGCAGCTGTGGCGCAAGATGCTCACCATGCTGTTCGAGACCGGCCACCCCTGGATCACCTTCAAGGACGCCTGCAACCTGCGCAGCCCGCAGCAGCATGTGGGGGTGGTGCATAGCTCCAACCTGTGCACCGAGATCACCCTCAACACCTCCGACGACGAAACGGCGGTGTGCAACCTCGGCTCGGTGAACCTCGTCGCCCACCTCGCCCAGGTCAGCGACGGCAGTGGCGGCCACCACTGGCAGCTCGACGCCGACAAGCTGATGCGCACCGTACGCACCGCGATGCGCATGCTCGACAACGTCATCGACATCAACTACTACGCCACACCCAAGGCGCGTGCCGCCAACCTGCGCCATCGACCAGTGGGGCTGGGCATCATGGGCTTCTCCGATGCGCTGCACGCCATGAGCCTGGCCTATGCGTCCGACGCCGCGGTGGCTTTCGCCGACCGCGCGATGGAGCAGGTCTGCCACGCCGCCTACTGGGCCTCCACCGAGCTCGCCGAAGAGCGCGGCCGCTACTCCAGCTACACCGGCAGCCTGTGGGATCGCGGCATCCTGCCGCAGGACAGCCTCGCTTTGCTGGGCGAGGCGCGTGGCAAACTGGAAGGCCATGGTGCCCTGCTCGAAGCCGACCGCTCCTCCTCGCTCGACTGGGGCCCGTTGCGCGAACGCATCGCCCGCCACGGCATGCGCAACTCCAACTGCGTCGCCATCGCGCCCACCGCCACCATCTCCAACATCGTCGGCGTGTCGGCCTCGATCGAGCCCGATTACCAGAACCTCTACGTCAAGTCCAACCTCTCCGGTGAGTTCACCGTGGTCAATCAGTGGCTGGTGCGCGAGCTGAAGGCGCTGGACCTGTGGGACGAGGTCATGGTCGCCGACCTCAAGTACTTCGACGGCGCACTCGCCCCCATCGACCGTATTCCCGACGAGATCAAGGCGCGCTACGCCACCGCCTTCGAGATCGAACCGGCGTGGCTGGTCGAAGCCGCTGCGCGTCGCCAGAAATGGATAGACCAGGCGCAGTCGCTCAACCTCTACGTCGCCGCGCCATCGGGCCGCAAGCTCGACGAGCTCTACCGCCTGGCCTGGCTGCGCGGTCTCAAGACCACCTACTACCTGCGCACCCTGGGCGCCACCGCGATGGAAAAGACCACCGCCCACGGCGCCCCTGCCGCGGATACCGCACCCGCCGCCCCCAAGGCGTGCTCCATTCTCGAACCCGACTGCGAGGCCTGCCAATGACCGCCTTCTTCGACGACTGGGACACCCCTGCCCCTGCACGCAGCCAGTCCGTGCCGACCCCCGTCTCCCGGGCGGCACCCACCCCGCCCCCGGCGGACGCACGCTTGCACGACGACATCGCGCTTGACGGCATCGCACTCACCGAGCCATCCGCGGGCACAGCCACGACCACCGCCCCCACGCCTGCACCGCTCGCCGCCCTGCCCCCGGTGCGCGCGGCCGACAAGCGCATCGTCAACGGCAAGGCCGACATCAACCAGCTCGCGCCCTTCAAGTATCCGTGGGCGTGGGAGTTCTTCCTCAACGCCAACAAGAACCACTGGACGCCGCTGGAAATCTCCATGGCGCAGGACGTGCACGACTACCACCACAAGCTCACCCCGGCCGAGCGCCATGTGTTCGAGAACGTGCTGTCCTACCTCACCACCTCGGACATCCTCGCCATGCGCAACATCGGCCTGGCGGTAATGGAAAAGATGAGCGCCCCCGAACTGCAGATCTACCAGGCCCGCCAGGTGTACGAAGAGGCGCTGCACACCTGGACCTACCAGCACTGCATCGAGAGCCTGGGCCTGGACCAGCAGGAGATCTACAACCGTTACCGCGTAGTGCCGCAAATCCACGGCAAGATCGCGCTCGCCAACCGCCGCCTGGAGCGCATCATGCGCTCGGACTTCGACCTCACCGACCGCGACAACCTGCACGAATTCGCGCTCTCCTACCTGTTCTTCGCCGGCATCTTCGAGGGGTGCTGGTTCTACAACGGCTTCACCCCCATCTTCGCGCTACAGCGGCGCGGGCTGATGAAGGGCACGGCCGAGCAGCTGCAGTACATCATGCGCGACGAGGTGTTGCACTGCGCCTTCGGCATCCGCGTGGTACGCACCCTCATCGCCGAAGAAAACCTGCAGCTCGATCCGCAGGCCATCGCCACCCTGTGGGCCGAGGCCGAAGCCGCCGAGGCGGCCTACGCCGACTACCTGCTCGCCGACCCGGTGCTCGGCTACTCCGCCACCCAGCACATGGCCCAGTTCCGCTTCGTCGCCAACCGCCGCGCCCGCCAGCTCGGCCTCGCCGAGCCCTTCCCCGGCGCCGAGAACGTGCTGCCCTGGCTGGACGAACAGGCCAACCTGCGCAAGGAGAAAAACTTCTTCGAGACCCGGGTCACCGAGTACCAGACCGGCGGCGCGCTGAGCTGGGAGTGAGGCGGCCTGAATGACGGGCTGACCCACTGCCCGGGCCGCCCGCCAAGCCGCGTTCCGGACTGGCGTAGCGCGCTTGGCATTCCCTACGCCACGAAAGCACACGGCGTGCGCATATCGCGCCTCTGCGGGTTGCAATCGCCACCGGCAGCGTGTTCGTCGACAATCGCACGCAGGCCTCGGGACAAGCGCAGGGACACATACCCGTTATCATGAGGTATCGACACCACCCGGACAGGACAGCACACGTGGGCGACATCTGGATTCTGCGCTGCGAAAGCCGCGTACTCGTGCTCGGCGACGCGGGCGCCAGCGCCTTTCCCCGCTTTGCGGGGGCGGACGCGCTCGCCTCGCTGACTCCGCTACCCGAGCGGAACTGGCTGACGGTAGGAATGCACGCCGGCGTGACTTGCCACGCGGCGGATGTCGAGCGCTTTCCGGACCTGCCAGGTGCGATTGCGGTGTCCTTGCGCGAGTTGTTCCTGGTGTCCGGCGCCGACGCCTTCACCCTGGCAGGGCGGGCCGTGCAATTGCTGGACTGGCACCGGCAGCATCGCTTCTGTGGCCAGTGCGGCACGCCGACCGAGCGCCGGCAGACGGAGTTCGCGATGCAATGCCCGAGTTGCGGACTGATCGTCTATCCGCGCATCTCGCCCGCCGTAATGGTGCTGGTGCGTGACGGGCGGCGTCTGCTGCTGGCGCGCAGCCCGCGCTTCAAGCCGGGGGTGTTCAGCGCACTGGCGGGCTTTGTGGAGGCGGGGGAAACCCTGGAGGCATGCGCGGTACGCGAGGTACACGAGGAAGTGGGTATCGCGATCACCAACCTGCGCTATTTCTCCAGCCAACCCTGGCCGTTTCCGAACTCGTTGATGGTGGCTTTCTTTGCGGACTACGCGGGCGGTGAGATCGTGCCCGAGCCGGGCGAGATCGAGGCCGCCGGCTGGTTCACGCCGGAGCACCTGCCCGCCCTGCCCGACCCGATCAGCATCGCGCGGCGTTTGATCGATGCTGCGCTGGCAGGCGCGGAGTAGGCCAAGCACATCGCACAGGTCGGTTGGCGACCGCTTGCAGGCACGCCAGACTGTGCCGCCATTCGACCAACTCGGGAGGCGCGACGAAGCTGGTTTCCACGGTTTGCCGTGTTCCGCGTGGCGGCGCTGCACGCAGCTGCTTCGCTCAGAACAAGGCGCCACGCATGCGCGCGGCGACCGCGCCGGGTCCGAACTCGGCGTCGACGCTGTCCTGGTTGTCGGCCGCCCAGCTCACCGCGCGCGCTGCGTTGTCGATTCGGCGGTCGAGCAGATGCCCGTCGGAGGCCAGCAGCTCGGCGGTGCCGGCAAAGGCGTTGGCTACGTTGTTCAAGGTACGCACCGCAGCCTGGCGGTCGGCGCTGAGCGCCGCATCGAAGGCTGCGGCATCCAGCACCAGTTGGCCGTCGGGCGTGATCTGCACGCCCATGTCGGTGAGTCCCTTGGCGAAGCCGCCATTGCCGGCGCCATGGAAGATGGAGCCGATTTCGCGGCGCAGCGAGAAGCGCGCAACGCCGCCGGCCTGGTTGTCGTCGAGCAGCGCGCCGCGCTCGAAGTAGGGGTCGAACTCGGCGTCCCAGGCGTTGTAGCGGGCGATGAAATCCTCTAGCGCCGATTTGATCTCGCCATCACCGCGCGACATCTCCAGCCCCGCCAGCGCCTGGCTGGCCTCGCCCAGCTCAGCCACCCGGGCTCGCAGCTGGGCCAGCACCTCCGCCTCGTTGCCAATCTCCGCAACGCGTGCGTTGTAGCGTCGCAGGAAGGCGGCATTGCTCGCTTCGAGCTGCGCCAGCACCGACGCGACCCGCGTCGACTCGCCGCCGAACAGGCCCTCAAGCCCGCTGCCAGCGGCCGCGCCCGGTGTCTGCAAGCCCTTGGCATTGAGCAAAGCATTCAGGAAGTCGCCACTGCCTCCGGTCGTCGCACCACGCTGGTTGCCACTCGCGGTCAGAGTGGAAAGCGCGGCAAGGCGAAAGGCGGCGAGATCAACGTTCATGATGGGCTCCGGATAACGGCCGGGTATGGACCATACGGTCACTTGTGGTCACTTGCGGTCTTCGGCCCCAGCGCCACGGGGAAACAGGGTCATGGCACCCCAGGGCCGGTCACGCAGGTCTGACGGTCACGCGGCAAAGCGCGCGCCGCGCCTTCAGTCTAGCCTGCATTTCCGCCACCGTCACGGCTGCGGGCAGCGAGGGGGTCATGCACGCGCCGCCACGGCCTCGGCGATCGCCAGCGCCGAAGTCAGCCCCGGCGACTCGATGCCGAAAAGATTGATCAGGCCACGCACGCCGTGCTCGGCCTCACCCTGTAGGACGAAGTCGGCAGCCGCCTGGCCCGGGCCGGTGAGCTTGGGTCGGATGCCGGCGTAGCCCGGCTGCAGGGCGCCATCCGGCAGCGCCGGCCAGTAGTGGCGGATGGAAGCGTAGAAGGACTCGCTGCGCTGCGGGCCGACTGCGTAGTCGATGCGGTCCACCCACTCCACGTCCGGACCGAAACGCGCCTGGCCACCCAGATCGATGGTCAGATGCACGCCCAAGCCGCCGGGCTCCGGCACCGGATAGATCAACCGCGCGAACGGCGAACGGCCGCTCAAGCTGTAGTAGTTGCCCTTGGCCAGATACAGCGGCGGCACCACTGCAGGGTCTAGGCCGCCGAGCGATGCGGCAATCTGTTGCGCCTGCAGGCCGGCACAGTTCACCACCAGCCCGGCGGTGATCTCCATTGCCTGCTCACCACCGACTTCGAGCAGGATGCCGTCGGCGCCGCATTGCCCCCCCAGCACCGGCGAACCAAAGGCCAGCATGCCCCCGGCCGCCTCGCAGTCACCCTGCAACGCCAGCATCAGCGCGTGGCTGTCGACGATGCCGGTGCTGGTGCTGTTCAGCGCCGCCACGCAGTAGAGGTTGGGTTCGGCCGCGCGCGCCCGTTCCCCCGAGATCATTTCGAGCTCGGTCACGCCGTTTGCGCGCGCCGCGGCATGCAGGCGCGCCAGCGTATCGATCTGGTCCGACGAAGTGGCGACGATGAACTTGCCGCAACGGCGGTGCGGAATACCGCGCTCGGCGCAATAGGCATAGAGCAGTTGCTTGCCGCGCACACACCATTCGGCCTTGTGCGAGCCGGCCGGGTAGTAGATGCCGGCATGCACCACCTCGCTGTTGCGCGAACTGATACCGCTACCAATGCCTTGTTCGCGCTCGACGACGATGGTTTCCAGCCCGCGCAGCGCGAGCGCCCGGGCGACAGCCAGCCCGACCACACCGGCTCCGATGACAATGCAATCGACTCGTTCCATTCGACGCAGGCGATTCGCTGGGAAGGAAGGGGGGGCGGAAGCGGATCCTGCCGCGGTATCCGGGCGACCTCAGGCCGCTTCGGTCACCACCCGGTAGCACGGTTTGTACTGTTTGCCCGGCAACTTCATCCGCCCCTGCTCGACGAAGGAGGCGAGCAAGGCGTCCATCAGGCTCATGACCTGCGCGTCACCGTGGATCTCGAAGTGGCCGTACTGTTCGATCTCCATGATGCCTTCGTTCTTGACGTTGCCGGCGACCACGCCGGAGAACGCGCGCCGCAGGTTGGCGGCGAGCAGATGGTTGGGCTGGTGGGCATGCAGCGACAAGCTGCTCATGTTGGCGTGGGTGGGGCGGAAAGGCTGCTGGAAGTCGTGCTCGATACGCAGCAGCCAGTTGAAATAGTACGCGTCGCCGGTGTCCTTGCGGAAGGCGCGGACCGCTGCGATGCCGGCCTGGAGCTCGCGTGCGACCTCGGTCGGATCATCGACGATGATCTTGTAGCGGCGCTGGGCTTCCGGCCCCAGGGTGGCGCCGATGAAGGCATCGATGCGGCGGAAGTAGGCCTCCGCACTGCGCGGGCCGGTGAAGACCAGCGGAAACGGTTGGGCGGCGTTGTCCGGGTGCAGCAGAATGCCCAGTACGTAGAGGATTTCCTCGGCGGTGCCGACTCCGCCAGGAAACACCACGAAGCCGTGGCCGGCACGCACGAAGGCCTCCAGGCGCTTTTCGACGTCCGGGAAGATCACCAGGTTGTTCACGATGGGATTGGGCGATTCGGCCGCGATGATGCCGGGCTCGGTGAAGCCCAGGTAGCGCGGCTGCGCCACGCGCTGCTTGCTGTGGGCGATGGTCGCGCCCTTCATCGGGCCCTTCATCGCGCCCGGGCCACAGCCGGTGCAGATGTCCAGGCCACGCAGGCCGAGCTGGTAGCCGACGCGCTTGGTGTAGTCGTATTCCTCGCGGCTGATCGAGTGCCCGCCCCAGCACACCACCATGTTGGGGTGCTCGATCGGTTGCACCACGCCGGCATTGCGCAGCATGTGGAACACCGCCTCGGTAATCCCCTCCGACCGCAGCGGATCGAAGCGCCCGCCAGCGGCAGCCTCGCGGAACTCGCTGCCGGCGAAGACCACATCGCGCAGCACCGAAAACAGGTGCTCCTGAATGCCGCGGATCATCACCCCGTCGACAAAAGCGCTGGCCGGCGCGGCCTTGATGTCGAGCTTGACGCCGCGCTCGCGCTGGACGATGCGGATGTCGAAATCCGGGTAGCGCTGCAGCAGCTCGCGACCGTCATCCAGCTCGTTGCCACAGTTGAGCACGGCCAGTGAGCAGTTGCGAAACGTCTCGTGCAGACCGCCGCGTTCATGGTTGGACAAGGCCGCGGCTTCGGCACGGGACAACACCTCCATGCGCCCTAGCGGCGCAATCTGGGCATCGACGACTTCGAATGGCATGGTCGGGGCTTCCATCAGGTTGGGCGCTCCGACCCCGGACCCGCCGGGCGAACGGACGCCGGCCCGGGGCTTACAGCCCGAGCATCAGTTGCAGGTTCTGCACCGCAGCGCCGCTGGCGCCCTTGCCGAGATTGTCGAGACGGGCGATGAGCACCGCATGGCGATGCGCCTCGTTGGCGAACACACGCAGTTCCAGCTTGTTGGTGTCATTGAGGGCGGTGGCGTCGAGCTTGCCGTCGTCGGTGGCGGGCTCCACGCTCACCCAGCCGCCGGCCTCCGCGCTGGCCGCGTAGTGGGCCACCAGCGCCGCATGCAGGTCTTGCGCGCGCGGCTTGCCGGGCAGTTCGTCCAGATGCAACGGCAACTGCACCAGCATGCCCTGGCGGAAATTGCCGACCGCCGGAATGAAGATCGGCCGTGACGTCATGCCGGTGTAGCGCATGATCTCGGGCAGGTGTTTGTGCGACAGTCCAAGCGCATAGGCCTCGTGCAGCGGCGCCTCGCCCTTCTCGTAGGCTTCGATCATCGCCCGGCCGCCACCGGAATAGCCACTCACCGACGGCAGCGCCACCGCAAACGCCGGCGGCAGCAAACCGGCATCCACCAGCGGGCGCAGCAGCGCGATCGCGCCGGTGGCGTAGCAACCGGGGTTGGCGACACGCTCGGCGGTACGCACCGCCTCACGCTGCGCGGCGCACAACTCGGGAAAGCCGTAGATCCAGCCGGGAGCGCAGCGATGGGCGGTGGAGGCATCGATGATGCGCGGCTTGCGCCCCGGCAGGGCGTCGATCATCGCGACCGATTCGATGGCCGCATCATCGTGCAGGCACAGCACCACGAGGTCGGCCTGCGCCATCAGCTCGCGCTTGGCTTCGGGGTCCTTGCGCCGTTCGGGGGCAATGCTGAGCATTTCGATGGCGGGCATCGTCTGCAGACGCTCGCGGATCTGGAGGCCGGTGGTACCGGCTTCGCCGTCGATGAAGATCTTGGCCATGTCAGGGGCTACCTTGTTCGGAATGAGTTGCCGCGGCGGGGCGGGAGCGCAGTGTACCAGTTGCGCCGACCGCAGCACCCGCGGGCCGTTCATTCAAAGCATAGCCGACTCGCGCGGCGGCCGACCATCCCCGCGCCCTCAAGCCCCCGTCAGCGCACCAGGGAAATGCCGATGCGGTACTGAGGTTCACGGCGGACGTCGTAGTCGAGCAAGGTCTCGCCATAGCCCTTGTAGGCCTGCAGATGGATGAAGGCGCCGACACCGGAAAACACGCTGGTGCGCAAGGGATAGGACAGGTCGAGCTGGGTGCCCATCTTGTTGGCCGTACCGCGCCGCACCAGGGCGTTGAGCATCAGCCCGTCGTCGCGCCCGATCCGCAACCCCAGTTCGCCGTAGCCGCGGTAGCGGGCAATGTCGGGGTTGTCCTCGCGGTCGAGGTAGTGCCAGATCTTCGGCGCCACGCCGACATAGACGGGACCGCCGTTCAGGAAGTAGCGCAAGTCGGCACGTGCGAACACCGTGTCGATACTGCGCGACGGGCTGTCATCCTTGCCGTTGGACTCGTGCTCGTAGCCCATCGACAAGGCCAGCGAGCCACGGTCGGCGGGGTCGAACAGATTCCAGGCATAGAACAGCGTTGGTCGGAAACTCGAATCGCGGAACGGTTTGGAGTCGGACTGCAAGTCCCACAGCGAAGTCTGGGTAAAGCCGAAATACAGGCCGCGGGCGAACGGCACGCTCTCGGCGACCACGCCGCGGTCGTCGAAGATGCGGTACTTGAAGCTGAACTGGAAGCGCGCTGACACCGGATTCTTGCCACCGACGAGAAAATACATGGGCTCGTGGAAACCCAACCCGAACGGCGCCACCACATCACGCCCGGGCGGCAGGGTCGCGACCTCGGCCAGCGGCGCCAGGCCCCGCTCTTGTGCCGGCGCCAGCCCACCCGCTGCGGCCTCGGGCGCCCCTTCCCCGGCGTCCACCGCCATGGCCACGGACACGCCCATGCCAGCCTCACCCGTGCCTACCTCGGCCTCCCCGACCTCAGCCGCGTCAGCGGCGGCATCGGCAAGCTGCACCATCGCAGGGCGGGCGTCGAGCAACAGGCGCGCGCCAGGAAAGTCGGGCAGGCTCAGGGCCACCACGTCCACGACCTCGGCCGGCCATTCGCCCAGATAGCGACCGACCGCGTTGCCCGCCGAACGCCGTTCGCCGTCTTCCCCGCCACCGCCAACGGGACCGATCCGCACCAGTTCGATCTGCACCCGCGGCCCGCCGCCGGGCAGTTCGATGTGCGCCACGACCCGCTGCGGCCAGCCGCCCTCGGGCACGGCGTCGGTCGCGGCCACCAGCGCCACCTCGAACGGGCGGCCCACCGCGACACGCGGCTCGGCAGTGGCGAGCAGCCAATCCGCGGCCCTTAGCGGCGTCACCAGCGTCAGCGCTGCGGCGAACACCACAACAGCGCGCAGGAAGGGTCTCGAAAATCGACGGTTCTCGCTCATCACAAACCCGGAGAAGAAGACAGGGAGCGGAATGCGTCACTTGCAGGGACGTCCGCCGCAGGTACACTGCGGGCGCCATTCAACCACATAAACGCCATCACAGATGCTTCAGCCCGTGTCGCCGGTGCGTCCGCACGCCCTCTTGCTGCGACTGATGCGGGTGCTGATGCTCGTCTGGCTACTGCCCGTAGCGTCCGCCTGGGCTGCAGCAGAGGTCGCCACGGTGTCGGCCCAGTCGGTGGACCTGCTCGCGCCGGCGCACGCCGGGCGCGACTGGATCTGGCTCGGCGGCGCCGCCCGTGCCGCGCCAGCCGAGGGCGGGGCGGCCGTGGCGTCGCCCGACGCCGTCTTGCACGACCCCGCGCTGACCTGGCAGCGCGGCGACGACCCCATTATGTACTTTGGTTTCAGCCAAGCCGTGTGGTGGGTGCATGTTCGCCTCCACAACCCGGGCAACACGCCGCTCACACGCGTGCTGGAGATTGCCGAGCCCATCTATGACGACCTGCACGTGTGGGTGCTCGACGGCAGCACCACGATCGTCGAGGCGCGCATGGGCGACCGCATTGCGTTCGACGAACGGCCGATCGCCTTTCGTCACCCCAGCGTAGGCATCGAGGTTCCGCCGAACACCACCGTGGAGGTGGTCATTCGCGCCCACGCGGTTGACGGCGAGCACGATCCGCTGCCGCTGCGGCTGTGGGAGGCCGACGCATTCTTCGCAGCGATGCAGGTGGATGCGCTGATCTACGGCGCCTACTACGGCGCGGTGCTGATCCTGCTGCTCTACAACCTGCTGGTTTTCCTGAGTACGCGCGAACGCAGCTTCTTCTGGTACGCCGTCTATCTCGCAAGCTTTCTGGCGTGGAACCTGAGCTTTCGCGGCTTCGCCTTCCAATATCTATGGCCGCACGCGCCACACTGGAACAGCGTACTCATCGTGTTGTTCGTCGTGTGCCTGCTGCTCAGCCTGTGCCAGTTCACCTGGACGCTGCTCGACCTTCGCCGCCAGACACCCTGGCTGTACCGCGCGAGCGTTGCGCTTGCCATTGCGGCTGCGCTGCACCTCGTGGCCATTGTGCTCGATCCGGACGTTGGCGCCTTCGCCACCCTCGATCCGCTGGGCATGGTCCTTGGCACCGTGCTGATGCTCGCCGCCCTGCGCATCGCACTGCGCGGTAACGTTACCGCCCGCATCTACGTGCTGGCGGTCGGCTGTCTGTACCTGTTCGGAGCGCTACCCTATTACTTCGTGGCCCTGGGCGCCTTGTCGGCCAATCTGCTTACGCTGCATGCGATCAACATTGGCTCTGCACTCGAATTCCTGCTGCTCGCACTGGCTCTCGCCCACCGCATCAACAGCCTGAAGCGCGAGAAGCATGACGCCGAACGAATGGCCTTCGATACCCTGCGCGGCGCTGCCCAGACGCTGGAAGCCCAGGTGGAGGCGCGTACCGCCGAGCTCGAACGCGCCAATCGCGCATTGCGCGAGCTTGCCGTGCGCGACGGCCTGACCGGGCTGTACAACCGCCGCCATTTCAACGAAGCGCTGCGGCAAGAACTGGCCCGCGCCCAACGCCTGGGCAAACCGCTCGGCTTGTTGCTGCTCGACGTTGATCATTTCAAGCAACTCAACGACCTTGCCGGCCATCAGACGGGCGACGACGTGCTGGTGCGCCTGGGCGCGCTGCTCGCCGACTTTGCCCGTCGCAGCACAGACGTGGCCTTTCGTGTGGGGGGAGAAGAGTTTGCGGTGTTGTGCCTGGACGTCGACACCGCTTCGCTGCGCGACTGGGCCGAGCGGCTGCGCTACCGCCTGGAAGCCTCCGCCTGGTCCCACCCTGCCCCCGGCGTCGCCCACGTGACCGCCTCCATCGGACTGGCTTGCTCGTCACCCGGCGACACGCCCGAAGCCCTGTTCGCGCGCGCCGACCGCGCGCTCTACCGCGCCAAGCAGGGCGGGCGAAACCGCGTGGTAATGGATGAGGAGGGAGCGGCGGCAGGGTCGGAAGTGGCGGCAGTTCCAGCAGTGGCCGGACGGGATTGACCTAGCCCCGTGCGCAACCGGCAACGGACGGACGGCGACTCTGCGCCGCAACTCACGCCGTGCCGAAGCGGTTCAAGTCCCCGTCGTCGGAATCGTCCTGGCTGCGGCCTGCGTCCGGACGCAGGCCGTTGAACAGCGACAGCATGCCGAGGAACATGCGCGCACTGGTGCGCGGGTCGTAGCGTGCGAAGCGCGCGCATTGGGCGTCGTAGCGGGATTTGGGCAGGCTCGCAAGCAGGCGTTGGCGCTCGGCGAGGATGTCCATGCACATGCGGCGGGTGACAAACATGAACACGATGGGGCGGTACAAACCGTTGCGCTCCTGGATGTGAAAGCGCGGGGCGGGCTCGGCGTCTGCGGGGGTCGGGCGGCTCATCGCTTGCTCCTCGATGCTTCGGGCTACGACCCATTGTGTTCCGCCCCCGCCGCGGCTGCAGTGACTTAGCTCACGCTTTGTGCCGCATCGTCGTCCGCACTACCCTTGAACTGCCTCGCCAGCCATGCCTTGAGGGCCGCCCAACGCACGCCCGCTCGGGCGCCCAGCACCAGCATGCACGGGGTGAGCAGCAGCGTGAGGCCGGTGGCGAAGGTCAGCCCGCCGGCAATGGCGCTGGACAGTTGCGTCCACCACTGGGTGGAGGGCGCGCCCAGACCCAGACCGGGTTCCAGCAGATTGACGTTCACGCCCAGCACCATGGGCATGAGCCCCAGCACCGTCGTAATGGCGGTGAGCAACACCGGGCGCAGGCGCAGGCAGCCGGTCTCAAGGGCGGCATCGAACGCGTCCACGCCCTCGGCACGCAACTGGTTGTAGGTGTCGATCAAGACGATGTTGTTGTTCACCACGATACCGGCCAGCGCAATGATCCCCATGCCGACCATCACCACGCCGAAGGCCTGACCATTGATCAACAAGCCCAACAACACCCCGGCGGTGGAGAAGACAATGGCCGACAGCACCAGAGCGGTCTGGTAAAGACTGTTGAACTGGATCACCAGGATCAGCGTCATCAGCAGCAACGCGACGAAGAAGGCAGTGATGAGGAAGATCATCGCCTCTTCCTGGTCGGCGCTTTCGCCCGCCACGATCACGCTGACACCGTCGGGCAGGTCGGTGAACGATTCACTGAGCGCCTTGAGCCGCTCGTCCAGACGGAACCCCGGCTCCAGATCGGCCTGCAGCTTCACCGCGCGCTGGCCGTTGATGCGGCGCACAGTGCCGGTCTTGGGCGCGGGCTCCACGGTGATGAAGTTGGTCAGCGGCACCTGGCCGCGCGACGTGTTCAGCGTCAGCCGCCCCAACTGGTCGAGCGAACGCCAGCTCTCGGGCAGGCGCACACGGATGTCGACCTCGTCGGTGGCATCTTCCGGGCGGAAGGTGGCCAGCATCAGACCGTGCGTCACCAGTTGCACGGCACTGCCGACGCTCAGCACGTCGGCACCGAAGCGGGTCGCCGCCTCGCGGTCCACCCGCACCCGCCATTCGATGCCGGGAAGGCTGCGATCGTCCTCGATGTCCTTGAAGCCCCCCAGCGCCACCATGCGCGCGCGCAAGCGGTCCACCACCTCGCCCGTCAGTTGCGGGTCGGGCGAGCCGATCTGCAACTCCACCGGCTTCCCGGCCGTCGGCCCCTGTTCCTGCTGGCGCACCTCGATGACGATGCCGGGAATGTCCGCGGTACGCGCGCGCATCGCATCAAGAATGCGCGAGGCCGGGCGGCGCTCGTACCATTCGATGAGCTGGAACTGCAGCAAACCAATGACGTCCTCGCCGACGTTGGTTCCCCCCCCGCCGGTGCTCAGTGAGCGCGCATACAAGGCCTTGACCTCGGGCATGCCGAGCAGCCGCGCCTCGACCTCGCGCAGAATCGCATCGCGTTCGTGAATGGACAGGTCACCCCGCGCACGTACCTGGATCTGGGCCGAATCCGGCTCCACGTCGGGAAAGAACTCCAGCCCGTGGTTGAAGCGGCCGTAGGCGACATAGATGAGCGCGATCAGGGCCAGCATGCCGAGCAGCGACAAACCCGGGCGACGCAGCATCGCCGCCAGCAGGCGGCGGTAACCACGGCTCTCGCCCACCGAGGCGGCCCGCGCCCGCCGGCCACCCGCCACACTGCCCAGCGTCGGCAGAAACACCAGCGCCATCGCCAGCGACGCGAGCAGGCACAGAATCACCGTTGCCGGCAGGTACTTCATGAACTCGCCGACCATCCCCGGCCAAAACAGCAGGGGCACGAACACCGCCAGGGTGGTGGCCGTGGACGCGATGATCGGCCAAGCCATGCGCTCGGCAGCAGCCGACCAGGCCTCCACCGGCGCCATGCCGCCGACCAGGTTGCGATCGGCCAGTTCGCAGACCACGATGGCGCCGTCGACCAGCATGCCGGCCACCAGGATCAACGAGAACAGCACGATGATGTTGAGCGTGTAACCCACTGCCCAGATCGCCAGAATGCCGGTCAGGAAGGCGCCCGGAATGGTCAACCCCACCAGCAGCGCGGGGCGCAGGCCCATGGTCGCCACAATGAGGATGAGGACCAGCACCACCGCGGTCAGTACGTTGTTGAGCAGGTCGCGCAGCATGTCCTCGATCTCGCGCGACTGGTCCATGATGTAATCGACCGCCAGCCCTTCCGGTGCCAGCCCCTGGGCCTGGGCCACCACCGCCTTGACCTTGGCGATGGTATCGATGATGTTCGCGCCGGCGCGCTTGGACACCTCCAGCGCCAGTGCCGGCTGGCCGTTGATGCGGGCAAAGCCCTCGGGATCCTTGAAACCACGCCGCAGCATGGCCACGTCGCCAAAGGTGATGATGGTGTCGCCGTCCACCTTCACCGGCATGGACAGCACGTCTTCGAGGTTTTCGATTACCCCCGGTACCTTCAGCGCCATGCGCCCCGCGCCGGTGTCCAGGCTGCCTGCGGCCACCAGCCGGTTGTTGTTCGACACCAGTTGGACGAGCTGCCCGAAATCGATGCCGTAGCTTTCCACCACCTGCGGCGAAACGATGATCTCGAGCAAATCCTCGCGATCGCCGCCCACCGTCACCTCAAGCACTTCGGGCACACCCTCGATCGCCTGCTTGATCCGCCGCGCCATCAACACCAGCTCCGACTCGGCGAAGGGGCCGGACAAGCCGATCGTAAGCACCGGCATCAAGGCCACGTTGATCTCGTGCACCTCGGGCTCGTCGGCCTCGGCCGGCAGCTTGGCGCGTGCGGTGTCCACCTTCTCGCGCGCATCCTGCAAGGCCCGCGCCGGATTGAAGCCGGCATCGAACTCAAGCATCACCGATGCGTGCCCCTGGCTGGCGGTGGAGGTCATCTTGCGCACCCCGGCGAGCGAACGGAGTTCCTGCTCCATGGGGCGCACCAGCAACCGTTCTCCATCCTCCGGGCTGATCCCCTCCAGGCTCATCGACACGTAGATCATCGGAATCGTGACGTCGGGGTTGGCCTCCTTGGGCAGGGTGAGGAAAGCCGCCAGCCCACCGACGACCAGGCACAGCATGGCAAGCAAGGTGGCGCGGCTGCGCTGGATGAAGGCTCGGATAGGGGAAGTCATGGCGCTCACGGGTTCTCCGGCCTTCAATCGATCTCGATCGCGGCCGCACGCTCGCCAACGGCGACAAAACCGCCGCCGCGAGTGATCAGGCGCAGGCGCGGTGGCAGGTCGGCCAGCCTGGCCCCGTCGTTGTCCACGCTCAGCAGTCGCGCCGGCAGGTCGGCGACGCGGTCATCGTCATCCAGCACCCGCACGCCCAGCCGGCCATCGCGATCGAGCACCAGCAGCGCCGGCGACAGGCGGTGCGCCAGCAGCGTCGGCAGGTGCACCCGCAGCGTGGCGCTGGCCCCGGCAATGCGCAGACGCTCCGGGTTGGCCACCTCCACCTCGATGCGGAAGCTGCGCGTGCCCGCTTCGGCCGCGCTGGCAACAAAGACCAGCGTGCCGCCAAGCCGCCGGCCGTCAAGCAAATCAACATCCACTGCCTGGCCGGGCTGCAGGTGGGCAACCTCCTGCTGGGGTACCTGGGCCGTGACCTTCAGGCGGTCGATCGCCACCAGGCGGGCAAGCGGTGTGCCTGGCTGGACGAAGTCGCCCACCTCCACCAGATGGCGGTCCAGCATCGCGGCAAACGGTGCCGCCGGCCGGGTATGCGCCAGCGCCTGGCGCGCCGCCGCCAGCTCTGCCCGGCTGGCGGCCAGCTCGCTACGCAGACGCAGCGCCGCCGTCTCCGTCTGCATGTTGGTGCCGCGCAGGCGCTCGTTGGCTGCCAATTCACGTTCGCGCTGATCCACCTCGGCCTCGTAGCGGGCCACCTGCTCGCGCCGGGTATCCACCGACAACTGGGCGAACACGTCGCCACGGTTGAGCTCCGTACCCAGTTCCAGCGGCAGCGCCTCGACCGTCGCCGCCACCTGTGCCGCCACCTCGACCTGCTGCCAGGGCTCGATCTGCCCCTGCAGCACCAGCCGCGGCGAATAGGCCTCGGCCTCCACCCAGCGCGTTTCCACCCGCAAAGCGCCCACCGCAACCGGCACCGGCTGCTCGGGTTCATCCTCGCGGAAGGCATCGATGGCGCCCGACGCCATCCAGGCGACCAGGGCAAGTGTCAAAAGGGCTGCGAGCGTGACCGGACCCGGCCAGAAACGACTGAGCATTGTGCTGCCTGAAGGAAGAAGGAAACCGCGGGGCGAACTCGCAGGCGAACCGCCCCTCATGCACCCGGCGCAGCCGGGGCTGCCGGGGCAAATAAGGATCACGATTCTACGCCGATATGGCTTTGGATTAGCTTAAGAAGACGTTACCGTTCCGACACGCTCAATCCGCGGCAGGCCGCAGGGCGCGCCCAGCGACGGTTGCGTCCGGGAAGCCCCAACTGTCGCGCAAGGCATCCGAGCATGCTGCGGCCGGAAGTTCGGGATACAGCAAGCGCCCCTGTACCCGATCGCAGCGCATCGCGACCACCGCATCCAGATCATCCAACCGCTCCACGCCGACTGCGACCGTCTCCAGGCGCAAGCGCTCGGCAAGCATCATCGCCACGCCGAACATCGCCCGCGTGGTGGTGCAGCCGCCCGCACCCTGCGTGAGCAGGCGTGCGATCTTGATCCGGTCGACCGGTAAGGCGCCGAGATCCACCAACGGAGTCAATCCCGCTCCGAAGTCGTCCATCACGATGCGCACGCCCAACGCACGCAGGCGCTCCAGTTCGGTGCGTGCAGCATCGCGATTGCGAATCGTAGCGGTCTCGGCCAGTTCCAGCTCCAATCCGCGCGGCGACACCCCGTGCCGGAGCAGCGCACTGCGGATGCGATCGGCGAAATCGGGATGGTCCACCTCGGTTCCCGACACATTCACCGCGACCACGGTGCCCAACTTGGCTTGCCACCAGATCGCAGCCTGACGGCAGGCCGCGTCCACAACCCAGTCTGTGAGGCGACGAGCCTCGCCCCCCGCCTCGATCATCGGTACGAAGTAATCCGGCGCAAGCGCCCCGAGACGCGGGTGCTGCCAGCGTACCAGGCACTCCACCCCCATTATTCGGCCGTCCGACACGCGTACCTGAGGTTGGAAGCGCAACGCCAGCGCCGGTTCGATCGAGACAATCGCCCGCCGAAGTTCGGTGGCGATCTTGTCAATCGCCAACCCGGGACGCACCGCCGCCCCCTCGGCCCGATCCTCGCCTCCATTCCCACGCCATGCTCCGCGCGCCGGTGCTGCGCCAATGTCAGGCAAGCGTTTCTCGGGTGATGTCCACGGGCCGGGCAATGACGCGCGCGGGTCCGTTGCCTGGACCGCAGGCGAAGTCCCGTCGGACGCTTCCACCGGTGGGCCGATCCCTGTCTCGGGCGCATGCGGATCGCGCCCGAACAGCACCCACATGCGCCGCGCCCCGCCGCACGCAGCCAGCGAGATCGCCACGACCGACGCCTGCCGCCCGCCACCGTGCCGCAAGCGCACGTCCCGCCGCAGAACCGCGCCTGGCGGCGCCTTTTCGATCCACGCGTTCAGCGCCGAGCAATGGGCCTCATCCAGAATGTCACGCAGCAGCCGCGGCTGACCCGCGTGATGCGGGTCGCCAGCCACTTGAGCACAACCGGAACGCGCGGACGGGTTGAGGTAGTCGATCGCCAATCCGTCGTCCGTCTCGAGCACCCAATCCGACGCCGCCTCGGCAATCGCGCGAACCTGCGCCCCGCCAAGCCTCGCCCCACTTCCACACCCGACCCACGCGCGGCCGCAAAACGCCCAGCCCAGCGCGGCAACGCAGGCCAGGGCAGCACACAGCAACAGCACCGTAGAAACGGCGACATCGTCATCCATGACTGACAGGGACTCGAACGGCCCGGCCAGGGCAATTCCGGGGAATGCCGAAACCGCGAGCGCCCCGTACCTCGCAAGGATTGACGGCCGCTTGACGCGCCGGACGGCCGGCCAGCAGGCAAGGCATGTATGTCCCCAGCCCGGGCGAAGTTGTGTACGCTGGGCGCGAACACGGCTCGCTCCCGTCCGGGCGTCGTCAACCACGAAGACATCGGCGTCGGCGCAGGCGGGCACGCCGGCCCGCCGATTGCGGCCGGATGCTCGTGAGCTAAAATCGAATCGACACACCCGGTGGCCGCTGTGTGTTTTCATACGTCATCGCGCCCGCGGGCCACTCGGCGGCCCTCAAGGGCGGCCCGCGCGCAGGAAGAGTGATCGCGGGCAGGTGAATTCACTACGCCGAAAGTAATAGGATAGGGACGCAACGAACAGTACGGCCTTCACCAGAACAGCGGTTATTCGCGCACCACGTCAGGCCGGCCGGACGCGGCCGTGGCACGGCCGCCCGGCGCGTGAAGGGCCACTGAACATACGCAGCCACGCCATGCGCACGAATTGCCGAGCCCGGACGTCGCGCAGACGAGATGCAAGCAAGGGCCGACCCCCCGGCGGGCGTCGGCAGGAAGAACGACAACCACCACGGAGCAGTACCGAGTTTGTTTCTCATTAACACCAATACTAAACAGCACTTACAAGAATGTCAACGGCTTAGTCATTGGAAAAATCTCGCTCAACCATGCGATCTGCGCGAGAACGCACGTCAAAACACGAATTAAGAAACCGCGCTTCCAGCGAGCCCAATTTGACCGATCACGCCTTCACCACCCGGCAACTTGCCGACCTGCGCCTTCCCGGCGCGCCCAGTTCCGCCGAGGGCTGGCGCGGCATCGCGCTGAGCGAAGGTTGGCTGTGCCTGGAGCATCCCGGGCGCGGGCGTGGCGGCGTCCGCCGTCAATACGTGCCACCGCAACCCCTGCTCAAGCTCATCCTGCGCCACTTGCGCGGCGAGCCGGTCAGCGAGGAAGACGTGCGGGCCGCGCGCGCGCGCGTCGTGACCCGGCTGAACACCGGCCACATGCAAAGCAGCCCGGTGGCCGACGACAGTGGGCGGCCGCCCTACCACACCCACGCATCCGGCGCAGACCAAGCGCTGGAACGGGAGCTGACGCTGCGCCTGGGGCTGCTCACCCACGAAGCCGACTGGCTCCCCTGCGATCTCGACCTGGCCGCACGCAGCGCTCTCGCACTACGCGCCTACGCCGCGCTGGACGGCGCCTGCGGCGACGAGGCGGCACTGGCCGCCATCGCCACCCGCCCAGGGGTGCTCGAACTTGCACTTCAGCTGGCCTGGGAGGCTGGCCAGAACCGGGTGGAGCGCTGAATGCCCGGCGGCATGGCACGCCATCGCCCGACCGGCATGCCGCCCGAGGCGGGCGCGTGACCACCCCGGTCATCGCCATTACCGGGCCACGTCGCGGCGCCTTCGGGCCGCGCACGCTGGTGGCCATGGCGGTACGTCTGTACGGCGGAAGGCCGCTGCAACTGCGCCCCGGCGACGAAACCCGCGCAGTCACCTACAACGGCGTCGTAGTGACGGGCGGCCACGACGTCGAACCGGTGCTGTATGCCGCCGAGCCCGAGGTCGAACCCAATTACGACCCCGCACGCGACGCGCTCGAAACCGCGGTAATCCGCGACGCGCTGGCGCGCGGGCTGCCCCTGCTGGGCATCTGCCGTGGCGCGCAACTGTTGAACGTGTGCCGTGGCGGCAGCCTGCACCAAGAGCTGCGGTCGCAGCGAAGCAAGACCTCCAACCGCTGGACCGTGCTACCGCTCAAGACCCTGTGCGTGACCCCACAGGCCGGCCTGCTGCACGGTCTGATCGGCCGCCCGCGCGCGCGCATCAACAGCCTGCACAACCAGGGCATCGCCCGCATCGGGCAAGGACTGATGGCGAGCGGCCACGACCTCGACGGCATCGTCCAGGCCATCGAAGACCCCGCGGCCGACTTCCTGCTCGGCGTGCAGTGGCACCCCGAGTTCCTCCTCTACCTGGGCCGCCAGCGCGCACTGTTCCGCGCCTTGGTGCGCCATGCCAAGGCGCGCAGCGAGCGGCTAGGGTGATACGCGCATGCGCATGACGGGCGCCGCCAGCGGCAGGGACGCCAGCCCGCGTAGCGCAGCATTGCCGTTCCAGCGCGGCGGACCGGCGCGGACCAGCTCGGGGGCAAGGTCGAGCAAACGGGTGAAGACGGCTTCGGCCTGCATCAGCGCCAGCCCGGCGCCGATGCACACATGCACGCCCCGGCCGAAGGACAGATGGGTGAGACCGCGACGCGTCACGTCGAGGCGGTCGGGTTCCGCGTAGCGCGCCGGGTCGCGGTTGGCAGCGCCGATCAGGGCGATCACCAGCTCGCCCCGGCGCACCCGTTGCCCGCACAGGTCCATGTCGGCGATTACGCGACGGCCGGTGTATTGCACCGGGCTGTCGTAGCGCAGCAGTTCGCGTACCGCGGTCGGGACCTGCGACGGGTCGGCGCGCAACCGCTGCCACTGCTCGGGGTGCGCGAGCAAGGCATTGAGGCCGTTACCCAGCAGGTTGCGGGTCGTCTCGTGGCCGGCGAGCAACAGCATGGCGCATTGCGCCAGCAGTTCCGCGTCGCTGCGGAACAGGCCTTGCGCTTCGGCGGCGAGCATCAGGCTGACGAGATCGTCGCCGCGCGCGCGGCGGCGCTTTTCCAGCACGCCGGCAAAGTAGCGCACGACCGCCAGCAGGCTGCGATGGGCGCGGCGCAGTTGCGCAGCATCCGGCTGAGCCGCGGCGATGAAGGCGGCAATGTCGTCCGACCAGGCGATGAAATCGTCCTGGTCCGCGGGGTCGATGCCCAGCACCATGCTGGTGACGCGTGACGGTAGTGGCCGCGCGATGCTGGCCATGAAATCGAAGCGCGCGGCGGCTTGCGCTGCCGCCGGGGCAGTGCCGGAGACGTGACCGGATAGACGATCGGATCGGGCATCAGACGCAACCCCGCCCGCCGAAGCCGACGCACACGCCGGCGCGCCCCCCGTCAGCGCCGCCGCGATGCAATCGGAGGCGATGGCGTTGATCTGCGGTGCCAGCGCGCGGATGCGTGCCGGGTGAAAACCTGCCCCGAGCACCGCGCGCACGCGGGTATGGTCGGGCGCGTCGAGAAAAATCATTGCCCGCGCGAACAGGCGCTGGAAGGTGCGCAGCTCGGTGGCCCTGTCGTTGGCCCTGAGGTTGTTTCCCTCGTCGGCCGGCCCGTCCGGCACGCGCTCACCCGCCCGCTTCACCCAGCCCGCGGTGCGCTGGGCGGACAGCCGCGGGTCGCGCAGCACCGCCTCGACATCGGCATGGCGCGTCACCACCCAGGCGCCCTGGAACAAGGCCTCGCTCCAGTGGATGGAGCCGGCCGCCCGCAGGCGCGCGTAATGGGGATAGGGGTCGCGCAGAAAGTCGGCGTCGATGCGCAGCAGACCGGCATCGCACCGCGGCGGCGGACTCGCCGCGACGCTGGCCGTTTCGGGACTCACCGGAACGAGCGCCGCGCTCATCGCGCGCAGCCTGGGCGATGGCGAGTGGCGTCAGCCCGGAGTCGAACGATCCGCGCTGCTGCGCCCCGTTTCCGTGCGGACGGAGGGCTCAAGCCTGGCGCTCCGGAACGGACGCGGCGCACGCGGTCGGGGCGGCCGCCGTGACACCGGACTCTTGCACCTCCGGTGCCTCGGTCTTGGCATCCGTCTTGGCACTGGCATCCGCCTCGTCCTGCCCCGCCACGCGCAAATCCAGACGGCGCAGCAGCGCGCGGTCGCGACCGGAGGTGGGGTTGGGCGTGGTCAGCAGACGGTCGCCATAGAAGATGGAGTTGGCGCCGGCCATGAAGCACAAGGCCTGCAGCGCGTCGTCCATGTTCTCGCGCCCGGCCGAGAGCCGCACCCGCGTGCGCGGCATGGTGATGCGCGCGACCGCAATAGTGCGCACGAACTCGAAGGGGTCGAGCGGCGCACTGTCGCCCAGCGGCGTGCCCGCGACCGGCACCAGGTTGTTGATCGGCACAGACTCGGGATAGGGGTCGAGGTTGGCCAGCTCCGCAATCAGTCCGGCGCGGTGGGTGCGCGTTTCGCCCATGCCGACGATGCCGCCGCTGCACACGTGGATGCCGGCCGTGCGTACGTTGTCCAGGGTGTCCAGGCGTTCCTGGTAGCTGCGGGTGGTGATCACCTGCCCGTAGTAGTCCGGTGCGGTGTCGAGATTGTGGTTGTAGTAGTCCAGCCCGGCCTCGCGCAACTGTGCGGCCTGTTCGGCGTCGAGCATGCCCAGCGTCATGCAGGTTTCCATGCCCAGGGCCTTGACCTCGCGCACCATCTCGACGATGCGCCCCATGTCGCGCGCCTTGGGGCTGCGCCAGGCGGCGCCCATGCAGAAGCGGGTGGCGCCCTGGGCGCGGGCGGCCTGGGCGGCGTCGACCACCTCGTCGAGCGCCATCAGCTTGCTCGCCTTGACCTCGGTGTCGAAATGGGCCGACTGCGAGCAGTAGCCGCAGTCCTCCGGGCAGCCGCCGGTCTTGACCGACAACAGCGTGGACAACTGGATCTCGTTGGGGTCGAAGTGCTCGCGATGCACGCCGTGGGCACGGTGCAGCAGATCCATGAAGGGCAGCGAAAACAAGGCTTCGACCTCATCCACCCGCCAGCGTGCGGCCGGTCGGGTGGCGTCGGAACGACGGGCGGTGGCGCGAAGCGCCTCGGGCGAGGCGTGGGCGACAGGGGTCATGAATGGATCTCCGGATTCAGTCAGGTTGAACGGTGCGCACGTCGCCGACGAGCGCCACCAGGTGGTCGCGCGCGAAGCACGACGCAACCGCAGCCGGTGAAGGCTGTGCCAGCCACGGCACCACGCCCAGGCATGGCGCGGGCGCAAGATGTGCGCGCAAGGTATGCAGATTGCGGTCGCGATGAGGCATGCCGGGGTCCACGGTGTTGCCGACCCAGCCGGCCAGAGTCAGACCGCGGGCACGAATTGCGTCGGCAGTGAGCAGCGCATGGTTGAGGCAACCCAGCCGCATGCCGACCACCATCACCACCGGCAGGCCGAGCGCGACGGCAAGGTCGGCGCTGTCATGGTGGTCGTCGAAGGGCACGCGAAACCCGCCCACACCTTCCACCACCAGCCAGTCGGCCTTTTGCGCAAGCCGGTGGGCGGCGTCGGTCAGGTCCGCCAGTTCGATGCGCCGCCCCTCCAGTTCGGCCGCGATGTGAGGCGCACAGGCAGCAGCAAGCTGGCACGGACCGACTTCGGCCTCGCCGACGGCAACGCTGCTCGCACTGCGCAGCAGCGCGACATCCTCGTTGCACACGCGGCCATCGACGTAATCGGTGCCGGCAGCCACTGGCTTCAGCCCGGCGGTACGCAGCCCGTGCGCCGCCAGCGCATGGAGTAGCCCCGCGGCGATCCGGGTCTTGCCGATCTCGGTGTCGGTACCGGTGACGAACACGCCGCGCAGCCCGGCCACGCCGGCCGCGTCGGGGCGCTTCAATGCGATGTTCATCGCGCCCCTCCGTGCGGTGAAGCCAGCGGATCGGC
Organism: Rhodocyclaceae bacterium; assembly: GCA_046295975.1. Lineage (GTDB taxonomy): Bacteria > Pseudomonadota > Gammaproteobacteria > Burkholderiales > Rhodocyclaceae > UBA2357. The sequence goes on from JBKBMG010000019.1 coordinate 27,072, forward strand.
GACAGGGGTGGCGGGAGTGACCCTCTGCACCGCATCCCGGCGCACGGCCACCTCACACGCTTCCACCCCCTGCCCTTCTCCTGCATGCGCCTCGGTAGGGTTTGCACTCCGCGCACTCACCGGCCGGACGCACCCCGTCAACGCCTCGCACAGGCGATCGATATCCGCCGCCTCGTGCGCCGCACTGACGCTGATGCGCAGCCGCGCGGTGCCGGCCGGCACCGTGGGCGGGCGGATGGCCGGCACCCACAGGCCGGCTTCGTCCAGCGCCGCAGCCAGTACCAGGGCACTGTGGTTGTCGCCGACGATCAGCGGCTGGATGGCGGTCGGGGAAGGCGTCAGCCGCCAGGCTGGCGGCGCCTCGCGTGCGAGCACGGGTAGCAACCCGGCTCGCAGGCGAGCCACGCGGGCTGCGAGCAAGCGCCGCCGCGCCGCGCCCTCCTCGCCGACGATCAGGTTCACGCTGGCGAGCAGCGCATGCGCCAGCGCAGGCGACAAGGCGGTGGTGTAGACGTAGCTGCGACCCGCCTGCACCAGCGCGTCGATGATCGCCCCGTGCGCCGCGACGAAGGCGCCGCCCACCCCCGCGGCCTTGCCCAGCGTGCCCATGTAGATGAGGCGTTCGCTCCGCAGGCCGAAGTGCTCCAGGGCGCCGAGGCCGCGCTCACCGAGCACGCCGAAACCGTGGGCGTCATCGACCACCAGCCAGGCGTCATGGGCCTCGGCCAGCGCAAGCAGGGCCGGCAAGGCGGCGATGTCGCCGTCCATACTGAACACCGCGTCGGTGACGATGAGCCGCAGCGGTGTGCGGCAGGTGGTCAGACGCCCGGCGAGGATGTCCAGCCGGCCATGGGGGTAGCGCTGCATGCGCGCGGCCGCAAGCAGGCCGCCGTCGATCAGCGAGGCATGGTTGAGCCGATCGGCGAAAATCGTCGCCTCGCCGTCGCCGAGCGTGGTGAGCAGCGCGAGGTTGGCGGCAAAGCCGCTGCAGAACAGCAAGGCGCGGGCATCCGGAACAAAGAGCGCATACAGCTCGGCGAGCAGCGCTTCGAGCGTCGCATGCGCGCGCCCGTGGCCACAGACCAGATGCGACGCGCCACTGCCAACACCCCAGCGGCGTGCCCCCTCGGCAACGGCTTCGACCAGCGCCGGATGAGCGGCCAGGCCGAGGTAGTCGTTGCTGCCGAACCCCAGGCGATCGGCCGACACGCCGCGTCCGTCGGTCACCCGCTGGCGGGGCCCGCAGGCGGTCTCGGCGATGCGTCGTTGCCGCCACAGGCCGGCGGCCTCGCGCTCACGCCGTTGGCGGTTCAGATGTGCGATCAGCATTGTCGGAAGCGTCGGTGGCCAGTGCGTCGTCCAGCGTGGCGGCCACCCGCTCGGCCAGCCAGCGCGCATCGGCGGCGTCGAAGACATAGGGGGGCATCAGGTACACGCTGCGGCCGATGGGGCGGATCAACAGCTCGTGGGCACGCCCGGCCAGGTGGAAGCGTTCGGCGAAGCGGGTCGGCAACACCGCCTCGCGCACGTCGAAGGCCCAGATCATGCCGGTGCGGCGCAGGTGCTCGATGCGGGGGTCGCTGCGCAACGGTTCGAGCGCCGCACTCAGCGCCTCGGCGCGCGCGCGGTTGGCTGCCAGCACGCCATCCTCGGCAAAGCGGTCGAGTACCGCCAGCGCCGCCCGGCAGGCCAAAGGATTGCCGGTATAGGAGTGCGAATGCAGAAAACCGCGGGCCACGTCGTCGTCGAGAAAGGCGTCGTAGATCGCGTCGCGACTGAGGACCAGCGACAGCGGCAAGGTGCCGCCGGTAATGCCCTTGGACAGGCACAGCAGGTCGGGCCAGATCTCCGAGGCCGACTGCGCACCCGCACCGTCGGCGGCCTGCTCGAACGCGAAGAAGCTGCCGCTGCGGCCGCAGCCGACGGCGATCTCGTCGGCGATCAGGTGCACCTCGAAGGCGTCACACAGGCGGCGGACCTCGCGCAGATAGACCGGGTCGTGCATGGCCATGCCGCCCGCGCATTGCACCAGTGGCTCGATGATGAGGGCAGCGATGCGGTCGCCACGCGCGGCGAACAGTGCCTGCAGTTCGGCCGCGGCGCGCAGCGCCGGTGCCGCTGGATCCTCGCCCGGAGACGCCTGGCGGGCATCGGGCGAAGCCACGAGGTGGGCACGCATCAGCAAGGGGTCGTAGGCGTCGCGGAACACCGCAACATCGGTTACCGCCAGGGCGCCGAGGGTTTCGCCGTGGTAGCCGTGGCGCACGCAGACGAACTCGCGCTTTTCCGGGCGGCCGTGGTTGCGCCAGCAATGCGCGCTCATCTTCAGCGCGATCTCCACCGCCGAGGCGCCGTCGCTGGCGTAGAAGGCGTGGCCGAGCACACCGCCGGTCAGCGCCGACAGCCATTCGGCCAGTTCGACGGCCGGTGCGTGGGTACACCCGGCCAGCATCACATGAGGCAGACGGCCGAGCTGGTCGATGATGGCGGCGTTGAGCCGGGCATCGGCATGACCGAAGAGATTGGTCCACCACGAACTGATGGCATCGAAGTAGCGCCGCCCGCCATGGTCGTACAACCATGGTCCGGCACCACGCGCGATCGGCAACGGTGGCAGCGCCTCGGCCCTGCGCATCTGGGTGCAGGGATGCCAGACCGCGCGCAGGCTGCGCTGTTGCCAGAGGCGATCGGAATCAACGGGCACTGCCGCGGCAGACGGCACGGGAACGTGCAACGGCGTTGCGGCGGCGGGAGGGCTTGCGGGTGGACTGCGACGGGACATGGGGCGGACGGGACGCACTGCGACCGCCGAAAGGTAGGCGCCGCGACACGGGGGGTCAATCGGGGCCACCCTGATGGACAAAGCCACCGAATCCACCTCCGCCGCCTGTGCTCGTACGGACCGTTGTCCGGGTAGTCCGCCAGGCAAGTCACCCCGCACGTATCCGGTCAGGGGACCGGGCAATCCTGACCATTCCGGCGGCGTCGGGCTGGCCGGATCAGGGGTCGCCGACCACCAGCCGGTTGCGACCGCTCACCTTGGCTTCGAGCAGCGCTGCGTCGGCCCGTTCGAGCAGGGCGTCGAGATCGGGGACGGCGTCCGGCTGGTAGTAGGCCAGCCCAAGACTGATCGAACAGCGTACCGGGGTACCACGCCATTCGAAGCGGTGGCGGGCCACGTTCTTGCGCAATCGGTCGGCGATCAGCAAGGCCTCGGCACCGCCGGTATCGGGCAGGATGGCGGCGAATTCCTCGCCGCCGTAGCGACCGATGACGTCAGTCTGGCGCAACGTGGTCGCGAGCAGCGCCGCCACTTCGCGCAGTATTGCGTCGCCGGCGGCGTGGCCGTGAAAATCGTTGATCTGCTTGAAGTAATCGACGTCCATCATGATCAGCGACAACACCCGGGCGCTGCGCCGTGCGACGTTGAGTTCGCGTTCGGCCAACTCGAAGAAATGGCGGCGGTTGAACAAGCCGGTCAGGCCGTCGCGGGTGGCCAGTTCCAGCAGGCGTGCGTTGGCTGCCTCGAGTTCCGCGGTGCGTTCGGCCACGCGCCATTCGAGTTCCTCGTTGCTGCGGCGGAGGAACTCTTCCGCCTGACGGATCGCGGTGATGTCGCGGGAGATGCCCAGGATGTACTCGACCCGCCCCTGACCGTCGGTGGCCGGCACCATCAGGGTGAGCCAGTGGCGCGGCGCGCTGCCCTCGCCCCCGCCCAGCTCCTCGTAAGTCAGCGGACGCGCACTGGTACAGCATTCGCGGTAGCGCGACAGCACGCTGTCCAAGTAGGGGGCGGGCACGACCTCGTCCACCGGCCGGCCGGCGGCCTCGGCATCGGACATGCCCAGCAACTGCTCCAGCGCCGGGCTGATCGCTTCAATCAGAAAACGCCCGTCCTCGGTGCAGCGGATCAGGAAGACGTTGTCTGGGAAGCGCTGCCACAGGCTCTCGAACACCGGGGTGCGGCGCCGCAGCACATGGATCAGGCTTCGTCTATCGGGTCGCACCACGCATCCGGCCTCACCACAACAGTTGCACTCCAGGCTGCATCGTTTAGGATGCAGGTATATCCCCGATAATTTACCTCAGACAGGAGCAGGATGACATGAATGATGCTTTCACGCTCGATTCTAGCGCGCTTCACGACCTTCTCCTCGGCGCCACGCTGTTCGGTGGCGGAGGCGGTGGACCGCGCAGCGGCGCGCTGCCGCTGATCGACTACATCGAGCGCCTCGGCACGCCGCCCAGGCTGCTGCCCCTGTCGGCCCTGCCCGACGCGCTGACGGCGGGCGTGGTGGCCGGCATCGGCGCGCCCGATGCTGCCACCCACGGACCGGCCTTCACCACCGCTCCGCGGCGCGCCTTCACCGAACTGGCTCAGGCGAGCGGACGCAGCCTGGGCGCGGTCCTGCCCGGCGAGACGGGTGCGATGAACAGCATCATCCCTGCGCTGGTGGCGGCCCAGCTCGGCCTGCCGCTGGTCGATGCCGACAGTGCCGGTCGCGCCCTGCCCACCCTCGGCCTGGCCGCCTACAACCTGGCGGCGCCCCCTTCTCCCCTGATCCTGGCCAACGAACCGGGACCGGGTGTAGACGCCGTGGATGCGGTGTTGCGCGCCCCGTCGCCGGACGATACCGATGCGCTGGTGCGCGGCCTGGTCGAAACACCGGCGTTCGGGCAGGCGGGCGCCTTCGCCACGTGGGTGCTGACCCGCCGCCAGCTTGCCGGTACCTGCGTGCCCGGGTCGGTCAGCCGCGCCATCCGCGTCGGCGCCACGCTGCGCGAGGTGCAGGCGCGTGGCCTCGACCCCCTGACGGCACTGCGTGCGGTGCTGCCTGCGGTATATCTGCTCGCCAGCGGGGTGGTCACCCGAGTCACGGAGCAGGAAGGCGGCGGCTTCGACATGAACCGCATCGAGCTCGATACCGGCGGACGCCGCGTCGTCGTGGTCGGGCAGAACGAGAACCTGATCGCCTGGCGCGACGACGACAGCCGGCCGATCGCCACCGCGCCCGACATCCTCGCCTGGCTGAGCCCCGAGGGCGAACCGCTGTCGAACACCGAGATCACCCCAAGCAGCGTGGGTCGCCCGTTGCTGCTGCTCGGCCTGCCTGCCGACCCGCTTCTGCGCGAGGCGCCGCTGGCCGGCCGCTTCGCCCGCCTGCTGGGCGAAATCGGCTATTTCGGCAAGGCCGTACCGGCGGGCACCGGCCCGCGGCACGCTCATGAGTGAGCCGACACACGCTGCTCGGCTCACGGCCGCCCGTCCGTCTCCGCCAGAAAGGCGGGCACGCTGCGGGCGGGCAGCGGCCGGCTGATCAAATAGCCCTGCAACTCGTCGCAGCCCATCTCGCGCAGCAGCCGGGCGTGGGCGTCCTGCTCCACGCCTTCGGCAATGACCCGCAGGTGCAATGAGTGCGCGAGCGACACGACGGTGGACACGATGGTGAGGCTTTCCGGCCGCTCCGCCATCGTCGACACGAAGCTTCGGTCGATCTTCAGCGCGCCCACCGGCAGCCGGGCGAGGTAGCCGAGCGAGGAATAGCCGGTACCGAAGTCGTCGATCGCGATCTCCACCCCCATCGCACGCAACTGCGACAGGCGCTGCACCTGGGCGTCAAGGTCGGTCATGAGCATGCTCTCGGTAATCTCCAGATCAAGCGCGGCTTCACCGTGGGCGGCAGCCTCGGCCGCCAACACCTCGCCGAGGGCGCTCACGAAGTCATCCTGGCGCAGCTGCAACGCCGACACATTCACCGCAATGCGCGGCACGTTCACACCCTGTGCCCGCCAGCTCCGCGCGTCGGCCAGGGCCCGACGGATGGCAAGCATCCCCACCTGCACGATCAGGCCGGTTTCCTCGAGCAGCGGGATGAATTCGGCCGGCTGGGTCAGCCCGTCTTCGGGATCATGCCAGCGCAGCAGGGCTTCCAGGCCGGCGACGCGACCGCTCGCGGCGCACACCTTGGGTTGGTAGTGGAGTACGAACTCGTCTCGCTCGATCGCCTGGCGCAGGCGGTTTTCCAGCATCAGCGCATGGGCGATGCGCGCGTTCATCTCCGGCCCGTAGAACAGGTAGGGGGAGCCGTTGCGCTTGGCCTTGCGCAGCGCCACCTCGGCATTGCGCACCAGGGTGTCGGCATCCTCGCCCGGACCGGCCGACACCGCGATACCGGCCGTTACCGCCAGGTGCAGCGCGTGACCGCGCACCTGGACGGGCTCTGCCAGTGCCGTCATGGCGGTACGTTCGAGCAGATGCACGATCTCGGTCGGCTCGCGGATGCCGCCGATCACGCCGGCGAACTGGTCGCCGGTGATGCGCGCCACGTCGGCGCCGTCCGGCCAGGCCACGCGGAAGCGCCGGGCAAGCTCACGCAGGATGTTGTCGCCGACCTGACGGCCAAAGGTGTCGTTGAGATTGCGGAAGCGGTTGATGTCCCACAGTACGACCGCGACCTGCTCCTGCGGGTGCAGGCGTGCGGACTGCAGCGCGGCGTCGAGACGGTCGAGCAGGTGGGCGCGGTTGGGCAGGCCGGTGAGTACATCATGGTAGGCCAGGTAGGCCAGCATCTCCTGCTTGGCGATGTACTCGAGTGCGAAGGAAATATCGTTGGCCAGTTCCGCCAGCAGGGACTGCTCCTCGGCGGTGAAGAAATCCACCTCGGCGGCGTACAACACCATCACGCCAACCACCCGTTCTTCCACCAGCAGGGGCAGTGCCGCCAGCGAGCGGTAACCGCGCCGCAACGCCTCCGCACGCCGCAGCCCCACCGCCTGATGGACCGACAGATCGTGGATGAAGCGTGGCCGCCCGGTACGCACCGCTTCGCCGACCGCGCCCTGGCCGGCGGCCTCTTCGGCGCGCGAGGACAGCCGTTCCCGGCCGATCTCATCGCCAACGCCAGCCCAGGCAAGCGGCAGGATTTCACCGTTGTCGCGGTCGACGTCGCCAATCCAGGCAATGCCGAACTCGCCCTCGTCCACCGCAATGCGGCAGGCCTCGCGAAACAGCGCGAGGCGGTCGTGGATGCGCACGATGGCGGCGTTGATGCCGCTCAGCACGGCATACACACGGGTCAGCCGGACGATGCGCTGACGCTGGGCGGCGCGCTCGAAGAACTGCCCGATCTGCCCCGCCAGAGTGGACAAGGTGTCGGTCAGCGCGGCATCGAGTTGCTCACCGTTGCGTCCGAACACATCGAGCACGCCGACCACGCTGCCGGCGACCACGATGGGCACGGCACCGCCAACGCTCAGCCCGGCCTCCAGCGCTGCCTGCTCGCGCAGGAACAAGGGGTCGTGCAGCAAATCGTCGGACCAGATCGGCGCGGCCCGCTGCCAGGCAGTGCCAGGCAAGCCCATACCGGGCGTCAGCGCCAGTCGGGGCGACTGGGCGAGGAAGGCGGCACACTGCGCCGCCGGTTCGCACCACGCGCCAGCACAGCGCAACACCCGGTCGTGCTCGTCCACCCGCCACAAGGTGGCCGCGCCGAAGCCAAGCTGGCTGCCCAGTGCGGCCAGCAGTTCAGGGGCGGCGGCGTCCAGGCTTTCCGCGCGGTTGAGGATGCGGGCCACCTCGTATTGCGCCGACAGATGGCGCTGGGCGCGTTCGCGCTCGGCGATCTCGACCTCCAGTTCGCGCGCGTAGTCGCCCAGACGGGCGTAAAGACTGCCGTTCTCGTAGATGCGCCCGGTCTGCGCGGCGAGGATGGCGAGCAACTCGGCATCGGCGTCGGAGAACTCGACCACGGTCGTGCCGGACGGCGCTGCCGGCGCGCCGCCACGGTCGTGCGCGCGACGGTCCTCGGGGTCGGCATGGACGGCGTGTCGTTCCCCATTGCCCACCTCACCGCCACTGTTGGCTTCGGCCTCGCCGCGCATCAAGGCAATCCAGCCATAGACGGCGGTCAGAGACTTGACCGGCGCCGCCATCAACACCTGTGGCAGCGGATGGCCAGCGGGCAGGCCGGGGTCGCCGCCATCCTCGCGCGCCCAGTGCAACACCCGTGCCTCGCGATACACCCGGCCGAGCACGCCACGGTCCAGGCGCACGTTGTCCAGCCGCGCGTGCGCGTCGGCGCTCAGGCCGTGGTGTGCGACATGGGCCAAGGCCTCACCGTCGGCACGCCGCACCGCGACGATGCCCACCGACGCGCCAAGCAGGACGCAGGCCCCGCGGCAGACGTGATCGAGCAGACTGGCCTTGTCATACTCCGAGGCAAGCTGCAGGTTGAGCTCGACCAGTGAGGACAAGCGCTTGTTGGCCCGTTCGAGTTCGGCCATCTTGTCGAGCAGCTTGGAATTCACCAGCCTAGCGTGGCGCTGGTCGAAGTCCTCCACCGGCCGGGACGGCGGCTCCACTGGCAAGACGCCTCGCTCCGCCAGCACCATCGCGGAAATGCGCAGGATGTGCTCCGGCTCCACCGGCTTGGTCAACACCTCGCGCACGCCACAGGCACGGGCAAGCTGGCGGGCCTCCGGTTCCAGGTAGTGGGCCGAGCAGAACACCACCGGCGTGGCCGCCATCTGAGGGTCGCCCCGCAACGCACGGACGAAGGCATAGCCATCCATGCCGGGCATCAGAATGTCGCAGATCACCAGGTCGGGCCGCTCGCGCCGCACCATTTCGAGCGCCGTCAGCCCGTCAGACGCCTCCACCACCCGATGGCCGCGCGCGCGCAGCACCACCGCGAGCAGTTCACGATTGATCGCGACGTCGTCGACCACGCCTATGGTCGCCATCGCTCACCCTCCCGAAGCACGTACGGCGCGGAGCACCTTGGGCAGAAAAGGCTCGACCTGGGCGACGAAGCGGTCGGGCTCGATCGGCTTGGAGAAGTAGCCGTTGAATCCGGCAGACAACACCTTCTCTCGGTCGCCAAGCATGGAAAAGGCCGTCACGGCGATCACCGGAATCGCCTCGGTGCGTGCATCCTGGCGCAACGCGCTGACGACCTCGAAACCGCTCAGTTTGGGCATTTGCAGATCGCAGATGATGAGATCGGGCAAGCGCGCGCGCGCCTCGTGCAGCGCACATTCGCCGTCGGGCGCGGAGATCGTCGCGTAGCCGTGGGCGGTGAGCAGATATTGCATCAGCGCGAGGCTGTCCGCATGGTCTTCGGCAATCAGGATGCACGCGCTCATTCGACGCCCCCCCAGACCCGCAGCACGAAGGCGGAGCCCACCCCGACCGCACTCCGGCACGAGAGATCCCCCCCCAGCAGTTCGGCAAGCTTGCGGCTCAGGTGCAGACCCAGGCCGCTGCCCTCCACCCCCGACAGGCGGGCGGTCGCGCCGCGCACGAAGGGCTCGAACAACATGCCCAGTTCATCCGCGTGAATACCGGGCCCGGTGTCTTCGACGGTGACCGTCATCCCGGTTCGGCCATCGTCGCTGGTGCTGGTTTCGAGCACCAGCCGCACGTGGCCTTCGCTGGTGAACTTGATCGCGTTGCTCGTCAGATTGATCACGATCTGGCTGAACGCGCGCCGGTCCAGGGCCAGCGTGGCCGGTTCCGCCGGCAGCGACACACGCAACTCCAAGCCCTTGACCTGCGCTTGCGGCCGCAGCGATTCGGCCAGCTCCTGGAGCAGCGCGGTGCAGTCGGTCGGCTCGGGGTTGAGCTCGACCTTGCCGGCCTCGATCTTGGCGAGATTGAGCAAATCGTTGATCAAGGCCAGCAGATGGCGGGCGTTGCTGCGTACGATTTCGAGCTGGCGCGCCTGTTCGTCGTTGAGTTCGCCCGGCAGACGCATCAGCAGCGTGCCGGTAAAGCCGATCACGGCGTTCAAGGGGGTGCGCAGTTCGTGGCTCATGCTCGCGAGAAAGCGGTCCTTGGCGCGGTTGGCCTGCTCCAGCTCGAGGTTCTTTTCCTGCAAGGCCTTCTCGAAGCGCTTGCGCTCACTGACGTCGCGGATCGCGCTCATCACCAGCGGGGTCTCGGCGGTGCTGAGCGGGGCGAGGCTGATCTCCACCGGGAACTCGGTACCGTCCTTGCGCAAGCCGTAGAGCTCCAGCCCGGCACCCATGGCGCGGGTGCGCGGCTGCGAGAAATAGTGCGAGCGGTGGCCCTTGTGCGAACCGCGAAAACGCTCCGGCAACAGCAGTTCGACCGGACGCGCACGCAACTCGGACGCGCCATAGCCGAACAGGCGCTCCGCCTGGGTATTGGCGATGAGGATGTGACCGGTGGGATTGACGATGACGATGCCGTCGGGGGTGGATTCGAGCAGTTCGCGGTAACGGGCTTCCAACGCCTTGCTGTCGCGCTCGACCTTGAGTGCGGTGACGTCCTTCTCGGCAAACAACAGCGTCGCACCACCCGCCGTCCCGTGGCCGCGCACCAGCCGCGCCGAGATGTCGACGTAGATCAGCGTGCCGTCCTTGCGGCGGCGCAGCGTTTCGAACGTAGCCTGACCGCGCTGCAGGGCTTCCGCGACGAAGCCCTGCTGTTCATCATGGCGCTCGGGCAGCACGATGAGCCGGTCGATCGCCACCCCCAGCGCCTCATCCGCCGCGTAGCCGAACATGCGCCCCGCCCCTGCGCTCCAGCGCAATACCCGGCCTTCCGGATCGAGCAGCATGGCCGCATCGGGCAGTTCGGACAGCCAGCCACCATCGTCGAGATCCAGTATGCCGGCGGCGCCGGCTCCGATGCGTGTCGTGCTCATGCGTGCCTCCACGTGCCTGCATTCCGGGACACCGACGACCAAGCCGACGCGATATCCCGATCAACTCGACGCCAATCCCAACCGGCTGTCCTGTTCAGAATAGCACGCGCTACGGTATTGTCGGGAGGGGGCTGCGTCGCGTTCCTCGCAGCCGTGCACTACGTCACGCGCCGCGCCCTCACATCCACCCGCAACCGCACACGCAACCGCACACGCAACCGCAACTGTTATCCATGACCGACCTGCTTTGGCATCAATACCTCCTGATCGGACTCATCTTCGTCTGGAGCGGCTTCGTCCGCACCGGGCTGGGCTTCGGCGGCGCGGTACTGGCCCTGCCCTTTCTGCTGCTGGTGCTGGACGAGCCGCTGGTATTCCTGCCCATCATCGCGGTGCACCTGATGATCTTCTCCAGCTGGATCGCCTGGCGTGGCCACGTGCACGCGCGCGTCAGCGGCGCCAGTGCGGCCGAAAGCAATATCGACTGGGCCTACCTGACGCGCGCGATGAAGATCATGATCGTGCCCAAGCTCATCGGGGTCGTAGGCCTGCTCACCCTGCCGTCACGGGTGATGACCACCATCATCTTCATCATCGTCATCGCCTACGCGATCGGCTACGTGTTGAACAAGCCGTTCAAGAGCAACAACAAGTATGTGGATGTGGCACTGCTGATGCTGGGCGGCTACGTGAGCGGCACCTCGCTGATCGGCGCGCCGCTCATCGTGGCGGTGTTCGCATCGCATGTCGCCAAGCATCAGTTGCGCGACACACTGTTCGTGCTGTGGTTCATCCTGGTGGTGATCAAAATGGTGTCCTTCCTCATCGTCGGAGTGGACCTGCAACTGGTGCACCACCTGTGGCTGCTGCCCTGCGCCTTTGTCGGCCACCTCGTCGGCGAGCGCTTCCACCGTCGCATCGTCACGGCCGAAACGCCGGTGTTCTTCCGCGTACTGGGGGTGGTGCTGATCGTGGTCAGCGTGGTGGGGCTGCTGCGTCCGCCCGGCTGAACGCCACCGACCGGCGCAGCGGCGCGCAGCACGTCGCCGCTCAGGCGGAAACCAACGGCATCGCCTCCTCCGCGGCAGTCCGCTGCAGCCGCGCAACTGTCTGCTCGACCCGCGTCAGCGCCGCGGCGAGCGAGGCAGCCAGGCGTTCGCCCCCTTCTTCTTCGTGCTCCACGGCGATGGATTCGACATGGTCCAGCCCGATGAAGCCGAACGCCGTGCGCAGATGCGGCTCGAGGTGGTTCATGTGCGCCAGCGGCCCACCCGGCTCCATGCCATGCCCACCGCGCGAGGACAGCACCACCACGTGGCGGGGCCGCTCGGCCAGCAGGCGGATGTACGGATCATCACCGCGCGCGGGATCGAAGCCGAAGGTGAGTCCGATCCGCACCACATTGTCCAGCCACGCCTTGAGGGCGGCAGGCATGCCGAAGTTGTACATCGGGGTGCCGACCACGATCACGTCGGCGGCGATCAACTCGGCGGTCAGGGCGTCGCTTTCGGCCAGGCACGTGCCCATCCATGCTTCGCGCTGCGGCTCGGGCGTGAACGCGGCGTGAATCCAGTCGCCGCTGACCGGACGCGGCGGCTCGGCGCCGACGTCGCGTCGCACGACGATGTCGCCAGGCCGGTCCTGCAACCAGCGATCGATGAAGTGATGGGTCAGCCGCCGGGTGTGCGACCCGTGGGGGTCGATGCCGGCACGGCCGGGGCGGGCGCTTGCGTCGATTTGCAGCAGACGGATCATGGTCGTATCCTCATGGTGAGATTGAATTCATCCTTGTCGCGACGAATCGACTTTATTTCCATGCACCTCATCGTACAAACGATGTTTTCTTGATGATTCCGGAAAATTTTTTTCACCCATGAGCACACGTCGCCTGCCTTCGCTCTCGGCCTTGCGGGCCTTCGAAGCCGCTGCCCGCCACAGCAGCGCCCGGCTTGCCGCCGACGAGTTGTCCGTCACCCCCACCGCCATCAGCCACCAGGTCCGTCAGCTCGAGGACACGCTCGGACTCGCGCTGTTTGTGCGCAAGCCCCGCCAACTGGTGCTGACCCGCGAGGGGCGCGACCTGATGGGGGTGCTCGGCGAAGCCTTCGATGCCATCGACCGCGGCGTGTCGCGACTGCGGCGGCGCCCAGAACGCGCGTCGGTGACGCTGTCCACCACCCCAGCGGTGGCCTCGCGCTGGCTACTGCCCTGGGTATGTGCGCTGCGCGAAGCCCATCCGTTGCTCGATCTGCGCGTGCACGTGTCGCACGAGGCGGTGGATCTCGACGGCGTCACGGCCGATCTGGCGATCCGCTACGGCAGTGGCGACTGGCCCGGTCTGGAGGCCGAGAAGCTGTTCGACAACGTCTTCATCCCGACCTGCAGTCCGACCCTGGCGCTGCGGCAGGCGACGGATCTGCTGCGGGTGCCGTTGATCCACTTCGATCCGCCCTGCTCCGCCCCCAATCCGGTCAGTTGGAGCAACTGGCACAAACTCGCCCCCGTCCCCGGGTTGAACATCGCCGCCGGCCCGGTGTTTTCCGACGAGACCCACGCCATCGCCGCCGCGCTCGACGGTCAGGGCGTGGCCTTGATGAGCCGCGCCCTGATCGCCGACGAATTGCGCAGCGGCCGGCTGATCCAGCCCTTCGGCCCGGATCTGCCCGGCCAGCCCTTTCACCTGACCTACCCGACCGCAATGCGCGACGATGCACGCATCCGCGCGGTATGCGACTGGGTGCGCGGCCTGGCGCTGCCGGCGTAAGCCGCCCAGCCCACGCCCGCATTCACGCGACCCCACCGCCCGCAGCGGTTGCCGCCCGCTCTGGATGGCGGCAAACTGGCGCCTTCCGCGGGGCTGCTGGCCCCCTCTCCAACGGATCGCGGCGCGCCCCGCCGCGCTTCAGCAAAGGTCATCACATGAATATTTCGATCGGCATTGCCCCGCTGGCCGCCCTGATCGCCGGCATCCTCATCCTCCTGATTCCGCGGCTGCTCAACTACATCGTCGCGCTCTACCTGATCATCGTCGGCGTGGTAGGGCTGCTGGGAGTCGGCAGCATTCATATCCGCTAAATGTTGTGTTTTTGACACACGCGTCGCCGAACAGCCACAAACTCCCTGACTTGCCTTTGACATCACCGGGACCTCGGGCCTAGAGTTGCACCATCCGGATCGCATCGACTGCGACCCGGGTGCGGCGGGCTTGGCCCGCCCTGCCCCCTCAACCCTCTCGATACAGGAGCATTCCATGACGGCCAACCACAACAAGGATATTCAGGTGCGCTGAGCGCCGGCCGTAGCGGAATCGCTCCGGCTCGGGCGCCTCGCGGCCCCGAGCCAGGCAAGCGGTGCCGGCCATGTCGATGGTCGCGCGCAAGACTTCGAGCCCTGGCTTTTGCCGGGGCTTTTTGTTTTTGCACGCCGGTTCGCGCCACGCGCGGCCGGTCTCGGAAATCCATCGGGACTCATCGACATGGGCATTCAAATGACCCTGAACAAGGGGCGCGTCCCCGTAAAGATCTGGACGCGCGACATCGAACACCAGGCCTTGCAGCAACTGGTGAATCTTTCGCAACTGGCGATCTTCGACCATCCGATCGCCGCCATGCCGGACGTGCACGCCGGCATCGGTGCCACGGTCGGCGCGGTGATTCCGACCGCGAACGCCATCATTCCGGCTGCGGTCGGCGTGGACATCGGCTGCGGCATGAACGCGCTGCGCCTGTCGCTGAACGCACGCGACCTGCCCGACTCGCTGGCGCGGGTGCGCTCGGCGATCGAGGCAGCGGTGCCGGTCGGCTTCGAGCAACATCCGTCCAGCCGGGTGAAAGGCAGCGCGCACGCCCGCCAGGCGCGGCGCCTGTCCGATCGCCTGGACGTCATCGTCGGGCGCCATCCCGGCTTGATGAAGATGCAGCGCCGCTTCAACGATACCTGGGTGTGTCAGCTCGGCACCCTGGGGGGCGGCAACCACTTCATCGAACTCTGCCTGGATGAATCCGGACAGACTTGGGTGATGCTGCACTCGGGCAGTCGAGGCATCGGCAACGTGATCGGGCGCTACTTCATCGCGGCGGCCAAGAAGGACATGGGACGTCACGTCCATGCCCTGCCGGACAAGGACCTCGCTTACTTCAGCGAAGGCAGCGGCCTGTTCGACGACTACGTCGAAGCGGTGGAGTGGGCGCAGGACTACGCGCTGGAGAACCGCCGCATGATGATGGCCCTGGTCGTGGACGCCATCCGGCCGCATCTGCCGGCGTTCACCATCACCGACGAAGCGATCAACTGCCATCACAACTATGTGGCACGCGAGACCCACTTCGGCGAACGGCTGTACGTCACCCGCAAGGGCGCGATCCGGGCGGGCGCCGGCGAACTCGGCATCATCCCCGGCAGCATGGGCGCGCAGAGCTACATCGTGCGCGGCCTCGGCAACCCCGACTCGTACTGCTCCTGCTCGCACGGCGCGGGCCGGCGCATGAGCCGCAGTGAGGCCAAGCGGCGTTTCAACCGCCACGACCTCGCCGCCCAGACCTCCGGCATCGAATGCCGCAAGGACGGTGGCGTGGTGGATGAGATCCCCGCCGCCTACAAGGACATCGACGCGGTCATGGCCAACCAGGCCGACCTCGTGGAGGTTGTGCACACCCTGCGCCAGGTGCTCTGCGTCAAGGGCTGAGCGATGACCTGAGGACAGCGCTCACCCAACTGACCGATCAACCCGCGGACGCGCCGCGTCCGCAGCCGATACCCAAGGAGATTTTTATGATTGCCGCCAGCCCATACCCGATGCCTGCCGCCCCGACCGCCGCCCGGCGACGGGGCGCACACCCAACCCAAGACAGGAACATGAGTCACCATGGACCCGAAGGACATCGACAGCCTGCGCGCCCTGCTGCCCGCCGGGCGCACGCTGTTCCCGTACTACAGGAATAAGTACGGGCTGCAACTGCTGCGCTACGCGGTTCGCCAGCCCACGCCGGTGGCCGCGCTGCGCAGCCACCCGGTCGCACAACTGCTGCACAAGCCCGCGCTCAAGCCGGTGCTCGCCGATTGCGGTGGCACCCTGACGCCGGCCCAGATCGCATTTGCCGAGGCACTTGCCGAATGCAGCGCCCGCCCCGAGCACTACACCCTCAGCCTGGGAGTCTGGGGGAACGGCCGCGAACGGGCACCGCAAACCAGCCGCCGCGGCACCAACCTGGTACTGCAGCTCAACTTCAGCCACGCGCACAATCGCGCCTTTCAGCGCCTGGCGCGCCCGCGCAGCGGCTGCGACCCGTTCAACTACTGCGCGCACCCGGTGCTGCAGGACACACGTCAAGCACGGCGCTACACCCTGGCGTGGGCACGCCTGGACATCGACTTCGAGCAGGATGAAGCGCTGATCGAGGAGATCCAGACCGACTGGCTGCGTGCGGCCACGACCGCGCGTGAGTTCGCCGCACGCTGCGACGACGCTGCCTTCACCCGGCGTTACGGCCGCCGTCTGGACGGCTCGCGCACGGATCTGATGGCCTACCACGACACCGTGCTCGCGCCGCATCGCGCGCACTGGGACGAGGCGATGCTTGCCGCGGCCTTGTTCTTCCTGCGCGAGGAACTCGGACTGCGCCGGATCTGGATGCACAGCGCCGAGTCCGGCATCGCGCTCAAGAGCATGCGCGGCGGCCCGCCCCCGGTCTCGCTGTACACCCGCCTGCCGCAACGCTTCTGCTTTCGCCCCACGCCCGAACTGCCGGGCTTGCTCGCACGCGAGCGCCAGGCGGTCAAGCGCTTGCGCGCGCACGCTGCCGCCCTCCTGAAATTCACGCTTTGAGAGATCCCGCACCATGACACGCAAACAACGCCATCTGCGCCAGGAACGCATGCTCGTCCCGCCCTCGGCGCCACCACGCAACCCGTTCGCCACCGCGCCCAAGATGCTGCGCGGCAGCGAAGTGCACGAGAAGTCGCGGGGCGCACAACGCCGCGCCGACCACATAGCCACGCGCCGCCTGCTGGACCCGAGCAACTGGGAAGACGCCTGACCGGTCGGGCACCGCTGCCGCCGCAATGCGGCGGTGCCCGACCAGCGTATCGGGCGCCGGGCACCAGGAGGCGGCGGTTGCTATGAAGAAACCGGCGACCAGCGTATGCTCATCGTCTTCATGACATGAGTCTTTCCCCTGGGGGTCCCCCGGTCTGCGCCGGGGCCCCCTCCCCGCCCCAATGACGACGATCCGCCCCTCTTCCCCCACTTTCCCTGCCCGCCCGTCGATGACCGTCCTGGTCGCGCTCGGCATCATCATCACGCTGGCCGCTGCCATGGCGCGGGCCCAGGCGGCCACCTCACCGGAACCCACCTCACCGGTACCCGCCTCGTCGCCCCCCACGGTGACACCCCCCGCCGCCGAGATCACTCTCGACGCCCCTCGCGCCGGCTGGCACGCACCGCCAAGTGTCGGCGCGGCGTTCACGCAGACGGTGAACTACCCCGCGGCAAGCGTGGACAGCCGTCATGATCAAGCCGACGGCGCGCGCATCCGCGGCCGCATCGCCGGCGCCGCCAAAGGTCCGGCGCAACTGGTGGTGAATGGCGTGGCCATGCCCTTGCGCGTCGAAGAGGATGGCAGCTTCGACCGTCCCTATCTGTTCCCCGCCGGCAGCAACAGTGTCGAGGTCCGCAGCGCAGACGGCAACACGCGCCGCCGGGTGCAATTCCTGGCCCATCCCGACAGCGCCACACGTGCGCGCCTGCGCGTCATCCTGGCGTGGGACACCGACCATACCGACCTCGACCTGCACGTGATCGCGCCCGATGGCCAGCACGCCTGGTACGGCCAGCGGGTCCTGGACAACGGCGGGGCGATCGACGTTGACGTCACCACCGGCTACGGTCCGGAGATCTTCGCGACACCCGCCCCCTTGAATGGTCCCTACCTGGTATTCGTCAACTATTTCGGCGGCCACGGCCACGACGAGGCCGACATGACGGTCGCCACCATCACCATCGTCAGCCAGGAAGGCACGGAGAACGAAAAACGCGAGAGCGTGCAGGTGCCGATGCGTGCGCCGGGCGAGCTCACGCTGGTCAAGCGCTTCAGCTATCCCTAACGCGCCCGCCTGGCCCAACGCAAGGGCCACCCGGGCCGAACTTCAGCGCGCCGCCACGGCCTGCGGCGCCACATAGGCCGCACGGGCCGCGCGTACCTCGTCGTGGTGTCGTTCGGCCCACGCCAGCAAGCCCCCCATCGGCGCGAGAAACGACACTCCCAGCGGCGTGAGCGCGTACTCCACACGCGGCGGGATGGTGGGGAACACGGTGCGCGATACCAGCCCGTCCTGCTCCAGCCGGCGCAACGTCTGCGCCAGCATGCGCTGCGAGATGTCGTCTATGCAGGCCTTGAGCGCGGAGAAGCGCAGCGTGCCGCGCTCCTGCAGGGTAAACAGCACGAGAATACTCCAGCGATCACCGATGCGGTCCAGCACATCGCGGATCGGGCAGAGTTCGGCATAAGGGGCCTTGGACTTGTGCAGCGACATGGCTTGCGCGCTTCCTATGGTTACTTTCGAGTAACTGGGTGACTTTTCCCGCCCTACTTGTGGGCGCCGGGCAGCAGCGGGATCATACGCCAACTCGGGAACGAATCGGTTGTTGGTTACTAAAAAGAACCGGCATCTACCCGCGATCACCCGCGATCACCCGGCAGTCGAACACCGTTCGGGCTGAGCCTGCCAAAGCCCGGTCGAAGACTTTACCGAAAGCGCCCTTCGACCGGGCTCAGGGCGAACGGCGTCGTCCGTTTGATTGCAGTGTCATGCAGGGTCAATATCCCGGCGACCCGATTCGTCCGCAATGCCTGCCGGCGCAGGCCGGCTTAACGTCTCAAACCCACAGGAGTCATCCATGTCTGACAACACCTTGCTCGTCACCGGCGCATCCGGCCATCTCGGCCAGCGCGTGCTGCATCATCTCGTCGAAACCTTGAGCGTGCCCGCCTCCCACATCATCGCCACCACCCGCCAGCCCGAACGCCTGTCGGCATGGGCCGGCCGCGGCGTGACGGTGCGTGCCGCGGATTTCAACATCCCCGATACCCTCGTTGCCGCCGCCGAAGGCGCCGACCGCATGTTGTTGGTCAGCACCGACGTGCTCGATCAGCCCGGCGTGCGCCTGGTGCAGCATCGCGCCGCCATCGACGCCGCCACGCGTGCCGGCGTGCGCCACGTGGTCTATACCTCCATGCCCGACCCCAGCGCCTCGCTGGTAGCCTTCGCGCCCGACCACGCCGGCACCGAAGCAGCCCTTGCCGCAAGCGGCCTGCCGGGTTGGACGGTGTTGCGCAACCACTGGTACTTCGAGAACCTGTTCCTGTCGCTGCCCTCCGCGCTGGCTACCGGGAAATGGTATTCGGCCGCCGGGAACGGCGGTATCGCCCATATCGCGCGCGACGATCTGGCGCTTGCCGCGGCCACCGCCCTGGTGCAGGCCGACGGCAAGCAAATTCATACCCTCAGCGGCGCTCAGGCCCATACCACGGCGGAAATCGCAGCGCTGGCATCCGCGGTCACCGGCAAACCCATTGAAGTGGTCGACGTGCCGCTCGAAGCCCTGGTACAGGGCATGGTCGCCCACGGCCTGCCGGAGCCGGTGGCACGCATCTTTGCTTCCTTCGATGCCAACACCGCAGCCGGCAAATTCGCCGAGGTCACCGACGACTACCGCAAGCTGACCGGTCGTGCCCCGCAGACGCTTGAGGACTGGCTGCGACACAACGGTGCGGCGCTGAGCGCGGCTGCAGCGGGCTGAGTGCCGCAAAAGAAGCACTAGCAGGCGATTCGGCGGCAGGCGTAAGGCGCCGTCGAGTCACTCGCAGGCGCAGCGTTCAGCCGGCCGCGTCATCGACTGCAGAGGCGCCGTACCAGGTGAGCGGCGGCGCCTCACGCCCGATGAAGCGTTGCAGGTGTACGCGGATGACTTCCTTCAACGCCTCGGCCTGCGCAACGCCGCTGGCCTGACCCTGCAGCCGCAACCCGCCGGCTTCCACCGCGAGCGTGCAGGTCCCGTCCTCGAAATGGATGCGGGCGTGGGTGTGATCAGGGTCGGCGTGCACCTCGAGCTTGTGCGCGAAGTGCTTGCACAGCATGCGCAAACGGCGTTGTGGTGCCTCGATCACGAGGAAGTCCTGAAAACCGTACATGCGTTGCTCCTCATCACGGAGTGAAGGTGGGGCGGCCTGCGCGCGTGAGTTGCGAGGTCGCCGGGGCGTCGGCGAGGACCACCGGGTGGCCGCGCGAACAGCGCTCGATACGCGCCTCGACGCCGTAGGCGCGGCGCAGCCAGTCGGCGTCAAGCATGTCGTCGACGCTGCCGAAGCGGTAGTCGTGGCCGGGAGCGAGCAACAGCACGCTGTCGCAGTGGCGCAGCGCGAGGTTGAGGTCGTGTGACACCACCAGCGCGATCGCACCGGCCTCGCGTGTGACGCGGCGGACCTGCGCGAGCACATCGAGTTGCCAGCGCAGGTCGAGGGCGCTGGTCGGTTCGTCCAGCAGCAACAGCCGCGGCGTGCGCACCAGCACCTGGGCGAGACCGACCATTTGCCGCTGCCCGCCAGAGAGTTCGGACATGCGCGTCAGCGCGATCCGCTCCAGCCCCAGCGCGGCGAGGGTCGCCTCGACCCGTTGCGCGCGCGCGGCGCGTGCCAGCCCGGGGGTGGCGATGCCGCAGGCCAGCAACACCGTCTCGTACGCAACCAGCGCGGTCGGCTGGGGCAGGCTTTGCGGCAGATAGCCGATGTGGCGGCTGCGCCGTGTGGCGTCGAGCGCGCGCAGATCCAGGTCGTCCAACCGGGCGTGCCCCGCGTACGGAAGCAAACCCGCGAGCGCGCGCAACAGGGTGGACTTGCCTACGCCATTGGGGCCGAGCACGGCGACCAGCGAGCCATGCTCGACGACCCCGGGGCTGAGGCCGCTCACCACCGCGTGGCGGCGGTAGCCGATGTCGATGTCGCGCAACACCAGGCTCACCGCGTGGCCCTCCATCGGGTATGCGCTACCGGGGAATCGATACGTCTCATGCGCCACCCTGCCTGCCGCGCGAAACGATGAGGGCGATGAACAACGGCACGCCGATGAGTGCGGTTACCAGCCCGACCGGCAGGATCACGCCGGGCAGCACCGCGCGGCTGGCGACCGAGGCCAGCGACAACAGCAGCGCGCCGGCCAGCACGCTGCCGGGCAGCAGGAAGCGGTGATCCTCGCCGAGCAGCAGACGGGCGATATGGGGGCCGACGAGGCCGACGAAACCGATCTCACCAACAAACGCGGTGGCGACGCCGGTCAGCAGGCTGACCCGCAGCAAGGCCATGGTGCGCAGGCGTTCGACGCGCAGGCCCAGACTGCGCGCGTGGTCTTCGCCGCCGCGCAATGCGGTCAAGGCCCAGGCCTGGCGCATGGCGAAGGCCAGGCACACCAGCAGCACCGCGCCCACCATACCCACCCGCTCC
Source organism: Rhodocyclaceae bacterium (assembly GCA_046295975.1). Taxonomy (GTDB): domain Bacteria; phylum Pseudomonadota; class Gammaproteobacteria; order Burkholderiales; family Rhodocyclaceae; genus UBA2357. Next base: position 48,235 of record JBKBMG010000019.1, read on the forward strand.
ATGCTGGCGCGCGCCAGGCTGCCGAGGGTCCAGAACACGATCTGTTGCAGCGCGTCGGCGTCGGCGACGAATTGCAGCGCCCCGACCAGGGCGTTGAGTCCGAACAGCAAGGCGATGCCGAACAACACCAGCGTGTGCAAGGCCGGCCCGAGCGCCCGCGCGACCACCAGCAACAGGCCACAGGCAGCCGCGGCGAAGAGAAAGGCCGCCAGCGGCAGCGCGAACTCGCGGGCCAACCCCGACCCGAGGCCGAAGACGATGACCAGCGAGGCGCCCAGCGTCGCCGCCGCGCCGATGCCCAGTGTGAACGGGCTGGCCAGCGGGTTGTCGAGGGCGGTCTGCATCTCGGCGCCCGCCAGGCCCAGCGCCCCCCCGACGACAACCGCCATCAGGGCGTAGGGCACGCGGATCTCGTGGATGATCACCCACATCTCCGGTGCCAGCCGGTCCGGCTGCAGCCAGCCGGTCACCACGTCACGCCAGCCGAGCGCGGCCGGCCCGGTAGCGAGGTCGACCGCGAACGCCCAGCCAAGCGCCAGCGCGAGCGACGCCAGACAGGCCGTTCGGCGCAGCAGCAGGCGGCGGTAGCCGGCCGAGGCGCTGGCCTCGGCAGCGCCGTCTGCACAGGGAACGGCCTGCTTCATCGCGATACCCAGTAGTCCCCGTCCAGCGCGAAGGGCATGAACTCCCGGTACAGGGTTTCCAGCGTCGCGCGCGGGTCGAGGTCGTCGAAGCGCGCGGGGTCGATCCAACCGGCCAGCACCTGCAGCGCCACGACGTTGAAGGGGTTGTTGTAGAACACGTGCCAGATCGCGTGGGCGCGACCGGTGCGCACCGCCGGCAGGCTGTCGAGCCGGCTGCGCTGCAGCAGGCCTTCGAGCGACGCCCGCGCCGAAGCGGCCGCGACGCCGGGGCCGAGCGAGACATAGGCTGCCTGCTGGACGTCGGCCGCCGAGCCGATCGCGGTGGCCACGTACACGTCGGGCGGCTCGATCAGCAGCCCTTCCAGGCTCACGGTGCCGGTCTGCCCCGGAATGCGGCCGGCGGCGAGGTTGCGGCCACCGGCGGCCTCGACCAGGTCGGCGAGCATGCCGCGCACCATGGTGTCGCAACAGGCGTCCGACAGGCCCGCGCGGCTGTGCAGGAACACCGTGGGACGCGGCGCAGCGGGATCCAGCCGGTCGGTGACGGCGGACAGGGCGGCGGCGTAGGCGTCGACGAAGCGCCGCGCGACGGCCTCGCGCCCCAGCGCCTGCCCCAGCGCCAGCATGCTCGGCGGCGTATTGGTCAGTGGATCTTCACGGAAGTCGACGAACAGCACCGCGACGCCGGCGCGTTCGAGCTGCTCGACCAGGCGTTTGTCACGCGCCGCGGGGCCGTGGCCGGCGCGGCTGAAGACCGCCAGATCGGGCCGCAGCATCAGCGCCTGCTCAAGATCGAAACCGTCCGAGGCACCATGGCCGACGCGTGGAATCGTTGCCAGCATCGGAAAGGCGGCCAGATACTGGGCGTGACTGCCGGGGTCGACCCGCTCGAGGTCATCCGGCAAGGCGACCAGGCGCTCGGTCAGCGCCGGGCCTTCGAGAATGGCGAGCGCGTTGAGCAGACGCCCTTCACCGAGCAGGATGCGCGTGACCGGTTGCGGCACGACGACCTCGCGCCCGGCGAGGTCGGTCAGTCGAACGGCACTGTCCGGCGTCGCGCTCACCGGGACGCCGGCGACGGCCGCGCACACCGACGTCAGCCAGATCGCCAGTCCCGCCACGAAGCCGCGCGAATCGCTCATCTGAATGCGCCGCATCTCAGAACCGCCACGCAAGGCCGATGCGGATCTCGCGGCCCGGTTCGGGCGAACCGACTACCCCTTCGTAGCCGGCAATGTGCTCGAAGCTTTCGTTGCTGGCGTGGTCGAGATAGTGCTTGTCGAACAGGTTGCGCACCGTCAGCGTGACACTCAGCGCGTCGCCACGCGTTTGCCAGCTGGCGTGCACGTCATGCACGCCGTAGCCGGGCTTGCGCACCGTACCAACACTGGTTTCGATGTTGCCCAGCCCCTTCACGAAGCGGCCCTGCCAGCCCACCTCCAGCTCCGGCGTCAGCTGGTAGTCGAGCTGCATGCTCAGGGTGTCGCCGATGCTGTTGCCCAGGCCGTTGTGTTCGTAGACGTTGAGTCGCTTGCCGTTCAGGCGGGCGTCATTGTGGTGCAGGCCGACCGCAGCGCTGAGCGCGCCGACGCGATAGGCCGCCTGCAGCAGCGCGCCGCGCGAACGCAGGTCGCCTACGTTCTCGAAGCGCACCGGGCGCCCGAGTGGATCGGCGATCGCGTCGGCGATGCGGGTGTGGTAGAGCTTGCCGTCGAAGGTCCAGTGGCCGACCAGGTATTCGAAGCCGATCTCCGAGCTGCGGGCGCGTTCGGCCTTGAGATCGGGCGCGTTCGAGGCCACGTCGAGCTTGAACGCGTCCCGGATCTGCGGTCCGCGCAGTGCGCGTGCATGGGCCACGCGCAGCGCCAGCATGGGGCTGAGCTGGTAGCGCAGTTCGAGGTTGGGACTGAAACCACGCTCGTTGAAACGCTGACCGGCGGCATCGACCAGGCGGTAGCGATCGAAGCGCCCACCGGCGCCGAGCATCCAGTCATCGCCCAGCGGAATGCGCGCCTGCGCGAACACGCCACCGGCCCGGCCACGCTCGCGTTCGGCACTGCGATCGCCGTCGGGGCCGGCGGTGACCCGGTCGCGACGCTCGTCGATGCCGTAGGTCACGCTGGCACCGCCCACTTCGCTGGTGTTGGCGAGCCGTGCGCCGCGCGTCTGGCTGCGGCCATGCCAGATGCCCCAACGGTCGGTGATGTTCTGCTTGAGCGCATTGCTCGAGCCGTAAAAGATGGTCTCCAGATTCAGCCAGCTGGCATCGGGGGACTGCCAGTGGTGATTCAGCGTCCAGCTGTCCTGAGTGGCCTCCAGCGGGTAGGCCTGGTTCCAGTCGCTCGGGATCCACTGCGGGCGCTGGCTGCGGTCGCCCTTCTCGTCGCGCCGTTCGACGCTCACGCGCAGGGTCTGGTGCGGGGTGAGCTCGCCGACCAGCTTCGCAAAGCCGATGCCGTCGCGGGCGCCGGTGGCGCCAACCCGGCTGCCGTTGCCATCCTCATAGTCGTTGCGGTCCTGCCGGCTCACCATGAACAGCGTAGACCACGAGTCGCTGACACGACCGAAGGCGCTGCCGGTCAGCTTGTAGCCTTCGCCATTGCTGAAGTAGCCGGCCTTGAGCTGGCCACCGGCGCGTTCGCCGGGACGCAGCAGGTCGTCCGGGTCCTTGGTGACGAAGCGGATGGCGCCGCCGAGCGCACCGGGGCCGGTGGTGGCGTCACCCGTCCCGGCATCGACTTCGACGCGCTTGAGCAATTCCGGCTCGATACCGATGCGGCCGGTATGGTGGAAGACCTGTCCGACCAGCGCCGCGCCATCCACACTGACGTTGACCAGGGTGTCTTCGATGCCGCGCACATAGACTTTCTGGGCGATGCCGTGGCCGCCGCCGACGCCGACTTCGGGCTGGCTGGCAAAGACATCCTCGAGGTCGGTGGCCTGGTAGCGCGCAAGTGTGCGCGCATCCACGGTCGAGGTGGCTTCGACCTCGGCACTGACCTCGACGGCGGGCAGAACGGCGGCGGGGTCGCGCTCGGTCTGGGCGATGGCCTGGGTGGCGCAGGCACCCAGCGCGGAGACGGCGACGCAGATCGGCAGGCGAACGGGACGGAACGGCATCGTGGCTCCTGTTGCGTAACAAAGAGAATGATTCTCGTTAAGAGCGCAACGAAGCAGGAACGGAATTTACATCTGTTACCAAGTGTGTGGTGTGGCGGGACGGGTCTGCGTCCGGAAGGACCGCGGCGCGCGTGGCCGGCAGCTGGAAGCGCACTTCCAGCCCGCCCCTCGCCCCGTTCCGGGCCTGCAGGGTGCCGCCGGTCGCCTGCACCTGACGCCGGGCGAGGGCGAGGCCAAGACCGAAGCCGGTGCGCCGCCTGCCGCCCGCTTCGGTGACGGTTGCAGGGGCGTGGCCGCCGGAAGCAGACGCAGCCGCGGCCGGCTCGCGGCCGGCGATGCGGAAGAACGGTTCGAAGATGCGCTCGAGCATCGATTCCGGCACACCCGGTCCGCCGTCGGCGATGCACAGCCGGTAGCTGTCGACAGGTGCTTGCGGCCCGCCGTCGGACACCCGCTCCAGGGTCACGTCCACCCGTTTGCCGGCGGGAGTGTGCGCCAGGGCGTTGCGCAACACGTTCTCGACCGCCTGCCCCAGCGCGCGGTGATTGCTTGCGGCCAACGGCGCCTCCGGCGGCAGCGCGACGCAGATCTCGTGGTCGGGAAACTCGAAGCGCGCGTCGTCGATCACGCTGTCTAGCAGTTCGGTCAGGTCCAGCGACTCGTCGCGCAGCGATGGCGTTTCGTTTTCCAGCCAGCTCAGGGTCAGCGCATCCTCCACCAGCCGGCGCATCGCTTCGCATTCGTCGCGGATGCGGCCGAGCAGCAGCGGGCCGTCACCACCGCGCTCGGCCAGCGCGGCGGCCATCTCGACGCGGGTTAGCGGCGTGCGCAGTTCATGCGACATGTCGGCCAGGCGCTGGCGCTGGTCAAGCACCTGGTGGCCGATGCGCTCGGCCATGGCGTCGAAGGTGTGGGCGAGATCGGCGATCTCGTCGTTGCGCGACCCGAGCATGCCGCTCACGCGCACGTCGTAGCGTCCGGCGCTGAGCTGGCGGCTCGCCTGCTGCAGCCGCCGGATCGGCGCCGCAAGGTGGCGGTAGAGCACCGCACAGACGATGAGCATCACCCCCAGGGGCAGGGCAAACTGCAGCAACAGGCGGTAGACATCCCAGCGGTAGCCGGGGCGCATGCGCTGCGGCAACTGGATCAGAAAACGGTGTGCCTCATCCTCGAAGGGAATCTCCATGATCGGGTTGTCATGGAAGTAGAGGTGGATCTTCCAGTTCACGTCGCGCCCCAGGCCGAATTCCGACACGAAACGCGGCGACAGCGTACCGGCGACCGGCCATACTTCGGCGCCGACCACCGCGGCCCAGGTGTCCTCCTGGGCCTGCAGCGTCGTCAGCCAGTGACGCAGGGCTTCAAGCTCGCCGGCGCGCAGCAGCGCCTCGGCCTGGCGACCGTAGTGGATCAGCGTCTGGCGATGGGCCGGTGCGATGAAGCTCATCGCCTCTTCCGTCCGCTGCGCCATGTGGGTGACCGCAGTGAACAGGATCACCGCACCCACTGCGACGATCGCGCACAGCTTCCACAGCAGGCGCCGGTTCATGTGAATACGTAGCCCTTGCCGTGCTGAGTCTGCAGGCGGTCGGCGCCCAGCCCGGTTTCACCCAGCCGACGGCGGATGCGGCTGATGTGCATGTCCAGACTGCGGTCGTAGCGGCTGAACTCGCGCTCCAGCACGCAGCGATAGAGATAGGGTTTGGACAAGGCCTCGCCGCGCTGGGCGACGAGCTGCCACAACAGTCGGAACTGCAGCGGCGTGAGCGTCACCGGCCGGCCGTCGACGGTGGCAGACTGGCTGGCGCGCTCCAGTCGCAGCGCGTCGACCACCAGCACGCCGGGCCGAACCTCGGCCGGACCAGGACGGCGCACGCGGCGCAATACCGCGTCGATACGCAATTCCAGCTCGGTGGGGTTGAAGGGTTTGGAGAGGTAGTCATCGGCGCCGTGGTGCAGGCCGCGGATGCGCTCCTCCTCGGCACCACAGGCGGTGAGCATGATCACCGGCGTCGGCCGGTGCGCCGCACGCAGACGGCGCAACACCTCGAAGCCGTCCAGCCCGGGCAGCTTCACGTCGAGCAGAATGAGTTCCGCCGCATCGCTGCAGGCCAACTCCAGCCCAGTGTCACCACGATGCGCGGCCAGGCAGGCGTAGCCGCGCCGGCGCACCAGTTCGGACAGGTCGGCACACAGGGCCGGATCGTCTTCGATGATCAGGATTCGGTTCATGGCGACGGACCGTGCTCGGGTCGCCCGGTCGGAAATGCATGGGCGGGCCGCAGGATTATACGCCAGTACTGCTATTCATTCTCATTCTTTTTATTGATTCTTGCCGCGACCGCTTGATTACTTCAGTACAATATTTTATTGTTGTTTTACGTTAATTTTTTGAAGCAGAATATGAATACCTCTCTTGAGTCGTCCCCCGCATCGGGGCACCAGCGCGAGCACGCTCGGGACATCCGCATGCAGCGACTCGGCAGCCGACTGGCGGTATTCGCCCGCGCCTCGATCGCGGTGGTCGTCCTCGTGCCGTTGCTGCGCTGGTGGTGGCCCCAAGGGCCAGACCTGCTGCCGGCCATTCTCGCCAACAGTGTGGATGCGGCCGCGCTCGGCTGGGGCCAGCGTCTGGCCGGAAGCGCGGTGGACGGCGTGGTCGCGGCACTGGGCGCAGCCACGCTGCTCACGCTCGCGCGCCTGGGCGACCTGTTCCGACACGGCGCCTATCTGTCCGCACAGGCAGCGGCCTTGTTGGGCACGCTCGGACGTCGCCTGCTGTGGCTGGCGGGCGCGCAGATCGCCTACGCGCCGCTGATGAGCCTGGGCGTCACCCTGTTCAATCCGCCGGGGCAGCGGATGCTGGCAGTGACCGTGACCGGCACCGAAGCCATGCTGCTGATCGGGGCACTGGTGGCGCTCCTGTTCGCCCGCATCACCGAGGAGGCCGTGCGCCTCGCCGATGAAAACGCGCAAATCGTCTAGCGAATCGACATGGCCATCGTCGTCAATCTCGATGTGATGCTGGCGCGCCGCAAAATGCGCTCCAAGGCCCTGGCAGAAGCCATCGGCATCACCGAACAGAATCTCTCGCTGCTCAAGAGTGGCAAGGTGAAGGGCATGCGCTTCGCCACCCTGGAAGCGATCTGCCGTCATCTCGACTGCCAGCCCGGCGACCTGCTGGAATACGTGCCGGACCCGGAATGACCGGCATGCCGGCCGATACTGTCGCGGCACACGGCACCGCGCTGCGTTGGCTCGGCGCACGGCGACGCACCGCGGCCTGCCTGTTGATCTCGGTCCTTGCCCACCTCCTCGCAATCCTCAGCCTGCCGCGGCCAACGCTTCCCCTGACAAGCGATGCCGCGCTGGCGCGCGCGCCGGTGAGCGTTCGCCTCGTGCCGGCCGTATCACCACCCCGGCCGGAGGCCACGCTCGTCCCGCCGCCGACGACATCACCGCCATCCACGCACACGCCTCCGGCTGCAACCGCAGCACCGACGACCCAGGTCGCCCCCGGCAGTGCCCGGCCTGCGCAGACCGCGACGTCGCCATCCACGGAGACGCCCGCGCCGCTTCGCCGCAACGCGCCGACTACCGCCCCCCTACCCGCCGCCACCCGCCCCCTCGCCGAAACGCCCCCTCCTTCCTCGCCACTTCGGCCCATCACCCCCGGAGCGCCACGCATCGACCTCGACGCAGCCCGTGCCCTCGCCCGGGAGTCTCCTGGCATCCCGGACGCACGCCCGGCAATGCGCAATCTGGCCCCCGCCCAAGCGCCCGTCGCACGCGACCGCGTCGAAGCCGCCATCGCACGCGCCACGGCCGCCCCCACCCAAGTGGAACAACGAACGGTGGACGGCGCGTGGCTGATCGAGACAGGAGGCCTGCGCTGCCGGGTCACGCCGGGCACACGCCCGCCAGCGCTAGAAGGGACACCGTACGCGACGCAGTGCAGCACGGTGCAACGCTGACGGCGAGCCTGATCGACCTGAAAGATTTATGTGGAAGTCGTCACGGTTCGCCTTGCCACCCTGCCGGCAGGATGACATCGCTCTAGGGAAACACTGATTAAACCCGTTCGCCCTGAGCTTGTCGAAGGGCATTCCTCAGAAAATCAAGGGCTTCGACAGGCTCGGTCCGAACGGTCCTGAATAAATCAGAGCTTCCCTAGATGCACTTCGTGGGCAAACGGTCTGGCCGGTTCAAGCGAGGCGCCCGAATACGTCATCGCTGGCGATCGGCACGGCACCATACGAACCGGGTCAGCTCCCCTCGGCCGCCGGCGGCGTGTTGCGTGCAATTTCTTCCAGCGTGGTGAGGCCGGCGCCGACCTGGCGGGCGCCGGCCAGGCGCAGCGGGTGCATGCCCTCGCGCACGGCTTGCTCGCGCAGCGGCTGGACGTCGGCGGTGGCGTTGACGAGGGCGCGCAGCGTCGGCGTCATGATCAGCATCTCGTAGATTCCGATGCGGCCGAGGTAGCCGGTCATGCGGCATTCGAGGCAGCCCACCGGCTCGCAGGCGCGGCTGGGCAGGCGGGAACTCCACGGTTTGACGAGTTCCTTCCATGCCGCCGGATCCACCTCCGCAGGGCGCTTGCAGTGCGGACACAGGGTGCGGGTCAGGCGCTGCGCAAGCACGCCGAGCAGGGTGCTGCGGATGAGGTAGGGCGGCACGCCGAGATCCAGCAGGCGCACCACCGCCGAAGGGGCGTCGTTGGTGTGCAGCGTCGACAACACCAGGTGGCCGGTGAGCGCGGCCTGCACCGCCATTTCCGCGGTTTCGAGATCGCGGATCTCGCCCACCATGATCACGTCCGGATCCTGCCGCAGCAACGTGCACACGCCAGCCGCGAAATCCAGGCCAATGCCGGGCTGCACCTGCATCTGGTTGAGATGGGGGTAGACCATCTCGATCGGATCCTCGACGGTGCACACATTGGTTTCCGGCGTCGCCAGTTCGCGCAGCGTGGAGTACAGCGTGGTGGTCTTGCCCGAACCGGTGGGACCGGTGACGAGGATGATGCCGTGAGGATGGGAGAAAAGCTGCCGCCAGTTGCGCTCCTCCTCACGGCCGAAACCGAGATCGGAGAACGGGCGCAGCAGCACCTCGGGATCGAAGATACGCAGTACCAGCTTCTCGCCGAAGGCGGTGGGCATGGTCGACAGGCGCAACTCGATCTCGTCGCCGGCCGGCGAGCGCGTCTTGATGCGACCGTCCTGGGGGCGGCGCTTCTCGACCACGTCCATGCGCCCCATGAGCTTGATGCGGCTGGTCATCGCCGCCATCACCGGGGCCGGCGCCTGGTACACCGAGTGCATCACACCGTCGATGCGAAAGCGCACGTTGCCGATGTCGCGCCGGGGTTCGACATGGATGTCGCTGGCACGCTGCTCGAAGGCGTACTGCAGCATCCAGTCGACGATGTGCACGATGGCCTGGTCGTTGGCGTCGAGCGAGCCGCGACTGCCCAGTTGCACCAGTTGCTCGAAGTTGCCCACGCCACTGGGCAGCGCCGAATGCTGCGCCACCGCCTGCTTGATCGAGCGTGCCAGGCTGTAGAACTCGGCGAGGTAGCGGACGATGTCGGCGGGGCTGGCGAGCACCCGCTTGACCCGCAGCCGCAGCGCCTGCTCCAGCACCGGCACCCACTCGGTTTCGAAAGGCTCGGAGGTGGCGACGGTCACCTCGTCGGCACGCACCTCGACCGGCAGGATGCGGTAGCGCTCCGCATAGGCATGGGAGACGACGTTGCAGACCGAAGCAACATCGACCTTGAGCGGGTCGATGTGCAGAAAATTCATGCGTGTCTCGCCCGCCAGCCATTCGGTCAAGGCCTCGGTGGTGAGCGCGACGTGTGGCTGATCGGCGCGCGTCAGGCGGCGCTCGCCGATCACGGTCAGGGGGTGGTTGTCGGCGCCGCTGCGGCGGTGCGTGGTCGCCAACACCTCGTCGCGGTCCTTCTTGGCGATGAGGCCGCGCTCCAGCATGACGTTCAGCACCTCGCCAAGGGTCAGGCGATGGTCGTGGGCGCGGGGCTTGAGGGGAGCATTCATGACAAATGGGCAGTTCCGGGGCCGACTGGGCAAGAGTCAACGCTAACCCATGGACGCGGCCGTGGCAAACCGCTTGACGCGCTTCCGCGCTGCATGACAGCCCATGCCGCTGTCACGGTACCCACCAGTAGCGGACAATGTGGAAGAAGATCGGCGCGGCGAAGCTCAGCGAGTCCACCCGGTCGAGCATGCCGCCGTGCCCCTCCACCATGTAGCCCCAGTCCTTCACCCCACGGTCGCGCTTAATCGCCGACAGCACCAGCCCGCCGAAGAAGCCCGCGAGGTTGATGACCAGCGCAATCACACCCGCCTGCAGCGGCGAGAACGGCGTGATCCACCACATCGCCGCCCCCACCAGGGTGGCGCTTGCCACGCCTCCCACCAACCCTTCCACCGTCTTGGACGGCGACACCGCGGGCGCGAGCTTGCGCCGCCCCAGCAGCTTGCCCCAGACGTACTGGAATACGTCGCTCGCCTGCACGATCAGCACCACGAACACGATCAGCAGCACGTTGCGCCCCTCGAAACCCGGGATGTCGAGCGCGAGCAGCGCCGGCACGTGCGACACGCAGTACACGCAGACCATCAGCCCCCACTGCACCTTGGCGGCGCGTTCCAGGAAGCGCGTGGTGTCGGCGCCCAGCACCGCCACGATGGGCAGCAACAGAAAGGCATAGACCGGGATCAGGATGGAAAACAAGCCGTACCAGTCGATGGCGATCAGGTAATACTGCAGCGGCAGGAAGAAGAAGAAGCTCCACACCAGCGCCAGATGGTCGCCGCGGCGGGTGTAGGTAAGCGAGACGTACTCGCGCAGGCACTGGAAGGACACGAAGCCGAACAGCGCGATCAACCCCCAGCGCCCGGCCCAGATCGCCAGCCCGATCACGATGATCATCGCCCACCAGGCCCGCACCCGCGCGTTGAGGTTGTCTATGGTGGCACTGCCGCCCCGGCCGGCGACACGCAGATGCAGGCCGGCGCCGACCAGGCTGGCCAGCAGCAGCACCGCGAACAAACCGGCGAATACCGCGAACAAGGCATCGGATACGTTCATCGCCTCACTCCTCACGCGGCGCCAGCGCCAGCAAGGCCTCGCGCGCGCGTTGCAGGAACGCATGCCTGTCCTCACCGGACTGCAGCGTCAATGGCTGGCCGAAGCTCAGCGAACACAGTAGCGGCACCGGAATGGTGCTGCCCTTGGGCATGACCCGCCCCAGGTTCTCTATCCACACCGGCACGAACTCCGCCTCGGGCTGCGCCCGCGCAAGGTGGAACAGGCCGCTCTTGAACGGCAACAGACCGTCGCCGAGGTTGCGCGTGCCTTCCGGGAACAGGATCAGCGAGTCACCCGCCGCAAGCGCCGTGCTCATCTGCGTGATCGGGTCGTCGGCGGCGCCCTCGCCGTTGCGCGCAATCAGCACGCCCTGGAAGACCCGTTCCGCGATGTATCGCCGCAACGGGCTGGCACGCCAGTAATCGGCGCCCGCCACCGGCCGGGTGCGGCTGCGCAACACCGGCGGCAAGGCCGCCCAGATGAGCACGAAATCGCCATGGCTGCGATGGTTGGCGAAGTACCCGCGCGGCCGCGGATCCGGTTCGCAGCCACGCCACAAGGCCCGTACCCCGGTCACCAGCTTGGCAAAGCCGCAGATCAGCGCCCCCACCCAGTCATCCAGCCACCTGCCCATGCTGCTCCTGATCTCACCCCTCATCTCTCCCTCACCGCATACATCGACGCCGCCTCACACCCGTCATGCTGCCATCCATGGCCGCGCGCCCCTCATCGGCCCCTCATCGGCCCCTCAGCTGTCCTCATCCGCGCCTATGCGGGCCTATCCGCGTTCATCCGCGCCACGCGATCAGCATCAGCGTTCCGGCCAACGCAGCCGTCTGCAAGCCGACGAACAGGATCTGACGCAAAAGCAGGCGGTGCGCAGCGCGGCAGCGCTCGTCCAGCGCGCGCGGCGCCCCCGTGGGTACGCCGCGCGCCCGCGCGAGAATCGTCGCGCGCGCCTCGTCGAAGGCCTGCATGTCCGCCTCGGGCCGGGCATCCGCGCCACCCCAGCGCTGCGCCCAGCCGCGGAACACCTGTTCGTCCAGGCGTACGCGCAGGCCGTACCACGCCGCCCCCGCCGCGAACCCCAGGCTGGCGAGCCAGCCGGGCAAACCCTGGATCGTGGCGCCGTCCGTCGCCCCCCACTTCAGCAAACCCAGCACCGACAGGCCCAAGGCAAGCACCGCCACGATCAGGCTCCAGCCCGCCACCACGCGGCCCAGCGACAACACCGCCGCACATAAACTCGCCTGCATCGCCGCCAGGCGCACCGCGGCCGGCTCCTCCGGCCACTCATCCTGCCATTCATCCGCCGTACGGGCCGCCTCCGAGCCGGCATGCATCACGGCATGAGCCTGCGTACGCACGCTCATCCCCGCAGCGCCGCGGTGCTGGGCCCACCCGTCCGGCTGCCGGCGAGCCCGGACGATGCCCCGACGGCGGTCGTGGGAACGCAACTGGCAGCGAACTCGGTGAGCGCCGCACGATGGGCCGGACGCAGCACCACCCCCGGCCGCGCCCGCTTCACACGGCCGATGGCGGCCTCGACATCCTTCTCCAGCCCGCTGTACAGCAGCCACGCGGCGACCGCGCAGGCACTGCGCGAATAGCCCAGGGCGCAACACACCAGCACCGGCCCGGCGCCCCGCAAACCCTCGATGCGACGCGCCGCCTCGGCCAGTTGCAGTGGCGTCGGCGCCACCAGGTCCAGCCACGGCAAACCAGCGTAGGCACGCACGCCGCGCGGAGCCGGCAGTTCGGCGCACAGGTCGCACAAGGCGGCGAACCCACCCTGGCGCAGTGACGCGGCCGAGGGCATGCGCCCCAGCCACACCTCCGCGGCCACCGCGTCCGGTTGCGGATGGCGCCAGGTCCATAGCCGCGAGTTGATCCAGGCACCCACCACGTAGGGCGCCAGCACCAGCGCCGCCGCCAGGTCGTGCCGGCCGCCATGCTTGGCGAACCCCGCAGGCCCGCAGCAGGCATGGATCAGCGCCACCATCGCCAGGGCCGACGCCGGCCACCACAGCCACAGCGCAACACCGCCGGTGCGGCTGGCGAATACGCCCAGCAGGAGCGCCGCCAGGGCGTAGCCCAGGGCAATGCGCAGGCGCGCGCCAACGCCCGACGAACGCCCCCACGCCGGACGGCGAACGAGCGGAGACGGCCCCTGGTCGGGCCACAGCCACACGCACAACAAACCCAGCAAGGCACCGGTGGGCACGTCAATGAAGTGATGCTGCCAGGTGGTGAGCACCGATACGCCGATGAGCAGCGCCCACCCATGCACCAGCCAGCGCCAGGCCGGATGGGCGCGTCCGTGCGCGCTGCCATCGCCACCGCCACCCCGGAGACCTTCATGAAAGCGCACCCAGATGATCACGAGCAGCGCGATGTGCAGCGACGGCGCCTGGTTGAAAGGCTGATCGAAGGCCGCGAGCGCGTCAAACAAGGCGCCGAACACGCCTTCGACCGCCGGCCGCTCGAAGGCGAAGCGCAGCGGAAACAGCAGAAAGCACACCACCGCGATCAACTGCGCGGTCAGCAGGCGCAGCGCATGGCGATCGACCACACGGCGCGCGCGGCAGAACAGAAAGGACAAGCCGTACAGCAGATCGATGGACCAGTAGGGCACGATGGTCCACGGCCAGAACGGAATGGCGTGCTCCCATTCGAAGTACAGCGATGCGACCTCGCCGCGCGCCGCCGCCTGGCTGTTGGCAAAACCGTAGCTGAGAAAGAAGAATGGCCCGAGCAGGGCCAGCCACGCCAGGCTGCGCCCCCAAAGAATGCGCCCGCTGCCAAGGGACGGCCTGGCACTCATGCCTTGTGCGTCCGACCGCCGCGGGAGGGAGCGGTGCACCTCATGCGCCCACCCGGCGCACGAGCGATACGGTGAAGATGCCCCATTCGTCCACCCGTTGCTCGAGCTTCTCGAAACCGGCGGCGGCCACAAGCTGATCCATCTCGGCCTGGGTGCGGCGGCGCATCACCCAGGCCTCGCCCCCGCGGTGGCTGGTCAGGGCGCGCGCGATCATCTCCAGCTGCGGGTGCCAGGGCTGGCCGGTATAGACCAGGTAGCCGCCCGGCTGGATCGCATCGGCCATGCCGGCGAGCGAGCGCGCCACAGCCTCATTGTCCGGGAAAAGCTCGTACAGCCCGGAGACGATGCCCACCGTCGGCGCGGGCGCCACCGCGGCCACCGAGGCCCGGTCGAAGGCGTCGCCCTTTTCGAAGCGGGCCAAGGCCTCCAGCCCGCGCGCGCGAATCAGGGCTGCACCATCACGCACGTTGATGTCGCTGAAATCACGCAGCACGATCGCCTCCGGCTGGCGAGGCGCGCGACCGAGCGCATCGAGCACGTAGCGACCGTGGCCGGCGGCGACGTCGAGCACCCTCAGCGGCCGCCCCTCGCGCGTCAAATGTGCCAGTGCCGCCAGCAACAGCTCTTCGACATGCAGCTTGCGCTGGCGGATGCCGCGCCAGCCGATCGCATCGAGATAGCGACGGTCGGCCATGCGCCCCAGCCAGCCGCGTCCGCTGGCCTGGTTGCGATACACATAGTCCAGGGTGCTGCCGGAATCGAAGCCCGTCTCATGCCCCAGCCGCACACCGTCGGACAAGCAGCCGCCCAGCCGCAGGTTGGCGCGGTAGGCGTGCCAGTACCACGCCCTGGGGCTGGAGGCCGGCAGGGGAGCGGCTAGCGCGCGGGCTTCCTCGTAGGTGGCGCCACGACGGTGGGCATCGCGCAGGTCGACGCGCAAGGGCGGCTCGGCGAAGCGGCGCAGCACGAAGTCCCGCACCCGGGCGAGCGCGAGATGGCGGTCGCGCTCGCCCAGCGTGTCGTGGTAGAAGCCATCCAGCACGTGTTTTTCCTTGACCGGCGCGCCCAGGCGCTCGAAGAACGCATGCTGGGGCGCGTGGTGCACCACCCAGTCGGCCCCGGAGATCAGCAACTGGGTGGGCACGGTGATCGCCTGGGCGTCGGCGACCACACGTTCGCCGGCCTCGTAGAGCGCCAGCAGGATGTTCACCGAAATCGCGCGCGCGATCAGCGGATCGGTGTCGTAGGAGCGTTGGCGCGCCGGGTCGTGGGTGAGGAAGCGCGCCTTGACGTAGCTGTTCACGAAGAAATTGCCCCGCAGCCTGCGCATCAACGCCAGCCCTGGACGGGCCAGCGGCACATAGAGCTTGACCTTGAAAGCCGGCGAGGCCAGCACCAGGCAGCGGATCTGCGGCGCGTAATCG
Source organism: Rhodocyclaceae bacterium (assembly GCA_046295975.1). Lineage (GTDB taxonomy): Bacteria > Pseudomonadota > Gammaproteobacteria > Burkholderiales > Rhodocyclaceae > UBA2357. The sequence goes on from JBKBMG010000019.1 coordinate 63,360, forward strand.
TGCGCCCAGGTAGCGACCAGCACCGCGCCGACGCTTTGCGCCAGTACCGCGACATCGGCATGGGCAATGCCGTGATGGTCGCGCACGTGGTCGATGAAGGTCTGCACGTCGCGCACCGAGGTGCCCAGGCTGGGCGAATCGCCGCGCGCTCCGGGGGACAAACCGTGGCCGCGCGCGTCCCAGGCGAAGAAGTCGAAGTCGGGCAGATCGAGTTCGGCCACCACGTGCGCCATCCGCCCGGAATGCTCGTGGCCGCGATGGAACATCACCACCGCGCCGCGCCGCGGGCCGACCGCCGGCCAGTGGCGGTAAAACAGCGACTCGCCGTCATGGGTGGTGAAGCGGCCTTCACGCATCACGCGTTGAGCAGCCCCGGCCCCCTGTGTTTCCACGACCTCTTCGTCCACCGCATCGCGCTTCATCGACCTTCCCTCGTCAAGTTGTCCGCGACGCCGACACCGACGCCGACGACGCCTCTCCCACGCCGCCGCGCACGCGGTTGTAGATGTTGACCGCAATCAGCAGCGCAGCCACCGGCATCACCCAGAACAGTCCGGCCGGCAGACTGCCGGCCAGGCCCAGCCACAGACCCAATGCGCCGAACAGCAGCGCCCGGTCGCTCTTGCCCATCGGGCCGTCGTAACGCCGGCTGGCGCCCACCATCGGACCCAGCGCGCCGGCCATCTCCGACACCACCGCCAGCCAGATCACCAGCCCCACGCTGGCCCAGCCGAATGGCGCGATCAACACGAAGGGCACGTAAAGCGCGGCGTCGGACACCACGTCTGCCAACTCGTTGAGATAGGCGCCCAACGCCGAACGCTGCCCGAACTCGCGCGCCAGCATGCCATCGACGGCATTGAACGCCATGCGCACGAACATCCACACCGGCAGCAGCAGGAACAGCACCGGATGCGGAAACGCGAACAGCAGCGCACCGAGCGCCAGCGACACCAGCATCGTGGCGGCGGTCACGCCGTTGGCGGTGACGCCGGCAGCGGCGAGCCGTGCCACCAGCGGCCGCAGCAAGGCCTGAAAACGCGGTTTGAGCTGATACAGGCTGAGCGCCATCCCCCTTCTCCCCTGCCACGCCTTGAGGCACGGCCACCCCGCAGGCCCTGTCGGTCGTCCGCGGATAAATGCGCAAGCATACCATTCGGGTCGCTGCGAACGACCGGCGGAATTCACCCCAGCACAAGCACGTATGCCTCACCGCTGGAACCATGCCGCCACCTGCCGCCGCCCTTGAGCGCAGCGGGTGCTTGCCGCCATAATCCGGCCACGCCGCGATGGCGAGCGACAGCCCTCATCGCTCAGCCATTCTGCGTATTCCGCCACCACCCGAGCCCTGCCATGCCCCCGCGCATCCTCATCGTCGACGATGAACCGGCGATCGCCGACACCCTGGCCTACGCCTTGCGCACCGAGGGCTACGCCACCGAGTGCGCCACGCTGGGCGGTGATGCGCTGGCGGCACTGGGGCGCGCCGACGAGCCCTTCGCGCTGGTCGTGCTCGACGTCGGCCTGCCCGACATGAGCGGCTTCGACGTGTGCCGCGAATTGCGGCGCCATTCCGACGTACCGGTGATTTTCCTCACCGCCCGCGCCGACGAGGTGGATCGCATCGTCGGCCTGGAGATCGGCGCCGACGACTACGTACCCAAGCCCTTCAGTCCGCGCGAGGTCGCCTCGCGGGTGCGCGCCATCCTGCGCCGCGCGCGGCCGCCCGCCTCGCCGCAGAACGGCTCGCCAGCACAAACTCAACCCGCCACTGACGCCGGCACGCCCCACCCCGATTTCTCCCATGACGTCGAAGGGGCCCGCATTGCCTACCATGGCGCCTGGCTCGCCCTCACCCGCTACGAATACCACCTGCTGGCAACGCTGCTGGAACGCCCCGGGCGCGTGCTGAGCCGCGCCCGCCTGATGGAGCTGGTGTGGCACGACGCCGAAGACAGCCTGGAGCGTACCGTCGACGCCCACGTCAAGACGCTGCGCGCCAAGCTGCGCGCGGTGCGCGACGACGGCGACCCGATCGAAACCCACCGCGGCATGGGCTACAGCCTGCGCCCCGCCACCGGCGCGGCGGCATGAACATTGCCATCCGGCTGTTCGCCGGCTACTTCATCATCGTCGGTCTGGCCGCCTGGCTGCTGCTCAAGATCTTCGCCGACGAGATCGAACCGGGCATGCGCATGACCACCGAGGACACCCTGGTCGACAGCGCCCACCTGCTCGCCGAACTCGCGTCGGACGAACTCGCCGCCGGCACCATTGCCCACGGCCGCTTCGCCAGCGCAGTGCAGGCCACCCGCACGCGCGCGCCGGGCGCACGCATCTTCGAAGTGGAAAAGGCCTCGGTCGACCTGCGGGTGTACCTCACCGATGCCCGAGGCACGGTGGTATTCGATTCCGAGGGCCGCGCCGTCGGCGCCGACTACAGCCAGTGGCTGGACGTGGCGCGGGTGCTGCGCGGTGAATACGGTGCCCGCAGCACCCGCGACGACCCGCAGGATCCGCGCAGCTCGGTGATGTACGTGGCCGCCCCGGTGCTGCACCGGGACGAATTGATCGGCGTGATCTCGCTCGCCAAGCCAATGACCTCGGTCGCCCCCTATGCCGAGGGCGCCCGCACCCGGGTGCGCGACGCCAGCTACCTGCTGCTGGGCCTGTCGGCGGCCATCGGCCTGGTCTTCACGCTATGGCTCACCTGGTCGCTCAACCGCCTGCGCGACTATGCGCGTGCAGTGGCCAACGGCGACAAGGCACTGGCGCCCGCGGGCGGCGGTCGTCAGCTGTCGGAGCTTGCGCGGGCGCTCGCCCACATGCGCGAACGCCTGGACGGCAAGCAATATGTGGAGCGCTACGTGCAAAGCCTGGCCCATGAGTTGAAAAGCCCGCTGAGCGCCATCCGCGGCGCTGCCGAGGTGCTGGAAGACGCCCCGCCCGAAGAACGCACGCGCTTTGCCCGCCACATCGGCGAACAGAGCGAACGCATGCAGCTCATCATCGACCGTCTGCTCGCGCTCGCGCGCATCGAGCAATTGCAGGCCCCCGAAGCCAGCGGCGAGATCCGCGCCGGCGAGTTGCTCGACCAGGTCGTCGCCAGCCGTGCCACCGCGCTGCAGGCGCGCGGCCTGAGCACCCGCGTCGACGGCGCTTGCGAGACGCGGCTGCGCGGCGACCTCTTCCTGCTGCAGCAGGCGCTTGCCAACCTGCTGGACAACGCCATCGACTTCGCCCCGCCCGGCAGCCAGATCGCACTGCATGCCGAGGCGGATACCCACGGGCGGGTACTGAGCGTGCGCGACCACGGCCCGGGGGCGCCGGACTACGCCCTGGCGCAACTCTTCGAGCGTTTCTACTCCCTGCCCCGCCCGGCCACCGGGCGCAAGAGCACCGGCCTGGGGCTGGCCTTCGTGCGCGAGGTCGCCCGCATTCACGGCGGCGACGCCGACTTCGCCAACGCCCCGGACGGCGGCGCGATCGCACGCCTGCGCCTGCCCTGAACGCACGCCGCACGCCCGCCGTCCCGCACCTTCGCGGTCGCTTCATCCCCACTTCACCCCCACCTCACCGGCCCTTCACCCCGCGCGGCCACACTTGCCGTCATTCACGCCATCGCGCGTGCCGACAACGGGGAGAACGACATGCAGAAGAAACTCTTCATCAAGATCGCAGCCATCGGCCTGATGTCGCTGCTATTGCTGATTCCGCTGGCGATGATCGAATCGCAGATCGCCGCACGCGGGCAACGCCAGGCCGAAGTGATCCGCGACATCGCCGACTCGGCCGCGGGCGAGCAGACGCTCATCGGGCCGGTGCTGCGCATCCGCTACCGCGAGCGCATCGAGGTGCGCGGCAAGGAAGCCGGGACCGGCGCCGAGACCGTGCGCCACGAGATCGTCACGCGCGACACGGTGATCGCGCCGCAAACGCTCGTCATCGACGGCGATGCGCGGGTAGAGGCACGCAACCGCGGTCTGTATCGCGCCAACCTCTACCGCCTGGGACTGACGCTGCAAGGCCGCTTCGACGTGCCCGCCCACCTCGGACTGGAGCCCGGCCGTGACATCGTGTCGGCCGAGGCTTTTCTGGTGATGGGCCTGTCCGACCCGCGCGGAGTGGACAACGACCCCGAAGTGCGGGTCGACGGCCGCCCCCATCGCTTCGCCACCGGCAGCGAGAAGACCTTTGCCGGCGCCGGCCTGCACGTCGCGCTGGGTGCGCTGGACACGCAGACCGCCCGCAGTCTGGACTTCACCGTACCGCTGTCGCTCACCGGCACCAGCCGCCTTGCCATCGCCCCCGCCGGTGAAGCAACGACCGTCACGCTGCGCTCACACTGGCCGCACCCCAGCTTCCAGGGCCGCTTCCTGCCGGTCGAACGGCGTGTGGACGGCGACGGCTTCGAGGCGCGCTGGCAAGTCTCCCACCTCGCCCGCAACTTCGACCGCGTGCTCTCCGCCGATACCGATGGCGGCCGCGAAACGCTGGCGGTGAGCTTCGTCGAACCGGTCAACGTCTATCTCCAGGGCGAGCGTGCGGTGAAGTACGGCGTGCTGTTCGTGGTGCTGACCTTCGCCGCCTTCTTCCTCACCGAGGTGCTGCGCCGTCGCCCCATCCACCTCCTGCAATACCTGCTGGTAGGCCTCGCGCTGGCGGTCTTCTTCCTGCTGCTGGTGGCCTTGTCCGAGCACATCCACTTTGCGCTCGCCTACGCCGTGTCGGCCGCCGCTTGCGTGCTGCTGATCGGCACCTACCTGGCCGGAGCCCTCGGTGGCCGGCGTCACGGCATGCTGTTCGGTGGCGGCATCGCCGTGCTGTACGGCGTGCTCTACGGCTTGATCCGCTCCGAGGACAACGCCTTGCTGATGGGCGCACTCCTGCTGTTCGCCGCCCTCGGCGCCACCATGCTGGCAACCCGCCGCATCGACTGGTACCGCATCGGCACACCGGCCGCGGCGACGACGGGCGAGCCCGACTGGACGCCGCTGGCCGACACCGACGTCGGCCCCGCGAGCGCCGATCGCGACGGAGGACGTCGAGCATGACGCCCACCCCGCTGCTCCATACCATGGCGACGCGTACCGCCCGCCTGCACGGCGCACTGCCGAGGTGCATCGCCCGGATTGCAGGCGCCGTGTCCGCTCCCTTCGCCCGTCTTGCCGCATTCGGCGCGCGCAGCGCACGGCGGGCCGCCGCCGCACTGCTGCTGCTCGCCGCCTGCGACCCGATCAACCCCTGGCTGTTTGCGGTGCGCAACCACGTCGTGACCTTGATCGTGGGGCTGGCCGCGGCCCTGCTCGCAAGCACCTTTTTCGCTCGCCGTGCGGGGCGCCTGGGCCGCCTCGAAGCCTGCGTGCTGACCGCCGCGCTGATCGCGGCCGCCGCGCTGAGCGTGGTCCAGGGCGTCCGCTTCGCCCACCAGCGGGAGGCCGTGCTCGCCGCCCCCGCCAACGCGCGCGCCATCGGCCATCGCTTCATGGTCGGCTACCGCAGCTTCGAGGAGGTGGCACCGCTCGCCGAACGCGGCCTGATCGGCGGCATTTACCTCACCCGCCGCAATGTGCGCGATCGCGATCTCGCCAACATTCGCGCCGAAATCGACGCCCTTCAGGCGCTGCGCGCCGGCGCGGGGCTGCCGCCGCTGCTGGTCGCCGCCGACCAGGAAGGCGGACCGGTGGCCCACATGAGCCCACCGCTCACTCCGCCGCCCGCACTCGCCACCCTGGTGGCGGAGGCCGAGGCATCCGGCGCAGGCGCGGACGCACTCGCCCTGCGCGCACGCGCCTACGGCGAGGCGAAAGGCGCCGAACTTGCCGCCCTGGGCATCAATCTCAACTTCGGTCCGGTGGTCGACCTGCGCCCGGACGGACGCGGCCCGACGCTGGACACCCACACCTTGATCAGCCGCCGCGCGATCTCGGCCGACCCCGCACTCGTCGCCACCGTCGCCCGCGCCTACGGCGACGGCCTGCACCGCCACGACGTTCGCGCCACACTCAAGCACTTCCCCGGGCTCGCGCGCGTCACCGTCGACACCCACCACTTTCCGGCGCGCCTGGACACCCCCACCGCCACCCTCGCCGCCCATGACTGGCAGCCCTTCCGCCAGGCTGCCCGGGCGGACGGCGCCATCATGCTGGGCCACGTCGTCGTCACCGACCTCGACCCCGCCCAGCCCGCATCTTCCTCCCCGGCCGTCGTGCGCACCCTGTTGCGCGAGGAGTGGGGCTACGACGGCCTGCTCGTCACCGACGATCTCAACATGGGTGCGGTATACCGCTTCGGCCCTTGCCGCGCCACCGTCGCCGCCCTCACCGCCGGGGTCGACCTGCTGCTGCTGTCCTACGACCCCGACCAGTTCTATCGCGCCATGCACTGCACCATCGCCGAAGAACGCGCCGGCCGCCTCGATCTCGACGAAAACGCCGCCAGCGCCCGCCGCCTGGCGGCCATGGCCGGACACACCGCGGCGGTCCGCCAGTAGGCCAAGCGAAAGGCCAACAACCAGTGCCTCGGCCATTGCCCCGACCATTGCGTAGCCCCTTCCGCCAACCACCAGGCCAATCGGTGCGCCACCCGGGCATGCAGATTGACGCCCACTCTTGAATCCGGAAAAATGCGAACGATTATCAATTATTAGCGCGAGCCAACCCATCATGGGCCAGCCAGCCACCCTGCCTTCCTGGAGAGTCCCGTGACGCGCCCCGCCCAGATCGACACCATTTCGAGCCTGTACCAGGCGCATCACGGCTGGCTGCACGGATGGCTGCGGCGCCGGCTCAACTGCAGCCACCAGGCCGCGGATCTCGCGCAGGACGCATTCGTCCGTCTGCTCGCCAAACCCGAGCCGGTGGCCCTGCGCGAACCACGCGCCTATCTCACCACCATCGCCCACGGGCTGGTGGTGAACCACTGGCGGCGCAAGGCACTGGAGCAGGCCTACTTGGAGGCCCTGGCGCAGCGGCCGGAAGCATTCGCCCCGTCGCCCGAGGAGCGCCAGCTCGCGGTGGAGGCGCTTGAGGAGATCGCCCGCCTGCTCGACGGCCTGCCGGCCCAGATGCGCGACATCTTCCTGCTGTCGCAACTTGACGGACTAACCTACCCCGTCATCGCCGAGCGCCTCGGAATCACCGTCAACGTCGTGCAAAAAGCCATGGTGCGCGCCACCGCACACTGCTACAAGGCCTTGTACGGAGTCGTTGCGTGAGCGCCCAGGACGCCAGCACCCCCACCGACGCGGTACTCGACCAGGCCGTGCAGTGGTATGTGCGACGTGCCTCCGGCGAAATGTCCGCGGCCGACACGCTGGCACTGGAACACTGGCTGGCGGCCCACCCGGGACACCGCCACACCTGGGCGCAGTTGCTGCAGATGGGCGAGCGGCTGCAGCAGCGTGCCGAGCACCTGCCCTCCGGCACGGCCTGCGACGTACTCGCCAACGCCGCCCCGCGCGGCCGGCGGCGCGCCCTGGGGCGCTTGCTGGCGGTAGGCGGTAGTCTTGGCCTGTTGTGGCTGGGCCGCGACCTCGTGCACGAGGCGGTGCATCCTGCCGACCTGCGCACCGCCGCAGGCGAGCGGCGCGAACTCGCACTGAGCGACGGTACCCGCTTGCGGCTCAACACCGCCACCGCGGTAGATGTGATCTTCGATGCGAGCGCCCGCCGCATCCGTCTGCGCGAAGGCGAGATCGAAATCGACACCGGCCGCGACCCTGCCGCCCGCCCGTTGTGGGTCGAGACCCGCGACGCCCGCCTGGTGCCGGTCGGCACCCGCTTCAGCGTCCGCCAACTGGACACCGACACCCGACTCGCGGTCAGCGAGGGCGCGGTCGACGTCCATCTGACCGACCACGCTCAAGCCCGCCGCATCGACCGCGGCGAGCAAGTGCGCTTCGACCGCTACCACATCGCCCCCCCGGAAACGCTAGACCCCACCCGGCTGGCGTGGACCAGCGGCATGATCGTCGCCGCCAACCGACGCCTGGACGAACTTCTCGCCGAAGTCGCCCGCCATCGCCCCGGCCGGCTCACCTGGGCACCCGAGGTCGCCGACCTGCGCATCACCGGCACCTGGCCGCTGGATGGCGACGATCCCACCGATCGCATACTGGCATCCCTCGCGCGCCGCCTGCCCGTGCACATACAACGCACGACACGCTACTGGGTCCGCGTCATACCCGCCTGAACCCCGGCCGCACCCGGGTATTACGCCCACCGTAGCCCCACAGCAGCGCTCGGCCCCTCCCCGTATTGCATTCGCGCATCGCATGCATGCGTATCGCGCCCGCGCAGCTCGTCCTCCACATCCCCACGCACATCCCCTATTCACTTCCCCTACTCACCTCCCCCTTCCCCCGCGCACGAAGGTGCTCGCGCGCAAGCGAAAGTCGGCAGGTTTTTACACCTCGTCGGGCATACGAATCAGTGGGGCATCGCAACACCGCTGCCCTTGATTCAACCCGCAAACGAGCACGCACGAAGGAAACCCACATGCCCGGACCCGCACGCCGCGCCACCCTCCGCCCCGCATCGCCGAACGTCTCCCGCCTGTCCCGCACGCCTGTGGCCCGCGCCCTGCTGATCGCCTTTCTTGGCGCGGCCTCGCTGGCCAGCCTGCCAACCCATGCCCAGAGCGCTTCCGCGCAAACGCTACGCAGCTTCGACGTCGCTGGCGGCGATCTCGACCAGGTGTTGATCCACTTCGGACAACAGGCCGGCATTCAGCTCGCGGTCACCGCCGAACTCACCGCCGGCCTGACCAGCCGTGGCGTAAGCGGTCAGTTCGCCACAGCCGACGCACTGCGGCACCTGCTGGCCGGCACCGGTCTGGAAGCGGTGCGCGAGCCTGGGGGCGAATACACGCTGCGCCCCCTGCCGCGCACCACCGGCGGACAACCTGCACCCACGCTGCAAGCCGTGCAGGTCACCGCCAACCAACTCGGCGAAATCACCGAAGGTTCGGGCACCTACACCCCCGGCGCCATCGCCACTGCCACGCGGCTGGTGCTCACACCGCGCGAGACGCCGCAGTCGATCAGCGTCGTCACCCGCCAGGAAATGGACGACTTCGCGCTCACCTCCATTGACAAGGTCATGGAACACACGCCGGGCGTGAGCATCGTCACCTACGACAGCGAACGTACCGTGTACTTCGCGCGCGGCTTCGCGATCAACAACTTCCAGTATGACGGCGTCCCGATGGAGCGCAACGCCGGCTACTCAGCGGGCAACACCCTGAGCGACATGGCGATCTACGATCGCGTGGAAGTACTCAAGGGCGCCACCGGCCTGCTCACAGGCAGCGGCGACCCGGGCGCCACCATCAACCTCATCCGCAAGAAGCCGACCCGCGACTTCCAGGGCAGCGCTACCCTGGGCGCCGGCTCCTGGGACAACTACCGCGCCGAACTCGACGTCGGCGGTGCGTTGAATCAAGCCGGCAGCGTGCGCGCCCGGGCCGTGGTCGCCCATCAGGACAAGCACGCCTTCCAGGACCGCCACCAGCGCCGCTCCACCGTCTTCTACGGCATCCTCGAGGCCGACCTGACGCCCGCCACCTTGCTGACCGTCGGCGCCGACTACCAGGACAACGACCCCACCAGTTCGACCTGGGGCGGCATCCCCATCTATGACGCCAACGGCAACTTCAACCGCATGCCCAAGGGCTTCAACAACGGCGCCACCTGGAGCCGTTGGGAGCAATACACCCGGACTGCCTTTGCCACCCTGGAACACCATTTCGACAACGACTGGATCGCCAAGCTGCAGCTCAACCACCAGATCAACGGTTACGATGCCGTCCTGGGCGCGGTCGGCGCGGGCAACCCGAACCCGGCCGACGGCACCGGCACCGGCCTGTGGCTGGGCCAGTATGTCGGCAAGACCCGCAGCAATGCCGCCGACTTCTACGCCAGCGGCCCCTTCGAACTACTGGGACGACGCCACGAACTTGTACTGGGTGGCAGCATCAGCCAGCGGCGCTGGACCAATCGCGGTGACGGCCCCGACACCGGCTACTCCCGCGTCGTGCCCGACTACTACGCCTGGAACGGTGCCATCCCGATGCCGGACTGGAACGACCCCGGCGCCTGGCACGGCACCAACCGCGAGACCACGCGCGAGAACGGCGTGTACGCCACCACTCGCCTGAACCTGCGCGACGACACCAAGCTGATCACCGGCGTCCGGGTCGCCAACTTCAAGCGCGAGAACATGCGCGAATCCGGCGTAGTCGTACCCTACCTCGGTGCCGTGTATGACCTCAACGACAAGCTGTCGATGTACGCGAGTTACACCACCATCTTCAAGCCACAGTCGGTACGGAACGAGCAGGGCGCCACCCTGGACCCACTGGAGGGCGCCAACTACGAACTCGGTCTGAAGGGAGCCTTTCTGAGCGACCGGGTGAACGCCAGCGCGGCGGTGTTCCGGCTTGAGCAGGACAACTTCGCCGAGGCCACCGGCGGCCTCACACCGGAAGGCGCCGCCGCCTACCGCGCCATCGACGGCGTGCGCACCCGTGGCTACGAAGTGGAGTTGTCCGGGCAACTAAACCAGCAGTGGAACCTGCACGGCGGCTTCACCCACAAGGTCTCGCGCCGGCAGGGCGACAAGGTCGCCACGCTGACGCCGGAAAACCAGTTCACCCTGTTCGCCACCTACCGACCCGCAGGCGCATGGAACCGCCTTACGCTGGGCGGCGGCGCACGCTGGCAGGACAAGACCTGGGGCGACGTAAGCCATTCGACGCTGGGCACGCTCAAGCACACCGTCGCCGGCTACTGGCTGTTCGACGCCATGGCGAGCTACCGCTTCGACGACCGCCTGAGCGCCTCGCTCAACGTCAACAACCTGCTCGACAAGCGCTACTACACGATCTTCAACGCCTATGGCACCTACACCTGGGGCGAACCACGGAGCGTGAACGTATCGCTCAAATACACGTTCTGAGCCACCTGCCGGACCGCGCCCTGCCCGAGGCATGACGGGGTCCGGTACCTCGTCACCGGGTGACGCAGTCGCCATCGTTACCGATGCGGCAACCGACTTGCGGTGGATGCCGACAATCAGGGCTTGCAAAGCCCTTTTTCAAGCGGCGCAATCACGTCGTGGCTTGAAGCCCGACGATGACCCACTGGACCACGCCGGGGTACGCACATGACGTCTCAGAGCTTGAACCCCCCCTTTCATCACACTCCAGTGCCTGGAAAACGAGCAGGAAGCTGTACTCGCCTCCCTCCTCGAGTTGCGCAACGTCGACAGTCACCGAGTCCGCCTCGCCGCCGCCAATCATCGCCGTGTGGGCGATTACCCGCGAATCATCGGACTGTAGATCGCCTTGTGCGCGCCCCGCTTTGGCGCCATCGCTGGCGACCGCCTGAAGATCGGCCATCTTGACGAGCACCTCGCATCGTTGCTGTCTGTAGTGACCTCGCACATGGGCCGTCCACGCGTCCTCGATCCGCCGCGCGGGCGGAATTGACTCGGCCGACCGATCATCACAAAATGAGAACCGTTCCCGATAACGTTCCGCCAGCCAACCCGTCCGGGCCAGCCAGCGCTCTCGCCCGGAGATATCCGTGAGCCTCATCGCCCGCCCCGACCCGCTCGACACTTTTTACCGCGATCACCACGGCTGGTTGCGCGGTTGGCTGCGCAAGAAGCTCAACTGCTCCCACCAGGCGGCCGACATCGCCCAGGACACCTTCGTGCGCCTTCTGGTGTCCGAACGCCTGCCACAGGCCGAGCATGCCCGCGCCTACCTGACCTGCATCGCCAAGGGCTTGATGGTCGACCAGTTCCGCCGACGCCGGCTGGAGCAGGCCTACCTCGAGGCCTTGGCCCAAGTGCCGGAAGCACATGCGCCCTCCCCCGAAACCCGCGCGCTGGTGGTGGAAACCCTGATCGGCATCGACACTGCCCTGCACCGTCTGCCGCGCCCGGTTCGCGAAACTTTCCTGCTCTCACAGTTCGACGGGCTGACCTACGCGGCCATCGCCGAGCGCCTCGGCATCGCCCAGGCCACGGTGCGCAAGTACATGCTCAAGGCCACGCTGGCCTGCTACGCGGTGCTCGAAGAGCCGCCTGAAACACCAAGACGGCCCTGACACCATGCCGCCAGCCAGCCCACCCATCGACCCTTTGCTGCGCCAGGCGCTGGAATGGCAGGTCACGTTCTGGTCGGGTGCGGTCAGCGAGGCCGAGCGCGCCGCCTTCGAATCCTGGCTGGCCCGCGACCCCGCCCACCGCGAAGCCTGGCACAAGGCCCAGCGCCTGCATACCCGGCTGGCCGGTCTGCCCGGCGAAATTGGCGGCCAGGTGCTGCGCGAAACCGCCACCCGCCCGGGGCGTCGCCGCCTGCTCGGCGCGCTGGTGTGGCTGGCCGGCGGTGGCCTGCTCGCCGGCACGATCCGCCACACCCCGCAGTGGCAGATGGCACTCGCGGACCACGCCACCGGCACCGGCGAGCGCCGCCAGATCGTGCTCCAGGACGGCGCCCTCCTCGACCTCAACAGCGCCAGCGCGGTGGACGTCCGCTACGACGCCACCACCCGTCTGATCATCCTGCGCCGCGGCGAAATCCTGATCACCACCGCGACGGACAGCGCGCCCGTCAAACGGCCCTTTCTCGTCGCCACCGCCCACGGCCGCATCCGCGCGCTGGGCACGCGCTTCCGCGTCATGGAAGACAAGGCGCAGATCCGCGTCGCGGTGTTCGAAGGCGCGGTCGCCCTGCAGCCATCCAGCAGCGACGAAACCCGGCTCGACGCCGGCCAGCAAGCCCGTTTCGACAAGCGCGGCGTGGTCGCCGAAGGCGCGGCCGATGCCACCGCCACCGCGTGGACGCGCGGCCAGCTCGTCGCCGAGCGCATGCGCCTTGCCGACTTCATCGACCAGCTCGCCCGCCACCGCCCCGGCGTGCTGCGCTGCGACCCCGCCGTTGCCGAGCTGCCGATCTCCGGCGTGTTTCCGCTGGCCGACACCGACCGGGTACTCGCCGCGCTGGGCGAAGCTCTGCCGGTGCAGGTCCGCACGGTCACACCCTACTGGGTTACCGTCGCCCCCCGATGAACACCAACCGCCCCGCAAGGACGAACATGTTCCGCTTCTGGATCACCCTCACCGGCCTGTTTGGCGCCCTGGGCGTCGGCATCGCCGCCTGGAGCGCCCACGGCCTGCCCGCCTTCGTGCCACCCGAGCAACTGCCGCTGGCGCTGGAGCGTGCCCGCAGCGCCAGCCTCCACCACATGCTGCACACCCTCGCCCTGTTCGGCGTCGCGCTGTGGTATCGCCTGCAGCCCAGCCTGTGGCTCAACCTCGCCGGCACGCTGTTCACCCTCGGCATCCTCGGCTTCGCCGGCGGCCTCTACCTGATCCGCATCATCGCCGGCATCCACCACGGCCCCATCATCCAGATCGTTCCCTTCGGCGGCTTCTGCCTGATCTTCGGCTGGCTGGCGCTGGTCGTCGCGGCCTGGCGCAGACCCTGACGAAAGTAATCTGCCGGTTGGCGTAGCACTTTTCCCTTCTCGTTCGGAAAGGTCAATGAAGCCCTGAAGCCGGGCACATCAACCTGACGAGAAGGAACCCCCATGCCCCACACCATCCCCCGCACCCCAGCCCACCCGCAGCGGCACACCGCCATCGCGATCGCCATCGCTGCCGCCTGCCTCACCATCGGCAGCCTCCCCCACCCCGTCCAGGCGCAGACCACCCAGGCCGTTCGCCACTACGACATCCCCGCCGGCCCGCTCGACCAGGCGTTGAACCGTTTCGCCGCCGAAGCGGGCATCCTGCTCACCATCGACGCCAAGCTCACCGCCGGCAAGCAGAGCGTCGGACTCCGTGGCGACGCCAGCGCGGCGGCGGGGTTGCAGACGCTTTTACGGGGAACCGGGCTGGAGGCGGTCGAGGGGGGCAACGGCTGGCGGTTGCGGCAAGCGGCACCGCCGCCAGGAGACGAGGTCACTCTCGAGGCCGTTCGTGTCAGCGCCGATGGGCTCGGGGCGACCACCGAAGGCAGCGGCAGCTACACCGCGACCGGGCCGAGCGGCACCGCCACCGGCCTGGCCCTGAGTTTGCGCGAAACGCCCCAGTCGGTTACGGTGATGACCCGCCAGCGCATGGACGACTTCAAGCTGGAGACCCTGACCGACGTGCTCGAACAAGCCCCTGGCGTCACCGTCGCCCGGCAGAGCGACTCGAACACCTTCAACGTGCGCGGCTCCTCCGTCAACCTGCAGACCGACGGCGCCCGCCGGATCAGCACCGGCTGGGGCTGGAACACGCACATCGTGCACACCCTCGACGACCTCGCCGACATTGACCGTATCGATGTTCTCAAGGGCTCCTCCGGCTTGATCAACGGTGACGGCAGCTACGGCGCCACCGTCAACCTGGTCCGTAAGCGGCCGACCCGCGATTTCCAGTCCAGCGTCACGGTTGGTGCCGGTAGCTGGGATACCTACCGGCTCGACGCCGACGTCAGCGGCCCGCTCAACGCCGACGCCAGTCTGCGCGGCCGACTGGTCGCCGCGCACAAGGAGAGCGAGACCTTCAACGGCAAGGATAACGACGCCTCGACCTTGTACGGTACGCTGGAGTATGACCTCAGCCCGGCCACGCTGGTCAGCGCCGGCCTCACCTGGCGCCAGCGCGAACTGCGCGGCGCCAGCGGCACCACGCCGATCCAGGCCCTCGACGGCAACGGCAACGCGGTGCCGCAGATGGCCCGCGACTACAACATCGGTGCCGACTGGGCCGGCTATAAACAGGATTCGTTGAATGCCTTTGCCCGCCTCGAACACCGCTTTGCCAACGGGTGGACGGGCAAGCTGCAACTGACCCATGACGGTATCGAGACACCTGAGATGCGCGTTGGCTCGTTGCGCTACGCGCTGCCGGCGGTGACCGCCCAATACGCCCTGTACAAGGACATCGAGTCGCGCGATCAGAGCGTCATCCTCGACCTGCAGGGGCCGTTCTCGCTGTTTGGCCGCGAGCACAAGCTGCTGTTCGGTGCCGGCGCTTCGCGTAGCCGAACGACGCTGTTACGCGGCGACCAGGGCCTGCAGGTGCTGTCAAGCGTCGATTACGCCCAGGGTGGCAGCGCGGTTCCCGAACCGTCCAACCAGCCGACGTACTCGGACGATTATTTCAGCAGCCAACGGCGCTACGTCTATGCCGCCAGCCAGTTGTCGCTGGCCGATCCGGTCAAGCTGATCCTCGGCGCCCGGGTGTCTGACTACGAGCAGAAAGACGTCACCGATATCAGTTGGTACAACACCCGGCTGAGCGAAAAAGGCGTGGTCACGCCGTATGCCGGGCTGGTCGTCGACGTCACCCGCGATGTGTCCGTTTATGCCAGCTACGCCAGCATCTTCAATGCCCAGAGCGTCAAGGACGCCGCCGAGCGCACATTGCCGCCGGAAGAAGGGCTGACCTATGAAATCGGCGCCAAGGGTGAATTCTTCGACAAGCGCCTGAACGCCAGCATCAGCCATTTCTGGATGCGCACCGACAACACCGCTGAGGAAGTCGGCATCAATGCCCAGGGCGACAGCATCTACCGGGCGGTATCCGGGGTGATCCGGCGTGGCTACGAACTCGAGCTCTCCGGCGAACTGGCCCGTGGCTGGCAAGCCCAGGGCAGCTACGTGCAAAACAGCAGCGATCTCGACAGTTCCAGTTCGACGCCCAAGCACCAGTTCAAACTCGGCACCACCTACCGTTTCAGCGGCGAAGGCTGGCAAGGCCTCACCGTCGGCGCCGCGACCCGCTGGCAGAGCAAGATCTCGGTCCAGCGCGGCAATGCCAAGCTGAGCCAGGACGCCTACTGGCTGCTCGACCTGATGGCGCGCTATGAGATCAACGACAGACTGAGCGTCAGCGCCAACCTCAACAACGCGCTCGACAAAAAGTACTTCGCCGGGGTGACCAACTTCAACGCACAGGGACTCTTCTACACCTGGGGCGCACCCCGCAACTTCAACATCAGCTTGCGCTACGGTTTCTGACGCTGCGCGTCCGTGCGGAGCAATCCCCACGGGCCTGAAACCCTCCCGCCGGCTCCAGCCGCCGCGGGAGGAAAGGCAGGCGTCACGAGTTGCCGCCCCCACCAACGCCGGCTGCTCACGCTGCCGGCATCATTCATTTCCACTTCTGTCAGCCCAATAGCCCGCCAGGATCAATATTCGAGTTTGACGCCAGGATTCGCCCCGAGTCACAATAAGAACCGTTCTCAACGGCAAGCCAAGCCTTCCAGTAGCCAGCCGGCGAATCATCTCTTCCCCGGAGGCTTTCCTTGCGCGCCGTCACATCCCCCCAGCCCGTTGCCGATTTGTACCGCGAGCACCATAGCTGGCTGCAGGGCTGGCTGCGGCGCAAGACGGGTTGCTCACAGCAGGCCGCAGACCTCGCCCAGGACACTTTCCTGCGCCTGCTCGGCGCTACGGAGCAACCAGCTTTCCGCGAACCGCGGGCTTTTCTGCGCACCGTCGCCCACGGCATCATGGTGGATCAGATCCGCCGACGGGCGCTCGAACAGGCCTACCTGGAAGCGCTGGCCGCGGCGCCTGAGCCGCTGGCGCCTTCACCGGAAGAACGACTGCTGGTGCTCGAGGCGTTGTGCCATGTCGACCGCCTGCTCGCCGCGCTGCCGGAGACGACCCGCAAGGTGTTCCTGATGTCGCAGCTCGAGGGCCTGACCTATGCCGTCATCGGCGAACGCCTCGGACTGTCACTACGCACGGTCAAGCGGCACATGCAGACCGCATTCGTGCAGTGTCTGACGGCACTGCTTTGACGGCGATGCATGCTTCGTCCGAGTTCTCGGAGCAACCGGTCATCGAACAGGCCGCGCACTGGCTGGTGCTGTTGCACGCCGGCGAACTCGATGCCGAAGGCCGCCAGGCGCTTGCCGCGTGGCGGGCACGGCACCCGGCGCATGAGCAAGCCTGGCGGGCCGCCGAATCGCTGGCGGGCACACTGCGTGCCATCCCTCCCGACGTCGGCATGCAGGCACTTGAAAACGGCCGTCGCGCCCAGCGCCGCAACATCGCCAAGGGCATTGGCCTGTTGCTGGCCGCGCCCACCGCCGGCTGGCTGGGCTGGCGCCAGTGGGGCGTGGATCTGGCGGCGGACTTCCGTACCGCCACCGGCGAGCGGCGCGACGTCCGGCTTGTGGACGGCAGTCATCTGCATCTCAATACGGCCAGCGCCGCCGACGTCCGGTACGACGCCGCCCGCCGCCGCATCGTCCTGCGCTCGGGCGAAATCCTCGTTCAGACCGCGTCCGACACCGTCCAGCCGCCTCGCCCCTTCGTGGTCCAGACCGAACACGGACTGATCCGCGCCCTCGGCACGCGTTTCATCGTGCGTCGCG
This sequence comes from Rhodocyclaceae bacterium, assembly GCA_046295975.1. Taxonomy (GTDB): domain Bacteria; phylum Pseudomonadota; class Gammaproteobacteria; order Burkholderiales; family Rhodocyclaceae; genus UBA2357. The sequence goes on from JBKBMG010000019.1 coordinate 80,751, forward strand.
AAAGCGGTGACCAAACCGTGGTGACCGTGCTCGAACACGCGGTTGAAGTCCAGCCGGCACGCGGTGGCGCCGCGCTGCGCGTCGAGGCCGGCCAGCGTGTCCGCTTTACCGAACATGCTGCCGGCCGGATCGAAACCGCGACGGCCGGCGGCGATGCCTGGCAACGAGGCAATCTGATTGCCGACCGGCAACGCCTGGTGGATTTTCTCGCCGAACTCTCACGCCACCGCCCCGGCGTTTTGCGCTGCGCGCCGGAGGTCGCCGATCTGCGCATCTCGGGCGTGTTCCAACTCGATGACACCGATCGTGTACTGGCCATTCTTGAAGAAACCCAGCCCATCCGCGTGCGTCGTCATACCCGCTACTGGGTCAACGTGCATCCCGCGGGAGGCTGAAGCCGCCGTTTGCGGGCCCCGCCGGCAGGCGCGCCGGATACGCCCGCAGAAAGTGTGGCCCCTTTTCGCGCTTCGTTCGACATGTCAGCAATGCAAGCCGTTAACTGACTTTCGAAAGGAGCTGTACGTGCACACCCCGCAAGCTGTCGCTCACCGCATCCCGCTGAATCCCCTCTCAGCGCGTCTTCGCCTGGCACTCGCCGGTCTGGCCGTCGCCACCTGCCTGTCTCACACCCCGGCCATGGCCACGGACCACCTGTCCGTCACTGCCGCCAGGCACTACACCCAGCCCGCCGGCCCGCTGAGTCAGGCACTTTATGGCTTCGCGGCCCGGGCCGGCATCACCCTCACCTTCGACGCCACGCTGACCGAGGGCCGCCATGCGCCCGCGCTTGACGGCGAGTACACCCCGGAGGCTGGCCTCGCGCGACTGCTCGCGGGCAGCGGTCTGGAAGCCGTGCGCGGCGAGGCGGGCGGTTACCGTTTGCGCAGGTTGCCCGCCGAGGATCGCGGCGTGAGCACGCTCGCGCCCGTTACCGTCACGGATACGCAGCTCGCGAGCAGCGGCGAACTGCCGGCCCCCTACGCCGGCGGGCAGGTGGCGCGAGGTGGCCGGATGGGGCTGCTAGGCAGCAAGGACAACATGGATACCCCCTTCAGCGCCACCCAATACACCGCGGAGCTCATCGAGCAACAGCAGGCGCAGAGCATCGGTGACGTCCTGGTGAACGACCCGTCGGTGCGCAACACCTACTCGCGCGGCACCGGACGCGACGAGTTCAACATTCGCGGCTTCACGCTGTTCAACTACGACGTCTCGTTCAACGGGCTGTATGGCGTGTCGCCGCGCAACGCGAGCGCGCTGATCGGCGTCGAGCGCGTCGAGGTGCTGCGCGGCCCCAACGCCCTGCTCAACGGCATGGCGCCGTACGGCTCGGTGGGCGGCGCCATCAATCTGGTACCCAAGCGTGCCGGGGCTGAACCGCTCAACCGCGTGACACTCTCCTACATCGACGACAACCAGCTCGGCGCCCACCTCGACGTCGCCCGTCGTTACGGCGAACAGCAGCAATGGGGCGTACGCCTGAACGGCCTGCGCCGCTCCGGCGATCTGCCGATGAAGGACTCGAAAGAAGAACTCAACGCGTTCTCGCTCGGCGTCGATTATCTCGGCGACCGGTTTCGCGCCGAGTTCGACATCAGCCGTCAGGACCGCCTGACCCACGCCCGCAGCGGCCTGCTGTTCCCGCCCGCCTCGGGCACGCGGATCGTTTCGCCGCCCGATGCTGACGGCAACTTCTTCCCGGCATGGACGTTCTGGGATGCCGAGGAGCTGTCCGCCTCCACCCGGGTGGAGTTCGACCTCGACGAAGATTGGGTGCTGTTCGGCGCACTCGGACACATGCAATACGATTTCAGCAGCCTGCAGACCAACTGGCTGCTGCTCGACGATCAGGGCACCATCGGCGCCCGCCCGACCCGCCTCAAGGAAGAGGTCACCACCACCACCGCGGAAGCCGGCGTGCGCGGGCGATTCCAGACCGGCGTCGTGCAGCACGAACCGGTGCTGAGCGTGAGCCACTTCGAACTTGAACACCGCCAGCAGCGCACCAACGGCGACATCGTCCTTTCCAACCTGTTCAACCCGTCACCCCTGCTGAAGCCGACCCTCGCCCTGGTGCCAGGCGTTCCAAAGATCGACGAAACCCGCCTGAAGAGCATCGCCCTGGCCGATACCCTGTCGATCCGCGACGGACAGATCCAGCTCACCCTCGGCCTGCGTCACCAACAGGTGGTGTCGAGCGATTTCTCCGCCACCACAGGCGCCCGTACCTCGCACTACGACAAGTCCGCCGTGACACCGGCAGTCGGCTTCACCGTCAAGCCGATCGAGCATTTGTCGCTCTACGGCAACTACATCGAGGGCCTCAGCCTTGGCCCCACGGCCGGCGCGGGCACCTCAAACGAGGGCGAAACCTTCCCGCCGATGAAGACCAAGCAGTTCGAGATCGGCGCGAAGCGCGACTTCGGGCGATTCAGCGCCACCCTCTCGGCCTTCCAGATCGAACGCCCCAGCGCCCTGACCGACCCGGCCACGCTGCGCTTCAGCGTCAACGGCGAACAACGAAACCGTGGGCTGGAACTGATCGGCCAGGGCGAACTTCGTCACGACCTGCGCCTACTGGCCGGGGCCGCCTGGACCCAGGCGAAGCTGCTCAAGACCGCCGGCGGCACCAACGACGGCAACACCGCCCCGGCCGTGCCGAGACTGCAACTCAACCTCTCCGGCGAATGGGACACCCCCTATCTGCCGGGGCTGACACTGACCGCCCGCGCGCTGCGCACCAGCTCGCAGTACGTCGACGCCGCCAATACCCAGAAGCTGCCCGGCTGGACTCGCGTCGATCTCGGCGCACGCTACGCCTTCACCGCAGGCAACACCCCCTTGACCGTGCGCGCCTCGGTGGAAAACGTGTTCAATAAGGACTATTGGCAGTCCGCCGCACGCGAAGGCCTGACGCTCGCCGCGCCGCGGACCTTGCTGCTGTCAGTCAGCGCCGACTTCTGAGGGGGCTGACTCCGCGCCCGCCCACCCAAAGCGCGAGAGCGCCACGGCACGGCACGGCCCGACCCGGCACGCCCGGTCGAGCCGTGCGCCATCTGGGGAGCGCCGCACACTCCGGGTACCTTGCCACCCGACCTCACCCGCCACATCCGCCCCGCCGTTTCCCGTGTCGAATGGCCATCGCCAAAACCGGCAGTAGCTGCGAGCACGATTCGGCAGCCCGAACCTTGTTTGAATTCCGGGAAAGTCGCCCACCGGCATCCCGGACACTGCGTCGACCGCCCCGACAGCGCCGTCACCCGCCATCCCCCCGACCATCGCCGAAGACACTGCCGACCAGCTGACGGACCTGCCAGAGCCAACCGCCTGAGCCAACCGCCTGAGCCAACTCGCTCGACCAACTCGCTCGACCAACTTGCTGGACCGACTCCCAAGCCGAGAAAAATGCCAACTGATACAATCTGCGCGTCATTGTGCCCGCAACGCCGGGCACTGCCCGCGCTCTCTGGTCCGTCTGAAGACTGGTTTGGCGGGTCCGGCTCGCTCACCCCGATGGTGTTTGTTTGTCGTATCAACAGGGAAAATCCTCATGCGCCGTTTCGAACTGGTAGAAGGAAGCTCGAACAAGTTCTGGGAAGTAGAGCAAACCGACGATCTGACCCTCGACATCCGCTGGGGCCGCATCGGCACGGCCGGCCAGAGCCAGACCAAGGCCTTCGCCAGTGCGGAGAAGGCCACGGCGACAATGGAGAAGCTGATCAAGGAAAAGACCGCCAAGGGCTATACCGAGGTCAGCGTTGCACCTGCCACCGAGGCCGAGACCGAGACCGAGACCGAGACCGAGACCGAGACCGAGACCGAGACCGAGACCGAGACCGACAACAAGCGGACTGCAACAGCACCTGCGACAACACCTACAAAAGCACCTGCACCGGCACCCACCGCGCCTGCGGCAAAGACACCGTCGGAAAGCCTGGCTGAGCAGTCCGATCGCGTGTTCGAGTCGATTCGCCGCCAGATTGCCGAAGGCCAGTTGCTCCCGCGCAGCAGGTTATCGGCGGGGCTGTTCAAACGGCAATTCGGCGTCGACAGCCAGGGGGCCGCGATGGCCTTCGAACGACTCAAGACGAGCGGATTGGTGTACGGATGGGGTGCCTCCGCCGATGTTCACGACAATGCCCAGGCGCTCGCACTGAAGCTGGCGCCCCGTGCCGAACCGGCGCCCGCCCTTGACACACCGGCTACGGATGCAAGCGCGCCAGACCGGGCCGGAACTGAAAACGACCTCGTTCCCCCCTGGTTGGCGCAAGGCGCGCCACTGCGGCTGGACGAAGCCCGGGCACTGGCCTACGCATCGCGCCGCCATCCCCAGGCCGTGGATCTCGCAGAGCCGGCGGCAAACTGGCGACAAGTCAAGAACAGCCTGCCACGGTGCACACTGACCGGAACGGACGCAACGCTGCGCCCGGCCATGCAGCGCATGCTCGATCGCGTGGCACTCGACCTGCCGGCTGAGGATGTCGACGCGGATACGCTGCTGCTGGCGCTTGCCCTGAGCACCTCGGGGTATTACGGCGAGAACGAACGTGGTCGTGCGATCATCGATCACCTGACGCGTTGCTACGGCCTGGCTGGCGCAGTGGAGATCTACCTTGCCGCCCAGCGCATCCAGGTCGAATCCGAGTACGACAGCAAGTCCAATCGGCCTTTCTGGTGTTTCACTACCACCGTAACTCATGCACTCAGCAACGGTTGGTACGGCCCGTTCGGCGAGGGCGAGGAACGCCTGCGCGCGCATCTTGCCGTGGCGCCCCAGGAACAGTGGCAGGCCTGCGCCGAGCGCATAGAAGCGGTCTTGCCCAGCTTGCACCCAAGCCGCCAAGCCGTGGTGGCCCTGTTGTTGCCGGATGCGCCGGCGCTGTCGAACGCGTTGGCGCTCAGCCTTGCGGCGATGCCGGACACACCGGAGACGGCACACTGGCTGATGCTCACCGTCACCGACCCCGCTGCGCTCGCAGCGCTGGCCAAGGCCCGTCCGAACTACTCCAGCGGCTTCTGGAATTACCGTCGCATGGTCGCGACGGTGTTGCTTGAGCGCGGCATGGACGCGGTGGACGTCCTCGCGCCTGGAGCAGCCCATGATCAGGCAGGCGACGCACTCACCTGCATCGGCACCCCCGAGGCCGTCGCAGCCTTGGCCAAGGTCGCCAGCAGCGCCAAGGCGGCACTGGCGCGACTTGCCCTCGCCGTCGATCGCTGGCCGCAAGCCGCGCTGATCGCCCTGTCGCGCGTGGTTGCCCAAGGCGGTAAGGACGCCGGTTTGCTGACTGCCAGCCTCACCCGCTTGTTGCGCGCACACGGCACGATGGTGGATGCGCTGCGGCCATGGATGGACAGTGCGTCGCAGAACGTCGTCGATCGACAGTTGGCGCTGCTGGCAGGGCCGACGGACGTGGCCGCTGCGGAGGAACTGCCCGGTGTGCTGGCAAGCCCGCCCTGGCTTGTCAAAGGCCGGAAGAAGGCGGCAACGCCGCTCGCGCTGGAGCCGCTCGCGTTGGCGCCGGTCGAGCAATGGGACGAGGGCGTACGCGAGTCGGCGCTGGCGATCAGCCACTGGCAAAAGACCCAACACGATCAGGCGCGAAACGACGTCGAGATCCTGCTCAACCTCGTGGGAATGGAGTTGAACCGCTGGTTCAGCCCCGACGAATCGACCGAGAAGCAGCGTTGGGAAACGACCATGACGGCGCTCAGAGCCCAGGCCGCCGACGCCATCAAACGTGATGACGCTGCGGCCTTCATCGACGCCTGGCGCAAAATGATCGAAGCGCGCAAGGAGGGCAAGTACTACTGGTTCTGGCTCGACAGTAGCGCCGTGACCGTGTTGCCCCCCACGCTCGCGCTGGGGCTCTGGAACGCAGTTGCCGGCGAGGTCGAAACCCGCGAAACCGACTTCACCATGGCGACCCTGGGCCTGCCGGCCCTGCCTGGCCTGCTGTCGGTAGTGCGCAGCAAGCCGACCGAAAACCTGGCGCTGGCCCTCAACTTCGGCGCAGTCGAGCTGGCCCTGCCGGCCGCTCGCGCCTTCGCCAAGCTCAAGAGCGTGCGCGACACCGGCCGCCAATGGCTGCTCAAGTTCCCGGAGCGCGCGGCCTGCGGGCTGATCGCCACCGCCCTGGGCAAGGCCGGCGAAGCCCGCGATTGCGCCGCTTCGGCGCTGCGCCTGTTGCAGGCCAACGGACATGCCGAGCTGCTGCTCGAGGTCGCGCGCCGCTACGACGACCCGGCCGTGGTTGACGCCTTGCACGCGGTGCTCGAGGAAAGCCCGCTCGACCGCTTCCCCGCCAAGCTCGGCAAGCTGCCGGCCTGGTGGCAACCGCGTGGCTGGCGGCGCCCGGTGCTGCTCAACGGCAAGGCCTTGCCCGACCCGGCGCTGGATCACCTGGGGCAGATGCTCGGCTTTCCCACCAACGAAGAGGTCTATGCCGGTATCGCAGTCGTGAAGGAAGCCTGCTCGCGCGAATCGCTTGCGGACTTCGCCTGGGATGTCTTCACCGCCTGGCTGGAGGCCGGCGGACCGAGCAAGGAGGCTTGGGGCCTGAGTGCGCTCGGGCTGCTCGGCAACGACGACACCGCCCG
>JBKBMG010000020.1:0-87313 GCA_046295975.1 Rhodocyclaceae bacterium
TGTTCATGGACTTCCCCTTTCGGACGGATTGATGAGAGTTCGCGCTTCCCATCATGGCATTCAGGTGCCGATTACCGCAATGCGGTCAGGCCGGGACGGGGAAGTCCCTTTCATTCGTTAGGCCTCATGGAATCCACTCTTCGTAATCAACTCGTCGCTCTTACGCTGCAATGGGAGCACAAGTTTGGAAACGCTCCTGCTATCACGTGCGCCCTTTCGGAGTACGACGCCGCCATGCTTGTTGGGCTCACCGAAGATGAATACTCGGCTGCAATGTCAGGAGCTACATCAGTTCAGAAGGGCTACGACTTCAAGCACGGGGGCAAGCGGTACCAAGTCAAGGCCAATCGCCCAAGCGGTAAGCCGGGGAGCTTCGTCACCCGGGTGCCAAAGACAACGAACTATGAATGGGACTACCTTATATGGCTCCTCTACGACCGTGAGTACGTCATTCAGGAGGCTTGGTTGTGGGAGGTTGGTGCTTATCGCGCAGCCTTTCACGAGGTTGCTCGCCTTTCTCCCAAGCATCATCGCGGCGGTCAGCGGCTTCGGTGAAGCGTATGCGGCCTAACCTGCTGTTGTCGGACAACTTCTCCACCGCTGCGCGGCTCAAAAATTGCCGCAAGCTATGCGTTAGGCATCACGGAGGCGACGACCATGCGCTTTCCATTCCGTCAGTGGACAGATGCAGAAAAGTGGGCAATGGGGCTGGTTTCAGTTGCCGTCATCGCAATTACCAGCTGGCTCCTAAGGCCAACCGATGGGGATGTTGTAGCCACTGTTGCCAGCGGGCTGGACAACTTCGGCCGGTGCGTTGACAAAGAGATACTGATCATCAACGAGACCGAGAAGGACGCGATTGATCTTCGCCTTGCGTTCGACGTCGACCACTTCACGAGAAACAGATTCATGTCCATCGAGTACGGGGACGAGCGCGATCAGATGGTGCCCCCCGGCCGGAAGACTCTCATCCCGAGAGGTGACTTTGTCCCCATTGAGATCAGACTGGACACCGAAACCAGCACTCTCGTTGTCCCCAGGCTTCAGCCTAAGCAGCGGCTGCACCTGTTCTTCGGTGCAGAGACGGTGCATGACACTGAGTCGTTGGCAAAGCGGGAGAAGCTGCTTCTGGCAAGAGACCCTGAACTGATGACCAGACCTCGAGTAGCTTCTATCACCCGAAGGGACGGACAAGTACGCGTTACCCGCTTAGCGGGTTGCAATAGCAGGTGATGCCTAACGACTATGTCGTGATCGCGAAGCGAGCCACGACATAAGCCGATTGTTGAACAAGCCCGGTCCGTTTCCCTGGAAATAGCTTCAAGTACCCCGAGCCAGAAATGGTCGAGGGCCGGTGCGACGGCAGTGCCCACAATCGCCCTTCGACAAGCTCAGGGCGAGCGGTTGGGGGCGCTTCCTTTGGTGAGGCGGTCGGTGCGGCGGGGGTCCGTCAGCCAATCTCTGCTTCAGCCGCCGCCGAACAAATCATCCAACGGATTCTTCTTGCCCTCGGCGGGAGTCGCTGCGCCGGGTTGTTGAGTTGCGCGCGCGGTGAGCCGGGTGGCGGGGAATTCTTCCTCGATGTTGTCGCGGTAGTGGCTCCAGGGAGAGGAGGAGGACGACAGGCGGCGCCAGGCTTCGTCGCCGACGCCGGCGTAGTCGATCAGGCTGCCGTCGTCGAGTTCGACGCGCAGGCAGCGGGTGCGGGGGTCGTAGCCGATGGCGCGGAGTTTGCCTGCGTTGATGCGTTTCAGGTCCATAGTGGGTTCCAGTTGCGGTTTCAATATGATGGGTGCCCGGTTGGCGTCATCCCTGGCGGAGGCCGAGCCTGCGGAGTTTTTCCCACAGGCCTTTGCGGCTGACGCCGAGGGCGCGGGCGGTTTCGGTCATGCGTCCGTCGTGGGCGCGTAGCGCCTCGTCTATGAAGTTCCGCTCGCACCGTTGCAGGTAGTCGTTGAGGTGGTAGTCGGCAGGTGGTCGCGGTGCGTTGAGGGGGGAGGACGCGGAGGGCTCGGAGGACGTATCGGGGGCGGTGTCGGTCAGGAGATCTTCCAGGTGCAGTAGCGGGGTGGCGGCGAGGATGCAGGCGCGTTCGATGGCATGCTTGAGTTCGCGGACGTTGCCTGGCCATTCCAGTGTGGTCAGTGCTTCGAGCGTGGCCGGGTCGATGCTTCGACGGGGGCCACCCAGGGTCCGCGATTGTTCGGCGACGAAGTTGCGGGCAAGCCAGGGAATGTCTTCGCGACGTTCGCGCAGCGGGGGGATGCGCAGGTTGACGACGTTGATGCGGTAGTAGAGGTCTTCGCGGAAGCGGCCGGCTTCGACTTCGGCGCGCAGGTCGCGGTTGGTGGCGAAGATCAGGCGGGCGGCCACTTGCTGGGTCTTCTGTCCGCCCAGGCGTCGGATCTCGCGTTCCTGCACGGCCCGCAGCAGCTTGGTTTGAACCACGGGGCTGATCTCGCCGATTTCGTCGAGGAACAGGGTGCCGTTGCCGGCGGCTTCAAACAGGCCGGCGCGGGCTTGCACGGCGCCGGTGAATGCGCCTTTTTCGTAGCCGAAGAGTTCGGCCTCCAGGAGATTGTCGGGCAGGGCGGCGCAGTTCACTGCGACGAACGGCAATTGGGCCTTGGTGCAGGCAAGCAGATGCAGGCGTCTTGCGACGCACTCTTTGCCAACCCCGGATTCGCCGCTGAGAAGCACGGTGCGCGCCTGCCCGGCGATGCGCGGCAGAATCGCCTCGAGCTGCCGCATGGCGGCAGATATGCCCAAAGGGGGCGCGTTGCTCTGGTGGGCGGGCATGCACAGTGCGGCGGCCTTGGCCACCAGGGCGTTGAGGTCGAAGGGCTTGGTGATGTAGTCCGCCGCGCCTTCCTTGAGGGCTTCGACGGCTTCGCCGACGGAGCCATAGCCGGTGATCAGGATTACCGGCGGCGGTACGGGCATGTCGGCATGCAGGCGACGCAGCAGTTCGCGACCGCCCATGCCTGGCATGCGCAGATCGCTGATGATGAGGCCGACGCGGCGTACGCGCAGTTCGTCCAGGGCCGCTTCGGCGCAGTTGCACCACTGCACTTCGTAGCCTTCCAGGGTGAAGCGTTCGACCAGCGACTCGCCCATGATGAGGTCGTCTTCGACGATAAGCAGCGGGGATTTCATGATTCAGTGTCCTGATGCAGGGGCAGTTCCACGAGAAAGCGTGTGCCGTGCAGATCGCTGGCGACGGCGATGCGTCCGCGCAACTGCTGGATGATCTGGTAGCTGACCCACAGGCCCAACCCGTGGCCGCGTGGGCGATCGCTGGCGAAGGGTTCGAACAGATGGCCGATGCGTTCCGGCGGAATCGGCGGCCCTTCGTTGGTGACGGAGAATTTCAGTGTTTCGGCGTGGCGCTCGGCATGTACGTTGACCCGCCCCCCTTCGGGGGTGGATTGCACGGCGTTGAGCAGGAGGTTGAGCAACACCTGGCGGACCAGCGTGGCGGCCAGGGGCATGGGGTCGGGTGGCAGTTCGATATGCCATTCCAGGAACACGCCCCGTTGGTGCACGTCGGCGGCGAGCAAGGTGTGCACGTCCTCGAAGTCCTGCGCAGACAGCGGTTTGCCGGAGGGGCGTGCTTCCACGAGCAGGGCGGAGACGGTGTCGCGGATCTGCAGCAGGCCGCGCTCGATCAGGGACAGCGTCCGTTCCAGCTTGGCGGCGTCGCCATGCCGTTTGTAGGTGTCGAGTGCGTTGAGCATGCCGCCGAGCGGGTTGTTGATTTCGTGGGCGACCCCGGCGGCAAGCCGGCCGACCGCGGCGAGACGCTCGCTGATCATCACCTCCCGCTCCAGGGCGTCTTTTTGCCGCAGTTCGTGCAGCATGCGGCGGAAGGCCGTGCCGGCGCGGCCGATCTCGTCCCCGCTTTCTTCCAGGTCGAGGGTGTCGTCGCCGGGCAAGGTGGGGCCGATCCGACCCATGCTGCCAGCAAGTTTGACCAGCGGACGGGCCATGCGCCGACCCCAGTACCAGGTGATCGGGAGGATGAAGGCGAGCAGCAGCAGGGTGTAGAGCACCGAACGTTCGACGAGGCGGGCGGCGCGCGCACGGACGCCGTCCTTGCCGTAGCCAAGCGCCAGATGGCCGAGGGTGACGCCGTCGGCAATGATGGGCAGTACCAGGGCGATGGTGTTGTCGTCCGCTTCGATGGGGCGGGCGCTGGGCAGCGTGGGGGAGGCGCGCACCCACGGCGCGACGCCGCGGAAACGGGGCAAGGCTTCGGGCTCGGCCAGCAGCGGGTAGCGGGCCGGGTCGGAGCTGGCCAGCACGCGCAGTTCGCGGTCGAACAACACCAGGGCGAAGGGCAGGCGTTCGGCGGCGCGTTGGTCGCTGCCGGCAAGCGGCGCGCGCAGCAGTTCGAAGGCTCGCCAGACGTCGTCCTGGAGCACTGGGGCGACGAGGTTTTGCACCAGGGTGTGGCCCAGCAGCAAGGCGTTTTCTTCCAGATCGCGCTGCAACTCCTCGCGCTCGCGTGCGACCAGCACGGTGGTGAGCAGCACGGCGGTGACGAGCACCAGGGCGCTGGCGCGCAGCGGAATCTTGTAGCGGAAGCTGAGGTTGCGCAGCAGCAGCATGTCAGTTCTCCCGCCGGATCATCGGAACAGGGGGCGGCTCGTGCGCATGCGGTGAGCGTTGAAGCGGATTCATGTCATTGGCCGGCTTCGCAAATGCCGGGGCACGCGACCGCGGCTTGAGGCGCTGCGCTGCGGTTCGCGCCATGTCCTGCACCACAATCCATCGCTTTTGTCATGTCCGTTGATTCGTGAAGCGGAGCGTTAAAGCGTATCGGCCATCCGGCCGATGCCGTCGAACAGCGACGGCGAGCCGGTCTCGAAGCCGTCGAGCGCCAGTATGGCGAGCAGGGCGTGCCCTTCCGGGTCGTGGCGCATGCCTTCAAGGACGGCGCGCATCGACCGGACCATGTCGCTCGATTGCCAGGCCATGGCGACGATGGGCGGAAAGCCGAATGGCTGCGACTGCTCGAACACCACTGTGGTCGCGGTGAGTTCGGGCGCGATGCGGTCGAGCACGTCCCAGACGTAGCCGTCCACTGCGCCGGCGTGGGCGAGTTGGACCGAGACCGCCTCCACCACTTTTCGGTGCGCCCAGGTGAAGAAGCTGCGGCCAAAGAACTGGGCGTTCAGGTGGCCGGCCTGCTTGAGCCGGTGCTGTACGTATAGAAAACCGGAGTTGGAGTCCGGGTCCGAGTAGGCGAAGGTGAGCCCCTGGAGATCTTGCAGCGAGCGGATGTCGCCATGGGCTTGGTTGCGGATGAGGTAGGAGCGGTAGAGGGGGGCGCCCCGGTAGACCGGCACCGCCACCAGTTGCAGGCGGTCCCGGTTGCGCCAGTACGGGAAGCCGCACAGCCAGGCGAATTCGGTTTGCCCGTCAAGCAGCAGACGCAGGACTTCGCTGTAGCTTCCGCGCTGTACGAAGCGCACCGGCCGATCGAGCTGCGCCTCCAGATAGGCGCGCCAGCGCTCGAGGAAGCCGACTTGATCGTCCAGGAAGACAGGGGTGAGCCCGATACGCAGCGGCGCTGCGGCGTGCGCCAGGCGCAGCGGGTGGGCGCCGGCGGCTGCCATGGAAAGCATGGTCAGTGCGCGTAGCGCCTGACGGCGCGAGCGAACGGGGTGTCCGGGGCTACAGGAGCCGGGAACGGTGGGCACAGGCATGGGGGTCTCCTCCTGCGGGTGGTCGTTGCCACCTTGTCGTTATCCGCCCACGCGTGGGGTGTTACCGCAGAGTAACGTCATCGGCCCGATGTTACGCATGGGTAACGATCGAGCGGAGGGCGGGTTACCTCAATGTAACACCCTGGCGCCGAAAGGTGTATTGGCGATCACAAAATACATTTAAATCAAATGGATAGGAACTTGGCGCCGATTCTGCTTTAGCGAGGGGGCCATGCATACCCCTGCGACCCTCTCCGATGTACAGACCGGCTGGCGGACCCTGGACCAAGGGCGCGGCTTGTCTTTCGATGCCGATGCCTGCCTGCCGATGCGCCGTTGCGGGGCCGGATGCAGCCGCTGCGAATCGGTATGTCCGACCGCGGCCATCGTGCTGGAGCCGACCGGGCCTCGGGTGGCCGGGGGATGTACTGGCTGTGGACGCTGTGCCGCCGCCTGTCCGATGGGGGCGCTTGCGCTCCCGGGCTTCGCGTTGCTGGACTTCGGGGGGGAACGGACGGCGGTCGCCGCCCGGCGTACCGAGCAGCGGGGGCTGGCGAACGCAAACGGTGCACCCGAGGGGGGCGGCGGGCGTATCGGCGGTTGTGGCGCCGACGAGCCGCCGCTGCGCATTGAATGCGCCCGTGTGGCACGGGGTGATCTCGAGGCCGTAACGGAAGTGGTGCCGTGCCTGGGCGGATTGGATGCCGCGGTGTTGATCAGGGCGCATGGCGGCCGCGGCAGCGGACCGGTATTGGTTGACCGCGGGCTGTGCGCGGATTGTCCTTCCGGGGGGAGGGATGTGCCGCCGGTCGATCAGGCGTTGGCGCGGGCCCGCGATCTGTTGGAAAGCATGGGTGTTGCGCTTTCCCGGCTGCCGCGGCTGGAGCAGGGGCGCGCAGTCCGGCCGGTGCCCGCCGCGGGCGTTGCGGATGCGACACGGCGCGGGTTGCTCGCGGCGATCGTACGGGGCGCCGGCCGCACGGCGTCACGCGCCGTGAGCGGTGAGATTCGATCCATTGCCACGCATACCGACGGCGATGCGCCGAATGCGTGGTGGTTGGCTCGCGAGGCCCGCCCTTCGCGCGCCAGGCTGGAACTGCTGGCCGCCTGTCTGGCGGTGAGCCGACGCAGCGCCTTGCCCATGCCGTTCACCCTGTTCCGCTCGGTGTGCTCCAGCGGCGCCTGTTGCGATAGTGGCGTGTGCAGCGCGACCTGTCCGACGGGGGCGTTGTTCCGTCGCGAGGCGTCTGCGGCATCGCCCTCGCGTGTTGTGGAGGGCGGGGATGGGGGCGCGCAGACGGATGCGGATTGCGCCGCGACCGTGGCGCCGGCGGTCGAGCTGGTGTTCGATGCCTTGCGTTGCATTGACTGTGGCGCGTGTGTGCAGGCCTGTCCGGAGGCGGCGTTGTCGATGACCGAGCGCAGCGACGACGGCTGGCAGGCGCCCGAGCTTGTTCGCCGCTTCGACCGGATGCGCTGTACCCGCTGTGGGGATGGCTTCACCGCCGTCGGTGGTGCAACCGAGTGCGACCCGTGCGCCAAGTCGAGCGCGCTGGTTCGCGACGCGTTTCGCGGTTTCGCCGCGCGCGCCCCGCAATCCGATACGCGTCCGCCATTTCCGCGTTCCCCAAGTTCCCCAAGTTCCCCAAGCTCCCCAAGCTCCCCAAGTTCCCCATTCCTGCACGCCCTGGACGGCCCGCCCGAGTGCGGTCGGAGCCATGGCGCTCCGGCCGCGCTCGGGGCCGTCCGTCGCGGGGAGGATCACCCGTTTCCAGAGGAGGAGTCTCGATGAAGCTGCTTGAAACCCTGATCAGCCGCCGCCGCTTTCTGCAGGCGAGCGCGGCGGCCGGCACGGCGGGCGCGGTCGCGGGCGGGGCCGGCGTTGTGCCGGGCCTGACGACCCTGTCGCATGCCCAGTCAGCACCGGCCGCCAGTGGTGGCACCACGATCACCAAGAACATCTGCCACCAGTGTCCGGCCCGCTGCGGAATCGACGTCTATACGACGAACGGGCGGGTGCATGCCATCTACGGGGATACGCAGCACCCGATTTCCAACGGCAAGCTCTGTCCCAAGGGGCCGCTGGGTGCCTACATCCTCTACGACCCGGATCGCTTCAAGGGGCCGATGAAGCGTACCAACCCGAACAAGGGGCGAAACGAGGATCCGGGCTTCGTGCCGATCACGTGGGACGAGGCGCTCGACATGGTGGCCGAGCGCCTCAACATGCTGCGCGACAAGGGCGAGTCGCACCGCTTTGCCTTGCTCTACGGGCGGGGCTGGGGGGCGTCCTGTGCGGGCCTGCAGGGCACTTTTGGCAAGCTCTACGGTTCGCCCAATGTCGCCATTGGCCACTCGTCCATGTGTTCGGACGGTTCGGTGATTTCGAAGAAGGCGGTGGATGGCATCGGCGGGTACAACTCCTACGACTACAAGAACGCCAACATGCTGCTGATGTTCGGCGTGGGCTTTCTCGAGGCCTTCCGTCCGTACAACAACAACATGCAGGTGTGGGGCTACATCCGCGGCGTGAAGGTGCCCAAGACCCGCATTACCGCAGTGGATGTGCATATGAACACGACCCTCGCCGGGTCGGACCGGGCGTTGCTGATCAAGCCCGGCACAGACGGCGCGCTGGCGCTGGCGATTGCCCACGTGATCCTGGCCGAGGGTTTGTGGGAGCGCAACTTCGTGGGCGACTTCCATGACGGAGTCAATCGCTTCCGCCCGGGCGAGACGGTGGATCCGGCGTTGTTCGAGGAAAAGTGGGTAAAGGGCCTGGCGGAGTGGTGGAACCTCGAGCTCAAGGATCGCACGCCGAAGTGGGCGGCCCAGGTCACCACCATCCTCGAACGCGACATTCTGGCCACGGCGCGCGAGTTCGGCACCACCCGGCCGGCCATGGCCTTGTACGAGCGCGGCGCCCATGCCCACAGCAATGGCATTTTCAACGGCATGGCCATCCACACGCTGAATGCGCTGGTGGGGGCCTTGTATGCCGAAGGCGGGCTGGCGTACCAGATGGGGCCATCCTACGGGCCGATGCCAGTGAACGCGGACGATTTCATGGACGAGTGGGCGCAGAACGGCGCCTGGAAGAACCTGCCGCGTATCGATCTCAAGGGCCATCCGGACGGCTATCTGCTGGCCAACAACATGATGCAGGAGATCGGCCCGAACTCGCTCGCGGGCAAGCCGTACAAGCTCGATACGGTGATGTTCTACCTCAACAACCCGGTGTGGACCGCGCCCAACGGCAAGGAATGGGAGGCGGCCCTGAAGGAGTTGTTCGTCATCGAGACGTCGCCGTTTCCAAGTGAGACGGCGATGTTCGCCGACGTGATCCTACCCGACCACACTTATCTGGAACGCCTGCAGGATGCACCCACCTATCCCTTCCAAGGATGGCCGATGACACAGTTGCGGGTGCCGGCGGTCAAGCCCTTGTATGACACCAAATACTACGGCGACACCTTGATCGAGATCGGCAAGCGCATCAAGGGGCCGATGGGCGACTACTACAAGGCGCTCGACAACTCGGAGAACGTGATCCGCCACCTCGCCAAGGGCTTCGAGAGCGACCCCGGCGACAACGGCGTGAATTCCTTCGAGAGCTGGAAGGAAAAGGGCGTCTGGTACAAGAAGCGCTACCTCTATCGCCAGGTCGGCGGTGAGTTCTTCGAGTGGGACGGCCAGGGCTACAACCGCTGGATGAATGCCGAGGCGGTGAAGGAAAAGCTCTTGAAAACGCCGTCGGGCAAGTTCGAGATCCGTTCCGGATGGCTTGAAGCCAATGCCGACTGGATTGCCTCCAAGACCGGCCGGGAGCGGTCCAGACTGATGTTC
This sequence comes from Rhodocyclaceae bacterium, assembly GCA_046295975.1. Taxonomy (GTDB): domain Bacteria; phylum Pseudomonadota; class Gammaproteobacteria; order Burkholderiales; family Rhodocyclaceae; genus UBA2357. The sequence continues at coordinate 9,558 of JBKBMG010000020.1, forward strand.
CCGATCTGGGAGGAACCCCAGCACCCGGGCGGGGGCGACATGTACATGGTCACGCCCAAGGTCGCGCTCCACGCCGAAGGGCGCGGCGCCAACCTGCCGGTGGCCATTGCCAACCTCCAGCCCGCGCTGGGCGGCCGCAACACGGTGTACATCGAGATCAACCCGAAGACCGCTCAGGCGAAGGGCATTCCGGACGGTGCGCGGGTGCGCATCAAGTCCGAGCTTGGAGCGATCGAGGGCTATTGCAAGTACTTCGAGGGGGTGCGGCCGGACACCCTGGTGTTTCCCATGGAGCATGGCCACTGGGCACACGGGCGCTGGGCCAAGGACAGGCCGCCCGGGCACTCCGGCGAGATCACCGTGAATCAGTCCGACCGTATCACCGGGCAGTGCAACTACTACACCACCAAGGTCAGCATCGAGCGCGCGTGATCGCCGGATCTTCAGGAGATATCAGAAATGGCTAAATGGGGAATGGTCATCGACCTCGACAAGTGCACCGGCTGTCAGGCCTGTACCACGGCGTGCGCGATGGAAAACAGCCGCCTGCCAGGCGAGAACTGGCAGGACGTGCTGTTCTACAGCGAGGGCAGCTATCCGAATGTGCAGATGAAGTGGCTGCCGCGTCCGTGCATGCATTGCGAGAATCCATCGTGCGTATCGGTGTGCCCCACCAAGGCGACCTACAAGGATCCGGATGGCGGCTTCGTGCTCATCGACTGGAACAAGTGCATCGGCTGCAAGTACTGCCAGGTCGCCTGTCCCTACGGTGTGCGCTTCTACACCGACGAGAAGGCTGTGGTGCAACCGGATGTGCGCGAGGTGTTTCCGTCGTCCTCCGGCCGTCAGTGGGATCCGCCCTGGCAGGGGCCGCAGGACGATCCGTCGCGCGGCATCGGCATCCAGCCACATGGCGTGGTGTCGAAATGCACCTTCTGTCATCACAAGGTCAGCACCGCGCCCAAGGGCGTGCCCGATCTGGACGAGGACATTCCGGAACTGAAGGAGCACGTGCCCGCCTGCGTGCGCGTGTGTGCCCCCAAGGCGCGCTTCTTCGGCGATCTGGATCATCCGGACAGCACTGTGAACAAGCTCATTGCAGACCAGCGCGGCACCCGCCTCAAGGACGAAACCGGCAACAAGCCACAGGTCTATTACCTGTCCGGCGGGGCATCGGCCGCCGTTCCGTCGCTGCGGGCGATCAACCAGGACAAGGTCTGAACGGGAGAGGAATCATGACGACAGCAACAATGGAGCGCGGCGCGGGCGGTCAACTGCCGGTGCTGGTGCTTGCGGCGATCGGTTTCGTGGTCACCGCGGCAATGGTGCTGGCCGACCTGGCCAGTCACGGCCATGCCGCCTTCAATACCAGCAACAATGGCTTGTTCTGGGGTTTTCCCATTGTGGTTTATGACTACTTCCTGTTGACATCGACAGGTATCGCCATGGTGGCCTGCTTCGGCTTCCTGTTCGTTGGTGAGTCCTTTCGCCCGCTGTTCGCGCGTAGTCTGTGGCTTGCGCTGGCCGGACTTGCCGGCGGTGTGGCGGTGTTGATGCTGGAGTTGGGGCACCCGCTGCGCGCAATCTTCCTGATCCCGTTCAGCTTTGCGTTTGCTTCGCCGCTGTACTGGAAGGTGTTGTCGGTGATCGGCTTCACGGCCTGTCTGGTGCTGCTGATGTGGCGTGCGCGCGCCCCCGGGGCCACGCTTCAGACGCTGCGCGGCCTCACACGACTGACGCTGGGCTTCGCGATCCTGGTCACTGCGCTGGCCGGGGTGGTGTACGGCTCGCAGAGTTTCCGCGCGTTCTGGGCCTCGGGCGATATCCCGGCGGCCTTCATCGTGGAATCGGTGGTCGGCGGGGTGGCGTTCGTCTACTTCTTCACGTTGCTTGCCCACGGCTTCAACGCCGCCGCCTTGCCGGATGGTGTGCGCGCGATGTTTGGCGGGCGCATGGGCGGGGTGTTTGCGTGGGCGGTGGTGCTGCACCTGGTGTTCGTGATCGGGCGCACGGTCAACGGCCTGTATGGCAATGCCGACGGTCTGCAGGCGTGGCAGCACATCGTTTCCTCGCCGCTGTACTGGCTGGAAATGCTCGCATTGGCGGTGGCGCTGACGGTGATGCTCAGCCATGGCTTGCGCCAGAGCACGGGGCTGCAGGCGCTGGCGGCGCTGCTGGTGATGGTGGCGTTGTTCATCGGGCGCTACGAATACATCATCGGCGGCCAACTGGTGCCGCTGTTCAAGGGTAGCTGGGCGCCGCCCTTGCTGTCTTACTCGCCGTCGGGCACCGAATGGCTGCTGCTGCTGATGGCGATCTTCCTGGCCAATGCCGTGAATGCGGCGGGAGCTCGCTTCGGTGTATTCGGGTCGCGTTGAAGGGCCGCGGCGATGGCGGGGGTCGCCCGACGGGTGCGCTCCGCGTCGGCCGACGGGCGGGATTCGATGGGGGCACCCAATACCAAGGAGTTTCGATGATTGCGACGACCGTGATGACGGCCATGACCACCCGGGCCGATGCGGCGCTCGATGCGGCGCGAGCGGAGTTCTACCTGTGTCTTGCCCACGCTTTTGGACCGCCGGGGCGGCCGGGGGTGTTCGAGGCCTTGCGCGATGTGCTGGCGGATGACCTGGCCGAACTGGCCGGGCGCTGTGGCTACGACGTCGCCGCCCCGCTGGCGCAGTTGCGTGCCGCCATGACGTCGGTGCAGCCGGATGCGTTGCAGGTGTGCTACGCGCGGCTGTTTCTGGTGCCCGGAGATCCGCATCCGTCGCTCAACACCGGCGTGTATATCGACGGTGCGCTCGGCGGCGGCAGCGTGCACGCGATGGAAGCCTGTTACGCCCGGTGTGGGCTCGAGAAGCATTCGGGTTTCCTGGACCTTCCCGATCACGTGTCGGTGCAGCTTGAGTTCGTTGCCTGGTTGTTCGCAACCACGGCGGGGCTGGATGAGGCGGGGCGGGCCGGAGAGGAAGCTGGTGAGCGGAGTGTGCCGATGCGGGCGGAGGACTTCATCGACGCTTTCGTCGCACGTTGGGTTGGTACGCTGCGTGGGGAAATCGACGCGGCGAGTGAGCGCTTCAGCCTGGGGTATCACCCCTATGCCGCGCTTGTCCGCGTGCTCGAACGCGCCGTGGCCTGCGAGTGCGCCCGCCGTGAACGGCCTGCCTTGCCGGCGGCCGACGGCACTGACCCGGAAATCGTCCGCCTGCGCGCGGAATTCGCCGGACGCATGATGACCGAGCAGGATCTCGCGGTGATTCGCGCACGCCTGGAAGCGGACGGATTGACGGCCGAGCATGTGGCCATTCCAATCGACGCACGTGACCGGGTGATGGGGCTCGCAAGCATGGTGCCGCCGTCGACCACAGCCCGGCGCGCGCTGCTTACGGGGGGGCGCAGCAGCGAATGAGGCACGCTGGCGCCTGGCGGTGAAGCACCGCGGGCGCGGCGGCGTCGTCCATTCGGGAGAGGAAAGCGAAACGGCCTTGCCCGCGGGCGTCCCGCCGGCAAGGCCGTTCTGACCTCGTCCAGGGGCGGAGCCCCGGGGCGCGTAAGGGATTACTTCGCGCCGAGGTAGGCGTCGATCACTTCGGGCTTGTTCGATTTGACCGTCATGTTGTTGGGGCCGGCCGCAATGCGGGTCACGACTTCCTTGGGCTCCTTGTTCTTGGAAACCAGCTCGATATCCTTGTCACCTTCCTTCAGCACCCACAGGCGGCCGTCGTGTACATGGGTGTAGAAGCCTTTCTTGGCGTAGGGGTCGTTGCCAGTCTGGGCAGTGGCGCAGGCCGTGACGAACAGGGTAGAGGCGGCGATGGCCAAGGCGATCATGCGCATGGTGTGTCTCCGGGATGCAGTTGAAAGACCCGGATGTTAGACACGTTTGGTTACGAATTTGAGACACGTCGCAGTGCCGCGTGCAACGGGGCGATCAGCTTGCCCGCAGCGCGGCGTTGAGTTGGTCGATGAGTTCGGCCCAGTCGGCGTCCTCGACCAGTTCTTCGCGCAGGAAGGCGGCCTGGGCGGGGTTCCAGAACGGGGCGTCGGCCAGGCGGATGTGATCGGGCAGGGGGGAGTGGGTGCGGATGAAGGCGGCGATGGCGTCGGGATCGTCGGCGAGGCCGAGTTGGGCGAAGAGATCCTTGAGCGCATGTACGGGCTGGTCCATGGCAGTCTCCTGGTGGCGCGGGGCCGAAGTAGGGCGCTGAGGAAGCGGGGTTGGGGGAGGAACACCTCCCCCTGCCACCATAGCCATTGTGCCGTCCGAATGAAAGCGCGCGTGCGGGCCTATGCGCCGTGGGCGGGGCGGGTGCGCAGGTCGGGCAGCCAGAACGCGACCACGCCCAGCAGCGGCAGCCAGGCGCACACCTGGTACATGAAGCCGATGCTGGTGGCGTCGGCAAGGCGGCCGAGCACCACCGCGCCGATGCCCGCCATGCCGAAGGCGAAGCCGAAGAACAGGCCGGAGATCATGCCCACCCGGCCGGGCACCAGCTCTTGCGCATAGACCACGATGGCGGAAAAGGCCGATGCCAGGATCAGGCCGATGATGACCACCAGCACGCCGGTCCACAGCAGGTTGGCGTGCGGCAGCAGCAGGGTGAACGGGGCGACGCCGAGAATCGATACCCAGATCACGATCTTGCGGCCGATGCGGTCGCCGATGGGCCCGCCCGCCAGGGTGCCCGCGGCCACTGCGCCGAGGAAGGCGAAGAGGTAGAGCTGGGCGGTGGTGACCGACACCGCGAAGCGGTCCATGAGGTAGAAGGTGAAGTAGCTGTGCAGGCTGGCCAGGTAGAAGTACTTGGAGAAGATCAGCGTGCCCAGGATGGCGAGTGTGCCCAGCACGCGCTGGCGTTGCCGCCGCCGCGCCAGGGCTTCGCCGGCATCGGCGGCGCTGGCGGGGCGTGCCGGACGCGGGGCCAGGCGATGGCGGTTGTCGCGATACCAGTTGCCGATGCGCCACAGCAGCACGATGCCGAACAGTGCCGCGACGGCGAACCAGGCGATGCTCGCCTGGCCGTTGGGCAGGATCACCAGGGCGGCGAGCAGCGGCCCGAGGGCGGAGCCGAGGTTGCCCCCGACCTGGAACAGGGATTGCGCCAGGCCATGGCGACGCCCGGCCGCCATGCGCGCGACGCGCGATGCCTCGGGGTGGAACACCGACGAGCCGGTGCCGATCAGCACCGCGGCGAGCAGCACGAAGTAGAACCCGGGGGCGACCGACAGCAGCATCAGCCCGACCAGGGTGAAGCCCATGCCGGCGGCCAGGGAGTAGGGCAGTGGCCGCTTGTCCGCATACAGGCCGATCCAGGGTTGCAGCAGCGAGGCGGACAACTGGTAGACCAGGGTGATCATGCCGATCTGGGTGAAGCTCAACTGGAAGCTCGCCTGCAGCATGGGATAGATCGCCAGCAGGATGGACTGGATCATGTCGTTGGTGAGATGCGCGACGCTGATCCCGCCGAGTACGGCGAAGGCGGTGGCGCTTGCCGCCACGGTGGCCGGTTTGGCCGTGGCGATGCCGCCGGCCGCCAGGCTGGCGCCGGTATCCGGAGCTTGGGGGTGGTCGGGGTGGGGGCTGCGCGGCATGGCCGGTCTCGATTGGGGTAAACCCGGAAGCTTACCGGTTGGTAGGCGGGGTGTGAACCCGCGAGGCGGGGGGCGGGCGCAGGGCGCGAGGGGGCAGGGAGGCGAAGCCGACAAGCGGCGCCAGGAGACAAGAGCGGGGTGATTGCGGGGTGATTGCGGCGTGATAGGCTGCACGCGCGCACCGGGCAGTGCTTTGCGCGTTGACTTATTGCTTTATAGGTGAAATATTTAAGTCGATTCAATTCCGGCCGTCGCCCGCCACCTGCCCCTCGCCCTGCCTGCGGCGGGGCTGCGTGCAACGGCATCTGCCTGTGGAGCTTGCGCGTGTTGATCGACATCAGCCCTGCGATTCACCCCGAACTGCCGGTTTGGCCTGGGGATGCGCCGGTGGTGTTCGAGCGCACCTGGAGCATCGGGCCGGACTGTCCGGTGAATGTCTCCAAGATCAGCCTTTCCACCCACACCGGCGCGCACGTGGATGCGCCGTTTCATTTCGACCCCGAAGGCGCCGCCATCGACCAGGTGGACCTGGACACCTACGTGGGGCCGTGCCGGGTGATCCACGTTTTCGACGCGCCGGGCGGGCTGGTCGATCCGGCGCAGCTTGCCGGCCGGCTCGACGGCTGCCCGCCGCGGGTGCTGTTCCGCACCTATGCGCGGGCGCCCGTGCGGCGTTGGGACAGCGCCTTCAGCGCGGTGGCGGTGGCAACGGTGGAGCTGCTCGCCCAGGCCGGCGTGCGCCTGATCGGGCTGGACACGCCGTCGCTGGACCCGGAAAGCGCCAAGACCATGGACGCCCATCTGGCGGTGTGCCGTCACCGCATGGTGATTCTCGAAGGCCTGGTGCTGGACGAGGTGGCCGAAGGCGATTACGAACTGATTGCACTGCCGCTGAAACTGGCAGGCCTGGATGCCTCGCCCGTGCGCGCGGTGTTGCGGCCGCTTGCTTGAGGACCAAGGACCCACCGTGACAAGCACGCTCGATGACGTGAAGGCCCGCGACGCGGCCGACCCCCTGGCCGCGTTTCGCGCGCGTTTTTCGATTCCCGCAGGGGTGATCTACCTCGACGGCAATTCCCTGGGGGCGCTGCCGGCGGCCACCGCCGCACGGGTGGCGGCGGCGGTTCAGGAAGAATGGGGGCAGGGGCTGATCCGCAGCTGGAACACCGCCGGCTGGGTAGACCTGCCCACCCGCGTCGGCGACAAGATCGGCCGCCTTATCGGCGCCCACCCGGGCGAAACCGTGGTTGCCGATTCCACCTCCGTGAATCTGTTCAAGGTTTTGTCGGCGGCGCTGGGGATGCGGCCGGGCCGGCGCAAAATCGTGTCGCAGCGCGACAACTTCCCCACCGATTTGTACATTGCGCAAGGCCTGGCGGCGTTTCTGGGGCGCGACCACGAGGTGCGGCTGCTGCCGGACGACCCCGCTGCCGAGGCGATCGAGGCGGCGCTGGACGACGATGTGGCGGTGCTGATGCTCACCCATGTGAACTATCGCAGCGGCCGGATGCACGACATCGCCCGGCTGACCGCCGCCGCGCATCGCGCCGGGGCGCTGGTGGTGTGGGATCTGGCGCATTCGGCGGGGGCGGTGCCGGTGGACCTCAATGCCGCCGGCGGTGACTTTGCGGTTGGCTGTGGCTACAAGTATCTGAACGGCGGGCCGGGGGCGCCGGCCTTTGTGTGGGTGGCGGAGCGCCACCAGGCGGCCTTCGTGCAGCCCTTGTCCGGCTGGATGGGACATGCCGAGCCGTTTGCCTTCGTGCCGGAATACCGGCCGGCGCCGGGCGTGGCGCGCTACCTGTGCGGCACGCCGCCGGTGCTGGCGGCGAGCGCGCTGGAAGTGGGCGTGGATCTCCTGCTCGAGGCCGACGTCACGGCGCTGCGGGCCAAATCGGTGGCGCTGAGCGAGTTGTTCATCGAGCGCCTGGGGGGGCGCTGCCCGCAGCTCGCCCTGCTTTCGCCGCGCGTCGCGGCCGAGCGTGGCTCCCAGGTGAGCTTTGCGCACGCGCACGGCCACGCGCTGATGCAGGCCTTGATCAGCCGCGGCGTGATCGGGGATTTCCGCGCGCCGGACGTGGTGCGCTTCGGTTTCACCCCCTTGTACCTGAGTCATCTCGATGTCTGGAACGCCGTGGAGATCATTGCCGAGGTGCTGGAAAGTGGCGCCTGGCAACGGCCGGAGTTCCAGGTGCGTGCGGCGGTGACGTGAATTCGCGTTACGATGCGCAGCACGCCGCGCATGCTGGTGCCGCGTACCTCGGCGCCGCGCCGGATCGGGCGCCGCTGGCGCGCCCGCCGCTTGCTTTGTCCGCTCCAACCGCCACCCAGGGAGACACACGATGAGACAACACCTGCTTGCCGCCACGCTCGCCGCACTCGTTGCCGGGGGCGCGCATGCCGCCGATTCGATCAAGGTGGGGATGATGACCACCTTGTCCGGCCCGGGCGCCGGCCTCGGCATCGACATCCGCGACGGCTTCAACCTCGCACTCACGCACCTGGGCGGTTCGCTGGGCGGTCTGAGCACCGAGGTGGTGAGCGCCGATGACGCCCAGAACCCCGACACCGCGCGGCAGATCGCCGAGCGTTTCATCCAGCGCGACAAGGTGGACGTGGCCACCGGCGTGGTGTTCTCCAACATCATGCTGGCGGTGGGGCCGAGCTTCTTCGGTTCGGAAACCTTCTACATCAGCGCCAACGCCGGCCCCAGCCAGTATGCGGGGGCGGAGTGCAACCCGTATTTCTTCAACGTCGCCTGGCAGAACGACAACCTGCACGAGGCCATGGGCAAGCACATGCAGGACCGCGGCATCAAGCGTGCGGTGCTGCTCGCCCCCAACTACCCGGCGGGCAAGGATGCGCTGGCCGGTGTCAAGCGCTTCTTCCAGGGCGAGGTCGCCGACGAGCTTTACACCAAGCTCGGCCAGCTCGATTACTCCGCCGAGATCGCCCAGATCCGCGCCGCGCGCGCCGAGGCCTTGTACATCTTCCTGCCCGGCGGCATGGGCATCAACTTCATCAAGCAGTATGCGTCGGCCGGCATGATGCAGCGCACGCCCCTGTTCGCACCGGGCTTTTCCGGCGACGAGGACGTGGTGAATGCGGTGGGCCCGGCGATGGAAGGGGTGTTCAACACCACCCACTGGTATCGCGAAATGGACAACGAGCTCAACCAGCGCTTCGTTGCCGATTTCCAGCAGGCGCATGGCCGCCTGCCGACGCTGTATGCGTCCCAGGGCTACGACGCGGCCATGCTCATCGACGCCGCGGTGAAGGCGGTGGGCGGCAACATCGAGGACAAGAACGCCTTCCGCGAGGCCTTGAAGACGGTGCAGGCGCCCACCGTGCGCGGCGCCTACCGCTTCGGCGCCAACCATTACCCGATCCAGAACTACTATCTGCGCCAGGTGGTGAAACAGGCCGACGGCAGCGTGCGCAACCAGTTCGTGTCGGTGGTCATGGAAGATCACGCCGACGCCTACGCCGCCGACTGCAAGATGTAAGCAGCCGGCGCGCGACCGCTGCGCCGCCCGATGTCGTGGGGTGGCGCAGCGGGGCGATGCGATGTAGCGGGGCGGCTTGGCGGGGGCGGTGTGCCCCCGGCCTGCGCCGACCGCGCGCGGTTGTGCCGATCGTCGCGACGGGGCGCGTGCCCGGTGAGTGCCCCGGGCGGCCGCCCGCGATGTCCGCCGAGGCTGGAGGTCATCATTGCCTCCGGTGCGGGCATGCAGCACGCGCCGCACACGTAGAGCACGCAGAACGCGCCCAACGCGCCCAACGCGCCGAATCCTTCAAACCCTCCGACCCCACCCGACGATGATTTACCTGATCGCCGAGCAGATGCTCAACGGCCTGCAGTACGGGCTGATGCTGTTCCTCCTCGCTGCCGGGCTTACGCTGGTGTTCGGCATCATGGACTTGATCAATCTCGCCCATGGTTCGCTGTACATGATCGGCGCCTTCGTCGCGGCCGCGCTGTACCAGGCCATAGGCAGCTTTCTGCCGGCGTTGTTGCTGGCCATCGTGATCACTGCGCTGATCGGCCTGATCCTGGAGCGGGTGCTGTATCACAAGCTCCAGCGCATGAGCCATTTGTCGCAGGTGTTGGCGACCTTCGCGCTGATCCTGATCGCCAATGAGACCATCAAGATCCTGTTCGGCGCCCAGCCGCTGATGATCGGCATGCCGGCCAGCCTCTCGGGGGCGGTCGAGCTGGTGCCGGACGAACTGTATTACCCCGCCTATCGCCTGGTGATCATCGCCGTTGGCCTGGCGGTGGCGCTCGGGCTGTATCTGCTGGTGAACCGCACCAGGCTGGGCATGTGGATGCGCGCCGGTGCCTCCAATCCGGAGATGGCGGCGGTGATGGGGGTGCGCATCCGCCCGATGTTTACCTTCGTGTTCGTGCTCGGCGCCGCCTTGTGCGCGCTCGCCGGCGCCTTGCTCGGACCGCTGCTGGCGGTGTCCATCGGCATGGGCGAGACGATTCTCATCCCCGCCTTCGAGGTCATCGTGATCGGCGGCATCGGCTCCATGCGCGGGGCCTTGGTGGGCGCGCTGCTGGTGGGGATGATAGACACCGTCGGCAAGCTGTTGCTGACCCTGGGGCTGCGCCTGGTGGCCGACCCGGCCACCGCCTCCACCCTGGGGCCGACGCTGGCCTCCATGCTGGTCAGCCTGTTGATGGTGGCCGTTCTGTACTTCAGGCCCACCGGCCTGTTCCCTGCGCGAGGCTGATCATGACCGGACTGTCCTTCGCGGCCGCCCACCCCACCCGTAGCCCGCTCACCGAGGGCTTGCCCGGGCCGTGGACGGCGATCGGCGTGGCCGTTTTGCTGGCGCTTTATCCGCTGGTCGTGAGCGCGCTGGGCGAGCCGTTTTATCTCACCCTGGGGGCGCGCGTGCTGGTGTTCGCACTTGCGGCCAGTGCGCTCAATCTGGCGCTGGGCTATGGCGGCATGATCAGCCTGGGGCATGCCGCGTTTCTCGGGGTGGGCGGCTACACCGTGGCGGTGCTGGCCCAGGCCGGGCATCTGGCGGCGTGGTTGAGCTTTCCGCTGGCGGTGCTGCTCGCGGCGGCAGTGGCGTTCTTGATCGGGGTGGTGAGCCTGCGCACCCGCGGCGTGTACTTCATCATGATCACGCTCGCCTTCGCCCAGGTGTTCTACTACCTGGCGATATCGCTGCCGCAACTTGGGGGTGACGACGGCTTGCAGATGCGCACGCGCTCCGAGGTGCCCGGCATGTCGCTGGCCGATCCGCTGGCGTTCTACTTCTTCGTGCTGATGGTGGCAATGCTCGCCTTCGTGTTGCTGTACCGCCTGGTGGCGTCGCGCTTCGGCCGGGCGCTGGTGGCGATCCGCGAGAACGAACGACGCATGGCGGCGATCGGCTACCCGGTGTATCGCCTGAAGCTGATGGCTTTCACCCTGTCGGGCGGGCTGTGCGGACTGGCCGGGGCGCTGCTGGCCAACGCCAACATGAGCGTGACGCCGCACATGCTGACCTGGCACCAGTCGGGCCTGTTGATCGTGATGGTGATTCTCGGCGGGTCCGGCTACTTCTGGGGCGGGCTCACCGGGGCGGTGGTGTTCCTGCTGCTGGAGGAAACCATTGCCGACCACACCGAGCACTGGAACCTGGTGCTCGGCGTCTTGCTGCTGTTCATCGTGCTCGCCGCCCCCAACGGGGTGATGAGCCTGCGCGGCCGCTTTGCCCGCCTGCGTCCGCGGGCCGCGGCCGAGGTCGCCGATCGGGAGGGCGCACGATGACCCACGTGGTGCTCGAGGTCGACCAACTGGTGAAGCGCTTTGGCGGCCTGGTGGCGACCGATCATTGCAGCCTGGAAGTGCGCAAGGGTGAAATCCATGCGCTGATCGGCCCCAACGGCGCCGGCAAGACCACGCTGCTCGCGCAACTGTCCGGGGAACTGGCGCCTGACGCGGGGCGCATTCTGTTCGAGGGCCGCGACATCACCCGCCTGCCGGTGCACAAGCGGGTGGCGGCCGGCATTGCGCGTTCGTTCCAGATCACCACCTTGTTGCCGCGCCTGAGCGTGCGCGAGAACCTGGCGCTGTCGGTGCAGGCGCGCACCGGCCACAGCTTCGACTTTCTCGGCACGGTGGCCGACGAGTCCGACCTCGATACCGGGGCCAGCGAGACGGCGGCCCGCGTCGGCCTCACCGACGTGCTCGACCAGGTGGTCGGCACGCTTTCCCACGGCCGCCAGCGCCAGCTCGAACTGGGCATGGCGATCGCCTGCCGGCCGCGCCTGCTGCTGCTCGACGAGCCAATGGCCGGCACTGATCCTGAGGAGTCGCAGAACATGGGCCGGCTGATCGGGTCGCTGCGCGACGAACACAGCGTCGTGCTGGTGGAGCACGACATGGACGCGGTGTTCCGCCTCGCCGACCGGGTGTCGGTGCTGGTGGCCGGCCGCGTGATCGCCACCGGCACGGTGGACGAGATCCGGCGCAATCCGGAGGTGATCGCCGCCTACCTGGGCGAGGATGAAACGCGTCCGGATGGCGCGGGCAGCGAGGGGGACGCGGGCGGAGATGTCCGTGGTGATGGACGTGGCGATGTACGTGGCGATGCACGTGACGCCGCCGGCCGCCCTGCCAACCGGAGCGAAGCACAAGCAGGGGGACAGCCATGAGCGAGGCCGCATGGCCGGGTGAAGGCGGCGCGCCCGCCTTCCTGGCGAGGGGGGCGCACGGCGACCGGAGGGGCGTCCAGTGAGCGCCTTGCTCAGCATCGAAGGCCTGGAAACCGGCTACGGCCAGAGCCGGGTGTTGTCCGGCATCGATTTCGCCATTGCGCCGGGCGAGGTGGCGACCCTGCTGGGCCGCAACGGCATGGGCAAGACCACCACGCTGCGTGCGGTGTTCGGCCAGTTGCCGGCATGGTCGGGCGAGATCCGCTTTCTGGGCGAACGCATAGACGGGCGACCGACCGAGCAGATTGCGCGCATGGGGCTGGCGCTGGTGCCGGAAGGGCGGCAGATCTTCCCCAATCTGTCGGTGGCGGAAAACCTCGTCGCCTTCGCCGCGAATCGCAGTGGCAACGCCGTGCCGTGGGACCTGGCGCGGGTGTACGCGCTGTTTCCACGGCTGCGCGAGCGCGCCCGCAACATGGGCAACCAGTTGTCCGGCGGCGAGCAGCAGATGCTGGCGATCGGCCGGGCCTTGATGACCAACCCGCACCTGCTGGTGCTGGACGAGGCCACCGAGGGCTTGTCGCCGCTGATCCGCCGCGAGATCTGGCAGGTACTGGCGCAGATCAAGCAGGCCGGGCAGGCGATTCTGGTGATCGACAAATACCTGGCCGAACTCACCCGGGTGGCCGACCGCCACACCTTCATCGAGAAAGGCCGCAGCGTGTGGTCGGGCGACGCCGCCGCGTTGGCCGGCAACGCCACGCTGTGGGAACGCTACATGGGAGTTTGAGATGACCGTGATCGAGATCGACGCGCAGCAGGAGGCGGCGTGGGCCGCGGAATGGTCGTCGCGCGCCGACATTGCGTTGCAGTACGACGTGCGCGCGCGGGTGCCGGCGTTCGACCAGGTGATGGCCGGCTGGGGCGAGCGTGGCGCGGCAACGCGGGCGACCTGGGCCGATGCCGGTGCCTGGCTGGACCTGCGCTATGGCGCTTCGGCCGACGAGACCCTGGATCTGTTCCTGCCGCCGCCCGGTGACGGCGCGCCGCCGTTGCTGGTGTTTCTGCACGGCGGTTTCTGGCGCCGTCTGCACAAGAACGACTTCGCCTGGATCGCGCCACCCTACGTCGCCCGCGGTGTCGCGGTGGCGGTCGTCAATTTCGGGCTGGCGCCCGCCACGCGGCTGGAGGAAATCGTCGAGCAGACGCGCCGCAGCCTGGCCTGGCTGCATCAGGAGCGGGCGCGGTTTGGCTACGACGCCGGGCGCATGGTGGTGTCCGGCCATTCGGCGGGCGGCCACCTGGCGTGCATGGCGCTGGCGACGGACTGGCCGCAGTGGCGCGCGGATCTGCCCGCCGGTCTGCTCGCCGGCGGCATCGCCCTCAGCCCGCTGGCCGATCTCGCACCGCTGGCGCAGGTGCCGGTGCTGGATGCCGTGGTGAACTTCACCCCCGAGCGCATCCGCCTGCTGAGCCCGGTGCGCCACGCCCCGGCCAGCGCGGCGCCGCTGCTGGGCGCGGTGGGGGGCGAGGAGAGCGAGGAGTTCATCCGCCAGCTCGACCTGCTGGCGCGCACCTGGCCGCAGGTCTGGCGCGGCCAGGTGGCGATGCCGGGCCACGACCACCTGAGTCTGTGCGAGGCCTTCGCCGACCCCGCCTCGGCGCTGTTTTCGACAGCACTGTCGTTGATTGAGGACGTGCGTTCCTAGCAGTCTGTCGGACTTGAGGTTGATCTGCTGCGCCAGTGGGAGAAGCGGGCCGGCCTGCGCGGGGGCGCGCGAGCTCATCCGGCTGTCCGATTGTCGCGCCGCAACAACCGCTGGGCGGCGTGCTGGGGTGGCTTGAAACATTTCGTGCCAAATTGCTCACGATTTCGTTACGAAAAGGCCGCCCCGGTCGCGCGACGTGCAGAAAATGGCGTCATCCGAAATATGCGCGGAATCGGTTTGCGGGTATATTCACGCCTCGAATCGGCTCGGCGGGACCCCCAGTGATGAATACGACTGTTTCCAGTCTGCAGGCGCGGCGAGTCGCCCTCGCTGGATCGCTCACGCGCCGCGCCGTCGTCGGGCTGCTGTTGCTGGGCTCGCTCACCGCCACCTTGCTGGTGGCGTCGGTCATGCTGCTTCACAGCGGGCTGTCCGGCCTGTTGTCCGATCCTTCCCTGCATGCCTTCTTCGCCTTTGCCGTGGGCGCGCTGTCCGGCTATGTCGGCGTGAAATGCCTGTCGTGGCTGGCGATTCCCGACGGGCTCCCCGAAGGGGTGTGTGTGCCGCGTGGCGCGGCGCGCTCCCTGCATCGCAAGATCCGCCGCATGAGCAAGCGCTTCGGCGGCATCCGCGTGGATGCGGTCTGGGTCACCGGCGACATGAACGCCGCCGTGCTGCAGCGTCCGCGCTGGGGCTTGGTCGGCCGCATGGAAACCCATTTGCTGATCGGCCTGCCGCTCACCCACAGTGTCTCGCCGCTGCAGCTGTCGGCCATTCTGGCCCACGAGTTCGCCCACCTTGCCACCCAGCGCAACGGCAGCGCCGCCTGGGCGCGGCATTTCCGCAGCTGGTGGTTCCGCGTGGTGGACCGCTTCGTGCGCGATGTGCCGTGCTGCGCCGGCTGGATCGATCACCTGACCGAATACGATGTGGTGCGCGGCGTGGAGTTGTCGCGGCTGGAAGAGTTCGAGGCCGACGAGATCGCCGCACGGCTGGTCGGCGCCGACCTGGTGGGCGAGGCGCTGATCGAGGTCGCGCTCAAGGAGCGCTTCCTGTTCGAAGACTACTGGTGCAAGGTGCTGGAGCAGAGCAGCAAGCGTGCGCGACCGCGATTCCGGCCCTATCGTGAAATGGGGCATGGCATGGTCGCGGGTTTCCGCCGACCCGCCGCCGACAGCGAGTCGCTGCGCGAGCTTTGCGAAACCCACGTGGCTGGACCGACCGCGCTCCATCCCTCGCTGATCGAACGACTCGGCGCGCTCGGCACCTCGCCGGCGGCGTCCCGGGAAGAAGACACCGACCAGAGCGCGGCCAGCCGCCACTTGTCGCCCTTGCTGTCCACGCTGTCGTGGGTTTTCGATCGTCAATGGTGGGTCACCGCCCGCAGTTCCTGGCGACGCACCCACAGGCGCGCCCGGCGCCATTCTCCGCTGGACAAAGGCTGACGCCGGCGCGCTGGCGGCCTGGCCTGTCAGAAGCAAACCGCAGCAACATCCCACGGTTCGCCGTGAGCAAACCGCAGCATCACCCCACCGTTCTCCCTGAGAGCTTGTGAAGAAATCGTCGCGAGCAGGGCCGAGTGCAAGGCGCGAGCGAGCGAACGACGAGACATATCAGATAGATAGGCGAGGAGTGAGCGAGTGAGTAACGCAGCAATCGGTTCGCGCAGCAGATTTATTCACAGGCTCTGAGCAGACGCCAGCGACAAGTGCTCCGCTCGCCCTGAGCGGCAGGCCCCGCCGCGGCGCGGTAGAGCAGACGCAGGAAACGGGTACTCCGCTCGCCCTGAGCTTGTCGAAGGGCGTCTTCGGCAGTGCCCGGGAGGCGGGCTTCGACAGGCCCGTCCTGAGCAGCGCCGAAGGGCTCAGCCCGAACGGAAGTGGAGTGCCTCGAGGCTGGTAGCGTTACGGCCGCCGGGCGCGGGCGGTTTCCAGAAACTCACACAATTGCGTGGCACCGTCGAGAATGCGCGGGGTATGGCGCTGGATCAGATCGGGCGGCACGAAGAACAGGTTGTCGCGGGTGACCGCGGTCAGCTGCGGCCAGCGGCGCCATTCGTCCAGCCATTCCGGGCGTGCCTCGCCCATGCCGCTGGCGACGATGGCCTCGGGGTTGGCGGCGAGCACGCCTTCGGTGCCGATCTTGGGGGCGAGCGGGGCGAGGTCGCTGAATACGTTCTCGCCGCCGCACAGGCGGATCACGTCGGAAATCAGGTGTTCGCCGTTGATCGTCATCAGCGGCTGGTTCCAGATCTGATAGAACATCGGCACCGGCGGGCGGGCGGCATGTTGCGCGGCGAGCGCCGCGTGTCGCGCACGGAAGGCGTCGGCGGCGGCGCGTGCGGCTGGTTCGGTGCCGGCGAGCCGGCCCAGGGCCTCTATGGCGTCGGCTACCGCCGCCAGGCTGCGCGGCTCGTTCAGATACACCGGAATGCCGAGCGCTTCGAGGCGGTCGAGATGGGCGTGGCGGTTGCCACTTTGCCAGGCGACGATGAGGTCGGGCCGCAGTGAGGCGACCGCCTCCATGTCCACGTTCATGTAGCCGCCGACCTGGGGCAGACGGGTGGCGGCTTCCGGATAGTCACTGTAGGCGACGACGCCCACCACCTGGTCGCCCGCCCCGGCGGCGAACAGCAGTTCGGTGACGTGCGGCGCCAGGCTGACGATGCGCCGCGCTGGCGCCGGCAAGCGGACTTCGCGGCCGGTTTCGTCGAGCAGCACGATGGCGGTGTCGCCGGGCGCGGTGGCGTGGTTGACGGTGCTGGCCGGGGGGGCGGCCGGGGCGCTGGCCGGCGCCTCCGAACGGGCGTGCAGCGAGAGCGGTGCGAGCGCGCAGGCGAGGCCAGTGAGGATGGCCAGCAGGCTGCGACGCGGCGGGGCGGCAAAGCCGGATGGGGTGGCGTTCATGGGTTGTCCTTGAGTAGCTCGAGCGTCGTGAGGGCGTCGGTGAGGCGCTGCCAGCCGGTCTCGTCGGCGGGCAGGCCGAAGCGCAGGCTGGGGGGCGTATCGAAGCGGCGCAACAGGATGCCGCGGCGGGCGAAATGGTCGAATACCGCGTCCGCCCGGGGGGTGATGACCCACTTGAACAACGCGGGTCCGCGCGCCGGGCCCAGCGGGCTGGCGCCGATCAGGCCGGCCAGACGAGCGTCGGCCTGCGCCAGTCGCTGGCGTGCTGCGGTCTGCCAGGCGCGATCCTGAAGGGCGATGCGGGCGACGTGGCGGGCCGGGCCGGACAGTGTCCACGGCCCCAGTTGTTCGGCCAGCCGCCGACGCAACGAGGCCGGCGCGAAGACGAAGCCCACGCGTGCGCCGGCCAGACCGAAGAACTTGCCCAGCGAGCGCAGCACCACCAGTCCGTCGCGCCCGGCGTCGGCCACCAGCCCGGCGCGGGGCTGGGTGTCCATGAAGGCCTCGTCTACCACCAGCCAGCCGCCCCGCCGCTGCAACCGGGCGTGCCAGTCGCGCAGCCGCGCGGCCTCCACCGTTTCGCCGCTGGGGTTGTTGGGGGTGACCAGCACCACCACGTCGGTGTCGTCGAGCGCGGCCTCCAGTGCGTCGGCGTTCGCATGCGCGCGCACCTGCCGCTCGCGCCAGGCGTGGGGGTGCTCGGCGTAGGTCGGCGTGAGCACGCCGATGCGGGTGCCGGGCAGCAGTGCCGGCAAGGCCTGGATGGCCGGTTGCGAGCCGGCTACCGGTAGCAATTCGGTGCTGCCGTAGTAGTCCGCGGCCGCCTGTTCCAGGCCGTCGTCGGTTTCGGGCAGGCGCAGCCATGCGGCGGGTGGAATCGCTGGTACCGGATAGCCGTCCGGATTGATGCCGGTGGACAGGTCCAGCCAGTCGCCGAGCGGAATGTCGTAGCGTTGTGCGGCCAGTCGCAGGCGGCCGCCATGTTCGAGCAGGGTGATGGTGAGCTCCTTGTCGGTCAGCCCAACAGGCTGACGCTCAGGGTGGCAACAGCGGTC
The DNA here is from genome assembly GCA_046295975.1 of Rhodocyclaceae bacterium. GTDB lineage: Bacteria > Pseudomonadota > Gammaproteobacteria > Burkholderiales > Rhodocyclaceae > UBA2357. Next base: position 27,484 of record JBKBMG010000020.1, read on the forward strand.
AGTGCGAGCCACAGCCACATGCCGTGGGTCACCAGGCGCACGGCGCGGGTCACGCTGTCGGCGTCGGGCGGTGCGCCGCGGCCCAGGGCGGGGCGGTCCTCGACCCGGCCGTGGTAGATGGCGGGGCCGCCCAAGGCCACGGACAGACTGCCCGCGCCGGAGGCCATGACCGGCCCGGCGTTGGGGCTGTCCCAGGCGGGGGCCTGGCTGCGCCAGCAGGCGAGCGCCAGGCGGGTGCGGCCGAGCAGCGCATAGGTGAGGGCGGTGAGGCGCGCTGGCAGCCAGTTGAGCACGTCGTCCAGGCGGGCGGCGGCCCAGCCGAAACGCAGGTAGCGCGGCGTGCGATAGCCCCACATCGCGTCCAGCGTGTTGGCGAGCCGGAACAGCAGGGCGCCGGGGCCCCCCAGCAGGCAGAACCAGAAGAGTGTGCCGAACACCGCGTCGTTGCCGTTCTCGAGCACCGACTCGGTGGCGGCGCGGGCCACGCCTTCGGCGTCCAGGTGGGTGGTGTCGCGGCTGACGATCCAGCCGACGCGGGTGCGCGCGGCGTCGAGGTCGCCCGCGGCCAGCGGTTCGGCGACGGCGCGGGCGTGCTCGGCCAGACTGCAGGCGCCCAGCGCGAAGTACAGCAGGCCGATATCCACGATCCAGCCCAGCGCGGGATGCAGGCTGCGCAGCCAGAGTGCCGCAGCGACCCAGGGCATGACCGCGAGCAGCCACGCCAGCAGGCCCAGGCCGCGCCCGCCGTGTGGCGCGACGCGGCGCACGGCGGCCTCCAGCCAGGCGGCGTAGCGACCGAAGCCGACCAGCGGATGCCAGCGGCGCGGCTCGCCCAGCAGGCGGTCGAGCACGGTGCCGGCGGCGAGCTTCAGCGGCAGGGCGAGTGCAGCGAGTGCGGGATCGAGATACGCCATCGTCAGGGGATCGGTGATAATCGCCGGCTTGGAATAGACACGACACGGGATTTTACGCGATGCCGAATGCTGCCGCCCTGATGGTGCAGGGCACGACCTCCGATGCCGGCAAGAGTACGCTGGTGGCCGGCCTCGCGCGGGTGCTGGCGCGACGCGGCATGCGCGTGGCGCCGTTCAAGCCGCAGAACATGGCCTTGAATTCCGCCGTGACCGCCGACGGCGGCGAGATCGGCCGGGCCCAGGCGCTGCAGGCGCTGGCCGCGGGCGTCGCGACGCATACCGATTTCAACCCGGTGCTGCTGAAGCCGTCGTCCGACGTGGGGGCGCAAGTCATCATCCACGGCAAGGCGGTGGCCAATCTGTCGGCGCGCGATTACCACCACTACAAGCCCACCGCGATGGCCGCGGTGATGGCGTCGTGGCAACGCCTGTGCGCCGCCTACGACTGCGTGCTGGTGGAGGGCGCGGGCAGCCCGGCGGAGATCAACCTGCGCGACCGCGACATCGCCAACATGGGCTTTGCCGAGGCCGCCGACGTGCCGGTGATTCTGGTCGCGGACATCGACAAGGGCGGGGTGTTCGCGCACCTGGTAGGGACGCTGGAGTTGTTGTCGCCGTCGGAGCAGGCGCGGGTGAAGGGCTTCGTGATCAACCGCTTTCGCGGTGACATCGGCTTGCTGGAACCCGGGCTGGCGTGGCTGGAGGCGCGCACCGGGCGCCCGGTGCTGGGCGTGTTGCCGTATCTGCACGGGCTTTTTCTCGACGCCGAGGATGCGATTGCCGACGCCCGGGCGGACAAGGCCGCGGCGCGGCTGCGGGTGGTGGCGCCGGTTTTTCCGCGTGTGTCCAACCACACCGATCTCGATCCGCTGCGCTTGCATCCGCAGGTGGATTTCCGCTGGATCGGCCCCGGACAGGCGATTCCGCCAGCGGATCTGGTGGTGTTGCCCGGTTCCAAGAGCGTGCAGGCCGACCTGGCATGGTTGCGCGCCCAGGGCTGGGAGGCGTACCTGCAGCGCCACCTGCGTTACGGCGGCAAGCTGTTCGGGATTTGCGGCGGGTTCCAGATGCTCGGTCAGGCGGTGGATGACCCTCATGGCGTCGAGGGCGCGCCTGGCGAGCGACCGGGCTTAGGCTGGCTGGACATGCGCACCACGCTGGCGCGCGACAAGCAACTGGTGAACGTGGCCGGGTGGCTGAGCCTGGGCGCGGCGCCGTTGCGGGGCTACGAGATCCACATGGGCGTGAGCAGCGGGCCCGCCCTGGCGCAGCCCTTGGTGACGCTGGACGATGGCCGCCATGATGGTGCGCGCTCCGCCGACGGGCAGGTGGCCGGAACCTATGTGCATGGCGTGCTGGACCACCCAGAGGCGCTGGCGGCGGTGCTGGCCTGGGCGGGCGCGGACGACATTGGCACGGTGGACCTGGCGGCACGGCGCGAGGCCGATCTGGACCGCCTGGCGGACGCGGTCGAGTCGCACCTGGATCTCGAGCGTGTGTGTGTGGCGGCCGGGCTGGCTGGCGCGCCTTCCGTCCAGGGGGCGATGTCCAGGCCTACTCGAAGGCATAGTCGATAGGCGTCCTTGGGCAGGCTTGTCGAAGCCCGACGTCCGGCACTGCCGAAGCCGCCCTTCGACAGGCTCAGGGCGAGCGGAGTACCCGTTTCCTGCGTCTGCTCTGCCGCGGCGGGGCTTGCTTTGCTCAGCCCCAACGGTGAGGAATGAATCGGAGCTCCGCCAACGGCCGGTCAGCGTCCCTTGAACAGGGGTTTGCGCTTGTTCAGAAAGGCGTCCAGGCCCTCGCGGTAGTCGTCGGTGGCGAGGAAGTCGAAGGCGGCGCGCTTCTCGGACTCGGACAGTGGCTCGGCGCGGGTCAGGCGGCGTACCCATTGCTTGTGCCAGCGCGCCACCAGCGGTGCGCCGGTGGCGATGCGGGTGGCGGTGGCGCGGGCTTCGTCCATCACCGCTTCGTCGTCCACCACGCGGGTCAGCAGACCTTTCTGCAGCGCCTCGTGCGCCGGCAGGATACGCCCCTCGAGCAGGATTTCGAGCAGCACCGCGGGGCCCACCAGTTCCAGCAGTCCGGCCATTTCACCCGGGTACATGGAGAAGCCGAGCTTGTTGATCGGTGCGCCAAAGCGCGCCGACTCAGCGGCGATGCGCAGGTCGCAGCAGCCGGCAATCTCCAGCCCGCCGCCGATGCAGGCGCCGCGGATGGCGGCCACGGTGGGAATAGGGCAGGCGCGGATGGCGTCGAGCGCGCGTGCGACGAGTTCGTCGTGGTAGTGCAGGGCGTCGTCCACGGTGGCGCGTACGGTGAGGAATTCCTCGATGTCGCCGCCGGCGGCAAAGGCCTCGCCAGCGCCGGTGAGAATGACGCAGCGCAGGCTGTCGTCGGCATGGATGCGCGCCATCGCCTCGCGCAGCTGCACCCACATGGCAGCATTGATGGCGTTCAGCCGGCCGGGGTTGGAGAGGGTGAGGAAGGCGACGTCGGCGTCGCGCTGGAAGAGAATCTCGCCGCTCATGGAGGTCGTTTGGGGTGGAGGACATGGCCCATACCGTATGGTATGGAGTGGGGATCATAGCGCATCGGCGCCGCGGCACGGCAGTGATAGACTGTCGCGCCGCCCGGATGACATGGTGTCTGTCTGAGCGGCCTTGAAAGGCGTGGCTTTGCGCTTGCGCCTGAACGCCCCCCGCTGCGTTGTGGAATGCTTCACAACCTCCAGGGCGGCAAGGAGTTACCCGTGTCGTTGTTCAATCATCTGTTACTCATCTTGGCGCTGATCGCGATCAGCGCTTTCTTTTCCATTTCCGAGATCTCGCTTGCCGCTTCGCGCAAGGTCAAGTTGCGCCTGATGGCCGAGGGCGGGCACCCCAATGCGCAGCGCGTGCTGGCGCTGCAGGACAGCCCGGGCAACTTCTTCACAGTGGTGCAGATCGGCCTCAATGCGGTGGCCATCCTGGGTGGCATCGTCGGCGAGTCGGCGCTTTCGCCGCATGTTGCCGGGGTCTTGCGCACGATGTCCGACGGGGCGTGGGTGGACACCGCCAGCTTCGTGATCGCCTTTGTCTTCGTGACCTCGCTGTTCGTGCTGTTCGCCGATCTGATGCCCAAGCGCTTCGGCATGGTGCAGCCGGAGCGCGTGGCGGTGGCAGTGGTGCGGCCGATGCAGCTGTGCATGACCGTGTTTGCGCCGCTGGTGTGGGTGTTCAACGGCCTGGCCAATCGCATCTTCCGCCTGCTCGGCGTGCCCAGCGTGCGCATCGACGACATTACCCCGGCGGACATCATGGCGATGGCCGATGCCGGGGCGCAGGCCGGGGTGCTGCTCAACCAGGAGCAGCACCTGATTGCCAACGTCTTCGAGCTCGATTCGCGCATCATCCCGTCGGCCATGAGTTCGCGCGAGAGCATCGTGTTCCTCACCCTGGGCGAGGCCGAGGAGAGCATCCGCGGCAAGATCGCCGACACGCCGCACGGCAAGTACCCGGTGTGCGAGAAGGACGGCATCGACTCGGTGATCGGCTACGTGGACGCCAAGGACATCCTGCCGCGCATCATCAGCGGGCAGAAGCTGTCGCTGCGCACCGAGCCCATCGTGCGCAAGATCCTGGTGCTGCCGGACACGCTGAATCTGTTCGAGGCGCTGGAGCGCTTTCGCGACGCCAAGGAGGACTTCGCCGTCATCGTCAATGAGTACGCCCTGGTGGTCGGCCTGCTGACCCTGCAGGACGTCATGAGCACGGTGATGGGCGACTTGGTCAGCCCCTTCCAGGAAGAACTGATCGTGCGCCGCGACGACAACTCCTGGCTGATCGACGGGGTGACGCCGATCGAGGACGTCATGCAGGCGCTGGACATTGACGTGTTCGAGGGCTTCCAGAACTACGAGACGGTGGCCGGCTTCCTGATGTACATGCTGCGCAAGGTGCCCAAGCGCACCGATTTCGTCGAGTACGCCGGCTACAAGTTCGAGGTGGTGGATATCGACAGCTATCGCATCGACCAGGTGCTGGTGACGCGCGCCGGGGCGGAGCTGGCAGCCGGCAAGTAATCGATACCCCTCGTTTGTCTTCGACGGGTCTGTCCCGAGCGAAGCCGGAGGGCTCAGGGTGAGCGGTGTCCTGCAGGGCCGGCGAACTACGCCGCGCGGCTCCTGGCCTGGGCGATGCGTGCCAGCGCGGCGCGGCCGCTCTTGATGTGCTCGCGCATGCGCTGCTCGGCCGCATCCACGTCGCGTGCGAGCAGGGCGCCGAGCAGGCTGCGGTGTTCGGCCAGTGATTGCTCCAGCCGGCCTTCGGAGAACAGCGAGTTGTGGCGCGAGAGCTTGATCACCTTGCGCAGGTCGGTGATCACCTGCAGCAGCCAGCGGTTGTCGGCGATTTCCTGCAGGGCGAGGTGGAAGGCCTGGTTGGCCTCGAAGAAGCCGTTGATGTTGCCGGTGTCCGCCGCGCGTTCCAGTTCGTCATGGATGCGCTGCAGGCGTTCGAGGTCGGCATCGCTGGCGCGCTGTGCGCTTTCGCGCGCGCACTGGCCTTCGAGCAAGGCCATCACGGTGAACACTTCGTCCAGGTCACGCTCGGAAATCTCGGTGACGTAGCAGCCACGGCGCGGCTTGAGCGTGACCAGGCCTTCCGAGGCCAGCACTTTCAGGGCCTCGCGCAGAGGGGTACGGGAGATGCCGTACTGCACGGCGAGTGCCTGTTCGTCCACCCAGGTGCCAGGTGGCAGTTCGTGTGAGAAGATGCGCTGCCGCAGCCGTTCGGCGACTTCCTGGTACAGCGCGAGTGGCGCGATGCGGGATGTGCTCATGGCGGGTCGTTGTTGTGTATTGGTGTGGTCGGTGGGTGTGGTCGGTGGCGGTGCCGGGCTCGCATTGTCCCTCAAACCCACGCTGCGTGGGGGGCTCGAACCACGGTGGCGGAGATGCACCGAACACGGGTGCGAAGCCGGTCACTGCGGATGAGCGAAAGGGTGCTCAACGAGTTGCATCCATAATTATGGATAAAGTATTATTGCGTCCGTCAGTCAAGTCAACTTCCGTGGCGTGGCGGGGTATGGGGGATTCCGGATGAACCGGAACTTGGAGAGGGGCCCCGCCGTGCATCGGAGCGTCGACGGCCACCCGCGGTTGCGCGGGTGGCCTGGTCGTCGCGCCTGTCGGTGTGTCGTGCGAGGTGTCCGCGGCATGCCGGAACGTGCAAGGTGCCTGGATGGCCGGGCGCTTCGGGCGGACGGCTGAATCCCGGTTCTATAATGCAGCGCGCCCGTCTGCGCCTGCGCTGCTTTCCAAGAGGTATGCAATGTCGAAGCATGGTTATCCGGATGTGCCCAAGGTCGATCTGGAGGCATGGAACAAGGCCGCGGCGAAACACGCGCCCGATGGGGACGTGCGCAAGCTCGACTGGGTGACGCCCGAGGGCATTGCGGTGAAGCCGCTGTATACCGCGGCCGATCTCGCGGAGCTGCCGTTCGCCGATACGCTGCCCGGATTCGAACCCTTCCTGCGCGGCCCGCAGCCGACCATGTATGCGGTCAAGCCGTGGACCATTCGTCAGTACGCGGGCTTTTCCACCGCTGAGGCTTCCAACGCCTTTTACCGCAAGGCACTTGCCGCCGGTGGCCAGGGTGTGTCGGTGGCCTTCGACCTCGCCACCCATCGCGGCTATGACTCCGACCACCCGCGCGTGACGGGTGACGTCGGCAAGGCCGGGGTGGCGATCGATTCGGTGGAGGACATGAAGATCCTCTTCGACGGCATTCCGCTCGACAAGATCTCGGTGTCCATGACCATGAACGGCGCGGTGCTGCCCATCCTCGCCGGCTACATCGTTGCCGCCGAGGAGCAGGGCGTCAGCCAGGACAAACTCTCCGGGACCATCCAGAACGACATCCTCAAGGAGTTCATGGTCCGCAACACCTACATCTACCCGCCGACGCCGTCGATGAAGATCATCGCCGACATCTTCCAGTACACGTCGGCGCATATGCCCAAGTTCAACAGCATCTCGATCTCGGGTTACCACATTCAGGAAGCGGGCGCCAACCAGGCCATCGAACTCGCCTTCACGCTCGCCGATGGCATGGAATACGTGCGCACCGGCATCAAGAGCGGCATGGACGTCGACACCTTCGCCGGCCGCCTGTCCTTCTTCTGGGCGGTGGGGATGAACTTCTATCTGGAGATCGCCAAGATGCGCGCCGCGCGCCTGCTGTGGTGGCGCATCATGAAGCAGTTCAACCCCAAGAGCCCCAAGTCGATGATGCTGCGCACCCACTCGCAGACCTCGGGCTGGTCGCTGACCGAGCAGGATCCGTACAACAACGTGGTGCGCACCACCATCGAGGCCATGGCCGCGGTGTTCGGCGGCACCCAGTCGCTGCACACCAACGCGCTCGACGAAGCCATCGCGCTGCCCACCGAGTTCTCCGCCCGTATCGCACGCAACACCCAGATCATCATTCAGGAAGAGACCCACATCTGCAACGTGGTTGACCCCTGGGCCGGCTCCTACATGATGGAAAAGCTCACCCAGGACATGGCCGACCAGGCCTGGGCGCTGATCGAGGAGATCGAGGCCATGGGCGGCATGACCCGCGCGGTCGAGTCCGGCTGGGCGAAGATGAAGGTCGAGGAATGCGCCGCCGACAAGCAGGCGCGCATCGACTCGGGCAAGGACGTGATCGTCGGCGTGAACAAGTACAAGCTCGCCAAGGAAGACCCGATCGAGATCCTCGACATCGACAACCACGCCGTGCGCGAGTCGCAGATTGCCCGCCTCGCCCAGGTGCGCGCCAGCCGCGACGCCGCCGCGGTGCAGGCGGCACTCGATGCGCTGACCCAGTGCGCCGAGTCCGGCCAAGGCAATCTGCTGGATCTGTCGGTGAAGGCCATTCGCCTGCGTGCTACCGTGGGTGAGGTATCCGACGCGCTGGAGAAGGTCTTCGGCCGGTATCGTGCCAACCCGCAAGCCGTGTCCGGCGTGTATGGAGCCGTGGTGGAAAACGACAGTGACTGGAAGGAACTGAAGGCCGAAATCGAGACCTTCGTCGCCGAGGAAGGGCGCCGCCCGCGCATCATGATCGCCAAGCTGGGCCAGGACGGCCACGACCGCGGCGCCAAGGTGGTGGCCTCGGCCTTCGCCGACCTGGGTTTCGACATCGACATCGGCCCGCTCTTCCAGACCCCGGAAGAAGCCGCGCGCCACGCGGTGGAGAACGACGTGCACGCGGTCGGCTGCTCCAGCCTCGCCGCCGGCCACAAGACCCTGGTGCCGCAAATCGTCAATGAGTTGAAGAAGCTCGGTGCCGACGACATCATCGTCTTCGTCGGCGGGGTGATCCCGGCGCAGGACTATGATGCGCTGTATGCCGCCGGTGCCAAGGGCATCTTCGGCCCGGGCACCCCCATCCCCAAGGCCGCGCGCGAAGTGCTGAAGCAGATTCGCGCCGCCAAGACGGCTTGAACGAACTTTCCAGCCGGTTGTTGCGAAGGAGAAAAGCATGAGCGATTCGATTTCCAGGATCACCCTGGAGCCCGGCAAACGTGGCGGGCGCCCGTGCATACGCGGCATGCGCGTTACCGTTTATGACGTGCTTGGCTGGCTGGCTTCGGGCATGAGCGAGACCGATATTCTTGCAGACTATCCGGAACTGGAGCACGAGGACATTCTCGCCTGCCTGATGTTTGCGGCGACGCGTGAATCCCGCCTGACGAGGCTTGCGGCTTGAAGCTGCTGCTCGACCAGAACCTGTCCAGGCGTCTGCTGGCCGACCTCGAGGCGCTATTTCCGGGGTCTGCGCATGTGCAGTTGTTGGGCATGGAGTCGGCGAGTGACATGGAGTTGTGGCGCTTCGCCGCGGAGGAACGGTACGCCATCCTGACCAAGGACGTCGATTTTCTGGAGATACAGCTGGTGCGCGGTTACCCGCCCAAGATCGTGTGGCTGAACTGCGGCAATGTTTCCAATGTCGCGGTGCGAACCCGCTTGCTTGCGAACGCGGAAGCAATCCGCTGTGCGCTGCAGGACGACGAGATCGGTGTTGTCGAAATTGACTGAGAGGGCGTGTGTGACGGGTGTCTCCAATGCCGCCGACCGCGCCCTGGTCGACGGCGTGCTGGCGCGCCAGCTGCGCCCGTTGGCGAAGACCATCACGCTGATCGAATCGCAGCGTGCGGACCACAAGGCGCGCGCGCATGCGGTGCTGGAAGCGCTGCTGCCGCATACCGGCGGGGCGATGCGGGTGGGGATTTCCGGGGTGCCAGGGGTGGGCAAGTCCACCTTCATCGAGGCGCTTGGCCTGTATCTCATCGAGCAGGGGTTGCGGGTGGCGGTGCTGGCGGTGGATCCGTCGTCCTCGCTTACCGGCGGCTCCATTCTCGGCGACAAGACGCGCATGGAGTTGCTGTCGCAGCGCACCGAGGCCTATATCCGGCCCAGCCCCTCGGCCGGCTCGCTGGGCGGGGTGGCGGAGAAGACGCGCGAGACGCTGCTGGTGTGCGAGGCCGCCGGCTTCGACGTGATCATCGTCGAGACCGTGGGGGTCGGGCAGTCGGAGACCGCGGTCGCCAACATGACCGACATCTTCTGCCTGCTGCAACTGCCCAATGCCGGCGACGACTTGCAGGGCATCAAGAAGGGGATCATGGAGCTGGCCGACCTGGTGGTGGTGAACAAGGCCGACCTGGACCCGGCCGCCGCCACCCGCGCGCAGGCGCAACTGAAGACCGCGCTGCACATGCTGCGCCCGGCCAGCCCCAACTGGAGCCCGCCGGTGCTCACCTTGTCGGCGTTGAAGAAGGAAGGCGTGGCGGCGTTCTGGCGCACGCTGTGTGACTATCGCGAGACCATGGAAAAAAGCGGTGAGTTCGAGGCCAAGCGCCGCCATCAGGCCCAGGCCTGGATGTGGGACCTGATCGATGCCGAGCTGCGCGGCCGTTTCCGCCGTCACCCGCAGGTGCGTGCGGAACTGGGCGGGCTGACCGCGGCGGTGGCCCGTGGCGAGACCACGCCGTCGGCCGCGGCGCAACGGCTGCTGCAGTTCCTGAATTGAAGAAAGCCGTTCGGCGTGCTTGCCGCGCCGGGCAAACGGAAAACTGTAAGGAGGTCATCAATGCACGAAATCATCCGTCAGTTGGATGAGAAGCGCCAGAAAGCCCGCCTCGGTGGTGGCCAGAAGCGCATCGACGCCCAGCACGCCAAAGGCAAGCTCACCGCGCGCGAGCGCATCGAACTGCTGCTGGACGAAGGCAGCTTTGAAGAGTGGGACATGTTCAAGGAGCACCGTTGCACCGACTTCGGCATGGGCGCGGAAGCCATTCCGGGGGACGGGGTGGTGACCGGCTACGGCACCGTCAATGGTCGCCTGGTGTTCGTCTTCAGCCAGGACTTCACGGTGTTCGGCGGCTCGCTTTCCGAGACCCACGCCGAGAAGATCTGCAAGGTCATGGACCACGCCATGAAGGTCGGCGCGCCGGTGATCGGCCTGAACGACTCGGGCGGCGCGCGCATCCAGGAGGGCGTGGATTCGCTCGGCGGCTACGCCGACGTATTCCAGCGCAATGTGATGGCCTCCGGCGTGATTCCGCAGATCTCCATGATCATGGGGCCGTGCGCGGGCGGTGCGGTGTATTCGCCGTCGATGACCGACTTCATCTTCATGGTGAAGGATTCCTCCTACATGTTCGTCACCGGTCCGGAAGTGGTGAAGACCGTGACCCATGAGGAAGTGACGGCCGAGGAACTGGGTGGTGCGGTGACCCACACCAGCAAGTCCGGGGTGGCTGACCTGGCCTTCGAGAACGACGTCGAGGCGCTTGCCCAGTTGCGCCGTTTCATCGACTTCCTGCCGCTGTCCAACCGCGAGAAGCCGCCGGTGCGCCCCACCGAGGATTCCGCCGACCGCATCGACGAGTCGCTCGACACCCTGGTGCCCAGCAACGCCAACCAGCCCTACGACATGAAGGAGCTGATCACCAAGGTGGTCGATGAAGGCGACTTCTTCGAACTGCAGCCGGACTACGCCAAGAACATCCTCATCGGTTTCGGCCGCATGGAAGGCCAGACGGTGGGCTTCGTCGCCAACCAGCCGCTGGTGCTGGCCGGCTGCCTGGACATCAAGAGCTCGATCAAGGCGGCGCGCTTCGTGCGCTTCTGCGACGCCTTCAACATCCCGGTGGTCACCTTCGTGGACGTGCCCGGCTTCATGCCCGGCACCAGCCAGGAGTACGGCGGCATCATCAAGCACGGCGCCAAGCTGCTCTACGCCTACGCCGAATGCACCGTGCCCAAGGTCACCGTGATCACCCGCAAGGCCTACGGCGGCGCCTATGACGTGATGAGCTCCAAGCATCTGCGCGGCGACGTGAACCTGGCCTGGCCGAGTGCCGAGATCGCCGTGATGGGTCCCAAGGGTGCGGTGGAGATCATTTTCCGCGAGGAGAAGAACGACCCCGAGAAGATCGCCGCGCGCGAGAAGGAATACAAGGAGAAGTTCGCCAACCCCTTCGTGGCGGCCCACCGCGGTTTCATCGACGACGTGATCATGCCGCACAACACCCGCAAGCGCATTTGCCGCTCGCTGGCGATGCTGCGCGACAAGCAACTCGACAACCCGTGGCGCAAGCACGGCAACATCCCCCTTTAATCCGTTCGGGCTGAGACTGTCGAAGCCCATCGCTGTGTGTTCGTTCGTCCTTCGACAAGCTCAGGACGAACGGACGGAGGAAATCCCGAACATGTTCAAGAAAATTCTGATCGCAAACCGCGGGGAGATTGCCTGCCGGGTCATCAAGACCGCCCGCAAGATGGGCATTCAGACCGTGGCAGTGTATTCCGAGGCCGACCGCGACGCGCTGCACGTGGACCTGGCCGATGAGGCGGTGTGCATAGGTCCGGCGCCGTCCAAGGAATCCTACCTGGTGATGGACCGCATCATCGCCGCCTGCAAGGAAACGGGGGCCGAGGCGGTGCATCCGGGCTACGGCTTCCTGTCCGAGAACGCCGAGTTCTCGCGCCGGCTGGAAGAGGAAGGCATCAAGTTCATCGGCCCCAAGCACTACTCCGTGGCCAAGATGGGCGACAAGATCGAGTCCAAGAAGCTCGCCATCGAAGCCCGGGTGAACACCATTCCCGGCTACAACGACCCGATCGACACGCCCGAGCAAGCGGTGGAGATCGCCAAGGGCATCGGCTACCCGGTGATGATCAAGGCTTCCGCGGGCGGGGGCGGCAAGGGCTTGCGCGTCGCCTTCAACGACAAGGAAGCGTTCGAGGGCTTTGCCTCGTGCCGCAACGAGGCCAAGAACGCCTTTGGCGACGACCGCGTGTTCATAGAGAAATACGTGCTCGAGCCACGCCACATCGAAATCCAGGTGCTGGGCGACAGCCATGGCAACTACGTGTATCTGAACGAGCGTGACTGCTCGATCCAGCGCCGCCACCAGAAGGTCATCGAAGAGGCACCGAGCCCCTTCGTCGATCCCGAGATGCGCCGCGCCATGGGCGAGCAGGCGGTGGCTCTGGCACGGGCGGTGAGCTATGAGTCGGCCGGTACGGTCGAGTTCGTCGTCTCCGGCGCGACCAAGGAGTTCTACTTCCTGGAGATGAACACCCGCCTGCAGGTCGAACATCCGGTCACCGAACTGATCACCGGGCTGGACCTGGTCGAGCAGATGATCCGCGTGGCGGCCGGCGAGAAGCTGCCGATCAGCCAGGCCGACGTCAAGATCAACGGCTGGGCGATGGAATGCCGCATCAACGCGGAAGACCCCTTCCGTGGCTTCCTGCCCTCCACCGGCCGCCTGGTGAAGTTCCAGCCGCCGGCCGAGGTGGACGGTCAGGTGCGCGTCGATACCGGCGTCTATGAAGGCGGCGAGATCTCGATGTACTACGACTCGATGATCGCCAAGCTGATCACCCATGGCGCCAACCGCGACCAGGCCATCGAACGCATGCGCGAGGCGCTCAACGCCTTCGTGATCCGCGGCATCAGTTCGAACATCCCCTTCCAGGCCGCGCTGATGCAGCATCCGCGCTTCGTCTCGGGCATGTTCAACACCGGCTTCATCGCCGAGGAGTATCCCAAGGGTTTCGACGCTTCGATGGTGCCGCACGACGACCCCTTGTTGTTCGTCACCGTCGCGGCGGCGCTGCACCGGCGCATCGAGGACCGCGATGCGACTATCTCGGGCCAGATGCCGGGGCACGAGCGCACGGTGGGTGAGGACTACACGGTGATCCGCGGCAACGAGCGCACCCTGGTCAAGGTGTGCCCGGTCGCCGGTGGCTACGCGGTGACGGTGGGGGGTGAAGTGTTCACCGTACTCACCGACTGGGCCTTCGGCCAGACGCTGGCGAGCGGCAGTGTGAACGGCAAGGCCTTCACCATGCAGGTCGAGCGCAGCGGCCTCAAGGTGCAACTCGACCACGCCGGCACCCGCGCCACCCTCATGGTGATGAGCGCGCGCTGGGCCGAGCTGCATGCGCTGATGCCGGTCAAGCTGCCGCCGGATCTGTCCAAGTTCCTGTTGTCGCCGATGCCCGGGCTGCTGCGCGAGATCGCGGTCAGCGAGGGGCAGGACGTGAAGGCCGGCGAAACCCTGGCGGTGATCGAGGCGATGAAGATGGAAAACGTGCTCAAGGCCGAGCAGGACGGCAAGGTGAAGAAGGTCGTTGCCAAACCGGGTGCCAGCCTGTCGGTGGACGAGATCATCGTCGAGTTCGAGTAGGCTTCGGGTTCTTCCATTTCCCGCCACCGCCATGGCTGATGATCCGTCTCGCGTCCCGCAATGGGTTCGGTCGGGCAGACCGGCCGAAATCCGGGCCGAGACGGGCGAGGCCTGGGTGCCGCCTGCCAATCCCCGCGGCGAGCAGGCTGGGAGCCGTGCGGGCCTGAGTGCGGGCCCGCATCGTGACCTGTCCACCAGCCGGATACCGGAGCGCGGTCCGATTGCGGCCGGGGTCGCCAAGCTCAGGGCGGCGGGTGCGGCGCTCGAATTGATGGTCGGCGTGATCATCCTGATGATCTCGCCGGTCGCGTTCGTCGCCTTGGTCGTGATGCAGGCCAAATGGGCACTGACGCTCGGGCTGCTGAGCACGGCCGCGCATGCGTTCTGGCGCGCCCGCTTCGATGGCTGGGCCGAGCGCGCTGCGGTTGATGGCATGCGTTGGCAGGGGCATGCGAAGTTGCTGCTGCTCACCTTGTTTCTCAACTGCATGTTCTGGGGCATGTTGCTGGCGCAAATGGTGCCGGCGGCGTGGGTGGCCGAGTTCAACGCCGGCGCGCCGGGCTGGCTGGCGGACCGCAACTGGGAACGGTGGTCCGAGCCGTTCAGCCGGGCCATCGAGCTCTTCGTTGCCACGTCGTTCGTGGAGTTGCTGGCCTATCTGCTGGCCCTGGTGCCTTTTTTCGCGCCACCGGTGCTGCTCTGCGTGTTCGCCACCCGGTACTGGCTCAGAAGACCCGATCTGGACCTGCTCTTTCTCTTGCGCGCGCTATTCGTCGGCCTGCTCGTCTGCTACGGCGGGTACCTCGTCTTCCAGGACGAGCTCTGGCGTCTGTTCTGGGGTATCAATGGCTATCTTCTCTGGAAGGGGAGCGATGTGTTCGCCCTGCTGACCATCCTGTTCGTTGGCTTCATTCCGTTCCGCATCGTAGCCCTGTTGCGCGGCGGTCACTGGTTGCGCAGGCTCTTCGCATGAACCCGAAGTACGGGGCGGGGTGTCGTTCGAACCCGGGCGCCGTGGGCGCGGCGGCCGCCAGCGTCGGGCGCTGGCTGGTATTGCTGCTGCTCCCGGTTTTTGTCGGCAGCGCGCTCGGCATGCAGGACTTCATCGTGCTGGAAGCGACGCTGAACGGTTACAGCCACTCGGTGGACGACGTGGTGGTGCTGGATCCGGAGGACGGCCGCATCCTGCAGGTCCTGCCGATGACGCCGATGTCGCCGGCGCAACGGGCACCACGCGCGCCGCTCGAATTGCGCCTGTATCCAAGCCGGGATACCGTCGTGGCCCGCTCGGGGCAGACGCTGGCGCGCAACCGGGTCATCAACCATGGCAATGCCAACCGCCGTCTCCACAGCTATGTATGGCGCATGGCCTCGGGCGAGTTGTTGTTCACCTCGGCAGGGGGCTACGGGTTTGCGCTGCTGGGGGAGGAGGGCGACCACCTGGCGGTGCTGGTCGAGGAACCGGCAACTGCCGTGACCGAGTTCCAGGTCTGGGACGTTGTCGAAGGTCGTCCCGTGTTCGCGGCGCGCTTTCCCGAGGCGTTGCGGGTGAGGGCGCATCGAACGGATTCGCCGCGTTTCGCGGTGTTTTCGCTGGACGATGGTTTCGTCATGGTGTGGGATCAGCGCCAGCGTCAGCTGCACCGGATCGCCATGCCGGAGAGCAGGCGACTGGCGCAAGACCAGCATGCCGCGTTGGCGAGCGTGCAGCGCGGTGCGATCGAGGTTTCTGCCGACGATCGCTGGCTGGCTTTTCGCACCGCCCCGTCGCAGCGCGATCCGTCATACGGGCTCCATCTTGTCGACCTCCAGGCGTCCGGCCCGCTCACGTCGGTCGAGATGGGTGCATCCGGTGCGCTTCTGGGCAATCCCTTCAGGTGGGTGGGGTTCGGAGCCCATCTGCTGGGTGAGGGCGACGGTGCGCTGCATCGCCTGGCCGTGCCGACGGGGCAGCACGGGGGGCGATGGACGCCGAAGGCGTGGGTCGCGCAGGACCGTTCGGCTGCGGCCTGTGCCGAGCCTTCGCGGCGCAACTCACGCGCGTGTCAGCGTGCCCGCGAGCGCGACCAGGCCCGACGGGCGTTCGTGCCGGCGGATGCCTTTCTAGAGGCGCTGCAGGTCGATGTTCGGAGCACCTATATCGCAAGCAATGATGGCAGGACCCTGGTTGTCTGGGATGCCTACAATGGTCGCCCTATCGTGCTCGATGCGAGTCGCTTTCCGCCTCTGGAAGTGTCGCCCGAACGGCCGGACGGCTCCGACGTGGCCGCCCTGTACCAGTTTCGCCCGGGCATTCCGCTGGACGATGGCCGTCTTGGGCGCCCCGGTGAGCTGCGTTTCAGCCATTTCGGCCGCCATCTGGTCGTGCTGAAGGCGCGCGGTACCACAACCGCCGATCGCCATGTGAGCGTGGGGGCCTACGCGATACCTGGCCTCGAATACGTTGCGGATCTCAATCCGTCAGTCGACGCGTATCTGCTTGCGCGCGCCGTCAGCCCGTCGCTGCACGATATTGCGCTGTGCCGGCAGCAGCCGTCGATCTGCCAGAACGACCCCTTGCACCCGCAGCACGACGCGATCATCGCCGAACGGGCGCGAATCGAGTCGGAGGCCGCGCTGCGCGCGCACGCGGACGCTGCCGCGCCGGCGCCGCGACACGAGTCCTGGATGGAACCGAACCCCGGGCGGGCGCGCGTCTCTGCGCCCGAGCTATGCGCGACGCTGCGGCGGATACCACGTCCGATACAAGGCGAGCCGTACTACATCGACGGGCGCTATGCGGGGATCCGGGTTGCCGGCCAGGGGGAGTTCATCGCAAGTCTCGCCGACATCCCGTTCCGCGACGGCGACATTCTGTTCGACGGTGGGTGGTGCGCCGAGCGCGCATGCTCGGCGGACGAGTTTGCGGCGGCGATGCGCCGGATCTGCGAGTCGAGAGGCCGTGGCCTCGTGCGTGCGTTCGTGCTGGAGGTCGGCTCCGCCGAGCCGTCGCGCGACAGGACGTGGATATTGATGGAGAAGCAATGAGCGTCCGAAACGGCTGGGTGCGCGCCGGCTGGCTTGTCTTGGTGCCGGTCTTGGCCGTGCTCGCAAGTGGCTGTGGCGAAAAGGTGATTGAGTCCAGACAGACCGAATATCTGCTGGCCGACCCCTTGGAGCGCCGCACGATCCTGGAGCAGGACGATCACCTGCGGCGCGGGGACGCCAAGGTGCCGCGGGCGCCGTTGCACATCGGCGGGCCCCCGGGCGCTCAGCGGTCACCGATCCCGGTCATGAGTCTGCTCAAGGTCAGGATAGACTTGTTGCCCCCGGTCGATTGCGAGCGCCCGCCCGAATGGCTGATGGCGTCGAGCGGCTTCGCCTTCCCTCAGCCGGTTGCCGATACGCAATTGGCCAGTCTGGGCGAGATCGTGCGTACTGCCGAGATCTGGGTCGTGCCGTCCTCGGCGAAGGGGGCTTACGTGGACATCGCGCCGGATGGTGCCGCAGGTCGGGCGATTGCGATGGAGGCGTCGTACGCAGGCGATCGACCCGATTTCCGCTCGCCGGTGGCGGTCGCCGTCGAGTTCGGCCCGGAATGGCTGGGCCTGCCGCTTCGCCAGATCGGAACCGCCGGTGCGCTGCTGTTTCCGCCCAGTCAGGACTGCGCGAAGCTGATCCGCAGCAGCGACGACTGGCTGCCGACCCGGGCGGTCGCCTACGGCCCCTTCGATCCCGGGGCCACCGCTGCGGATTCCCTGAAAATCCCCGCTGATGTGCCCTTCATCGCGCGCATCGTCGACATCTGCCCGGTTCGCCTGCAGCAACGCGACGAGTTTCTGGAGGTCGAGGGGCGTTACTTCTGGGAGCGGACCAACCGGTGGCGCTACTCCGCCACCATCGTCGGGGCATGCGGCAGCGGCAACGTGACGTTCTCGCCGGCTCCGCTCATCGGCTACTTCCAGCAGAACGGACGCTGACGCGCTCGACGGTGGACGCGGCCGCGTCGCTTCGGTTGCGGCGGTTCTCCGTTTGCGACGGTGGTGCTCCGTGTCGCTCCGGCGTCGCGGAGCATGCGCTATCCGCCACGCCGTATCCCCATCACACTCCCCGCCTGCGGCGGGCGGGGCAGGCGGGCGTGACGCGTTCGCGCCGCGTCCACCCGGATCTGGATGTCGGACGGGAAGCGGGCCGAGCGCTTCTGCGCCATGTCGATGTGCATGGTCAGCACTTCATTGGTCGCGACCAGCCAGCCGGCCTGTTGGTGGTGCATTTCGTGGTACAGGTGCAGCCGCTTGTGGTCGGCGTCGAGCAGGCGGGTGGTGATGATGTACGGCGCGTCGGCGGCGATTTCCCGCAGGTAGTTCACGTGCAGCTCCAGCGCGAAGGTGGAGTGTGCGCTGCGCGCGCGGTAGGCGGCGTCCAGGCCCAGGGTGTCGAGGAAGGTGTCGGTGGCCAGGTCGAAGGCGAGCACGTAGTAGGCCACGTTCATGTGGCCGTTGTAGTCGATCCATTCTGGCCGGACCATGCCTTGGGCGGTGGTGTCGCCGCGG
Source organism: Rhodocyclaceae bacterium (assembly GCA_046295975.1). Classification (GTDB taxonomy): domain Bacteria; phylum Pseudomonadota; class Gammaproteobacteria; order Burkholderiales; family Rhodocyclaceae; genus UBA2357. Next base: position 45,666 of record JBKBMG010000020.1, read on the forward strand.
GGGGCGGGTGCATGCATGGGGGTGGCTCGTCGGTCTGATGCGGTGATTGTTGCCGCAACTGCGCCGCGGCGGCAAATCGCGGGCGGCAGAAAGTGCCGCCGCAGCGGCGCGGGCGGAACCGCTGCGGCCTCTGAGATTCTGAAAAGCGCTTCTTATTCAGTTGGATGGGCGTGGCGCGCGAATGCCGCGGCGGGCGGGCACGGATCTGGCTGAGGCAGATTTGATGGCCTGCCCCGCGAAGGTGGTGGTGGGCCCAAGCAAAGAGGTCTGCCATGTTCGAATCTTCCATCCTGCGCCCGGTCGCGGTGCCGCCCCATCTGGTCGGGCGCCCCGCGCCCTGCGACTTCTTCGACGCACGCGGCACCTTGCTGTTGCGCGCCGGCGCCCCGATTGCCGCCCAGGCGGCGGCCAGCGTGCCGCAGGCACGGCGCTTCTACTGCCGTGCCGCGCAGGCCGAGCAGATCGCCCCGTCCGATCCGATCGGTGCCCTGCGCTCGGTGGGCGAGGCGCTGTCGATGCTGGACGAGCTGACCGGAACCCGCCAGGTGCTGAGCCGGGTGGAGTTCTTCGAACTGGCCGAAACGCTTTACCACAGCTGGCAGGTGGACGCCGATGCCTGCATCGGCTTTGCGCGCCTGTCGCGGTTCGACCGTCCCAGTGTCTGCCATTCCGTACTCACCGCCTTGTTCGCGGCCGAGCTGGCAAGTGCCAACGGCCTGCCTTCGCGCGACGTGATGCATCTGGTGGGGGCGGCGCTGACGATGAACCTGGGCAGTCTGCGCCTGCATGACGAGATGCACGCGCTGGCGGGCGAGCCGGATGAGTTCGCGCGTGAGGCGCTGGCCTATCACCCGGCGCGGGCGGTACGCCTGCTCGAACGCATCGGGGGTTTTCCCGAGGACTGGCTGGATGCAGTTGCCCAGCATCATGAGAACGTGGACGGCAGCGGTTATCCGCTGGGCCTGCAGCGCGCCGAGATCAGCCTGGGCGGGCGCATCCTGCGGGTCGCCGACGTGCTTGCGGCGCGCTTTCTGGGGCGGCGCGCACGTGCACCGCAATACTGGAACCTGAGCCAGGCGCGCGACCTGCGCAGGCTGATGGAGCATGTGTTCGCCCGTGATCTGGACAAGCTCGACCAGACCCTGGCGCGGTTGTTGATGGCGCGGCTCGGCACTTTTCCGCCGGGCAGCATCGTGCGCCTGAACAACGGCGAACTGGCGGTGGTGAGCCGCCGCACCTCGCCCCCCGGTGAGATGCCGCATGAGGTCCTGGCCTTCGTCGGTGCCAACGGGCGTCCGCTCGAGACGCTGCGGATGCGTCGCATCGGACCGCGCGACTGCCGCATCCAGGGCTATGCCCACGACAATCTGCCGCGGCTGCCCGCCTTCGATTGGCTGTCGCTGTGGGGCTACCGGCACTGACCCGGGCTTGGCCGCATTGCACTTTCTTACCGCACGGTAAGGCGTCAACGGGCTAGACTGCGGGCCGGCGCTCCGACCCGGTTACTGCACGTCCCTCATGTCCCGCCTGTCCTTCAGTCACGTCCTGCTCGCCAGTTTCCTGTCCATTATCGCCATCCTCGGATCGGCGGCGGTGGGCGGGGTGCTGGCGTTGGAACGCTTTGCGCTGCAAAGCCGCGAAGGCGCGAGTGCGGGGCTGGCGATCACCACCGCAGTACAGGTGATCCGGGAGCGTACCGTGGATATGGAGCGCAGCGCCCGGCAATACCTGGTGCTGGAAGACGCATCGCTGCTCGAGCGCTTCGAGGAGGCGCGCAACGCCGCGCTGGAGGCGGCCCAGCCGCTGGTCGCGAGCGGCTTCGAGGCCGGCGTGGCGGAGTGGCGCAACGCGGTTGACGACACCGCGCGCGCCTTGCGCGAGGGCGCCGCCCACGACACCACGCTGGCCGCGCTGGCGCGCATCGCGCCGCTCAACGAGGCGCTCGCAGCCGACAGCCGGGCGCGCATCCACCGCGTCAATCGCGATCTGGTGGATGAACTCGATGCCCATCGGCGGTCGCTGACGTTCAGCGTACTGGCGGCCATCGTCGTGGCGGTGGTGGTGGCGGGATGCACCGGGTGGTGGGTGCTGCGGCCGCTCAGGCGAGTCGAGGCCGCCATCGACGGGCTGGGCCAGAGCCGCCTCGACCAGCCGATCGAAATCGTCGGTCCGGCCGACCTGCGCGAGCTCGGCCGACGGCTGGACTGGCTGCGGGTGCGCCTGGCCGACCTCGAGGCCAACCGCAGCCGCGTGCTGCGCCACGTGTCGCATGAGCTCAAGACGCCGCTGGCTTCGGTGCGCGAGGGCATTGCGCTGATCGAGGACGGCGTGGTGGGCGAGATCACCCCGGCGCAGCGCGAGATTACCGCCATCCTCGACCAGAACGCGCGCACCTTGCAGCAGCGCATCGAAGGTTTGCTCGGCTTCAATGCGGCGATCTTCGACGCCCACAGCCTGCATCCGCGCCGTGTCGCACTGCGGCCGCTGCTGGAGGAGGTGGTCGCCGAGCAGCAGCTCACGCTGCAGTCCCGTCGTGTGGGCGTGCGCATTGAAGGGGCGGACCGGCGGGTGACCGCCGACGCCGACAAGCTCAAGGTGGTGTTCGGCAATCTGCTCGGGAACGCGATATCGTTCAGCCCGGAAGGCGGCGAGATCCGCTTTACCCTGGGCCACCGGCCCGGCTGGGTGCAGATCGATTGCGTGGACCAGGGGCCGGGTGTGGCCGAGAGCGAGTTGGAGCGCATCTTCGACCCCTTCGTGCAGGGCAGCCGGCCGTCCCCGCAGGCGCGGGGCGGCAGCGGCCTGGGGCTGTCCATCGTGCGTGAGTTCATTGCCGCCCATCGTGGGCGGAGCATGGCCGTGTCCCACCGGGGCGGGGCCTATTTCCGGATCGAGTTGCCCGATGATGTATGAACCTCAAGTGTCCGCCCGCATGCCAGAGCGGCTTGCGCGCCAGCCTGTGCGGCCCGTTCGGCCAGTGCACGCGTGCCGATCATGGTTGGCGGTTGCGGCCGTTGCCTGGTTGATCGGCGGTTGCGCGTCGCCCGGAGTGCAGGAGCAGTCGGGCGGCGCAGCCTCCCCGCCGATGCCGACCCAGGCGATCTTCCTGCGTGCCTGCGATCACGTGGAGGGGCTGCTCGAAACCTACGCGGCGGTGCGTGGCCTGCCTCAGGGCGAACGACTGGCGCGCGAGTCGGCACTCGCGCGCGAACCGGACACCGCGGTCCTGCGGGTGCAGCGCGCCATGTTGCTGGCCGGCAGCGACGATGCCGCAATGCTCGAACGGGCCCTGAGCCTGCTTGAATCCGTGCCCCGCCCGCAGGGCCGCGACGCCTGCATGACCAGCGGCTTTGCCGAACTGCTCACCGATTTCATCCGCCCCCGGCTCGAACTGGCGCAGCGTGCGGAGCGCCTGGCCCGCGAGGCCGAAAGCGGCCGTCGGGCGCTTGCGGAGAGCCGTGAGGAGCAGGCACGGCTGCGCGAGAAACTCGACGCATTGGCCGAGATCGAGCGCTCCCTGCCGGCCCGTCCCCAGCCAGATCCGGTGCCAGTGCCCACGGAGCCCGAAGCGGGCACGGCCGCCCCCCGAGGAGTACGCCCATGACCGATGCCACACGCCCCGTCGCTTCCTCGTCCGCCCGTTCCAGTCCCACCCTGCAGGCCGGCGGCGCCCATCTGCTCGTCGTCGATGACGATCCCGACCTGCTCAAGCTGTTGTCCATGCGTCTGGCCGCCAGTGGCTATCGCGTGACCACCGCCGCCAGTGCGGAGGCCGCGCTGGCCCGCCTGGCGGTGGACCGGTTTGCGCTGGTGGTGAGCGACGTACGCCTGCCCGACAAGGACGGGCTGACGCTGTTCGAGGAGATTCGCTCGGCCAATCCGGCCCTGCCGGTGATTCTGCTGACCGCCCACGGCACCATTCCGGACGCTGTGGAGGCCACCGCCCGCGGCGTGTTCGGCTATCTCACCAAACCTTTTGACAGCAAGGTGTTGCTGGAGAAGGTCGCCCAGGCGCTGCAGGTGGCCGGGGCGTCCGCACGCGATGACGACGCCGGCGACGATGCCTGGCGTGCCGGCATCGTGAGTCGCAGTGCGGCCATGGCCACGGTGCTGGACGAGGCGCGGCTGGTCGCGGCGTCCGACGCCAGCGTATTGATTCGCGGCGAGAGCGGCACTGGCAAGGAGTTGCTCGCTCAGGCCATCCACCTGGCCAGCCCGCGTGCTCGCGCGCCGTTTGTGGCGATCAACTGCGGCGCGATTCCCGAGCAGTTGCTCGAGTCCGAGTTGTTCGGCCACGTCAAGGGGGCATTCACCGGCGCTGCCACCGCGCACAAGGGCTTGTTCCTCACCGCCGACAAGGGCACGGTGTTTCTCGACGAGATCGGCGACATGCCGCTGGCGCTGCAGGTCAAGCTGTTGCGCGTGTTGCAGGAACGCGCCGTGCGTCCGGTGGGGGCGACCCAGGCCGAGCCCATCGACGTGCGCATTCTCTCCGCCACCCATCGCGACCTCGAGGCCGAACTCGCCCAAGGGCGCTTTCGCGAAGACCTGTTCTACCGCCTCAACGTGGTGAGCCTGACCTTGCCGACGCTGGGCGAACGGCGCGAGGACATTCCGCTGCTGGCCAACCACTTCCTGGAGCGCCTCGGCGAGAAATACCGCAAGAAGCTGCGCGGCTTCGCCCCCGAGGCCATGGAGGCGCTCGCCACCGCCGCCTGGCCGGGCAACATCCGCCAACTCCAGAACGTCGTCGAGCAGGCCTGTGCGCTCGCCACCACGCCGTTGATTCCGTTGGCGCTGGTAGAGCGCGCGCTACGGGTGCGCAGCATGGAGGTGCTGAGCTACGCTGAGGCCAAGCAGCGCTTCGAGCGCACCTATCTGGTGCAATTGCTCAAGCTTACCGACGGCAATGTGTCCGATGCGGCGCGGCTGGCCGACCGCAACCGTACCGAGTTCTACCGCCTGTTGCAGCGCCATTCGCTCACACCCAGCCTGTTCCGTGGCGATGGCGAGGGTGTCGCTGCCGAGCAACAGGCGGAGTCCGAAAAGAATCAATGATTTGCCGCGTCTTCGCGGAAACGCCGTCGGGGTGGGGCGACACATTTCCGGTGCTGCGCCGGGCGCACCCCCGCCGACACCTCGCGGTCAACCGTTCGCGCGCCGGATGAGGGGCGCGCCACGAGGGGTGGCACGGGCGTTGCATGAGGGGAACCGGGACCGCTGCAGCGCGGTCTGTCGCATCATTACAAGAAAGGAGTTCGCCATGATCACACGCCACACGATTGCCGCCATCCTCTCCACGACTGCGCTCGCCTTCTCGATCAGCCTGCCCGCCCATTCCGCGATCAACGATCCGGTGCTGCTGCTGGCCATGCAGGTCGCCGGCGCGGAGCGCGACGCGGAAGTCCGGCAGCGCATCGAAGCCGGCTTGATGACCGACCCGGCGTTGCGCGAGGCCGAGATCGCCGTTCGCACCGACGACGGCGTGGTGACCCTGGAAGGCAAGGTCCACAGCCCCGACGCGCGCGATCAGGCGCAACGTCTGGTGAGCGCCGTGCCCGGCGTGAGCATGATCCGCAATGAGCTTGAGGTGGTGCCGAACTGATTCCGGGCAGCCGGGACTCAAGCGCGCCAACGCTTTACAATGACATGGGCCGGACACATGGGTGTCCGGCCCATTTTGCGTTTACGGAGCGGGGCGCATGCAAGACCAATCGAGAGGCGTCGTCATCATCGGCGGCGGGATCGCCGGCGCGTCGGCGGCCTATTTCCTGGTGCGCAGGGGGTGCGCGGTGGTGCTGCTTGAACGCGAGGAGCAGCCGGGCTACCACAGCACCGGCCGCTCCGCCGCCTTGTTCAGCGAAACCTACGGACCGGCGGTGATCCGTCGCCTGTCGGCGTGCAGCCGCGCCTTTCTGGAGCAACCGCCGGAGGGCTTTGCCGACCATCCCCTGCTTGCGCCGCGTGGCATGCTGGTGGTTGCCGCGCAGGCGCGGCGGGCGGCGCTGGAGGCGTTCGCACGCGAGGTGCGCGCCAACGGGGCGCAGGTACAGATGCTGGAACGGGACGAGGTATTGCGCCAGGTGCCGATACTGCGCGCCGACCAGGTGAGTGTAGGGGCCTTGGAGACGGCGGCGATGGACATCGACGTGCATGCCTTGCACTGGGGGTTCATCCGTCAGTTCCGGCAGCTTGGTGGCACGCTGGTGACCGACGCCGAGGTGGTCGAGATCAGCCGCAGTGAAGCGGGCTGGTGCGTTGGCGACCGGCACGGGCGGCGCTTCGAGGCGGAGGTGGTGGTGAATGCAGCGGGGGCCTGGGCGGACGAGCTGGCGAGACTGGCCGGGGTAACACCCCTGGGGCTGGTGCCCAAGCGGCGCACCGCGGTGATGGTGGATCTGCCCGAGGGGACGCGGGCCGAGCACTGGCCGATGGTGTGCGACCTGGACGAGCACTACTACTTCAAGCCCGATGCTGGCCGGCTGTTGGTTTCGCCCGCCGATGAGACGCCCGTGCCCCCTCAGGACGTGCAACCCGAAGACCTGGACGTGGCGATCGCGCTCGACCGCTTCATGACCGCGACCACCGTCGAAGTACGTCGGCCGGGCGCCACCTGGGCCGGTCTGCGCAGCTTCTTCGCCGATGGCGATCCGGTGTCGGGCTTCGCGCCGGACGCCCCCGGTTTCTACTGGCTGGCCGGCCAGGGCGGCTACGGCATCCAGACCGCGGCCGCGATGGGCCGGCTCTCGGCCGCCTTGATCTGCGGCGACGAGCTGCCGCCGGACATGGCGGCAGCTGGCATTCTTGCCGAGCACCTGAGCGCTGGACGCGCCGGGCTGACGGGCTGACAGGCTAGCCCGCCCCGGACGCTTGGTCAGGCCGCCGAGGCGCGGCCTCGCACACTCCGGCGACCGCGTGCCGCACTTCCCGGTACCGTCTGGGCGGGCTCCGGCAGCGCGACTTCGGCGCGCAGTCGCGGAAAGCGGTCGTGGCGGTGGGGAATCGCCATGGCGGCGACGAAGTGTTCCTGGAAGCGCGGTTCGACTGCGGTTTCGATCTTCTCCACCCCTCGCACCACGTTCTCGATTTCGGCGCGCGCGCGCTTGTCGAGCAGGGCGATGCGGGCGCCGGTGCCGGCGGCGTTGCCGACCGAGCGCACCTGTGCCAGCGCGCAATCGGGGATCAGGCCGAGGATCATCGCGTACTTGACCTCGATGTGGCTGCCGAAGGCGCCGGCCAGGCGGATGTGGTCGACCTGCTCGGTGCCGAACTTTTCCATCAGCAGCTTGATGCCGGCGTAGAGCGCGGCCTTGGCCAGCTGGATGGCGCGCACGTCGTTCTGGGTGATGCGCAGCGGCTGTTCGCCGTGGTCGTGCAGCACGTAGGCAAAGGTGCGGCCGTCGGCCACCACGCGGGGGCTGCGTGCGGCGTTGGCGCCCAGGATCACGCCGTCCTGGTCGAGGATGCCGGCGAGGTACATTTCGGCCAGGACCTCGATGATGCCCGAGCCGCAGATGCCGGTGACGCCTTGCGGGGCGAGGGCGGCGAGCGCTTCGGCAAAGCCGGGTTCGTCGGACCACAGCTCGCAGCCGATCACGCGGAAGCGGGGTTCCAGCGTGTCCGGGGCGATGCGCACGCGCTCGATCGCGCCGGGGGCGGCGCGCTGGCCGCAACTGATCTGGGCGCCTTCGAAGGCCGGGCCGGTGGGGCTGGAGGCGGCGAGCAGGCGCTGGCGGTTGCCGAGCACGATCTCGGCATTGGTGCCGACATCGACGATGAGGGTGATCTCGTCGTGCAGCCAGGGGGTTTCGGAGAGCATCACCCCGGCGGTGTCGGCACCGACGTGGCCGGCGATACAGGGCAGCACGTAGATGCGCGCGTTGGGGTGGATGAAGCACTCGATCTCGGTGGCCCACAGGCCGGCCACCGACTCGTCGGTGGCCAGTGCGAAGGGGGCGCCGCCGAGTTCTACCGGGCTGATGCCGAGCAGCAGGTGGTGCATGATGGGGTTGGCGACGAAGGTCACCTCGACGATCTCGGTCACACCGATACCGGCCGTGGCGGCGAGTTCGCTGGCGAGGTCGTTGATTGCGGTGCGCACTGCGCGGGTCATGTCGATGTCGCCGCCGGGGTTCATCATCACGTACGAGACCCGGCTCATGAGGTCTTCGCCGAAGCGGATCTGCGGATTCATGCGCCCGGCCGAGGCCAGCACCTTGCCGCTGGACAGATCGCACAGGTGGGCGGCGATGGTGGTGGAGCCTACGTCCACCGCCATGCCGTAGATGCGCTCGTGCAGGCCGGGCCAGACCGCGATGATCTGGCGTTCGTCATGCACGGCGACGGTGACTTTCCAGTCGCCCTGGCGCAGTGCCGGCTGGAGCTGCTGCACCACCCGGATGTCGGCGAAGAGCTCGGGCAGGCGCCAGTCGAAGTCGAGCGCATCCTTGAGCCGGCGCAGGTCGGACGAGGGGATGTGGAGGTCGGGCGGCTGAACCTCGATGTAGCACAGCCGCACGATGGGGTTGAGCTCGATGTCCAGGTGCAGCGCGTCCTTGCGCACGATCTGGCGGTGCACCTGGCTGTCGGGCGGTACGTCGATGACGGCGTCGCCTTCGATCAGGGTCGAGCACGACAGCCGCCGCCCATGCTTGAGCGGACCGTTGCCGGCCTCCCAGGCGTGTTCGGTGTCGCCCTTGGGTGAGAGGTGTTCGCTGCGCGACACCAGCCCATGCTTGGCGAACTCGCCTTCGGCGAGCACAACCTGGCAGCGTCCGCACAGGCCGCGGCCGCCGCACACCGAATCGATGTCCACGCCCAGCGCGCGGGCCGCCTGCAGTACCGGGGTGCCGATGGTGAAGCGCCCGCGGCGCCCGGACGGGGTGAATACGACGAGGGCTTCCTGGCTCACGGGTATCGTCTCCGTAAGGGGGCGTGGGTGGGGCCGCGGCTGGGGGCACGCTTTGGGGGCGACCTCATGGGCGGTGCGGCGGGTTGGCTCAGGCGCCTGGCCGCCGGCGGCGGCTTTCGCGCCGGCCACGCGCTTCGCCGTCGGCGCCGGCTGCCGCCGGTTCGCGGAACTTGCGGATCCAGCGCATGCAGTCCGGATCGTGGCCCATGAGTACGTCGGCGCCCATGATCGCGCTCATGATCTCGGCGTGGAGCGGATTGGTGATCGCGGAGGTCATGCCGGAGCAGATCGCCATGCTCATGAAGGCGGCGTTGATGCCGTTGCGGTTGGGCAGGCCGAAGCTGACGTTGGAGGCGCCGCAGGTGGTGTTGACCTTGAGTTCGTGTTTCAGCCGGTGGCACAGCGCGAACACCTGGCGGCCGGCCATGCCGACGGCGCCTATGGGCATCACCAGCGGGTCGACCACCACGTCGCTGGCGGGGATGCCGTGGTCGGCCGCACGTTCCACGATCTTTTTGGCGATGGCGAAGCGCACGTCCGGGTCCTGGGAAATGCCCGTCTCGTCGTTGCTGATCGCCACCACCGCGGCGCCGTACTTCCTGACCAGCGGCAGCACCGACTCCAGTCGGTCTTCCTCGCCGGTGACGGAGTTCACCAGCGCCTTGCCCTTGTACACCTTCAGCCCGGCCTCGAGCGCGGCGACGATGGAGGAGTCGATGGATAGCGGCACGTCGGTGAGCGACTGCACCAGTTCCACCGTCTGGGCGAGGATGGCAGGCTCGTCGGCGAGCGGGATGCCGGCGTTCACATCGAGCATGTGGGCGCCGGCCTCGATCTGGGCGTGCACGTCGGCCACCACCCGGGAGAAGTCGCCGGCGGCCATTTCGGCCGCCAACAGCTTGCGGCCGGTGGGGTTGATGCGCTCGCCGATGACGACGAAGGGGCGCTCGAAGCCGATCACGACTTCCTTGCGGTGCGAACTGATGACGGTCTCGGTCATGCCTGTATCCTTTGCGGTTCGGGTTGGGTGGGCGCGTCTCTGCCGGGGTACCAGGGCACGCGGCCGTCGAGTACGCCGGAGCGCTCGATGATCTCGGCCACTGCCTCTTCCTGGCGGTAGGCCATCACGTGCACGCCGCTCACGCCCTGGATTTCGCGGATCTGCTGGATGAGTTCGATGCAGATCTTCTTGCCTTCGGTTTTCTGCTTGTCGGCGCCGGCGAGGCGCTCGATGACGGCGTCGGGGATGTGCACGCCGGGTACGTGCTCGCGGATCCAGCGCGCGCTCTTGGCCGATGCGAGCGGGCCCACGCCGACGAGGATGAAGACCCGCCGCGGCCCTTCGAGCAGGCCGAGATCGCCGACTCGGGTCATGAAGTACTTGAGCCGCTCGATGTCGTAGCAGTACTGGGTCTGGATGAACTGAGCGCCGGCCGCGACCTTTTTCGCCAGGCGATGGGGGCGCCAGTCGTGAGGTGGAGCGAAGGGGTTTTCGGCGGCGCCGAGAAACACCCGTGGCGGCGTGTCGATCTTGCGGCCGCTCTCGAAGCGGCCCTCGTCGCGCATGCGCCGGGCGATTTCGAGCAGGGACAGGGAATCGAGGTCGAACACCGGCTTGGCCTGGGGGTGGTCGCCGTTCTGTACGCCGTCGCCGGTCAGGCACAGGATGTTGCAGGCTCCCATTGCCGCGCCGCCCAGAATCTCGCCCTGGATGGCGATGCGGTTGCGGTCGCGGCAGGATATCTGCATTACCATCGCATAGCCGCGGCGGGTCAGCAGCGAGCACACGCCGACGCTGGACATGTGGCAGTTGGCGCCGGAGCCGTCGGTGGCGTTGATCGCATCGACGTGGCCATCGAAGATCGCGGCACGTTTCAGCACTTCCTCCGGATCGGCCGAATCGGGGGGATCGATCTCGGTGGTCACCGCGAAGCGCCCGGCGCGCAGCACCCGTTCCAGGCGGCCGGGCGAGTAGTGACCGGGCAAAATGGGCAGGGAGTAACCCGGAACCGGTTCGTCTTCGAAATTCATGCCTGGGGCTCCTGCCTGGACGGTGTTTCCTCGTGGCGCCGGGCGGCGATGTCGCGCGCCACCCGCAGCCACGACGAGCTGCCCTTGAGGCGGAAATCCACCGGCTTCTGCACCAGGTGAATGGTGGCGCCGTGCTGCATGCGCTGACTGCCGTTCCATGCCTCCACCCATATGCACGGCATCTCCGGCTTGACCTCGCAGTGCCCGTTGGCCCGCACGCCGCCGCAGGGGCCGTTGCGCAGATTCTTGGGGCAGTTCATCGGACAGGCCATGCCGGTGGCACTGAGGGCGCAGCGACCGCACATCTGACAGTCGAAGAGCAGGCCCTTGACGGCGCGTTCGACCGCCGCCACCGGCCGCTCCGCCCGCGCATAGCCGATGCCCCGCCACAGCGGATCGAGCCGGGCGATCAACGGTTCGAAGGCTCGATAGGTGAGCTCGAAGAGGCGGGCGTGGCGTACCGCCCAGCGACGAATGGCATACACGGAGAAACTCCCGGTCAGGCGCTGCGGTGGTCGGGGGCAACGGCGCCGGGCGCTGCCGCAGCGACGGCGTGGCCCTTGTTGCGGATCATTGCTTCGAGGCGGGCGTCGTCGAAGGCGGCCTCAAGCCGTGCGGCCTCGGCGATGGCCTCGGCCTCGAGCTCGTCGCCGCAGTCGCGTGGCTCGCTGCGGCGCCAGTCCTCCAGGTAGGCGTCCGAGCGGCCCTTGCCGGCGCGCATTGCGGCGCGGTCTATGGCCTCCTGGAAGCGCGGCGACAACTGCGCCTTGGCGCTGTCGCGGCCTTTCTTGACGATGACCTGGGCGGGTATGTCGCGCCACAGTACGGTGATCAGTTTCGCCATGGACCCTCCAGCGAGAATTCGACGAGTCTGCGTTCCAGCTCGCCGTAGCCAGTGAAACGCTGTTCGAAGGTGAGCCCGAGGCGGTCGGCGGCGGCGCGTGCCAGCGCCTGCAGGCCTTCGTCGTGGCGCTGGGCGAGATACACCAGGCGACGGTAGTTGCCGAAATACAGCCTCGCCAGTTCCGGGTGGCGGTCGATGCCGAGTTCGTGGATCACCAGACGCTCGAAGTGGCGTGCCAGGAAGTCCGTGAGGTAAAAGGTGCCCGGCTCGGCCTCGGCGAGCGCGTCGAACACCTGTTCGCCCGCATAGAAGCCATAGCAGTGCGCGCCAGGCAGGCGTTCCACGCCTTCCTCCTGCAGTACCCGGTCGAGCAGGCCGCCGGTGCCGCAGTCGGCGTAGGCCACCAGAACGTGGCGGTAAACCGGGCGGGCCGCGCGTATGCATTCGCGCACCGCCTCGGGGATGCGTTCCGGGCGGTTGTGCAGTTGCGCCGGCAGGCATTGCAGGCGCAGATGGTCGATGTGGTTGGCGGCCAACACGCTCTTGATCTCGCGCGCGAGCGCACCGCAGGCAATGACCAGGGCGGATGGGGCGTCCATCTGCGCATCGTCCCGGTCGGCTCGTCGTGGGCGCTGTCGCTGCTTCGGGTCAGGCGGCGCGCCGCTGCTGGATCAGCGCCTTGGCCGTTTCCACCGCCACGCCGGCGTCGCGGCAGTAGGCATCGGCGCCGACCGCCTTGCCGAAGGCCTCGTTGAGCGGCGCGCCGCCCACCAGCACGATGTAGTCGTCGCGTATGCCTTTTTCCTTCATGGTGTCGATGACGACCTTCATGTAAGGCATGGTGGTGGTGAGCAGGGCCGACATGCCGAGGATGTCGGGCTTGTGCTCCTCGAGCGCTTCCAGGTATTTCTCCACCGGGATGTTGATGCCGATGTCGATGACCTCGAAGCCGGCACCCTCCATCATCATCGACACCAGGTTCTTGCCGATGTCGTGGATGTCGCCCTTGACCGTGCCGATCACGATCTTGCCGACGGTTTCGGCGCCGGTTTCGGCCAGCAGCGGGCGCAGCACTTCCATGCCGCCCTTCATGGCGTTGGCCGCCATCAGCACTTCCGGGACGAACAGGATGCCGTCGCGGAAATCCACGCCGACGATGCGCATGCCCTCGACCAGGGCCTCGTTGAGCACCTTGCTTGCCGACCAGCCGCGTTCCAGCAGGATCTCCGTGCCTTCCACCACTTCTTCGCGCAGGCCGTTGTACAAGTCGTCGTGCATCTGGTCGACGAGCTCGTCGTCCGCCAGGGTGCGCAGATCGAGTTCGTCGTCGTCGTACTGGTCTGACGTGGAATCGGACATGTCGGACATCTCGGCCTCCTCGCGGCTCGGTTCGGGCGTGGGCCCGTGCGGGTTGAATGCCCCTGCTGTTTGCGGGTCTTCTGGGATCGAAGATTAGCGCGGCGCTTGCCCGCGATTGGTGCATGGGCGACCCGGGCATGCCGGTTTACGACATGTTTCGTCGATGCTGGATAATGCCGGTCGCGCGGCGGACAGGGCCTGTCGCTGGCGGACATGCGACGCCGCCTCCCGGGATTACATTTGCGCCACGCAAGCTCACGGAACACAAGGAGAACGCCATGTCGGCGATGACCGAGGGAAAGAACATCTATGTGCTCAGGGCGACCTGCGCCGGTGCGATCGGCACCGTGGCGCGGATCTCCAGCTTTCTGGCACAGCGGCGCTGCTACATCATGGAGATGGCGCAGTTCGACGACGTACTCACCGGCCGCTTCTACGCGCGTACCGTGTTCTCCACCACCCCTGGCGAGACCCCCTCGTTTGCACGGCTGTGCGAGGAGTTCGGCGTGACCGCGGCCGAGGAGAGCATGGAGTGGGACATGCACGACACCCTGGTGCGTCCCAAGGTGCTGTTGATGGTGTCGAAGTTCGACCACTGCCTGAACGATTTGCTGTACCGCCACCGCACCGGCGAACTGAAGATGGACATCACCGCCATCGTATCCAACCACCCCGACCTGCAGCGCCTCGCCGACTGGCACGGCATTCCCTACCACCTGCTACCGGTCACGCCGGACAACAAGGACCGGCAGGAGGCGCGTCTGCTTGAGCTGGTCGCCGAAACCGGGACCGAACTGGTGGTGCTGGCGCGCTACATGCAGGTGTTGTCGGAAGACTTGTGCGAAAAGCTCGCGGGGCGGGCGATCAACATCCATCATTCCTTCCTGCCTGGCTTCAAGGGCGCCAAGCCCTACCACCAGGCGCACGAGCGCGGCGTCAAGCTGATCGGCGCCACCGCCCACTACGTGACCTCGGATCTCGACGAAGGTCCGATCATCGAGCAGGTGGTGGAGCGGGTAGACCACACCTATCGACCCGAGCAACTCGTGGCGGTGGGGCGCGATACCGAATGTCTGGCATTGGCGCGGGCGGTGCGTTACCACATCGAGCGCCGCGTGTTCCTGAACGGCAACAAGACGGTGGTGTTCCGCTGAACGGGCCGGACCTGGCGCGGCTGGCCGCGCCATTGCACGGCCGCGAGGCGGTCGCACGCTTTTTCGAGGCCATGGTGTGGCACGACCCGCGCCCCTATGCGGCGCGGGCGCCGACCGCGCAGCGGGCGGTGGCGGCGCTGCTCGCATCGGTCGGCAATCCGCATCTTGACCTGCAGGTCATCCATGTCGCCGGCTCCAAGGGCAAGGGCAGTACCGTCTTGTTGGCCGAAGCGATTCTGCGGGCCGCCGGGCTGCGCGTGGGTACCTTTACCTCGCCGCATCTGACCTGGTGGGGCGAGCGTTTCCGCATCGACGGCCGCGACGCCGACGACGATTTGCTGGCGGCCGCGCTGGCGGCCCTGCGTCCGGCGGTGTTGCGGGCGTGCGCCGCTGGCGAGCCACCGGGTTTCTTCGACGTGGCGACCGCGGCGGCAATGTGGTTGTTCGCCCGGACCGGTGTTGAGGTGGCAGTGGTGGAGGTCGGCTTGGGTGGAATGCTGGATGCGACCAACATCGTGTCGCCGCGGGTGTCGTGTATCACCAGCATCGAACGCGAACATGCCGACAAACTGGGCGACACGCTTGCCCTGATCGCCGCGCACAAGGCCGGCATCATCAAGCCGGGCGTGCCAGTGGTGCTTGGCGCCCTGCCGGCCGAGGCCGCGTCGGTCGCGAGGGCGCGCGCGACCGAGTTGGGTGCGCCGTTGTGGCAGCTGGGTGACGCGCTGCAGGTGGCGATCAGCGACGAGTCCGAGTCCCCCGGCCGGGCTGGCGATCGCCATGCCGCGCCGGCGGCGCCATCCCCCGGCATGCGCCTGCATCTGCGCCTGGAGCGTGGGCGCGGCGACGCGGGGGCCCCCGCCGGCGTGGAGGGCGTGGAGGGCGTGGAGCGCGTGGAGCGCGTGGAAGAGATCCACGATGTCGACCTGCCGCTGGCGGGCCGACATCTGGCCCACAACGCCGCGCTGGCCTTTGCCTGTGTCGCCTGCTCCGGGCTGTTGGGCGGGGCTGCGCTGGCGGCCGCCGTCCGCCACGGTTTCGCCGACGTGCGCCTGCCCGGCCGGGTGGAGATCCTGGCCCGGCAGCCATGGGTGATCGTCGATGGGGCGCATACCCCGGCGTCTGCTGCGGCACTGGTCGAGGTGCTTGAACGGCTGCCGCACCGGCGCCGCCTGCTGGTGCTGTCGGCGTCTTCCGGCAAGGATTTGCCGGCCTTGCTCGCGCCTCTGCTGCCGGGCGCCGCGGTGGTCGTGGCAAGCTGTGCCGACGCGACGCGCTCGCTGTCGGCGGAAGCAGTCGCCGAGGCCGTTGTCCGCCTTCGCCCCGATCTCGAATGCCGCTGCGTCGCCTCACCCGGCGCGGCCCTCCATGCGGCCCTCGCCGAGGCCGCGCCGCAGGACATGGTTTGCGCCACCGGGTCGGTCTACGTCGCCGGCGCGGTGCGTGCAGCCTTTCCCGGGATGCGTCGGGCGGGCTAGCAGTCTGTCGTACTTGATCGGGGGGCGGAAGAATCCATCTCCCGCGCCCAACTGCCCAGACTGGGCTACGTCCAGGCATACCCGCATGGTTTTTCCCGGGACTCCCGCTCAAGATCGTGTTGCCGGTGCCGATAGCGCGTCAACAGGCCGGTACGGTTGGCGTGCCGCCGCAAATTCAAGCATTCACATCTCGGGTGACCGGGGGGAGACGATCATGCTGAATACCACGAGCCTCAAGGCGCGGTTGACGATATCGGTACTGGTTGCCATGGTGGGCATGCTGGCGCTGGCGGCCTTCCAGATCGCCCATTTGCGGGTGCAGTTGCTCGAGGATCGCAAGGCCACTTTGCGTGCGGCGATCGACATTGCGGTTTCGGCGACTGCGGATTTCCATGAACGCGAGAAGAGCGGCGCCCTGAGCCGCGAGCAAGCGCAGGAAGAGGCGCGCAAGGTGTTGCGCAGCGTGCGTTACCTGGGCAGCGAGTACTACTACGTGTATGACGTGCGCGGCATGGGCGTGGTCCATCCCATCCGCCCCGAGTACGAGGGGGCGAGCCATTGGGACAGGCAGGACCGGGCCGGCAACTACACCGTGCGCAATCTGCTGTCGGCTGCGACCCAGGGTGACGGTTTCACCTCCACGCTCACGCCCAAGCCGGGTAGCGACGTGCAGGTGGAAAAGCTTCAGCATCTGAAACGCTTTGCGCCCTGGGACTGGGTGATCGGCACCGGGCTGTACATCGATGATCTGGACGAGGTGTTCTACGCCCAACTGACCCGTGCCGGCATCGTCATCGTGATCGCGCTGCTGGTGGTGGGCGGGGTGGCCTGGGTGATCGCGCGCACCATTCTGCGCCAGATCGGTGGCGAACCGGCAGACGTCATGCGCATCATGGAGGTCGCGAGCAAGGGCGACCTCGCGGTGGACACCGGGCATGCGCCTGCGGGCAGCGTGCTGGGTTCGCTCGGCGCCATGCTCACAGGCCTGCGCGGCTTGATGCGCCAGCTCGGCGAGAGCGCGAAGACCCTGGTCGCCAATGCCGAACAGATTTCCACGGCGGCCAACGAGGTGGCGATCGCATCGCGCACCCAGTCCGATGCCACCTCGGCCATGGCGGCGGCCATCGAGGAGCTCACGGTCAGCGTGAACCACATTTCGGAGAGCGCCCGCGACACCGAGTCGAATTCGGCCCAGGCGGTCGAGCACGCCGGTTCCGGTGAGAGCATGGTGCAACGCGCAGCGGGTGAGATCGAGCAGATCGCCGCCAGCGTCACCGCCACCGCAGAGCGCATCCGCAGCCTGGGGCAGCGCGCCGCGGAGATCTCAAGCATCGCCAATGTGATCAAGGAGATCGCCTCGCAGACCAATCTGCTGGCCTTGAACGCGGCCATCGAGGCGGCGCGCGCAGGTGAACAGGGGCGCGGTTTTGCGGTGGTGGCCGACGAGGTGCGCGGTCTGGCGGAGCGTACGGCGTCGGCCACGGTGCAGATCGAGCAGATGATCGGTGCCATCCAGAACGAGACCACCGCGGCGGTCGGGGCAATGGACGCGGCCTTGCCGCAGGTCGAGCGCGGCGTGAACCTGACCCGCGACGTGGCCGGTGCGCTCAACACCATTCGCAGCGGTGCCGGCATGACCCTGGAGCGCGCCCGCGAAGTGGCGCTGGCAACCCGCGAACAAGGCGTGGCCAGCACCGCGATTGCCCAGCAGGTCGAGTCGGTCGCCCAAATGGTCGAAGAAACCAGCGCCACCGTGGGCAGCACCGCCGATGCCGCGCGGGCGCTGGAACAGATTGCCGCCGATCTGGAGCGGGTGGTGGGTCAGTTCCGCTACTGATGTCGTGGGTGTGCTTGTGCGCGGTACCGGGTAGGGGGCGGTCCGCGCTTGGGTTTGGAAGAATTCATTTCTAGCAAGTTTAATAAAATCTATCTTTTTGGTGTTTTTGTTGATTTGTTAAATATCTGACAGGTTTCGCCGGTTGAGGTGCGTACCATGCAGTTTCGAGGGGGTGAGCGTCCGGGCGCCCTCGGACCTGTCGGGCTGGTCGGGGTGGATGCGACATACTCTGGATGTCGCGCCAACCGTGCCTGGTGGGCTTGTTTCGGACCATCCAGCAACGGGCCCAGGCATGTTCAACAAGAAACTGAAAATGACGGCGGAAGCGCTTCGCCAGGATCTCGCCCACCAGCACGCACTGGTGAATGCGATAGACCGTTCCACGGCACGCATCGAGTTCACCCCGAGCGGCGACGTGGTGCTCGCCAACGAGGTCTTTCTGCGCACGATGAAGTGGTCTGCCGAGGAGATTGCCGGCAAGCACCACCGCATGTTCTGCGAGCCGGCCTACGCAGGCACCAGGGATTACGCCGAACACTGGGCGCGACTGGCCCGCGGCGAACCCGTGACCGGGCGTTTCAAACGGGTGGACAAACAGGGGGGCGTAGTGTGGCTGGAGGCGACCTACAACCCGGTGTTCGATGATCGACGCCAGGTGGTGGCGGTGGTGAAGCTCGCGACCGATGTCACCCGCCAGGTGGCCGAGGAGAACGAGCGCAAAGGTTTGCTGGACGCGATCAGCCGTGCCATGGCGATGATCGAGTTCGAACTGGACGGCACCATCATCCGCGCCAATGACAACTTCCTGGCCGTCATGGGCTATTCCCAGGCGGAGATCCGCGGCCAGCATCACCGCTTGTTCTGTGATCGGCAGACGGCCGAAAGTGCGGAATATGCAGCGTTCTGGAAGCGTTTGCGGGCAGGGGAATTCTTCACCGACCAGTACAAGCGCATCGCCAAGGGTGGGCGTGAGGTGTGGCTGGAGGCCAGCTACAACCCGATTCTGGGGGCGGACGGCAAGCCGGTAAGAGTGGTGAAGTTCGCCACCGACATCACCGAGCGTGTCGAGCGCATCGAGCGTGAGGTCAAGAACTCCCAGGAGGCGCTCGAGATCGTGTCGCACAACGCCCAGTTGTCCGATCAGGGGGCGGCGGTGATCGAGGGCGCCGTATCCAAGATGACTTCCATCGCCGACAGTGCCAACTCGGCGGCCGCCGTCATCTCTGAGTTGGCCACGCAGTCCGAGCAGATTACTTCCATCGTGAAGACGATTCGAGAAATCGCCGACCAGACCAACCTGCTGGCGCTGAATGCGGCCATCGAAGCGGCGCGGGCGGGTGAGCAAGGCCGCGGTTTTGCCGTGGTGGCCGACGAGGTGCGCAAGCTCGCCGAACGCACCTCCAACGCCACCGCCGAGATTTCAGGCATGATCGGCAAGGTGCAGGGCGGCACCCGTTCCGCGATCAGCGGTATGAGTGCCACCCAGACGCTGGCCACCGAAAGCGTGACGCTCGCCCACGAGGCCGGTGAGGCGATCCGTTCGATTCGCGAAGGTGCGTTCCGGGTGGTGAACGTTGTCGAGAACTTCTCGTCAATGCTGCGCCACTGATCGGTTCGTCGCCCCGGAGGCGTTCGCGCGTGTTGCCTCCTCGGCGATCCAGTCATGTACCGCGAGCACCCGGCGGTCATCCAGGGCACCGCTGGAATACAGGATGCCGTAGAACTTGCCGGTGCGCACGCGGCGACCGAGTTCGACCAACAGGCCGGATTCCAGCTCGTCGGTGGTCAGCGTCTTGCGCGCGATCGCCACGCCCATGCCGGCGATCGCCGCGGCAATCGTGATGTGGTTGCGGTTGAAGGTGTAGCCGCGCCGTACGTCCACATGCGGCACGCCGATGGACTTCAGGTAGTGCTCCCATTCGGCGTACTGGTGACTGCCGCGCCAGGCGGTCACGTCGTGCAGCAGCGGATAGTGGCGCAACTCCTCGGCACGGTCCAGCGGCGGGCGGCCCTGCATCAGTGCCGGCGAGCAGACCGGGAAAATCTCCTCCTCCATCAACATCGTGGTGTGTAGTCCTGGGTAGCTGCCATCGTTGAGGTCGATCGCCAGATCGAACTCCACGCCACGCAGGGACAGGCTGCTGTCCTCGGCTTCCACCTGCAGTTCGATGTCCGGGTAGCGTGCGAGCAGGCGCGGCAGGCGCGGCACCAGCCATTTGGTGAGGAAGGACGGCAGCGACCGCAACCGCACCACACCGCTCATTTCGCCGCTGTGCAGGCGCGCGATCTCGAGGTCCACCGACTGGTAGGCGACATCCACCACATCGGCAAGGCGGCGCCCCTCGGCGGTGAGCTCGAGGCGGCGCGGCAGCCGTCGGAACAGCTTGAACCCCAGTCGGCTCTCCAGTTGCTTGATCTGCTGGCTGACCGCGCCGGTGGTCACATGCAGCTCTTCCGCCGCGAGGGTGAATGAAAGGTGGCGGGCGCTGACCGCGAACACCTTCAGCCAGGCATGTGTCTGGGCGTTGATTTTCGGGAGCATGGTTTAGTTTGACTTAATCGAGGCTCAGAAAGAATGGTTTGAATTCGGTGTGATGCGCGACCAGAATGAGTTTGCACCGCTGGCGAAAAGCACGGTGTTTTAGCAAAACTGATTCAAGCTGCCACGTACAGGAATTCAGCGCAATGCCCATAAGCGTCCTCGACTTGTTCAAGATCGGCGTCGGTCCGTCCAGTTCCCATACCGTCGGCCCGATGCGGGCCGCGCACGACTTCGTCGTCGAACTCGAGGCCCGCGAACTGGTGGAACGCAGCACGCGGGTGGAAGTGGAATTGTTCGGTTCGCTGTCCGCGACCGGCATCGGTCATGGCACCGACAACGCCGTGATCATGGGCCTGATGGGCGAACGCCCCGATCTCATCGACCCCGACATCATCGCGCCGGCGGTCGCACGCCTGAAGTCCGACGAGTTGCTGGTGCTCGCCGGGCGGCGCGAGGTGCCCTTCGTATGGCAGGACGACATGCGCTTCCACCTCGAAAGCCTGCCGCGCCACCCCAACGCCATGCGCCTGACCGCCTGGGAAGGGCGCGCCGCGCTTTACCAAAATACCTATTACTCGATTGGCGGCGGCTTCGTCATCGACGAAGCGCACGCGGCTGCCGACTCCCTCGACACCGACGCCACGCAACTGCCCTACGATTTCGACTCGGCCGCCGAACTGCTCGCGCTGTGCCGGCAGCACGGCATGCGGATCAGTGAACTGATGCTGGAGAATGAGAAAGCCTGGCGGCCGGAAGCGGACACGCGTGCCAGCCTGTGGCGCATCTGGGAAGCCATGCGCGATTGCGTCGCGCGCGGTATCCGTCAGGAAGGCGTGCTCCCGGGGGGACTCAAGGTCAAGCGGCGGGCCGCCGGCCTGCATCGGCGGCTGACGGCCGAGCAGGCGTCGGAAGGGCTGATCTCCAAAACCTTCTCGGCAATGGACTGGGTGAATCTGTTCGCGCTTGCGGTCAACGAGGAAAACGCCGCCGGCGGTCGCATGGTGACGGCGCCCACCAATGGCGCGGCCGGCATCATCCCGGCGGTGCTCCACTATTACATGCAGTTCCAGCACGGCAGTTCGGAAAAGGACGTGGTCGACTTCCTGCTGGCCGCTGCTGCGGTCGGCATTTTGTGCAAGAAGAACGCCTCCATCTCCGGGGCCGAGGTCGGGTGTCAAGGGGAGGTCGGATCGGCCTGCGCAATGGCGGCGGCCGGGCTGGCCGAAGTCATGGGAGGCTCGCCGGAGCAGGTCGAGAACGCTGCGGAGATCGGCCTGGAGCACAACCTCGGCCTGACCTGCGATCCGATCGGCGGTCTGGTGCAGGTGCCGTGCATAGAACGCAATGCAATTGCCGCGGTCAAGGCGATCAATGCCGCACAAATGGCCTTGCGCGGCGACGGTGAACATTTCGTGTCGCTGGACAAGGCCATCCGCACCATGCGCGATACCGGGCGGGACATGCTGGACAAGTACAAGGAGACTTCGCGCGGCGGTCTGGCGGTGAACTTCATCGAGTGCTGAAGCTCGGGTAGCGAGGACCGTCGCGGACGGAGTGGGACAGGAGTGGGTTGCAGGCGGGCGAGTGGCGCGATGCTTGCTTTGGTCCGGGCACCCCTTCCAATCCGTAGCAGCGAGGTAAGCATGGCGGTCCAACCCCAGTGTGTGCACAATAGGCGGACGCTCCACAGCCGGGTGCGGTACGTGGACGTTACGACGGCACGATTTCCCGGCACGACCGGGCAAAACAATAAAGACAGCGCGGCGCCCGGAATGGGCCGCACGTGCGGACGGAACTAGGAGGAGGGTGACATGAACGGTCCCAGAACCCAGGGCGCCAACGGCGCACCGGCCAAGGCCTTGACTGTGCCGCAGAAGATCGGTTTTCTGCTGCTCGACAACTTCACACTGATGGCCCAGGCCTCGGCGATCGAGCCCTTGCGCATGGCCAACCAACTCAGCGGGCGCGAGCTCTACGAGTGGATCACCATCAGTGCCGATGGTCAGCCGGTGCGTGCCAGCGATGGCTTGCAGGTGATGCCCGACGCGGCCATCACCGACCCGCTCGATCTCGACATGGTGATTCTGTGCAGCGGTATTGCACCACACAAGAGCATCCTGCCGGCCCACATCACCTTTTTGCAGCATCAGGCCCGCCTGGGCCGCAGGATAGGCGCGGTGTGCACCGGCAGCCTGTTGCTGGCCAAGGCCGGCCTGCTGGACGGTCACAAGGCGAGCGTGCATTGGGAGTGCATCGCCGGCATGCAGGAGGCCCATCCGCGCGTGCTGGTCACCACCCGGCTGTTCACCATCGACCGTGACCGCCTGACTGCTTCGGGCGGCACCGCCCCGCTCGACATGATGCTGCATCTTATCGGCCAGCAGCACGGTCGCGACCTGATGGCGGCGATCTCCGAGATGTTCATGTGCGACCGCCTGCGCGGCGAGCACGAGCAGCAGCGCATCCCGCTCAAGCACGTGCTGGGCACCTCTCAGCCCAAGCTGCTGGAGATCGTGTCGCTGATGGAAGCGAACATAGAGGAACCGCTGGAGCTTGAGGAACTGGCCCGCTATGTCAACGTGTCGCGGCGCCAGATCGAACGCCTGTTCCTCAAGTACCTGCAGGTATCTCCGTCGCGCTATTACCTGTCGTTGCGCCTCAATCGCGCACGGCAGTTGCTGCGCCAGACTTCGATGATGATCATCGAAGTCGCCACCGCCTGCGGCTTCGTGTCCACCCCGCACTTTTCCAAGTGCTACCGCGAGTTCTTCGGCGTGCCACCGCGCAACGAGCGTACTTGCGGTGATCCTAAGGCCGTGGCGGCGGCGCTGCGCCTTGATCCCGCGCCTCAGCACGAGCCCGTGCTCGATGGGCCCGAACCGCTACCCTCGCGCGTGTCTTCCGCGGAGATCGCGTTGCTGCTCGCGCAGGGCGAGTCCACTTACGGCAGCGTGTCGCGGCGCATGCGGCACGAGTTGATGGTGTGATTGCCTTGGGCGGCGTGGTTCGAGTTCCGTAGTCTCCCCGAGAGAGGGGCCGGGCACCCCCTCCTTCTCTTCTGCAGCGGGTCCGGGTGTCGCGACCGGGCGGCGTTTCCGCACTCGCGCTGCACAATCCCATGTTCTATGGTGAATTCATCGGAGCGCGCGCCGCGCGTGCGCTCCGATCGGGTTCATCTGCCTGGGAGCGTTCGCCATGCCCCGTATTTTCATCAGCTATCGTCGCGACGACACCGAGATGGCGGCCGGCCGGCTGGCCGGTGACTTGCGCAACCATTTCGGCGACGTCGTGTTCCGCGACAAGGAGAGCATTCCGGTCGGGGCCGACTGGATGCAGGAGATCAACCGCGCCATCGGGCCGGGTGGGGTGGTACTGGTGCTGATCGGAGAGCAGTGGCTGGAGGACAAGCCACCGGGCGAGCGGCGCATCGATCAGGCGGACGATCCGCATCGCAACGAGATCGCGGCCGCGCTGCGTCTCAAGGCCCATGTGTTGCCGCTGCTGGTGCGCCACGCACGCATGCCGGCGCGGGAAAGTCTGCCCGAGCCCTTGCAGCGGCTTGCCGCGATCAACGCGATGAAGCTGCGCGACGACGAGTGGGCCGACTACGACTTTCCCCGGCTCGCCAACGCCCTGGAGGGCTTGGGTTTCAAACCGGTGAAGCCCCGGCCCGAGCCGGCGGCTACCCGGCTCAGTGCCAAGGTGATTGCCGGCCTGATCCTGACCGGGCTGGTGCTGATGGCCTACGTCGGCGAACTGGAGGGCGACGCCTACGCGGGTGGCCTCGCGGTTGCGCTGGCCGGTCTGGCCCTGGCCGCCTGGGGGTGGCTGGACGTGCGTGCCCAGCGGGCCAAGGGGCATGTGGCAGCGGTGGTGGCCATGGTGACGGGCGTTCTGGTGAGCCTCGCGCTGATCGGCGACATGATGGATGCCGGCGAGTTTGAGCGAGACTTGGGCGGCGACATCGCCGGCTTCGACTCCCGCCTCGACAGCATGATGGATGGTGCGCCACCGGCCGCCGGCCTGCCCTCGCTGACCCACCCCGACAGTGCCGCGCTTGCCCCTTCGGCCGCGCCTGCGCCACAACGGATGACGCCGCCCCAGGCGGTCGTGCCTGCACCGGCGCCGAGGGCGGCCGCTCCGCTCAGCCTGACCGGCATCTGGGTGGACCAGTCGGACGGGCTGCGTATCGAGATGCGTCAGGACGGCGCGACGGTGACCGCGGCGGTGTTCTCGGGCGGCATGCTGCTGAACGGTTTCGGCACGCTGAGTGGCGGGCGGCTGGAGATCATCTGGGGGGCGGGCGGTGTGCCGATGGCGTCGTCCACGCTGACCTTGTCGCCCAACGGACGCCAACTCAGCGGCCCGTCGATGGCGATCAGCGGCGATACCGACTGGACGGTGCTGGTGCGCGAGTAGCAGGTCTGTAGTCTGGCGCTTCCTGCGCGCCCCGGTATCGGGCGCGCGTTTCGTTGCGGACATGGCTGCCAGGGAAGCTCTGATCTATTCAGAACCGTTCGGGCTGAGCGAAGTAAGCCCCGCCGCGGGCGTGGCAAAGCGAGGCTTTTTGAAACAGGCATCTCCGCTCGCCCTGAGCCTGTCGAAGCCCTTGATTTTCTGAGGAATGCCCTTCGGGAGGCCAAGTCGAACGGACTCAATCAGTGTTTCCCAGGCCGGTTCAGTCCGCGCCCGATGGCGTCGTCGCGTTGATCTCCTCGTCGAAATGCGCGTGCCCATCCGCCCAGGGCTGCCACTGGCCGCAGGCGTTGCGCGGTCCGCGCGGGCTGCCATGCCAGGGACCTTCCCGGCATGGGCCGCGGGCCTGTTCGGGAATCAGCACGGTCACGCGGTCTTCGGCCATGCGCCGCGGACCGCCCCAGCGCGCGCAGGTGGGGCAGCGTCGCGCTTCGGCTGCGAGCCATGGTGTGGCGGCCGTCGGGGTGTCCAGTTCCAAGCGCTCAGAGCCTGTGAATAAATCTGCTGCGCGAACCGATTGCTGCGTTACTCACTCGCTCACTCCTCGCCTATCTATTTGAAATGTCTCGTCGTTCGCTCGCTCGCGCCTTGCACTCGGCTCTGCTCGCGACGATTTCTTCACAAGCTCTCAGACCTTGACGCGCGCGAGCGCCTCGTTGAGTGCGCGAGAAACGTCGGCGAGCCGGCGCGAGGACTGGGCGATCTCGGTGACCGCGGCCGAACTTTGATCGGCCATGCGGGCGATCTGCTCGACGTTGTGTGCGATCTCGGTGGAAGCGGTGGACTGTTCGCGGCTGGCGACTTCGATGTCGCCGATCAGTGCCAGGCTGTGGGCGGCCGACTCCTTGAGCTTGGCGAGCGCGGAGCGGGCCGCGGCGACTTGCGCGACGCTGGTCTGTACCTGGGTGTCGCCGGCGCGCACGCTGTCGACCGCATTGCGGGTTTCGGCCTTGAGCGCGTCAATGATGGCGGCGATCTCGGTGGTGGCCTGACTGGTACGCTCTGCCAGCTTGCGTACCTCGTCCGCGACCACAGCGAAGCCGCGACCCTGCTCGCCGGCCCGCGCCGCCTCGATGGCAGCGTTGAGCGCCAGCAGGTTGGTCTGAGCGGCGATCTCCGAGATCACCGAGGCGATTTTGCCGATCTCGTCAGACGACTGGGCGAGCTTCTCCATGGTGTTGGTGGTGTCGCGCACCGTGCGCGCCAGCGCGCCGATCTCCGTCTCGGCCCGGTCGGCCGTGAGCATGCCGTCGCCGGCGTCGGCCGCGCTCTGTCGCGCCGCGCGGGTGGCCGATTCCACGTTGGCCGCCACTTCGCCGATGGCGACCGTGACCTCTTCGACGGCCGCGGCGGTGGAGGAGGCCGCTTCGCTCGATCGGGCCGCGCCCGTGGCGACGTCCTCACTGGCGTTCGCCACGGCGCCCGATTGTGCAAGTGTTTCGGCCGCCGCTTCGCGGACGTTGATGAGGATGGCCTGCAGATTGGCCATCATGGCGTTGTAGGCGTCGGCGATCTGACCAATCTCGTCTCGCCGGCTGAGCCGCAGCACCCGGCGCAGATCGCCGTCGTGCTGGGTGGCCCGCAGCGTCTCGCGCAGTGCAGCAAGGTCACGCACCATGCCGCCCATTACGCCAAAGCCGAGATAGCCGAACACCACCAGCACCACCGCGAAGGTGGTGCCCATGGCCAGCGCGCGCCCCTGGCTGGCTGTTTCGGCGCGGGCCAGGGTGTGTCCGAGTTCCGCGAGCGAGCGGGTCAGAGCGTCGTCCGGGCCGGCCTGGGGCAAGCGCGCGAGCTGCGCCTGGGCTGCCACGACTTCGGCACGGGTGTCGCGCAGACCGCTCCAGCCGAGCGCAAGCATGACGACGATCAGCGCGAGGATCGCGCCAAGTCCCAGCTTGCAGCGCAAAGCGAGAGAAATTCCGCCCAGCGC
The DNA here is from genome assembly GCA_046295975.1 of Rhodocyclaceae bacterium. Classification (GTDB taxonomy): domain Bacteria; phylum Pseudomonadota; class Gammaproteobacteria; order Burkholderiales; family Rhodocyclaceae; genus UBA2357. The sequence continues at coordinate 72,231 of JBKBMG010000020.1, forward strand.
ACCGAGCAGACCCTTGCGCACGATGCGGCCGTTTGCGACCGTGGTCGCGTTGCCGGCGCGCATGCGCTTGTAGCCTTCGCCGACCTTGGCGACGATGTCGCGCGGGACCAAGCGGCGTACCGACTCGTAGCCGACCACGCTGCCGTTTTCGCGGACCGGCGAGGCAAAGGCATGCACCCAGTAGTAGCCGCCGTCCTTGCGGCGGTTCTTGACGTAGCCGCTCCACGGGTGGCCGGCCTTGAGCGTGCGCCATAAATCCTCGAAGGCCTCCGGTGGCATGTCGGGATGGCGGACGAGGTTGTGGGGCTGGCCGAGCAGTTCGTCGCGGCCAAAGCCGGACAATTCCACGAACAAGTCGTTGGCGGCGGTGATCCGCCCCTTGGTGTCGGTACGGCTGTAGATGAAGCGGCCGTCCGGGACCGGCGTCTCGACGTCGGTAACGGGCTGGTTGATTCGCACGTGGGGCTCCCTCCCTTTGGATTCCGTCCGACATGATTGCTTGCGGATGGTCGTCGGATTCTGCGGCGCTATTGGGGTCTTTGACAGCTATCGGCCGCATTCCTTTCGACTTTAGCGGTCGTACGGAGCAGATGCAAAGCCTTTATCGACAGCCCATTCCGGGCAGTTCGCAGGGCGCCGGCAGGCAGTTGGACAGGTGCGTGGCCTTGTCCTGAACAAACCGGATGCCATGCATCGAACGCGTGTATCCCCCACCTGCGCCAGTGCCCGGGGCCGCCCAGCCGACCTTCCGCCGACTTCAGCCGAAGCTTGGATCTGCGACCGGCAGGCGGTTGGTTGCCTTGACCTCCCGCAAGGAGATGCTTGTGCGGATGCTGAGTACGCCGGGCAAGGTCCTGAGCGTGGCTTCGACGAAACGGCTGTAGTCGTCCAGGTCACGGGCGACGACTTGCAGCAGGAAGTCCGCCTCGCCGGTGGTGTTGTGGCAGGCGAGGACGTTGGGGCTGGCCTGGATGATCCGCTCGAAGGCCGCGGTGACGTCCCGGCTGTGCTGGGTGCAGACGATTTGCACGAATGCCAATACGCCAATCCCGAGCTTGCGCCGGTTGAGAACCGCCTGGTATCCCTCGATCACGCCGGACGCTTCAAGGCGCCGCTGGCGTCGCCAGCAGGACGCTTCACTCATTGCCAGTGTTTCGGCGAGCCTGGCGTTGGACAGGCGGCCGTCCTGCTGGAGGTGGCTGGCGATTGCAAGATCTGCTTTGTCGAGTTCGATGTTCATGAGCAAATCCTTCGGATACGGGGTGGATTTCGAAAGAGACGATCGATATCTTCGCGCGACACGCACGAAACAGAAAGGTAATTTCCTGCGGCGGCGGCAAAATAGGCTTGCCCCCGAAAACTGTCGTTTCGTGCGTCTTTCGAGGGTGCCAACAGCGATCAATTCAATCCGGAGGTTCCCATGAAAGCCGTTGTTTACGAGTCCTTCTCCACCTTGCCCAAGCTGATGAACGTACCTGATCCGACGCCCGAGGCGCATGGGGTGGTCGTCAAGGTGATGGCGACAGGCGTGTGTCGAAGCGACTGGCACGGCTGGGTGGGGCACGATCCTGACATCCAGCTTCCCCACGTTCCCGGGCACGAGCTGTCGGGCATCGTGGAGGCGGTCGGAAAGCACGTTACCCGGTGGCAGGTCGGCGACCGCGTGACCGTACCCTTCGTGGCCGGTTGCGGCAGCTGTCATGAGTGTCATTCGGGCAATCACCAGGTCTGCGACCACCAGTTCCAGCCGGGCTTCACCCATTGGGGGTCGTTTGCCGAGTATGTGGCCATCAACCAGGCAGACATCAACCTGGTGGCGCTGCCGGAAACACTCGATTTCGCGACGGCGGCCAGCCTGGGGTGCCGCTTCGTGACCTCGTTCCGCGCAGTCGTCGATCAGGGCAGGACGACTGCCGGGCAGTGGGTTGCGGTGCACGGCTGTGGCGGCGTCGGCCTGTCGGCGATCATGATCGCCAACGCGATTGGGGCCAACGTGGTCGCCGTCGACATTGCCGAGGACAAGCTCGATCTGGCCCGTGCGGTGGGTGCGGTCGCCACGGTCAACGCCAGTCAGACCACCGACGTGGTGGCCGCGGTGCGCGAGATCACCGGCGGCGGGGCGCATGTGTCACTCGATGCGCTGGGTCACCCGACGACGTGCTTCAACTCCATCAGCAATCTGCGCAAACGCGGCAAGCACGTGCAGGTCGGCCTGATGCTGGGGGCGCACAGCACGCCCGCGGTGCCGATGAGCCAGGTGATCGCGCACGAGCTCGAAATTCTCGGCAGTCACGGCATGCAGGCGTTTCGCTACGAGCCGATGCTGGCGATGATGGCTTCGGGCAAGCTGCGGCCCGAAAAACTCATAGGACGAACGATCAGCCTCGCGCAGTCGATAGACGCCCTGGTGAACATGGACAAGTTCGAGGTGGCGGGCGTGACCATCGTGACCGAATTCTGAACGCCGGGCGGCGATCGCACCTGGCCGGTCGCGGCCGGGCAAGGTGCAATCAACTGTGCTACCCGTGCCGCCCATGCAGTTGGCAGCGTCAGCCGGAGACCACCTTGAGACGCTGGACGGGCCGGCCCAGATTGCCGATGACGCGTTCGCAGTACCAGTTGATGAAGTCGATCACGCCGAATTCGTAGGTCTTGGAATAGGGGCCGGGTTCGTAGCCGATGGAATTGATGCCACGCTGGTTCTCTTCGGCGAGGCGGCGGTCCTGGTCGTTGGTGGCGTCCCAGACCTTGCGCATTTGCTCGGGGTCGTAGTCCACGCCTTCGATCGCATCCTTGTGTACCAGCCACTTGGTGGTGACCACCGTTTGCTGGGGGCCGATGGGAAGCACGCGGAACACGATGGCGTGGTCACCCATGAAGTGGTTCCAGGAGTTGGGCAGGTGGAGGATGCGCAGCGAACCCATGTCGGCGCTTTGCAGCCGCCCCATCAATTTCTTGCATGCGGGCTTGCCGTCCATGGTCATGGATACCACGCCATCCAGCAGCGGGGTGCGGGTCATGCGGTTGCGCTTGCCGAAGCGCTTGAGTTGCCAGGGAATGCCCTGGGCACTCCAGGCCGCCTGTTTGTCGGCGACCAGCTGCTTGTAGGCCGGGGTGGCGCGGGGGTCTTCTGTGTCGTCGAACTCCTGCAGCGAGTTGAGCAGTTCCGGGTGGCTGCCGTTGCAGTGATAGCACTCGCGGTTGTTCTCCATGACGAGCTTCCAGTTGGCCTGCTCGACGAGGGTGGATTCCACCGCGACCTTGAGGTTGTCGACGTCGTAGGGTTCGAGGTATTCGTTCAGGGCCTCGGGGAAGGCGTCGAACGCCGGCGGCTGCTCGGCCAGACACACGAAAATGAAGCCGCCGGCCACCTTGACGTGCACCGGCTTGAGCTGGTGCGCGCTGAGATCGAAGTCCGGCCCCATGTCGCTGCCGGCGAACAGCAGCCGGCCGTCGGTCTCGTAGGTCCATTGGTGGTAGGGGCAGACCAGCTTGGCGACCTTGCCGCGGGTGCCCGCACACAGGCGCGAGCCGCGGTGGCGACAGACGTTGTGGAAGGCGTGGATGGCCTGGTCGGCGCCGCGCACGATGATCACCGGGTTGCGACCGATGTCTACCGTGAGGTAATTGCCACGCGCAGGGATCTCACAGCTCATGCCGACGAACAGCCACTCATGTTCGAAGATCGCGCGCATGTCCAGGTCGAACATGTCGGCATCGCAGTAGAACGCCTGGGGCAGGGAATAGTCGGGGCGGCGCTGGCCGAGTTGTTCGAGCGCGGAGTCGATGACGCTTTGGGGCAGAGCGGGCATGGTGGGTCCTGAACGACGTGCTGTGCGGGAAAAGTGCCGTGCGGAATTGCCCGGCGTGCGAGCCAGTCTAGCGGTCGGCGGCTACCCGGATGTCTTTGGCGCGCCACGGATGTAGCTGTTTGCGACATCGCCTGGCCGTCCCGGGGGACGGTCAGGCGATGGGGGCTTCAGCGCCGCTGCGCGGCACCCGTCTGGCTGAGTTGTTGCACCAGGCAGGTGGCGTTGCCCATGTCGAACACCTGGACCGCGCCGTCGCCACTGGCCGAGGCCATGGACAGCGCCACACGGCTGCCGGACGGCGGGGCACCGAGGTTGCGTTCCTCGAAGATCAGGCGGCCGTATTGCCAGCAGCGCAACTGGTAGCTGGCGGCCTTGGCCGGCTCGGTGAGCGCAGGCGCTGGCCTGGCCGCCGCGTCACCGCGCGTGGGCAGGCCGTCGTCGAGGAGACCAGCGGCGGCGGCGGTGGAGGCCGCGGCTGCCAGGGCGGCCATCTTCACCTTGCCCAGCGTCGGCCACCGGCCCGGCCGGGGTTGGGCCGGATCGCTGCGGCGGGTGGGCCAGGCGCTGCGAAGGCAGCGGACCAGGGAGCCGAGCGCGTCGGCGAGGCCAGGGCGCGGGGGCGGGTTAGCGGATTTCGACATGATAGTAGCCCTCAGCCATGGAACCGTTGGAGACGCGGGAGAATTCGGCACGCACCCGTTCGAGCGACGGCTCGGCGAGGTTTTCGAAGTCGGTGCCGGCAATCGCGGGGGCCAGCTTGGCGATGACGTCGGCGTCGGTGGCGAAGCAGGCCACGCGCTCGGCCACGCCTTTGTCGTTGGCCACGATCTGGAAGCGCATCGCCCCGGGCACCCGCAGCGGGCTGCCGGCCGCCACGAAGGAGTCGGCCTGGAAGCGGTTGGGGTAGAAGCGCTGCACCTGCGCGTGCTCGTCCTGCAGATAGCAGTACACATGGGCGTCGCGGTTGGTGAGGATCTCCAGGTTGATGGCCTCGCCGGCGCGGAAGACGCCCTGCTTGCCGGGCACGTTCACCGAGATCTGCAGCGGCGTGGGCAGCGCCTGGGCCGCGACCGGTCGCACCGTGGCTTGTTGCTGCATGCGCTGCACCACCTGCTCGCGCACCTCGCGGTGGTCGGCGTTGAGGTAGGCGCTGAAGAAGGCCAGGTCGATGCTGGGTTCGCGCGACAGGCCGAGCGCTTCGCGGTAGTCGAGCACCGCCTGTACGAAGTCGTCGTTCACCTGGCCGTCGATCGGGCCGTTGTAGAACTCGCGCAGCCGCAACTGCTTCTGCATGTAGGGCACGAGTTCGCCGTGGGTGGCCATGGAGTAGTGCCAGTCGTAGATCTCGTTCTTGATCGCCTGATTGGTCGGGTCGGCGCCCAGGCAACGCCAGTAGGGGACCTTCTTGAGCTTGCCGAACAACTCCACCGCGGCCAGTTCCACGAGGGTGCGCAAGGCCTGGGCCTGGCCTTCGTTGCGCGTCATGGTGAGGCTGAAATTCACCCCCAGCTTGGACAGCGAGGCCTCCGCATCGACGCCCTGACCTTCCTTGAAGATCACCACCTGGTTGCGCGCGGTCACGCCGGGAATCACCGAGTAGTCGCGGGTGGAGATCACCGTGAGATCCAGGCCGAGAATGGAGGTGCCGCCCGTGGAGGCGGCGCCTATGCCGAAGCGGCCGATGGTCAGCGCGCCGTCGACCTGCTTCTTGGCGACGTTGTCGTCGAACTGCGAGATCGAGCCGCGGATGTCGTACTCCGGCACCACGGAGTAGGCGTCCTTGATCTCGGCGTTGTAGAGGAAGTTGGCGAGGTTGCCCGAGTCGGCGCCGAAGGTCACCAGTCGCACCGCGCGGCTGCGCCGGCTCATGTCGGACACCGCCGAGATCAGCATGTCCTTGGTGCCGGCGTTGACCTTCTCGGTCTTGTCCACCAGGTCTTCGACCAGTACCGACAAGTCGCGCACGCCATAGATGATCATCTGGTCGTCCATGCAGCGCAACGCGTGGGAAAAGCTGGTGATGGACACGAAGGGCGCGTGCTGCGGCCCCTTGGCGAGGGTTTCGGTGGCCTCGACCACCGGGCCCTTGGTGTCCACCGTCGCGCAGCCGCCGAGCAGCGACACGGCACAGGTCAGCACGGACAGGCGCTTGAGTGACGTGAATGACATGGCTGGGGCCTCCGCTTCAGTTGCACTTGTTGTTGGCGTTGATCACGTCGCCGGTGACGATCACCGTGACTTCGCGCGGCATGCTGCCGACGCCGCGGCCGCTGGTGACGTTGCCCACGTTCACTCCGCCGCAGCCGCCGACCACACCCGAGCGCCGATCCATGAAGGACGAACCGCCGCCCGAACCCTGGTCGAAGCGCTTGGACTTGTAGCGCGCCATCTTGGCGCGGATGTGCTCAGGCATATCAACGGTTTCGGCGTCGGCGGCCTGGGCGGGGAGCGGGGCGAACAGCGACGCCTGGAAGGCGATGGCGAGGGCAGCGAGGGCGAGCCGGTACATGGCGTTCTCCTGGATTTGATATTAGTCGAGTGTGGCGGGGCGGCCAGTCGAATTGCGGTCCGCTTTCAGCCGATGTCGGCACGGAACTCGACGCGGCGGTTTTCCGGTGCGAACGGGGTGCGCGGATCGATGGGGGCGTACAGGCCGCGGCCAAGGGTGCGCAGGCGCTCGGGGGCGATGCCGTGGCGGCCTACCAGATAGGCGCGCACCGCGGCGGCACGCATCTCCGACAGGCGCAGGTTGTAGTCGGCCGAGCCCACTGCGTCGGTATGGCCTTCCACGATGATGCGCACCTCCGGGTCGGCACGGCGAATGCCCTCGGCGAGTGCATCGAGCTGGGCCATGGTCTGCGGCAACAAGTCGGCCGAGCCGAAGGCGAACTGCACCGGCAGGCCGAGCGCGGTCGGGCCGTCGTGCGCCGCTGCCGCCATGTGCTGCGGACGGGCGGTGGCTTGCTGGGCAGCGAGCGTGGCCGGTTGCTGGGTGGTCGGGCTTTCGTCGAGCAGGCGGATGGAGCGCATTTTCACCGGGCGCACCACCTTGGCCGGACCGGACAGGATGCGCGCCACCACTTCCGGGTCGGGCGTCTGGTCGGCGGTGTAATAGAGCACGTCGCCGGCGGAGGACACGCGGGCAACCAGGGTGGCCATCAGGCAAGCGAGGAAGAGGGCTTTCTTGAACATGTCGATTCTCCTGGGGCGGTGCTGCGGTACTCGTGTGGGGTGGCGGATCGGTGCCGCTTGTCCCATGAGTCGCGGGCCCGGAAAAACCGGTTCAAGTTATTTTCGGGGGAGGAGGAGGTGATCGCCCGATCGGGGCGGGCGCAGCGGAGGGCGGTGAGGGCGGTGTGCGGTGTGCTGGCCTTCAGCACAGGCCGCCGTCGGAGGGGATGAAACAGAAGTCGCCCATCAGGCTGCTGCTCTCCCAGGGAATCTGCAGGCGCTGGGTTTCCTGCGCGACGGCGACGCGCACGCGCTTGAAGAGCTGCTCCACCGGCAGACCGGGGGTGGCGATGTGGGCGATGAGGTGTTTGGTGTACAGGCTGTTGCGCTGGTTCTGCCCGTCCATCGCGACCGCCCCAGGGGCGGTGGAGAAGGCCACCAGCGTGCCCTTGGGGGCATCCATGGCGGCGAGGCCGGACTGGGTCTGGCCACGGAAGCGGATCACCCGGCCGTCGGCGGTCTTGATCGCGGCGTCGCGGAAGGGGTTGTTGCGGCAGGCGTCGAGGATGAGGATGTTGAGTCCGTCCTCCAGCCGCCCGAGCTGCTCGGTAAGCAGCGTCATGTCCGCCCCCTTGCGGGCGATTTCGTCGTCGCCGGCGATCTCGGTGCCCACCGGAATCAGGTAGTTGCGCCCCTCCACCTGCACACCGTGGCCGGCGTAGTAGAACAGCCGCACGTCGTGGCGGCGGGCCTCGAGGCTGAAGCGGCGCAGCGCGTCAAGCAGGGTGGGGAGGTCGGCATTCTCCACCGCGATCACGGTGAAGCCGAGCCGTTCCAGCGTCTGCCGCATCGCCCGCGCGTCGTTCACCGGGTTGCGCAGCGGCGCGTAGCTGTAGTCGGCGTTACCGACCACCAGGGCCAGGCGGCGGGTCTCGCCGCCCAGGGTGTTGGGCTGGGCGGCGGCCGCCATGCCCGCTGCAAGCGCGAGCGCGACGACAAGCCACAGCGTGGCCAGCAGGCGGTACGGCAGCAGCGAACAGGCGTCCTTGTGCAACATGGCGGTCTCCGGCGGGCGGTCTGGTGTGGGTGCTCCGGGGCTTCGGGCCGGTGTCAGCGCGGCGGTGCGTTGTCCGGCACGAGCTCGACGGCATCGACGATGGACGAGGCCTCCAGCACCCGCAAGGTGTCGGCGATGCGATCGGCCGGTACATACACCATGTACTGGCCGAGCTGACCGGGGCCGCCGGCCAGCATGCCGCCGACTTCCACCAGCAGGGCACGGATCTCGCGTTCGCGCGCGTCGGCGTTGAACGCCACCTCGAGCAGCGGGCCGGTCACCACCACGCCGTCGCCGGCGGAGCGAAAGCCGCTGTAGGCCGGGTCGCCGACGCCGGTGTCGGGCTGGTTGCTCACCAGCACGCCGATGATGCCGGCCTGTACCGCGATCACCGCGGCCGCAGTGGCAAAGGCGGGGGTCAGGCGGAAGCCTTCCAGAAAGGCCGTGAGCCGTGCCATCAGCCCGGGCGTGGCGGCGGCGGCCTGACTGCGGGCCGGCGGGGCTGGAGATGGCGCGCTGGCACGTTCGGCGTGGATGCGCGACATCAGCGTGTCCAGCCCCAGCTCCGGCGCAACCTGGGGCACGCTGGACTGGACCCGGGCCTGGATGGTCTCGGTGAACTCGAGCTCGGAGCGCAGCTCCGGATGCGTGGCGAGCTGGGTTTCGAACCACTGGCGCGATTCGCGCTCCAGGGTGCCGTTTACGTACCAGGGCAGCATCTCTTCGAAGCGCCTGCGGATGCCTTGATCAATCATTTTTCAAACTCTCCAAAGCGGTCGATGCCTTCGCGTTCCAGAAGCAGGCGCAGACAGTTCTTGATCTTCTGCCGGGCATGGAACAGCCGTGTCTTGATGGTGTTCTCGGGGGCGGACTGGACCTCGGCCACCTCCTTGAGCGACATGCCCTCGAAGAAGACCAGGTGCAGGCATTCGCGGTGTTCGTCGCTGAGCTTGCCCATGCAATGCTGAACGCCCTCTCGTCTTTGTTTCTGCGCCAGCACATCGAATGCGCCGGCGTCGTCGGAAGGCATTTCCTCATCAAGCTCGTCATGGTCCGTTTCCCTCGAGCGCTGCGCCGTCAGGATCTTGTAGCGGGCCACGCCCAGCAACCAGGTGCTGAACTTGGACTCGCCACGAAACCGGTCGGGCCGCTTCCAGACTTCATGCATCGTGTCGACCACGATTTCCTCGGCGAGCCCGGGGTCCCCCAGTCTGTGCAGGGCGAATGCGTAGATCCGGCGGCTGTACGTGGTGTACAACTCGCGGATGGCTGCCTCGCTTCCCTGGCCCACCGCCTTCAACAGCTCAAAGACTTTTACGTTGTCGAAATCCATGAGTGTCTCGTTCCATGAGTCGCAGCTAGTCGGAGAGGGGTTCAAATTATCTGCGGGCAGGTCGCGGTGCCGCACGTGCCCGTGCTGCCCATGCAATAAAGATAATGCGCAAAACCGCACTCCGCCACCCCGGGATGAGGCGTGGCGGCCGTTACGTGGGTGCGGTCATGGATGGGCGTCGGCGTTCGAGCGGAGTCAGCGTCCGGCCAGCAGTTGCACCGGCACGAACACGAAGTCGCCCGACTCGTGGCCGGCGAAGCGCAGTGGCGCGTATTCCGGCCGCTGGTCGATCTCGAAGCGGCTGGCGCGGTCGAGCACGCGGGCAGCCACTTCGCGGTACACCCGCTGGGCCTCGATCGCGTCTTCGTTGTCGCGCAAGACCTCGATCAGGCTTTGCGCGAACACCGAGTGCTGGCCACCGCCGCCGTCCATGACGGGTTGCACACCGCCGGAGGTCAGCACCGTGCGCACCCGCGATTGCACGATGGCCTGCAGCCACTTGGTGCGCGCATCGTCCGACACGCCGGGGTCGAGATTGGCCAGCGAGGAGCGGGTGAGCGTGCCGGAATAGCAGGAGTCGGCGATCACCAGGGCGTGCTTGACCGACATCGCGTTGAGCAGGTCGGTGATGGTGACGTTGGAGATCCAGTTCGCGTCGCTGTCCGCTTCGGCGTCGATGGGCAGCCAGTGGCCACGCAGGTTGGCGCGGTCGATCTCGCCGTGGCCGGCGTAATAGATGAGCAGGTTGTCGTGCTCGTCGAGATTTTTGCGGTACTCGTTGAGCGCCGAAAGAATCTCGTAGCGGCTGGCGTTGGTGAGCAGCTTGACCTGATAGCCGTACTTGCGCCCCAGCAGGTCGGCCATCGTCTTCGCGTCGTGGATGGCGGTGTCGAGCTTGGGCAACTGCTTGTAGTCCTGATTGCCGATCACCAGTGCGTGGTAGCGGCCGAACTTGATGCCCGAGATGTAGGGCGGCACCCGCGATGTGGGCGTCGGCCCGGCGGCCACGCTGGTTTCGGGCACCAGCATGAATTCCAGCGCGGTGCGCTTGCCCTGGCGGTCCACCGCCACCAGTTGTACCGGCGTCTGCGCGCCTTGCAGCGACACGGAGGCCTTGAACATGCCCAGCGCGTCAGTGCTGTGGCTGACGTCGTTGACGGTGAAGGACAGCAGCCCGGCCGGCGCGGTGACCTTGCCGACGAGTTCGCGCAGGGTGGGGTTGCCACGGATCTTCACCGTGGCCGGGCTGCGGGTGACGACCACCGGCGGGTCGATGAGCTGGATGCTGGGCGGGGCGACCGCCACCACCGGCTCGGCCGCGGCGGCGGTGGGCGCGACCTCGCTGCGCTGGCGGGCCTCCAGGCCGGCCAGCCGCTGCTGGTAGTCGCGGGCCTCGCGCTCGACCCGGGCGATTTCCTCGCGCTGGCGTTCGAGCTCGCGCTCGGACAGGCGCAGTTGCGCCTCCAGGTTGCGCACCGCGTCGCTGTGTGCGGCGCCCGTGGCCTTGCGTGCCTGCTCCAGTTGCTCGCGCAGCGCGGCGAGGCGGGTCTGGTCTTCGGCGGCGCGGGCTTCGCGGGCCATCAGTTCGGCGCGGCTGTCGGCCAGTTGGGTGCGCGCCTGGTCGAGTTGCTCGCGCAAAGAGGCGGTTTCCGACTCGAGCGCGGCGAGCTGGCGGCGGTAGTGCTCGGCGGAGGCGGCGAGTTCGGCCACCTCGCGCCCACGTGCTTCGAGTTCGGCTTCTCGCTGCTGCAGTTGCGCGTTCAGAAGGCTCGCGGCAGCCTGGTCGCCGGCCTGCTGCGCTTGGGTAATCTGCGCTTCGAGGCGGCGCAGCTCGCTTTGGGCACCGCTGCGCTGGGCCTCGAGGGTGCGCCGGGCTTCGTCGAGCTGACGGCGGGTGTCGTCCAGCTCGCGGCGCAACTGACGGACTTCCTCGTCACGCAGTGCCGCGTCCAGCCCCTCCAGTGCCACCGCATCGCCCAATCCAGTGGCCTTGCGGTACAGCGCCAGCGCCGCGGCGGGATCGCGCGCCACGCCCAGGCCTTTCTCGTGGAGGAAGCCGAGGTTGATCATGGCGCGGGGGTGGCCCTGGTCGGCCGCCTTGCGGTACCAGCCGGCTGCGTCGGTGTAGCGCGGCGCTTCGCCGCCCAGCCCGCGTTCGTAGAGCTCGCCGACGTAGGTCTGGGCCTCACGGTCGCCGGCGTTTGCCTGCGGCAGCCACACCGACAGCGCGGTGGCGAGGTCGGCGCGGTCGTACATCACGTACTCGCCGCCGCGCAGCCCGCATTCCTCGGCGCTCAGCTTGGCGGCGCGGCGTGCGCTGAGGTAGGTCATCTGGGTACCAAGGCGGCGCACCTGGCCCGGCAGCATGCAATCGACCACCATCATCTTGTCCACGTTCTGCTGCGCCAGTGCCAGCAACTCCGGCGCTGGGCGGGCACTCTGGGCGCTCGCCGGCCGCGGAGCCAGGGCCTGGGCGCCCAGCACCAGCGCCCAGGCCAGCACCACGGCGGCCGTGCGCGCAGTGGACGTGGTGGGCGTGGCTGTGAAAGTGGGCCGGGCACGACAAGCTGCGAAGGCTGGGGTTGTGCTCATGATGTCACCTGTGTCCCGATCGCGGCGTGGACCGAGTCGAATCGGGCGCGCACGACGCGCGGACCGCAACGCCGGCCGATGCGATCCGCATGGTTCGTTGGAGGGGGTGCCGGGCTGGCCGGCAGCCCCTGTTGGGGGAGCATGGTCTGCGCTGCGGTTGCGGGTGTCCGGCAGCGCGGCACTGTCGGTATAGCACCGCTGGCGCAGTTTCGCGCCCGTTACTGCGCGGCAGGGCAACGGCGAGGGGGCTGGGGGCGGTCGGCCGGGCGGGTTTCACGGGTTTGTCCTTGTTTTCAACGCACGCCGCGCAGTGCCGACAAGGCCTGGATTTCTTCCAGGCTGGGATTGGCGCTGAGTATCCAGGCCACTTCGGCCTCGCGCCGTTCCGGATCATCGGGGGGCGTCCAGCTCACCGTGCGCACCGTCTCACCGCTGCCGTCGCGCATCTTCACCTGCTCCCAGCGCGGGCCGAAGTTCCACACCGCGTAGAACATCACCTTGGCGGTGGCTTCGGCCACGCCGGCCGCGCGCATCGCGTTGTAGAACATGCGGTGTACCTCTTCCCACGGTTCGCTGCGCTCCACGCAGTAGTAGTCGTGCACCACCGAGGCGCTGCGGTAGTGGCCGTCGAACGGGCCGCCGATCACCGGCCAGAACGGTCTTGGGATCGAGGCGCCGTCCACCACCGCACCGGCGCGCGCGATCCAGCGCTTGCCGTCCGGTTCGACAAAGGCGAAGTCCTCGAGCAGGCGCATCAGCCGCGGGCTGGGGCCCTCGGCCAGCCATTCGGTCTTGATCGCGCCCTCGAAGCGCCCGTAGGGTTCGGCGGCACATACCGCGCCACCGAGCACCAGCAGCAGTGCCAGCAGGTGAAGGTGGACTTGGTGTAGGTGAACTCGCTTGCTCATCGTCTTGTCCTCCGCGCCGCCTGCGCCCGGTTGTGTCCGGGGGCTATCGGGCGCCGTGTGCGTCAGTCATGCTCGTACCTCAGGGATAAAACCGCGCCGGCGCCATCGATGCGCTGGTGCACCACCGGGCTGCCGAGGTAGCGGATCTCGCCGCTGCCGCTGATGTCGGCCTCGAGCCGACCGGACACCCGCAGCGCGATGTGGCCGGCACCCGAGATGCGGGCCTGCGCGTCGCGGCACTGCAGGGCTGCACCCAGGTAGTCGGCCGCGCCGCTGATGTCCACCGACTGGCGCAGCACCGTACCGGCGACCTTCATCGAGCCGCTGCCCGACAGGCGGACGACGAGCTCGTCGGCCGTCAGATGGGCGATGGAAAGATTGCCGCTGCCGCTCAGGTCGGCGTGCAGGCGTGGGGTGGCGAGGCGGGCGATCAGGCAACTGCCGCTGCCGTGCAGCGCCAACTGCTCGAGCGTTCGGATGCCGAGCAGGAAGCGCACTGGCGCGCGGGTCACGAAGTCGCCGGGACCGTAGTCGAAGCGCAGCACACCGTCACGCACCCGTGCCGACAGGCGCGGCAGCAGCGCGGGTTCGGCCTCTATGGCAAGGGATTCGCTGCCGCCCTGGACGATGGCCAGCTCGCCGACGCCGTCGAGTTCGACGGCATGGAAGGGGGAGATGGCTCGGGGCTCGCGGGCGAGCGCGGTAGCCCCGCCCCGGCCTGCCCATCCGAGCAGGCCTGACGTCGCCAATGCCCGCAGGCAGTCCCGGCGTGACCAGGGGCGTGCCCGGTGTGGTGAAAGTCCGAGATCCATGTCCGGTCTCCTGTGCTGATATTAGTCCAACTGCCGCTGAGGTGTGGCGCCGTTGCCGGCCCAGTCCAATCGCAACCGCATGGCCCGGTGGCGCTCACCGGGTGGGCGGTCCTCACTTCACCGAGCCGATGCTCGTCTCCTGGGCGGAATAGCCCAGGGTGGCGCGATTGGACTGATGCACGTTTCCCACGCACACCGTGAGATCCAGGCTGCCGGCCACCTTGCCGCCATTGACCGCGCCAACGTTGATCTCCTGCCGGGCGTAGCCGAGGGTGGCGCGGTTGGTCTGGCTGACGTTGCCCACGACCACGTTGCTGCGCACCTGGCCCATCACCACGCCCTGGCTCAGCCCGCCGGCGGCCAGTGCGTTGCCCGTGCTGGCGGTGGCGAGCAGCAGCGCGATGGTGGCCGGCGCGATTGCATGTCGGATGTTCATGGCCTTGCTCCTTTATCGTGATCCGCCGAGGTCGGGTGACGCCGTGCGGCATCACCTGGGTCGCAGTCCGGCCGGGAGGCGGTTCAACTTTTCTGTCGGTATGTGGCGGAGAACGGTTTAGTGCGCCACCGCCGCGGCGGCTTCGTCACGGGTGAAGAAGCGGCCGGCACGCACGAAGCCGGACACCACGCTGGCCTTGATGCGGGCCACGGCACCGTTGGCATGGCGCAGCACCACCAGTTCGTCAGGCAGACCATCGAGCAGGTGAAACGGCGCCGGGCGCCCGTCCCGGAAGCACGACGGATAGACGCGGTGGGTCTGGGCGTCGAGGAACGCTGGCCGGAAGCCGAGGTCGGCGTTCTCCTCGCTGCGGCCGCCGCTGCCCAGGTAGTGCTGGTTCTCGGCACGCAGCCGCTCCGGGCTCAGATCGGTTTGCTGCTCGGCTTGGGGGGTGGTGTTCATCGCTGTCTCCTTGCTCGGTGGGACGCACTTGTCGGCGTTCTTGCTGCGTGAGTCGCAGTGGAAGGCGCGGGCGTTCTATGTTTTTTTCGGCGGAGAGGGGGCGTGGGCGTGACGCAAAAAAAGCAGGGCCGAAGCCCTGCGAGCGGCGACTGCACAGAGGAGGGGATGCAGTCGGGGAGCGGGCGCGACCGGCCAGGCCGGTCGCGGGCCGGCTTACTTGAGGGAGCCGATATTGGCTTCCTGGGAGGCGTAGCCGAGGGTTGCGCGGTTGGTCTGGCTGATGTTCTTGGCCTGCACGTTGAACTGGACGGAGCCGAGTGCCTTGCCGCCGTTGACGCTGCCGACGTTGAGTTCCTGGGAGGCGTATCCGAGGGTGGCGCGGTTGTCCTGGGTGACGTTCTCGATGCGCACGGTGCTCTTGAGGGAGCCGCCGACCATGCCCTGGTCGAAGGGACCGGCGACGGCGAGGGTGCTGACGAAGGCGGTGGCGGCGATGGCGA
>JBKBMG010000021.1:0-85283 GCA_046295975.1 Rhodocyclaceae bacterium
TTTAGGCCGTCATAGAAAAGCCTATATTAAACAAGGAGTTAGAGTGGTATTATCGCATCGAAATTGGGCGCGTGAAAGTCCCATCTTAAGTCAATGACAAAGTGCTAAGTTGAGAGGATTGATCGAGAACCGCCCCTGGGCCTATTACATGCTCTACCTGGACGCTGCCTGGCTCGCCGCCCTGCGTCACCGGCTCGGACTGTCGCCGCACGCCGAGTGGCAGGACCTGGGCACCGACGTGCTGGCCTGCCCCGCAAGCTTCGCCGCCTTCGTGGACCTGGCCGAGCACCTGCTCGCCACCGGCCCCGACGCCGCCGCCAAGCAGGCGCGGCTCACCGACTTTCTCGCCGACCTGCTGCCGCGTCTGCCAGTGCGTCCCGCCGCCCAGCCCGCCCCGCCGCAGCTGCGCGCCCTGGCCGCCTATCTCGATTCACATTGCGCCGATGAAGTGACGCTCGACACCTTGTGCCGATTCACCGACCTCAGCCCCGGCCACCTCATCCGCAGCTTCAAGCGACACTTCCGGATGACGCCCCACGCCTATCTGATCAACCGCCGCATCCAGCTCGGCCAGGGCGAATTGCGCCGCGGCCGTCCCATCGCAGAGGCCGCCCTCAACGCCGGCTTCGCCGATCAGCCCCACTTCCAGCGCACCTTCAAGCGCCTGCTCGCGGCAACACCACGCCAGTACCGAACGCCCGCAACTCGCGTGGAATGAACGGGGGCCACAGCACCCGCCGCGCGCCCGGCCTCAATCGATCAACAGAAACGCGCAGCTGCCCGCCAGCAGGGCGGCGAGGCCGCGATTGAGCGCACGCATCACCGCCGGGCGATGCACATGGCGGCGCAGAAACGCCCCCGCCACCACCCAGCAACTCAGCGACAACCAGCAGATCGGAGCGTACAGCCCGGCGAACAGCAACACCTCGCCAAGCGCCGCGGCATCGGTATATGCACCAATGCCCGACGCCGCCGCCAGCCACGCCTTGGGGTTGAGCCATTGCATCAGCGCTCCGCTCACGAACCCCGGCGCGATCCGCCCTGTCCCTTGCTCGATCGCCCCACTGTCGGCGGCAAGCCGCCAGGCCAGATACAACAGGAATCCCACACCCGCCCAGCGCAACCCTTCGACGAGCATCGGCAGACGCAGCAACACCGCGTTCAACCCCAGCCCCACCGCCACAAACAGCACGAGAAAGCCCACCGTCGCGCCACTCACGAAACCCAAGCCGCGCCGCACCCCGTAGCGTGTGCCGCTGCTCAGGCAGACCAGATTCACCGGACCGGGCGATATCGACGCCGCCAGCGCAAATGCCGACATCGGCAACACCAGTGCAAGACTCATTCATAACCTCCGTCGTTGGCATCGCCCACACTGTGGCGAAGCGCGACGACGGGGTATTGAAGAAAATTGCGCAGGGGGCGCGATTGGCAGTAGCACGCATGGTGCTCGGCTTCACCCGGTGTTCGAGACGGCCTGATTCGCGCCCTTTCAGCCCGGCGTGGCCGCTCCGCGCCGCAGCAGATACACATCCATGATCCAGCCGTGGCGGGCGCGCAGCAACGCACGCTGGCGCACGATCTCTCCGCCCACCGCTTCCAGCGAACCTTCGATGAGTGTCTGATGGGGCATGCCGAGGTGGGCGCCCCACCAGATGTGCAGACCGTACGGGTCCAGTGCCCGGTAGGCGCAGTTGCCGTCCAGCATCACGACCACGGTGTCCGCATCGGTCGGCCAGCCGCGCTCGCGCAGCCGCCGGCCGGTGGTGATGAGCACTGGCGCGGCCAGATCGTTGAGCGGGATCGCATGGGCGGCGGTGAGTGCCTGCACGCTGGTGATGCCGGGGACCACGTGCACCCGTGGCGCCAGCGCGGCCCGGCCCAGGCGACCGGCAATGCGCAGGCTGCTGTCGTACAGCGCGGGATCACCCCACACCATCAATGCCACCCGGCCGGTGCCGGCTGGCAGATGAGCCGCGATCTGGCGCCGCCATTCCGCCGCAATCGCATCATGCCAGTCGGCCACCGCGGCAAGATAGTCGGCGTCAGCGGCGCGGACCGGCAGGTCGAACTCGACCACGCGAACCGGGGCACTGAGCACCCGGGCGCAGATGTCGCGACGCAGGTCGGCAAGATCGGCCTTGTCCTCGCCCTTGCGCGGCAACAGGATCAGGTCGGCGCGATTCAGCGCCTGGATGGCCGCCAGCGTGAGGTGATCGGGGTTGCCGGTGCCGATGCCGATGAGGTGGAGTTCGAGCGTATCCGCCACGGCCGCCTCACGCCCGGGCCGGACCGTCGCCGTGCCCGAGCGTGGCCGAACGCGGACGGAAGCGACGCTCGTAATCCGGCGCGTACAGGCGGCTTTCGTCGAAGCCCTCGGCGGCCAGCGCCGGCCCCACCAGAATCAGCGCGGTGCGCTCCATGCCGTCATCGACCTCGTCGGCAATACTGGCCAGGGTGGCGCGCACGATGCGCTGTTCCGGCCAGCTTGCGCGCCACACCACGGCCACCGGGCAGTCCGCGCCATAGAACGGCGCCAGTTCGGTGGCCACTTCAGCGAGCTTGTGGATGGACAGGTGGATCGCCAGGGTGGCACCGGAGCGGGCGAAATGGGCCAGGTTCTCGCCCTCCGGCATCGCGCTGGCGCGCCCAGGGCTGCGGGTCAACACCACCGACTGGGCGATGCCTGGCAGGGTGAGCTCCGCCCCCAGGCTGGCCGCCGCCGCGGCGAAGGCCGGTACGCCCGGGGTGACGGTGTAGGGGATGCCCAGCGTGCGCAGACGGCGCAACTGCTCGCCCATGGCCGACCACACCGACAAGTCGCCCGAGTGCAGGCGCGCGACGTCGGCACCCCTGGCGTGCGCTTGTTCGAACTCGGCGACGATGTCGTCCAGCGACAGCGGCGCGGTATTGACGATACGCGCCCCCGGCGGGCAGTGCGCCAGCACCGCCTCGGGCACCAGCGAACCGGCGTACAGGCACACCGGGCAGGCGGCGATCAGGTCGCGGCCACGCAGGGTGAGCAGATCGGGGGCGCCGGGACCGGCGCCGATGAAATGAACGGTCATGTACTCTCTCCTTGGGCGATCGCACAAGTCGCCGTGCGATCGGGGGAAACGTGACGGCTGACGAGCAGGCGCGCGCCCGCTCCGGCGGCGGCCAGCGCGGCACCCTCCGCCACGCTGCCACAGCCCCGGGCGTCCGAGCTGTGGCGGGAGGCGGTGATCGTCGTCTGGGTGCGCAGTTCAGCCGCACTCACACACAGCAGGGGCAAGCACAGGGCGGACGCCAGCGGCGCAAGCTGGGCCTGTTTGTCCTCGGGGGCAGCCAGCGCGCCGAGCACCGCCTTGCCCGGTAGGGTCGCACGCGCGGCCTCCAGGGCGGCAAGCAAGGCGGCGGTCGAAGCCGCGGCGCGACAGCCGAAACCGGCGACGATCATCGTGTCACGCTCCACTGCACCACCGGGTAGGCGGCCTTCCAGCCGCGCCGGACGCCCAGCGGCGCCGCCTCGGCCAGTTCCACCCGCAGCAGGTGGCCGCCGTGCGTGGCCTGCCAGCGCGCCACCACCGTCTCGGACTCCAGGGTCACCGCATTGGCGACCAGCCGCGTGCCCGGCGCCAGGCGAGCCCACAGGGTGTCCAGCAAGGCCTCGGACAACCCGCCGCCGACGAACACCGCGTCTGGCGCCGGCTGGCCTTCCAGCACTTCGGGCGCCCGCCCGGTGACGACCTGCAGGCGGTCGGCCCCCAGCGCCAGCGCATTGCGGCGTGCCCGCTCGGCACGCCGCGGATCGACTTCGAAGCCGATCGCCTGGTTGGCCGGATGCGCCAACAGCCATTCGATGCCGATCGCCCCCGAGCCCGCGCCGATGTCCCACAGGCGCTCGCCCGGGCGCGGCGCGAGCGCGGACAGGGTGAGCGCGCGCATTGGCCGCTTGGTAAGCTGGCCATCGTGCTCGAACAGCGTGTCGGGCCGCCCCGCGGCACATGGCATGGCCGCGTTCCAGGTCGCCTCCGCCGCGATGCCCAGCGTGACCAGGTGCCCGACGTCGGTCAGCGCATAGTCTGCCGCGCGCACGCTGCGCATCCGCTCGCGCGGCCCGCCCAATGCTTCCAGCACATGCACCGTGCTGGCGCCGAAGCCCTGTGCCGTCAGCCAGGTGGCCAGTTCGCAGACCGCGGCGCCGTCACGCACCAGCACCAGCACCCGCGCCCCCGGCGCAAGCTGCGCGCGCAGACGGGCGAAAGCTGCGGCATGCAATCCGATGCAGGGGGTTTGTTCCAGCGCCCAACCCAGCCGCGCCGCGGCGAGACTGAACACCGACGGCGCCGGCAGCGCCTGCCACTCGCCCGGCAGCAGGCGACGGACGATCACGCTGCCGGCGCCGAACCAGAATGGGTCGCCGGAGGCAAGCATGACCACGCGCCGGCCACGCAGCGCGAGCACGCGCTCGATTCCGGCTGCAAAGGGCGTCGGCCAAACGATGCGTTCCGCCGCGCGGCAGACAGCCTCCTGCGCGCGCCCGGCGTCCTCCTCCAGCAGCGCGAGATGACGCGCCGCGCCGATGATCACCTGCGCATGCCGTAGCGCATCCCGGCTTGCCGGCGCAAGGCCCGCCATGCCATCCTCGCCGATGCCCACGATGCTCAGCCACATCGATTCGCGTCCGTCATCCATGTCCGTACCACCCACACGCTCGCCCAACATCCTGCTGCTCGGCGGCACCACCGAAGCCAGCGCGCTCGCCCGCGCGCTGGCCGAACGCGGACTGCGCGCCTGCTTCAGCTACGCCGGCCGGGTCAGCAATCCCCGCCCTCAGCCGCTGCCCACACGCGTGGGTGGCTTTGGTGGCGTGGGCGGCCTGGTTCGCTATCTCACCGAGGAGGCGATCACCCACTTGATCGACGCCACCCACCCCTTCGCCGCGCAAATGAGCGCCAACGCCATTGCCGCAGCGCGTAGCGCGCAGGTGCCACTGCTGGCCCTGACCCGTCCGCCGTGGACGGCGCAAGCCGACGACCGCTGGCAGCAGGTGGCCGACATCGACGCCGCGGTCACCGCGCTGGACGGTCCGCCGCAGCGCATCCTGCTGGCGCTGGGGCGCATGCATCTGGCCGAGTTCGCCGCCCAGCCGCAGCATCACTACGTTCTGCGCCTGGTCGACCCGCCTGCTGCGCCGATTCCGCTGCCCGACCACCACGTGCTGGTCGACCGCGGGCCGTTCAGCGTCGAGGGCGACCTTGCCCTGCTGCAGCGCCACCGCATTGACCGCGTGGTGAGCAAGAACGCCGGCGGCGACGGCGCGCGCGCCAAGCTGCTGGCCGCCCGCCGCCTTGGTGTGCCGGTGCTGATGGTGGCGCGGCCGGTGCTGCCGCTGCGCAGCGAAGTGCACAGCGTGGACGCCGTGTTCGACTGGCTGGCCCATCACCCCCCCGCCGGCGCCGAACGCGGCGTGTAGAGCAGCGCACCGGCCGGGCGAGGCAGCATGCGCGTCTGGCTGGAGCCGACGATCACCACGGTGCGCATGTCGGCCATGTCGGGGCGCGCCTCGGCCAGCGGCACCACCTTCAGTTGCTCCTCCGGCGTCGACACCGCACGCGCGAACAACACCGGGCGCTCGTCACCGCCCACCGCGCGCAGCAGCTCGAGCGCCCTGGCAAACCCTTCCGGGCGGGCCTTCGAGCGCGGGTTGTAGAGCGCGATGGCGAAATCCGCCTCCACTGCCAGCCGCAGCCGGCGCTCGATCAAGGCCCAGGGCTTGAGGTTGTCGGACAGATTGATGGCGCAGAAGTCGTGCCCCAGCGGCGCACCGGCCCGCGCGCTGGCGGCCAGCATCGCGGTGATGCCGGGCAGCACCCGCACCTCGACCTCGCCCCAGGCCGGCGGACCGGCTTCCAGCGCCTCGCACACTGCGGCGGCCATCGCGAACACGCCGGGGTCGCCCGACGACACCACCACCACCCGCCGGCCGTCGGCCGCCAACTGCAGCGCCTGACGGGCTCGCGCGATTTCCTCGCGGTTGTCAGAGGCATGCCGCGCCAGCCCGGGGCGCTCGGGAACGCGGTCGACATACGTCTGGTAACCGACGACATCAGTGGCCTCGGCCAGCGCCACCGCGACCTGGGGCGTAATCAGGTCGGCCGCCCCCGGACCAAGCCCGGCAATCGCCAGCCAGCCGCTCATCGCAACGCCCCCGGAATGCGCGTTCAAGGCCGTCGCCCCTGGCCGTGAATCAACAGAATCGAGAAATACGGCGTCACCTTGTCGGCGTCGCGAAGCCGCGTCACCCGCTCTTCCGGCATGGTGGCGTACTCCACCAGCCAGGCCTCGTCCTCACGCCCGGCGGCCGCCACCGCGCGCCGCAGCTTGGCTAGGTTGCGGCCCACCTTCATCACCGCCAGCGCGTCGGTGTCGCGAATGCGGCGGACAAGCACCGCTTCCGGCAGGGTCGCCATGAGCACGGTAAGCGTGTCGTCGCCCCAGGTGATCGGCGTGCCGCTCACCGTCCACGCCCCCGACATGCCGGTGATGCCCGGCACCACCCGCAGCGGCACCACGCCCTGCAGGCGGGTGTAGAGATGCATGAAGGAGCCATAGAAAAAGGGATCCCCCTCGCACAGCACCACCACGTCCTCGCCGCGTTCGAGCAGCGCCCGCAGACGCACAATGCACTCCGCATAGAACGCCGACAGCACCGCGTTGTAGCGCGGGTCCTCGAGCGGGATCTCGGTGGTCACCGGGTATTCCATCGGCAGCTCGTCTACGTCCGCACGCAACATGCCTTCGACGATGCGCCGCGCCCGCCCGGCGCGGCCGGCCTTGCGGAAGTAGGCGACGTGACGGGCCTCGCGCACCAGCCGGTCGGCCCGCACGCTGAGCAAGTCCTGGGCGCCGGGCCCCAGCCCGACACCGTGCAGGGTGCCGACCTGCGGTTGCGTTGCGGGCCCGGCGTGAGTGGCATCGAACACCTGGGGGGGCGTCTGGGCGCGCATCTCGGAGTCGGGCAACTGGCTTCGGCGTGCCCGCATCCCGGGCGCTTGGGTGTCGACCGAGGAGCCGGCCGCCGCCTCCGACAGAGTGGTTGGCGTACGGCTCATTCCTTGCGACTCGCGAGTGCGTTGATGGCGGCAACCGTGATGGCACTGCCGCCCAGACGGCCGTGCACCACGCAGCAGGGCACGGGGCGGGTAGCCCACAGGGCCGCCTTGGACTCCACGGCGCCGACGAAACCCACCGGACAACCGATGATGGCCGCCGGCCGGGGGCAGTCGGGCGCTTCCAGCATGTTCAGCAAATGGAATAGCGCGGTCGGCGCGTTGCCGATCGCCACCACCGCGCCGGCCAGCCAGGGCCGCCACAGTTCCAGCGCCGCGGCAGAACGGGTGGTGTTCAGCGAGGCCGCCAGTGCGGCCACCGTGGGCTCGCCCAGGGTGCAGATCACCGGGTTGCCGGCGGCCAGGCGGCTGCGGGTGATGCCTTCCGACACCATCCGGGCGTCGCACAGAATCGGCGCGCCACCCGCCAGGGCGGCCCGCGCGGAGGCCGCGAAATCCGGCGTGAAGGCAATGAACTCCGCCAGTTCGACCAGGCCGGCGGCGTGGATCATGCGCACCGCCAGCGGCTCCTCCTCGGGCGAGAAGCGGGCGAGATCGGCTTCGGCGCGGATCGTCGCGAAGGACTGACGATAAATGCTGGCTGCGTCGGTTTCGAATAGGTGGGGCATGGCACGAGGGTGGAATCGGAGTTCGGAGGTGAGACGATCGTGAGCCTGCTTGCGAGTGCGCGCGCTCAGGCGCTGCAGTGCCGGACGACACGCTCGCAGCGCGCGAGCACGGCGTCCGCATCGAGTCCCGCGATCCGGGTGGGCGCCGCCCCTTCACGTAGGCTGAGGTCGAAAGCGCCCGCCCGGCCGACGGCGGTGATCGCCGCCTCGCCCGCGTAAGCGCACGCCTTGGCGCAACCGGCGACGTGCAGCACCCGCTGGGGGGTACCCGCGCCGCCGGACTGCCGTCCATCGAACGCGGTGATGCCCCGCCCCGCTTCGGCCGCCAGCCGCAACAGGCGAAGGGCGAGTGGTCGCGTCGCGACGCTGGCCTGGGGGCAGAACAGTGCGCCGGCGCAGGCCTCCACCCGCCAGCCGGCCGCCGATGCGGCCTCCACGCACGCCGCGTCGCTGGCCAGCAAGCCGCCCCCGGTATCGTGCTGCGCGCCTTCGAGCAGCAGCTTCCGCCACGGCGTGATGCGTACCGCCACCGCGCCGCTGTCGACCACCGCACGCGCCAGCGTCGCGGCCGCCACCTGCCCGAAAGGCAGGCTGAAGAGCGGCCCCGGCATGGACTCGTGCGCCATCGCCCAGGCGTCGGCGGCCGGGCACAAGCTGCCCGCGGCCCACGCCGGCAGCGCCGCAGCATGGCGCGCCATGCGCCCGGCCGCCCGGCCACCACTATCGGCAAACCAGTGCGCCAGCGCGATCAACGCGTCCACCGCCTCGGCGGCGGTCACCGCCACCCCGCTGGCGCGGCCTTGCGCGCGCAGGATCAGGCCGCCGTGCGCACCGCGCTCGATGCGGAAATCTGCCGAGTCGTGGCGGAGCCGCAGCCCCGCGCCGGCATCGATGGCAAAACCCACCTTGGCGGGCAGATCGGGCAATTCGTCGAGCCGCGCGATCAACTCGGTGGCGATGCGCTCGGTGTCGTCGCCCGGCTTCCAATCCGGGGCAACCAGCAGATTGCGGCGCGCCTCACGCTCGACGCTGTCGTCGAGCAACCCCAGGCCGGCGAAGACATCGCACAACAGCGGCCAGTTGGCCTCGGCCACGCCGCGCACCTGCAGGTTGGCGCGGCTGGTCAGGTCTATCAAACCGGCAGCATGGCGGCTGGCGGCTTCGCAGATTGCGAGTATCTGCGCTCGCGTAAAGCACGCCAGGCGTGGCCGCAAGCGCATGACCAGGCCATCGCCCGACATCATTGGCCGCAACGCTCCCGGGCACCAACCCTGGATGCGCGGCGCGGCGCACGCGGTCGATGCGTCGCCCCGACTGCCTGCGGGCATCCCGCTTTCAGGGTGAAGGGTGCTGCGTGGTGTCAATTGGAGCGCCTGATGCCTGGTGAACCTGCGTCGCCATCCGCAATGAAGCCCGCGGCGGACTCCGCCGGTCGGAGTCCGCCGGTCGGAATCAACTCGCCGCTTCGTACAGGCGCTTGTCCACCGCGATGCTGCCCTTGAGTTGGTGCAAGGCCTTGGCCGCGCCCAGCACGGCGAGATCCACCAGCGGCTCCAGCACCACCACCAGCATGTAGGCCGCGCCGAAGGTAAGCACGCTTTGCAGGTTCTCGGCGCCGACGCCCTGGCCGTAGACCGCCCAGAATGCGACCCAGGTGACGATGCCACCCTGGTAGGCCAGCGAGAGCTTGAAGACCTGGCTGTAGCGCAGATCAACATAGGCCGTGTCGGCCGGCACGATGCGCCGCGCCAGTGCCGCGATCACGAACAGCGGCACCAACAACGTGGTGACGTTCATCGTGTATTGCGGCAAATCGTCCGGGGCGAAGAACACGCTCTGCACCAGCAGCCCGAGTGCCAGGCCGATCGCGGTGGGACCGGCGCCGAACAGCAGCAGCAGGGTCGAGCCCAGGATGAGATGCACCTCCGAAACGCCTACTTCCCGCGTGGGCAGCACCTCAAAGAAAGCGAATACCAGCGCCGTAGCGATGACCGCGCGCAGCGCCAGCGAGATGATGCCGTCGCGCCTGAGGGTGTCGGCCACCAGCTTGGCGCCGTAGCCGACGGCGGCGGCGGCCGTGGCGTAGCTGAGCAGGATTTTGCCGCCTTCGACGATGCCGGGTTCGATATGCATGATCCGATCTCCTGGATTGAAGCGTGGGTCGCAATGTGCAGTGAGTTGCATTAGGTAAGCCTGTCCGCGAGCATCGTCGGACGCCCACGGCACTTCACCTGGCGGAAAGCAGGACAGGGGGATTGGCGCGATCACACACTCGCACCGCCATGTCGACCGATTTGATCGGGCATAGCGGCGTCATGCTTGTCGAACAGGTGGAAGACTGCAGGCGGCAAGACGCCCACGGATTCCGACCGGTTCTCGCCCACACCCCGGAGCGCTTACCTTCGTATCGATCGGGCCGGTCTTCTGGCTCGCCTTCCACCGGCAGTCGTCGCCTTCCCGGGCTCCCACCCAGTGGCATGTGGCGCATACGCGCGATGACGACTCCGTCAGGCCTACAGCAGCGGGGGCTGCGCCGGAATGGCCGGGGCACTGTGGCCACCGACGTCACCGGACTTCCCGTTTCACCCCGTCATGCGGTCGCATGCCGGGGCACCCTGATCGAATGGTGCGCAGCATACGCCAACGGCCATGGGTCAGGCAATCGTCCCGGGAGGTGGCCGGGGACGGCGCCAGGCAAAAGCGCCCGACACGACCGCGGGCGGGATCGGTGAACCAGGGCGTGGCGCGACGGCCCACGGCTTGCACACGTTTGCGCTCATCGCGTATGCTCGGGCCAGCATCGATCAGGTGCCCCGGCATGCGACCGCATGACGGGGTGAAACGGGAAGTCCGGTGACGCTGCGAACCCTTGGGTTCCAGCCAGCCCGGCGCAGCCCCCGCTGCTGTAAGCCTGACGGAACCGCCAAACGCCACTGGGCATGCCCGGGAAGGCGGCGGAATCCGGACGAAGGCGAGCCAGAAGACCGGCCAGATCGATACCAGGTACGTGCCCCGGGGTGTGGGTTCGACCGCCTGAACGCCAGATTCGATTCAAGACTTCGTCCGGATACCGCCGCAGGAAACCACGGCGGGCAAGCCACGCGCCACCCGTGCGCGGCCAACCGGATGCAGGAATCCGCCGGCCCGGTCCGAGCGCAGCCGCGCGACGCCCCCGCGATCCAGCGTTCGAGCGATCCGCTTCCCCCAGTGCGCGTTGTCCCAACTGCATCCATCGCCGGGAGCGGAATGATGCCGACCGAACACACACGTCCGGAGGTCATGCCATGCACGATCAAGGCAACGCTCGACATCCCGGCCTGAAATGCAATAATGTTGCGTATAACAATCGATCTCATATCATCATGACTACCTCCTCCAGACGCCTCGAACCCTGCCGACTCACACTCGCCATCCTCGCAGCCTGTGCAAGCTTCAGCGCCCAGGCGCAATCCACGGGTTCGGCTGCGGCTGACCCGGTCACCACGCTGGACGCGGTGCAGGTGACCGCCCCGGCCCCCGCCCTGCCCGGCCTTGGCCTGGATACGCCCACCCGCAGCGGCTCGCGCACCGGCCTGTCGATTCGCGACACCCCGGCCAGCGTCGAGGCACTGGACGCGGACAGCCTGCGCGCACGCGGTGACACGCGGGTGTCGGAGGCCGCCACCCGCGCCACCGGCCTGAGCTTCATCGGCACGCCAGGCTCCGGCATGTCCTTCTCCAGCCGCGGCTTCACCGGCACCAACTCGGTTGCCCAGGCCGAGGGCGGCGTACGCGTGCTGACCGCTGCCGGCACCCAGTCCTATCCGTCCGACACCTGGGGGTACGAGCGCATCGAGTTTCTGCGCGGCCCGGCCTCGGTGCTGTATGGCGACGGCTCGGTGGGCGGCATGCTCAACCTGGTGCGCAAGGCCCCCAGCCGCGAAGCGGCGGCGGAAGTGACTCTTGGCGGCGGCTCGCGGGGTACCTATCGGGTCGGCGTGGGGGGCACCGCACCGCTGGGCGAGATCGCCGCGCTGCGGGTGGACGCCCTCGCCGCCGGCGGCGACGGCCCGGTGCACCGCGGCGACCACCGTACGCGCAAGCTCATGACCGGACTCAAGCTCGCACCCAACGCCGACGTGTCCATCGATCTCAACCTGGACGTGGCGCGCGACCGCCCGACCGCTTATTTCGGCACCCCGATGGTCGACGGCCGTCCGGTCACCGCATTGCGCAGGCAGAACTACAACGTCGCTGACGCGGTGTACGCGCTTGACGACGATCGCGCGAAGGCAGCCGTGAGCTGGCGGATCGCCGAGCACTGGACGCTGCGCAACGAGGCCCACCACCACCGCTCCGATCGTCATTGGCGCAACGCCGAGAACTATCGCTTCGATCCGGCCAGCGGTCAGGTCGCCCGCGGCGACTACCTGGAAATCCTTCACGACCTCAAGCAGACCGGCAACCGCCTGGAGCTTGCCAGCAGCGCGCCGCTGTTGGGCCACAGCAACCGCCTGGTCGTGGGCCACGAGTGGATTTCACTCGACTTCACCCACACCAACAATGCCCCTTACGGTGGCAGCTCCAGCGTGCCCGCCATCGGCTTCGACCCGGGCCGTTTCGAAAGCCCCCAAGCAACGCTGCCCAAATACACCACCGACCTCACCCAGCATGCGCTGTTCATCGAGAACGCCCTGGACCTCGGCACACGCCTCACCCTGGTGGGCGGGCTGCGCCACGACCGGATCGAGGTCTCGCGCCGCGAGTTGGTGGCCGGCACCGATTTCGACAAGCGCTTCACCACCAACGCCCTGCGTCTGGGCGGCGTGCTGAAGCTTGCGGCAAACACCAACGTGTACGCGCAGGCAAGCACCGGATCCGACCCGGTGACCACGGTCGCCACCCTCAACCTCGCCAACCGCGACTTCGACCTCACCTCGGCGCGCCAGCTCGAGGTCGGGCTCAAGCAAGACCTGCCCGGCGGACGCGGCGAATGGACGCTCGCGGCCTATCACATCGTCAAGAACGACATCATCACCCGCGACCCGGACACGCCGGCCATCAGCATCCAGGGCGGGCGCCAGTCGTCGCGCGGAGTGGAACTGGCGGTTGGCTTCCAGCCGGCGCGCGACTGGCAGATCGACGCCAACGCCACCGTGCTGAACGCGCGTTTCGACCGACTGGTGGAAGCCGGTGGCGTCTCGCGCCGCGGCAATACCCCGGCCAACGTGCCGGAGCGGCTGGCCAACCTGTGGGTCACCTACCGCCCGGCCGCCTGGGAAGTCGGCATGGGCCTGCGCCACGTGGGCAAGCGCTACACCAACAACGCCAATTCCATCACCCTGGCAAGCTACACGGTGTTCGACGCGACCGCGGCCTGGCAGCTCGACGCACGCACCACGCTGCGCGTGAACCTGCGCAACCTCGGCGACAAGGTGTATGCCACCGCCGCCTACGGCAGCACCCAGGCCTTGCTCAGCGAAGCGCGCCGGGTCGAGCTGGTCGCCGACCTGCGCTTCTGATCGCCATGCCCGCCCCCCTCCTCCTAACCCACCCGCAGCTGCGCTTGGCGGCCCTGCTGCTCGCCCCGCTGCTGCTCGCCTGCACGCCCGAACCCCCCTCGCAGGCGACGCCCACCGGCACGGCCCGCGCGGAAGCGGACGCCGTGCGCGCATCGGTGGAGGTAGACGTCTGCGGCGAGGCAGTGCGTTTCGACGTCCCGCCGCGGCGTGCCATCACCCACGATGTCAACATCACCGAGTTGTTCCTCGCCCTCGGCCTGAGCGACCGCCTGGTGGGCTACAGCGGCGTACACGCGGCCAAGGCGATCGCCCCCGAGTACCGGCCGCTGCTCGTCAGGTTACCGCTGCTGTCGGACAAGACACTGAACCTCGAGGCCATCCTCGCCGCCGAGGCGGACTTCGTCTTCGCCGGCTGGAACTACGGCTTTACCGCAGGCGGGGTGACACCCGAGGCGCTGGCGCGCTTCGGCATCCAGTCCTACGTCCTCACCGAATCGTGCATCCGCATCGGCGCGCGGGCGGGCGTGGCGCTGGAAGACACCTTCAGCGACCTGCTCGCGCTGGGGCGCATCTTCGGCATCGAAGCACACGCCCAGGCGCTGGTTGCCGGACAGCGCGCCGAACTGGACGCGATCCGCCGCGCGGTGGCCGGCGCCACCCCTCGCCCGCGCGTCTTCGTCTATGACAGCGGCGAGGCCATCCCTTACACCGCCGGGCGCTTCGCCATGCCGCACGCGATGATCGAGGCGGCCGGCGGCGACAACATCTTTGCCGACATCCCAAGCAGCTGGTCGCCGGCCAACTGGGAGGACGTGATCGCACGCGACCCGGAGCTGATCGTGATCATCGACTACGACCAGCCCGATGCCGACGGCAAGATCGCCTTCCTGCTGTCCAAGCCGGAACTGGCCGACCTCGCCGCAATCCGCGAGCGCCGCTTCGTGGTGCTGAGTTATGCCGAGGCCACGCCCGGCCCGCGCAACGTCGCGCGCACCCGCAGCCTTGCCCAAGCCTTGCATCCACAACGCTTCGCCCCCCCGCCGGCAGGGCAGCCATGAACGGCCCGCGCGCTGGCACCGCGGACGCGCTCGCCCCACCTGCCGCCCGGCTCGCGATGGCCGCCCCACGCCCGCGTGTGGCCGTGCTGCTTGGCGCGCTCGCCGCGGCCCTGGTGGTATCGCTGACCTGGAGCATCACCCTGGGGCCGGCGGACATTTCCGCCGCCGCGGTATGGGCCATCGCCGGCAGCGAACTGGCCGCGCGGCTGGGATTGCCGGTGAGCGTCGATGCCAGCGCCCACCACAACATTGTCTGGATGATCCGCTTGCCACGCGTGCTGCTCGCCGCACTGGTCGGCGCCGGGCTGGCGGTGGTCGGCGTCACCATGCAGGCCATGGTGCGCAACCCGCTTGCCGACCCCTATCTGCTCGGCGTGTCGTCCGGGGCCTCGGTGGGCGCGGTCAGCGTACTCGCCTGGGGCGTGCTGGGCTTTGCCGGCGCACACGCCCTGCCGCTGGGGGCCTTTCTGGGCGCACTCTCGGCCTGCCTACTGGTATATCTGCTGGCCCATGCCAACGGCCGCCTGCTGGCGCCGCGGCTGATCCTGGGCGGTGTCGCCATCGGCTGTTTCCTCGCCGGCATCACCAGCCTCATCACCCTCACCGCCGAACAGCGCGAACTGGCGCGTTCGGTGCTGACCTGGCTGCTCGGCAGCCTGGCCGGCGCACAGTGGCGCGATCTGGGCCTGCCTGCCCTGGCATTGGCACTCGGCATCGGCTGGTTGCGGCTGCAGGCGCGCGCGCTCAACGCCTTGCTGGGCGGCGACGAGACCGCCGCCACCCTGGGCGTGGACACCACCCGCGTGCGACGCGGGCTGTTTCTGGTGGTGTCGCTGCTCACCGGGGTGATGGTGGCAGTGAGTGGCGCAATCGGCTTCATCGGGCTGATGATTCCGCACGTCGCGCGCATGCTGGTGGGCGCCGAGCACCGCCGGGTATTGCCAGTGGCGGCGTTGATCGGCGCGATCTTCCTGGTCTGGGTGGATGCGCTCGCGCGCACCGTGTTCATGCCGGTGGAAATTCCGGTAGGGGTGATCACCGCGTTGCTCGGCGGCCCCTTCTTCGTCTGGCTGCTGTGTCGCCAGGGGTTGCCGCCGGGAGCCGGGCGATGAGACTGGAGGTGCGCGACCTGAGCTGGCACAGCGCCGCCGCGCACATTGTCGACGAAGTCTCGCTGCATGCCGAAAGTGGCGAGCTGGTGGGCTTGATCGGCCCCAACGGCAGCGGCAAGTCGTCGCTGTTGCGCATGATCTACCGTGTGCTGCGGCCGCTCGCCGGCACGGCCACGGTGGACGGCGACGACGTCTGGCACCTGTCCGCGCTGGACAACGCCCGCCGCATGGCGGTGCTGGCCCAGGACAACACCGGCGAGTTCGCCTTCAACGTGGATGAAGTCGTGGCCATGGGCCGCAACCCACACAAGCGCGTATTCGACGGCGACAACGCCACCGATCGCGCCGTGGTGGAACAGGCACTGGCACGCGTCGGCGCGGCCCATCTGGCCGCGCGCGACTTCGCCAGCCTTTCCGGCGGCGAGAAACAGCGGGTGCTGATCGCCCGCGCCCTGGCCCAGCAAGCGCGCATGCTGGTGCTGGACGAACCCACCAACCACCTCGACGTGCGCTACCAGTTCGAGATCATGCGCCTGATCCGCGGCCTGGGCGTCACGGCGGTGATCGCGCTGCACGACCTCAACCTCGCCGCGCACTACTGCGACCGCTTGTACCTGATCGACGGCGGACGCATCGCCGCCGCGGGCCCACCGGCCGACGTGCTCACCCCCGAATGCCTGCGCGCGGTGTACCACGTACGCGCCGAGGTCTCGCGCCACCCGGCCAACGGCAAACCCCGCATCGACTTCCTGCCCGATGAATGACGCCCACCCTACCCCACCCGAAGGACGGCCGGTGTCCCCCGAACACCCGGAACACCCCACCCTCCCCGCACCCCCGACCCGCTCGGGAAACACCGCCGCCGCCATCGTCCTGACGCGCGGACACTACGGCGGCCATGCCGCCGCCGACGAGTTGTCCGCGCTGGTGGCGCGACTGCGCACCCACCTGCCCGACTGGCAGATCGTCGGCGCCTTTGTCGACCGCGCTGCTCCGTCGCTGAACGACGCGCTCGATACCTGCGCCAACGCCCCGCGGATCGTGGTGCTGCCGGTTTTCGTGCCGGCCGACCCGGCGCTGGAACGCTGGTTGCACAAGGTGGCAATGCGTTGGCGGCATGCCCGGCCGGCCGATGCGCCACCGCCCGAGATCCACTTCGCGCCGGCATTGGGCAGCTTGCCCGGGGCCGCCGATGCCGCCGCCGCAGCCTTGCGCGAGCACGTCGCCGGCGAGGATGTAGCGGCCACGGTGAGCGCGCGCTGGGCGCACGACCCTGTCGCCTGGTCGGACGTTCCGCCCCACCGCCGTCATCTGCTGCTCTGCACCGGGCCGCGCTGCACCGCGCTGGGGGCCGGCGCGCTGTGGCAGCACCTGGACCAAAGGCTGCGCGAACACCGCTTGCTGCGCTGCGAGGACGGCGTGATGGCGCTGCAGACCGGTTGCCAGTACCCGTGCAATCTCGGCCCGCTGCTCATCGTCTATCCGGAGGGCGTGTGGTACGGACGGCTGGACGCCGTCGCACTCGACCGCGTGATCGCCGACCACCTGGTGGGTGGCCGGATCGTGGCGTCATGCGCAGTGCACGGCCCGATGGCGACCCCGCCGGCCACGCCCCCCTCCCGTCATTCCGCCGACAACAGCCGCGCCACCGCCAAGGGGTTGGACGGAAAGTAGAGGTGCACGTAGGAGGCGGTCAGGCGTGCCCGGCGATACACCGGCTCGCCGCTGCCACCGTCCTGGCGTTCGGCGTGGGCCAGCGGCGCGAGGTCGGTCTCGGTGCGGGAATAGTGGAATGTGTGTCCGCCCAGCCGCCCCTCGGGGAGGCTGACGAACTGGGTGCCGAGCGCGGCAAGCCGGGGCTGCATCACCGCCCGCCCGGGCAGCACCCCCGCGAAATCATGCGCCCGGCCGTCCTTGTCCACCACTTTGTCGAACAGGCTCATCATGCCGCCGCACTCGGCCAGCACCGGCCGCCCCGCTTCGACCAGGCGTCGCAGCGTCCGCCACAGCTCGGTCTGCCCGGCCAGTTGCGCGGCATGCAGTTCCGGGTAGCCGCCCGGTAGCCACAAGGCGTCGCACTCGGGCACCGGTTCGCCAGCCAGCGGTGAAAAAAACGCGAGACGTGCGCCCAAGGCGCGCAGGGTGTCGAGATTGGCGGGGTAGATGAAGCCGTAGGCCGCATCGCGCGCAATCGCCACGGTACGCCCGGCCAGCGGTCTGTCCACGTGCGCAGGCGGCGGCGCATGTGGAAAGGCCACCGGCGGCGGAAGTTCGCCCGCGCCGGTGGCGGCAAGGGCATCGGCCATGCGGTCCAGTCGCAGCGCAAGGTCGTCGATTTCGGCCGCCTGCAGCAAGCCAAGGTGGCGCTCCGGCAGGGCCGCCGCGGCATCGCGGGCAAGCGCGCCATACCAGCGCATGCCCGGTGGCAGTGCGCCACGCAGCAAATCGGCGTGTCGCGCACTGCCCACCTGATTCGCCAACACCCCCGAAAACGCCAGGCCGGGCCGGTAGTGGGCGAGTCCATGGGCCACCGCGCCAAAGGTCTGGGCCATCGCGCGGGCGTCGATCACCGCCATCACCGGCAGGCCGAACAGCATGGCAATGTCGGCCCCCGAGGGCTCACCGTCGAACAGGCCCATCACCCCTTCGACCAGGATCAGATCGGCCCTGCTGGCGGCCTCGCTCAGCCGCCAGCGCGCATCGGTCTCCCCGCACATGCCGAGGTCCAGGTTGTACACCGGCGCGGCGCTGGCCACGGTATGGATCTGCGGATCGAGGAAGTCGGGCCCGCACTTGAACACCCGCACCCGCCGCCCCTGGCGGGCATGCAGCCGCGCCAGCGCCGCGGTCACCGTGGTCTTGCCCTGGCCGGAGGCCGGCGCGGCGACGAACAACGCCGGGCAGCGCAACGCCTGATCATGTGGTCTACTCATTGCGACTCCCATGACGCGATCTCAATCGCCGTCGGACGGATGCACGGCCGTGCATCCCGCGTGCGGCGGGTGCGGCGCGGGCTCGGCGGGATCGGGGCGGAACCACGCAAGCTTGGGGTAAAGCCCCACCACGCCCCCCACCACAGTGAGTGCGGGCGGGCGGATGTGGCTGGCGGCGACGGCCTGCGGCAAGGTGGCGAGGTCGGCCACGGCAACCCGCTGGCGGGCGGTGGTGCCGCGCTCGATCACGCCGGCCGGCGTTTCCGGCGGCAGGCCGTGGGCGACGAGTTGCGCGCAGATTTCGGCCAGCCGCGACACCCCCATGTAGATCACCAGCGTCTGGCCGGGGCGCGCGAGCATCGGCCAGTCCAGGTCGAGCGCCCCGTCCTTGAGGAAACCGGTGGTGAACACCACCGACTGGGCATGATCGCGATGCGTGAGCGGAATACCGGCGTAGGCGGCGATACCCGCGGCGGCGGTCACGCCGGGCACAACCTCGACGTCGATGCCGGCCTCGACCAGGGTCTCCATCTCCTCGCCGCCACGGCCGAAGATGAACGGATCGCCGCCCTTGAGGCGTACCACGCGCTTGCCGGCACGCGCCTCACGCACCAGCAGCGCATTGATCTCGCGCTGCGGCAGCGTGTGGTCGGCGGCCTTCTTGCCGACGTAGATGCGCTTGGCCGCCGCAGGCGCAAGGTCGACGATTGCCGGGCTGACCAGGTTGTCGTAGACCACGCAATCCGCCCCCGCCACCAGGCGGGCGCCCCGCAAGGTCAGCAGCTCCGGGTCGCCCGGGCCGGCGCCCACGAGGTATACCCAGCCCGGACGCGGGCCGGGGCGGGCGTGGGCGAGCGCCGGGGCGGGTTCGCGCAATGTGTCGGGCTGCGCGCGGGACGAGGCATCCGGCGCGGGCGCGGAAGACGGTGGGGGAACGGCGGCGGATCGTGACATGCTGGCACTCGGTGGCAACGGCGCTTGCGCGCCTAGGCGGGAACGAAGAATACGCGATCTTCGTCGTCAATCCGCCGGATCGGGTGTCCGAAGGCCTGGCTCAGGGTGTCGCAGCGCAACACCTCGCGCCGGGTGCCCGCCAGCACGCCGCCCCGGCCGTCGAGCAGGATCACGTGATCGGCGTAGCGTGCGGCGAGGTTGATGTCGTGCAACACCATGACCGCCCCGCGCCCTTCCCGCACCAGCCGGCCGAGCAATTCCAGCGTCGCGATCTGGTAATGCAGGTCGAGGTGATTGGTTGGCTCGTCGAGCAACATCAGCTGCGGCGACTGCGCCAGTAGCGCGGCAATTGCCACGCGCTGGCGCTCGCCGCCGGACAGCGTCAGGATGTCGCGTCCTTCGAAGCCGTCGAGCCCGACGTCATGCAGCGCCTGCTGCGCAATCGCCCGGTCGACAGCCCCCTCCCAGCCCCAGCGACCGAGGTGGGGGTGGCGCCCCACCAGCACCGTTTCGAGCACCGAGGACGAGAAGTGATCCGGCTGCTGCTGGGTGAGCAGGCCGCGGAAGCGGGCCAGCGCCCGCCGGTCCCATGCCGCCAGGTTGCGCCCTGCCAGTCGCAGCCTGCCGACCGTGGCCGCGCGCAAGCCGGCAAAAGTGTGGAGTAGCGTGGTCTTGCCGGCGCCATTCGGACCGAGCAGCACCAGGCACTCACCTGGGCGCAATTCCAGGCTGAACTCGCAGCACAGCCAGCGTTCGCCCACCTGCAAGGCCAGGCCTTCGACCGACAACAGGGCAGCGGGGGGTTCGCGCAGCATGGGCGGATTCAGCGCGGACGGCGCGACAGCAGGAACAGGAACAAGGGCACGCCAATGAGGGCGGTGAGCACCCCGACCGGTAGTTGCACCGGCGCGATCAGGGTGCGCGCCGCGGTGTCGGCGAGCAACAGCAGGCTGCCGCCGGCAAG
The DNA here is from genome assembly GCA_046295975.1 of Rhodocyclaceae bacterium. Lineage (GTDB taxonomy): Bacteria > Pseudomonadota > Gammaproteobacteria > Burkholderiales > Rhodocyclaceae > UBA2357. The sequence continues at coordinate 20,246 of JBKBMG010000021.1, forward strand.
CATCGCGGCAGGCAGCAGCAGCCTCTGGTCATTGCCGATGACGAAACGCACCAGGTGCGGCACGATGAGCCCGACGAAGCCCACCGAGCCGATCAAGGTCACCGCGGTGGCGGTGAGCAACGAGGCCAGCAGGTACAACAGGTAGCGCAGGCGCTCCACCCGCACGCCCAGCGCCCGGGCATTGGCCTCGCCGCGGGTGAGCACGTTGAGGTCGCGGGCGAACGGCAGCACCACCAGCAGGCCAACCCCCATCACGAACAGCGCCGGCCATGGACGACGCGCGCCACTGGCATCGCCCATCAGCCAGAACAGCATGGACTGCACCCGGGTGTCCGACGCGAGCGAGAGCATCAGCGTGATCGCCGCACCGCAGCCGGCAGCCACGATCACACCGGTAAGCAGCAGCCGCGTCTGGGTCCACGAACCGTCGCCGTGGGCCAGCCCGAACACCAGCAGCATGGCCGCCAATGCGCCGCCGAATGCCGCCGTGTCGGCCCACACGCCGGTCGCACCGAGCAGGATCGCCCCCAGCGCGCCCACCGCCGCCCCGCCGGAAATCCCCAGCACGTAGGGGTCGGCGAGCGGGTTGCGCAGCAGTACCTGCATCAACGCCCCGGCCATGGCCAGCAGCCCGCCACAGGCGAACACTGCTACCGCGCGCGGCAGGCGCAGGTGGCGCACCACGTCCGCCCCCAGCCCGTCGCCGCGGCCGAGCACCGCGGCGAGCGCATCGCCCGGGGTCACCTCCACGTCGCCACTGATCAAGGCCCAGATGAAGGCACTCCACCCCGCAACGACGAGCCCGCAGATCACCACGAGCGCACGCCGCAGTTCCGGGCGGGCGCCACTGGCATGCCGTGTGCCGGGATGGTCGCGGCCTTCGATCGGGGAACTCAGTGACATCGGCAAGCCTTTTCGTGAATCCGGCTCAACCCGTGGCCGGCGCCACGGGCATGCTCAGCGCCCCGGCGCGTAGCGGACGCCGACGAACACCGCCGCCCCCTGGGTGGCGTAGCCGCGCGCAACCTCGTACTGCTTGTCGAGGAGGTTGCTCGCGCGCATCTCCAGCCGCCAATCGGGCGCGAAGCGGTAATGAGCATAGGCGTCGAGCAGGCCGTAGCCGCCCAGGCGCACCGTGTTGGCGGCATTGTCGAAGCGCGAACCCTGGCCGTTCAGCTCGAAACCGTAGTGCCAGTTGCCATCGGCACGATCCACCCGCAGAAAGGCCGCCTGACGGGCGCGGCGCTGCAGCCGGCGGCCGGTGTTCTCATCCTCCGCCTTGAGCAGGTCGAAACCGGTTTGCACCTCAAAACCGGCCAGACTCACGCGATACGAGGCTTCCACCCCTTCGAGCCGCGCGCGGCTGACGTTGGCCGGCGGCCAACCGGAGATCAGGTCGCGCACGCGGTTGTTGTAGTACGTCAGTTCCACGCCCTGCATGTCCCCGTCCCAGCGCAGCCCGATCTCGCGGTTGAGCGCGCGCTCCGGACGCAGATCGGGGTTGCCGCCGCCGAAGCCGGTATCCGGCCAGTACAACTGGTTGAAGGTCGGCGCGTTGAAGGCATTGGCGATGCTGCCATGCACGCTCCACTGGCGGGACAGCTGGTAGCCGTAGGCGAACAGCCCGGTGGTCTTGCCGCCGAACTGCGAGTTGTCGTCGCGGCGCAGGTTGACCTGCAGGTTGTGCGCCCCCAGGCGCGCCGTCCAGCCAGCGAGGAAAGCCTTCACCGTGCGGGAATCGACGGTGTAGGGCGTGGTGCCGTCGACCTCTGCCTTCACGTAATCATAGGCCAGCATGAGCGATCCCACCGGCAGGCGGATGTCGTGCTGCCAGACGAGTTGCGTCTGGGTGGTCTCGAACACGTTGGGCGCGCCGGCATCGGCGTAGTTGCGCAGCTTGTCGGTACTGCGTCCGAGCCGCAGGGTACTTTTCCAGTTGTCGCTGAGCTGGTTGGTGAGGTGGCCGCTGAAGGCCTCGAGACGCTTGTCGAGATACGAGTCGAAGGTGTTGTTGGCGTCGTACCAGTTGCGCCCGTCGGAGTGGTAGAGACTGATGCCGGCCTCGTCGCGCTCGCGGAAGCCGACCGAGGCCGAGGCGTTGACGAAGCGGTTGCGGAAGCCGTCCTTGTCGGGGTCGTAGGAGTTGCTCCAGGCGGTGGTCCAGTAGGCCGGATCGCGCTTGGAGTTGAAGCCATCGGTGCGGTCCTGACCCAGCGTCAGGTTGTAGCGCAAGCGCCCGCTGCCGCCGGCGAGCGATGCGTCGGCCTTGACGGTGTTCTCGCTGCCGTAGCCGACAAACACTTCCGGATGGAAGCCCGGCGCGCCGCGGCGGGTGAAGATCTGGATCACCCCGCCGATCGCCTCCGAACCATACAGCGCGCTGGCCGGACCGCGCAGAATCTCGATGCGCTCGATCATCGCCAGCGGAATCGCTTCGAAAGTCGCCTGCCCACTGCTCGCCGACCCCACGCGCATGCCGTCGATGAGCAGCAGGGTGTGGCGCGACTCCGCGCCACGAATGAAGATGCTCGCGTTCGAGCCGGCCCCGCCGTTGGCGGTGACGCGCAGGCCCGGCTGGGTGCGCAGCAAGTCGATCAGGGTGGCCTGCCCCGACCGGTCGATGGCGTCGCGGTCGATGATCTCGACCCGCGACAAGACCTCGCTGGCGCGCTGCGCCTGGCGCGTGGCGGTGACAATGACCGGCTCGCCCACCGTATCCTGGGCCGCAACCTGCGCCACATGGCCCGGCAGCGCAACCGCGGCCGCCAGCGCCGTACATGACAAACGGAATTTCATTGTTGTGTGCTCCCCATCACGTCCAGCGTCCCCGCGAACACGTGATGCCCATGCCTAGAACCGAGAGTCCGCGGATGGGGGATGAGCATGCGCCGGACGCACCGCCGCCTCGCCGACCACCGCCACCCCGCGGCACCTTCGCCCAATTGGTGTTCCGGCCGGTATCCGGGCTTGCGGACTGTGCCGACGGGGTGCTCGACCGTCGGACTCGGCGCATCGCCTTCCCGGGCGCGAGGCCCAGTGGCGTCGTGATGCGACTTGCGTCCACTTACCGTTGCGGGGGCAGCACAGGCATTGCGGGCGGGTGTGATACCCTCGCGCGCACCTGTTTCCCGTTTAACCCTCCGGCGCGAGCCGCCTTCGGGCACCTGAACACGTTCCCGCCCATTCCAGCGATCGGCCTTGTGCCGGTTCGCCGCGATGTCGCGGGGCCTGGATGATAGCGCGTTTCAGGCATCCCGATCCATGCCGCACCGCCTCGCCACAAGGCCGCAATGACCGTGCATCTCATCCTCGGCGGCGCCCGCTCGGGCAAGAGCCGCCTGGCCGAACGGCTGGCGGCCGACAGCGGGCTTGCCGTCAGCGTGATCGTCACCGCCGAAGCGCTGGACGCCGAAATGGCCGAACGTATCGCCCGCCACCGTGCCGACCGCCCCGCCCACTGGCGTACCGTGGAGCGCCCCCGCCAGCTCGCCCAGGCGCTGCAGCACGAGGCCACCGCCACACGCTGCGTGATCGTCGATTGCCTGAGCCTGTGGCTCACCAACCTGCTCACTGCATCGCCTGCCGACATGGAAGATCCGCCCCCGCCCGGACTGCCTCCCCGGGTGCCGCAGGCGCTGGAGGACGAGCGCGCCGAGTTGCTGGCGGTGCTGCCCCGACTGCCCGGCGAAATTCTGCTGGTGAGTAACGAGGTGGGGCTGGGGCTGGTGCCGGACACCCCACTGGGGCGCCTGTTCCGCGACGAGGCCGGCCGCTGCAATCAGGCGGTGGCGGCGCTCGCCGATGTGGTGAGCTTCGTCGCGGCCGGCCTGCCGCTGCGGCTCAAGTAGTTCGTCGCAATCCGTCGCGGCGTCGCCCTCACGATTCGGGCGAGCACGGGGGATGCGCCGCGCCCGTTCGTCGCACGCCCCTCGATGGCGCCTCTTTTTGGGGCATGAGGCCGAATCCTTCACAGCCATACCGCCTGCCGCCGCTATATGATGGCAAACAATCGTCGAGTGGGCGGCGCACGGACGCCGGCATACGGGAAGACTGCTGATGACATGGCCAGGCCGCCGCTTCGCCGGGTTTGTACGAATGCTGTTGCTGGCCTGCTGTATGCTCGCCGGTGGCCCCGTGCCATCGGCGGCGGCAAGCGGGGCGGACGTCGTCGTGCTGGATGCGGATGATCGCTCGCTGCGGATCGTCGCCGAGGCCCGAGTGCTGGTGGACGCCACGCACGCGCTCGGCATCGCCGAAGTGCGCGACCCCGCCCTCGCCAGCCACTTCGAGCAGGTCGCGGTGAAGTCGGGCGACATCGGCTTCGGGTATTCCGCCGCGGCCCACTGGCTGAGGCTGCACATCCGCGCGCCAGAAGGCGCCGCGCCGCGGCGATGGCTGCTGGAACTGGCCTACCCGGCGCTGGACCGCGTCGAGTTCTACGACCAGGGCGCCACCCAGCCCTTGCGCGCGGGCGACCGCCTACCCTTCACGGTGCGCGAGATCGCCCATCGCAACCCGGTCTTCCCGCTCACTCTCGCACCAGGCGAAACCCGCAGCGTGTATCTGCGCATCGAATCCGAAGGTTCGCTGCTGACCCCGCTGGTGTTGTGGGAGCCGGCCGCCTTTGACGAACACAACCTGCGCACCTACTCGGTCCTGGCGATGTACTACGGCGCCCTGCTGGCGCTGCTGCTCTACAACCTGCTGATCTTCAGTTCGGTGCGCAGCCCCTTGTACGTGCATTACGTGCTGATGCTGGCCGGCATGCTCGTCGGGCAGGTGTCCTACAACGGCTTTGGCAACCAGTTCCTGTGGCCAGCGGCGACGCTGTGGGGACACCTTGCGATGGTGGTCGGATTCGCCGTGAGCGGCGCCTTCAGCGCGCTGTTCGCCCGCGCCTTCCTGCGGACCTACAACCATGCCCGCGCGCTCGACTGGGGGCTGATCGTGTTCGCAGTGCTGTTCGGTACACTCGCGGTGGCGAGCTTCTTCGCCCCCTACGCCGTGGTCGCGCAACTGTTGACGCTGTTCGGCATGCTCTTCGCGCTGACCGCGGTGGCCAGCGGCCTGTATTGCTGGACCCGGCGGGTGGCGGGCGCGGCGATCTACCTGCTGGCGTGGACGGCAGTGCTCGCCGGCACCGCGGTCCTGGCGGCGCGCTACCACAACTGGCTGCCAGGTAACTTCCTCACCGCCTACGCCATGCAGATCGGCTCCGCGCTGGAGATGATCCTGCTCTCCTTCGGTCTCGCCAACATCATCAACTCCCTGCGGCGGGACAAGGCCCGCGCCCAGAGCGAGGCGCTCGCCGCCCAGGCGCGCCTGGTGGACACCTTGCGCCAGTCCGAGCAGCAGCTTGCCCAGCGGGTGGCCCAGCGCACCCACGAACTCGAGGTAGCCAACCGCCAGTTGCAGGCCAATGAGGAACGCCTGCGCCACGTCGCCCATCACGACGCGCTCACCGGTCTGGCCAACCGGCTGCTACTGGACGACCGGATCGAACATGGCATCGTCCGGGCGACGCGCCACAACGCCCGCATCGCATTACTACTGGCCGACATCGACAAGTTCAAACCGGTCAACGACAGCTTCGGCCATGCGGTCGGCGACGACCTGCTGGTAGCAATCGCCGGGCGGCTGCGCGGCGTCGTCCGGCAGGAAGACACGGTCGCCCGGCTGGGTGGCGACGAATTCGTGCTGGTGCTGGAGGATGCCTATGACATCGAAGACGTGAGCCGGGTCATGGACAAGATCGAGGCCGAGCTCACCCGCCCGTTCAAGCTTGGCGAACACAGCGTGAACATTGGTGTTTCGGTGGGCTATGCGCTCTACCCCGAGGACGGCACCGACATCACCAACCTGCTCAAGTCGGCCGACAAGATGATGTACGCGATCAAGGAGCGCCGCGGCCTGCGCGCAGCCACGGCCAACGGCGCACGCGCCGCATCGGCCTGAGCGATTCCGACGGCCGCTACGCGCTGGCGCGCCAGCGAGGAGCGCCTTGCCTTGCTTGCCCCTCGCCAGCGCCCCCTCGCCAGTACCCCCCGGCCTCGACGGTGGTCCGTGCTAGTATCCCGCGCGCTCACTCATTCTCGGGGAACGGCATGGTCACGGACATCCAGCCCATCGGCGGCAACACTGCGCTGCGCGACACCTTGCAACGGCGTATCGACCAGAAGACCAAACCCCCTGGCGCACTCGGCCGGCTCGAGGCGCTCGCACTGCAGATCGGCCTGATCCAGCGCAGCGAAACGCCGGCACTGAACCAGCCGCACATCGTGGTATTCGCCGGCGACCACGGCGCCGCCCGCGCCGGCGTCTCGGCCTTCCCGCAGGAAGTCACCTGGCAGATGGTGGAGAACTTCCTCGCCGGCGGCGCGGCGATCAACGTCTTCTGCCGCCAGCTCGGCCTCGGCCTCAGCGTGGTCGACGCCGGCGTGAATCACGACTTCGGCCCGCGTCCCGGCCTGGTCGCCGCCAAGATCGGCCCGGGCACCCGCAACTATCTCGAAACCGCGGCGATGACGACCACCGAAGTGGACCAGGCGCTCGCGCGCGGCCGCCAGCTCGCCCACGACCTGGCCGGAAACGGCTGCAACCTGGTGGGTTTTGGCGAGATGGGCATCGGCAACACCGCCTCCGCCTCGCTGCTCACCCACTGCCTGACCGGCGCCGATCTGGCCACGGTCACCGGTCGTGGCACCGGCCTGGACGACGCCGGGCTCGCCCGCAAGCGCGACCTGCTCGCCCGCGCGGTGGCGCGCGGTGGCGCACACCGCGAACCCCGCCACGCACTGGCCGAGTACGGCGGCTTCGAGATCGCAATGATGGCCGGCGCCATGTTGGGCGCCGCGGAAAAGCGCATGGTGGTGCTGGTCGACGGCTTCATCGTGACCTCCGCCCTGCTCGCCGCTCACGCGCTGGCCCCCACGGTGCTCGACTACTGCGTGTTCGCCCACCGCTCGCAGGAGCCCGGCCATACCGTCCAGCTCGCCCATCTGGGCGTCGAACCGCTGATGGCGCTCGACCTGCGCCTGGGCGAGGGCACCGGCGCGGCACTGGCCTTCCCGCTGGTCCAGGCGGCGGTGAATTTCCTGGGCGAGATGGCAAGCTTCACCTCGGCCGGCGTCAGCGAACGCGCCTGACGCCCCCCGCACCGCTGCCCGCGCCATGCTGCACGCCCTGCGCCACCAGCTCGAACTGTTCTTCACCGCGCTCGGGTTCTTTACCCGCATTCCGGTGCCCGCCTGGGTGCCGTGGTCGAGCGAGCGCCTCAACCACGCCGCGCGCTATTTCCCGCTGGTCGGCTGGGTGGTCGGGGCGGCCGGCGCTGCGGCCTTCTACCTCGCCACCCTGGTGCTGCCGGCAACGCTTGCGGCCATCGTCTCCACCGCAGTCACCCTGCGCCTGACCGGTGCCTTCCATGAAGACGGCTGGGCCGACACCTGCGATGGCCTGGGTGGCGGCTGGGATCGGGCACAAGTGCTCGCGATCATGAAGGACTCGCGTATCGGCACCTATGGCAGTGCCGGCCTGGTGTTGATGCTGCTCGCCAAGCTTGCCGCGCTGGTGGCGCTCGCCGAGCACGCCACATCGGCAGCGGTGTGCGCCCTGCTCGTCGCCCACCCGCTGTCGCGGCTTGCCTCCACCAGCCTGATCCATACGCTCGCGTACGTACGCGAGGATGAATCGTCCAAGGCAAAACCGCTGGCGCGCGCCCTGAGCACGCACGAACTGGCCATTGCCGCCGCCTTTGGCGCCCTGCCTCTGCTGCTGCTGCCGGCGCCGGCGATCGCGCTGGTGGCCGCTGCGGTTATCGTGACCACGCTGTGGGCGGCGCGGGTATTCGTGCGCCGCCTCGGCGGCTACACCGGCGACTGCCTGGGCGCCGCCCAGCAAGTCACCGAACTTGCCACCTATCTTGCCCTGATCGTCGTATGGAACTTCACCTGATCCGCCATCCACGTCCCGACGTCCCAAGCGGCGTCTGCTACGGTCAGTCCGACGTGGGCATCGCCGAGGACGCCGGGACCGTGGCCGCCCGCCTGCGCCCTCACCTGCCGCTACGCTACACGCTGCATGCCAGCCCGCTGGCGCGCGCACGCCTGCTCGCGGAGCAACTCGGCACCCCCACGCTGGACGACCGGCTCAAGGAGATCCACTTCGGCGAGTGGGAGATGGCCCGCTTCGACGACATCGGCAACGCGCTCGACGCCTGGGCCGCCGATCCGCTGGGGTTCCGCGCCCCGGGCGGCGAATCCGCCGGGCAGATGGCGCAACGGGTCCGGGCATGGTTGGACGAACTGTTGCACGCCCCCCCCGACCAGCCCCACGTAGTCGTCGCCCACGGCGGACCGCTGCGGGTGCTGGCCGGCAGCCTGCTCGGCATCCCGCCCGAACGCTGGCTGGGGCTGGACTTCGCCTGCGGCCACGCGACCCGCCTGGACATCCACGACTGGGGGGTGGTAATGAAATGGTTCAACCGCTGAGGCTACGGCCGTTGCTGGCCTGGCCGCCGAGGGTCTGGACCCTCTGCGCGGGCCAGGCATGCGATGATGCCACCGACCGCCCCACGCACCACCCGACCGCCCATGTCCAGTGACGCTCCTCTCGTCGTGTGGCTCATCACCGACGGCAAGCCCGGCCACCGCAATCAACTGGAAGGCCTGCGCCTTGCACTGACGCGCGCCACCGCCGTACGCAGCTGCTGGCTGGACGCCCCCGCGCCGAGCGCGGCGCTCGCCGCCTGGATGCGGGGGCGCTTCGTCGCGGGCGACAACTTGCCCGCACCCGATCTCATCGTCGTGGCGGGCCATCGCACCCATCTCGCCGGGCTGGCCGCGCGACGTGCCCATGGCGGCCGCCTGGTGGTGCTCATGCGCCCCAGCCTGCCGGGCTGGCTGTTCGATGCCTGTGTCGTGCCCTTGCACGACCGCCCGCCGCGCAGCGGCCGGGTGCTGCGAACCCTGGGCGTGCTCAATCCCATGCGCCCGGGCAAAAAACGCAGCGGCACCGCGGTGGTGCTGATCGGCGGCACCAGCCGCCATTTCACCTGGCAGGACGACGAGATCCTCACCGCCCTCGACACCCTGCAGCAACACTGGCCAGAGGCGCTGGTCACCGACTCGCGCCGCACGCCCCCCAGCCTGCGGCGGGAACTCGCGCAGCGCTGTGGCGACCGCTACCACCCCTGGGAACACTGCGTGCCGGGCTGGCTTGCGGACACCCTGGCCCACAGCGAAACCGCCTGGGTGACCGCCGACAGCGTATCGATGATCTACGAGGCACTGTCCGCCGGCTGTGCGACCGGACTGATAGAATTGCGCCCGGCGGACGCTGGCGGCCGGCACAAGATCGCTCGTGGTCTCGCCGCTTTGCTCGCGGACGGCCGCATCGTCGGCCTGCGCAAGCTGCTCGACGACGGTCAGCGCCCCACCGCCCCCACCGAGCCCTTGGCCGAGGCGGACGCGATCGCGACGCGGCTGCTCGACGCGCCGCGCCTTTCCTCCCGACGAACCCCTGACGCCCAGCATCCGTGACGCGCATCAAGTTTCTCAGCCGTATCGACCCGCGCGAATGGCGGCGCTACTTCCCCAACGAAGACGGGGTATGGGGCGACTGCCGCTTCGTCTTCGAGCGTGAGGCCCGCGATTACGACTGGCTGGTGGTCTACGACGACCTGCCCCCGCCGCCCGGTGGCAGCCGCCAGAACGCCCGCGAAGCGCTCGCCTGCCCTGCCGCCAACACGCTGCTGGTCACCACCGAGCCGGCCTCGATCAAGGCCTATGGGCGTGGCTTTGCCGCGCAGTTCGGCCACGTACTGACCAGCCAGCCGCCGTGGGCACTGCCCCACCCCCGCCGCCACTACCAGCAATCGGCCAACCACTGGTTCTACGGCAGCGCCCGCGAGCGCTGGATGAGCCACGCCGAGATGCGTGCCGGCCCGGCCTGCGCGGACAAGACGCGGGATTTGTCGACGGTGTATTCGTCCAAGCGTCAGTGGCACACCCTGCATGCCCAGCGCTTCGCGTTCATTGCCGCGATGCACGAGCGCCTGCCGGAGCTGGCATTGTTCGGCCGCGGCGCGACGCCCATGGACGACAAGGCCGAGGCGCTGGCGCCGTTCCGCTATCACCTCGCGGTGGAAAACCACATCGCCCCCCATCATTTCACCGAGAAACTCAGCGACGCCTTTCTCGGCCGGTGCCTGCCCTTTTATGCCGGTGCCCCGAATGCGGCGGACTACTTTCCGCAGGACAGCTACATCCCCATCGACATCCGTGACCCCGATGGCGCGGCGCGCATCATCCGTGCCGCCATCGCCGCCAACGCCTGGCAAGCACGTCTGCCGCAAATCGAGGAAGCCCGCCGGCGGGTGCTGGAGGAACACCACCTGTTCGCGGTGATCGCACGCATCGTCGCCTCCGCCCCCCGCCTCCCATCTGCCACGCAGACGGGTACCGCACTGCTCGGTCGCCACGCCTGGCGCAAGGCCCATCCGCTGGGCGCACTCGCGCATATGGCGGAAAAACTCTACGTCCGCACGCGCTCGCTGCGGCGGGTGCACTCGGTGGCCGCCGCGCCGCACACCTTCGACGCCGTGCCATGAGTCCGCTGCCGTCCCGGCCGGCACCGGCCGAACCCCTGGCCCGCGCCGACGCCCGACGCCCGACCACCCCGGCCGGCAGCGGCCTGCGGGCGCGTCTTGCGACTACTTTCGTTTCACACGGTTGGTTGCTCCCGGCATTCTTCCCGCTGGCCTTGCTGGGCGGACGCGGCGCGTTCAATTCGCTGTTCTTCCTGTATCTGCTGTGGGCCGCCCTGGCGGCCCCGCTGTGGCGCCACGCCTGGCGAACGCAAGGCGCGGAGCGGGGGCTGCCGCTGGTGCTGGGCGGCCTTTTCCTGGCCTACCTGCCCAGCGCATGCCTTGCGCTGGAGCCCCTGCGCGCGCTCGAGATCTGGTTGCGCACCCTGCTCTACGCCAGCGTCGCCCCCATCACACTCGCCGTGCTCGCACAGGCGCCCGGCAAGCTCCAGGATCTGCTGCGCGCCCTCGGCATCGGTGCCGGCGCGGCGCTGCTGGGCTGCTACGCCGATCTGGCCAAGACCGAATGGCTGCACGACGCCTACGTCGCCCGCCTGGAGTTGCGCGCCGTCGACCTGCCGTTTTGCCTGCCATTCCTGCTCGGCTGGCTGGCGCTGAGCCGTCCCCCCGCCTGGCGGCGTGCGGCCATCGTCGCCGCACTGGCGGCGGTCGCAAGCTTCGTGGTGATCTCGGACGAACGCGGCTCGCTGGTCGGCCTGCTCGCCGCGCTTGCTGGATTGGGCCTGCTGGTCATGCGCGCGCATCCGGGACGGGTAGTCGCCGCCATCGCCATCGTCGTCGCCGTCGCGATGGCCCTCAACGGCCCGGCCCTGCTGCGCGGCCTGACGACGGAAGGGGCGTTGTTCACCCAGCTCGATGCGTTCAGCAGCTGGCGCCTCAGTCTATGGCTGCAGGCACTGCAGAATCCGCCGGACAATCTGTGGCTGGGGGTCGGCATGGGCAACGTCGAACATTACGCAACCGTGGTGACGCTCAACGACCATCCGGTTCGCCATCTTCACAACCTGTGGCTGGACGCCTGGTACGAAACCGGCCTGCTCGGGCTGGCCGCGCTACTGGCCACGCTCACCTACGCATTCGCGCAGGCTGCACGCGCCTGGCGCCGCCTGGCCGATGCCGAGCGCGTGCGTGCCGGTCTGTTCCTGACCGCGGCCATCGCGGTGATCGCCCAGACGCAGTTCAGCATCTCCTACGCGTCGCGCGAGTTCAACATCTACGTCTTCCTGTGTCTGGCGGCGGTCCTCCATCTCGGCCGCCAGGCGAAACCCGCCCCCACACCCGTGGCCAATACGGCCGCCTGAACCTCATGCCAGCACCCGCCAACCCCCAGCAAGCCGACAAGATCCTGGTGATCAAGCACGGTGCATTCGGCGATCTGGTACAGGCCGACGGTGCGTTGCGCGATATCCGCGCGGCCTTCCCGAACGCGGAAATCGTGTTGCTCACGACGCCCCCGTTCCGCCGCCTGATGAGCCGCTGTCCGCACGTGGATCGCATCCTGAGCGACGCGCGCGCGCCGCTCTGGCGACTGCCCGAAGTCTTCAGACTGGTGCGCATGCTGCGCAACGAACGCTTCACGCGGGTGTTCGACCTGCAGAAATCCGGCCGCAGCGAACGCTACCGCAAGCTGTTGTTCCGCGGCCTGCCGTGGTGCGGCCGTCAGCCCGGACCGCGTCCGCCATCGATGATCGAGGGCTTCAAACCCCAGCTGGAGTCGGCCGGCATCACGGCCAGCCACTGCCTGGCCCCCGACGTCGGCTGGATGGCCGACGACGTCACCGCGGTGCTGGCGGCCGAGGGCGTGCGCCCCGGCTACATCGCCCTGATTCCGGGCTGTGCGGCACGCCACCCGTACAAGCGCTGGCCGTATTACGCCGAACTGGCGGCCGCGCTGATCGCACGCGGACACCAGGTGGTGACCGCACCCGGACCGGACGAGCTGGAACTGGCCAAGACCATTCCCGGCATCACCCTGCTCGGCAACAACGGCTTCCTGAACTGGTTCGAATTGGCCGGCGTGCTCAAGCAGGCGCGCTTCGTGGTGGGCAACGACACCGGTCCCAGCCACGTCGCCGCCTGTCTGGGCCGACCGGGGCTGGCCTTGTTCGGGCCGCACACCTCGGCGGCGCGCACCGGCATCCGTCGTGGCGCCTTCGACGCGCTGGAAGTCGCCGATCTCGCGACCTTGCCGGTGGAGACAGTGCTGGCAGTCGTGCTCGCGCGGCTCGAAGACGCCTGACGCAGGTGCTCAGGAAAACTCAGTGTAAGACTTCTCTTCGACGATGCTCGACCCGCAGTGCAGGTTGATCGCCTTCTTGATCGCCGCGCGCTTGTCGTTCTGGATATAGACGGACCGGGCCAACTCAATGAACTTCGGCCCGAAATCGCGCGCCGCCTCGCAGGCTCGGATGTCGTCCTCGATCACCCACAAGGCCTCATTGACCGCCCGCAGCTCGCCTTCCAGGCGCTCCAGTTCGAGCGACGGCGGCAGGCTGCGCGTGCGAGCGGCGTCGAGCACCTCGAGTTCGTGCGCGACGTTGCGCAACTTGGCCGGGTCGCTCATCCGGTCCAGCTTGATCTTGAGAATGGTGATCTTGTCGATCAATTCGCCGGCCCCGACTTCGATCATCACCGAACTGCCACTGTCTTGTGTCATACCTGCACTTCCTGCAATCCGCCCGGCCGGTCGCAAGCCACAGCCCGGGCATCGAATCGATCATCGGCCGGCGCACGCTGCCTCCGGCCCCCTCAGCAATACCGCAGCGCGCCCCTCAGTCCGGCGCAAGGCGACGGTAGACCTCCAAAGTGCGCGCACACATCGTTTCCAGCCGGAACTCGGGGGGAATGGGAAACGAACGCGGCGACCGGACAAGGGTATCGCGTACCCGCCCGACCAGCGTGTCGAAATCGTTCAACGCCACCCCGCCGTCGGGATACACCCGCGCGAGTATCTCACCGATCCCGCCATGCGCCCAGCCGACCACCGGCACGCCGAGCGACAGCGCCTCCAGCGCGGTGCGGCCAAAGCTCTCCGGCTGTGAGGACAGCGACAACACCAGGTCGCTGACCGCGAAAATCTCGCGAATATCGCCGCGCACGCCGGTCAGGGTGATGTCCTGCGCCAGCCCCGCATCCCGCACTGCTTGCGCCACCTCCGCGAGGTAGCGCTGCTTGCGGGCTTCCGCCCCGCCCACGACAAGGCCGTGCACCGGCTCGCCTGCGGCCTTGAGCGCGCCGATCAGGCGGATGAATGCGTCGTGCCCCTTGAGGCGGGTGATCCGCCCCGGCAGGGTCAACACCCGCTTGCCGGCAAGCTGCGGATGGTCGGCCCGCCAAGCCGCCAGCCAATCCGCGGCGGGGGTGAAGCCCGACGGGAAGGCCTCGGCCGACACCCCGCGGTGGATGACCTCCAGGCGCGCGGCGGGGCAGCGCGGATAGTGCGCCTGCACGTAACGCCGGGCGGTGTCCGACACCGCGATCACCACATCGCCCCGGGTCATGATCTCGCTGTAACGGCTCACCGAGTACAAGCCGTGCACCGTGGTCACGAAGGCCGGTCGCTGCGCCGCCGGCAGGCCACGCAGGGCCAGCCACGCCACCCAGGCCGGTACGCGCGAGCGCGCATGCACCACATCCACGGCATGCGCTTCGAGCAGGCGGCGAAACGGCCGCACTTGCCACAGCGTGGCGAGCGACTTGCGGTGCACCGCCAGCGGAAGATGTGCGCTGCCTTCGCGTTCAAGCTGCGCCACCAGGCGGCCGCCGCTGGACACCACGATGGAGCGATGACCGGCCGCGACCAGCGCGCGTGCGATCTCTAGCGTGCCCCGCTCCACGCCACCGGAGTCGAGCGCCGGCAGCACCTGCATGACGGTGAGCCGCCGCGCGCCGCTCAGCATGGGCCGGCATGCGGCACAAGCATGCCGCGCGCTGCGGGATCACGTGGATCCATGGGATAATCGGAACGCACTTCGTTCGGGGTCCTTTGCTGACAGTGTCGGGCGCCAGTGCAACGACAGCGTCGCAGTCGGCCCGCCGGACGCGGCCGGCAACACCCGCGGCGCAACCCGCCTGGCGCGCAGCGGCGTGGCGGCATCGGAAGCGCGTTCGGACGCCGACCCGCATGTCCGGCCGGCATTCTAGCAGCCCGCGGGGCCGAGCGCGGATCCGGCCGGCATCCCGTCAGTACCCCGTTCCACCCCTAGACATTCGCCCTCGACGCAATGACCAAAAAAGCGCTCATTACCGGCATCACCGGCCAGGACGGCTCCTATCTTGCCGAACTGCTGCTTGAAAAAGGCTACGAGGTACACGGCATCAAGCGCCGTGCGTCCAGTTTCAACACCCAGCGCATCGACCACATCTATCAAGACCCGCATGAGGACGACCCACGCCTGGTGCTGCACTACGGCGACCTCACCGACGCTTCTAACCTCACCCGCATCATCCAGCAGGTGCGCCCCGACGAGGTCTACAACCTCGGCGCCCAGAGCCATGTCGCGGTGAGCTTCGAGTCACCGGAATACACCGCCGACGTCGACGCGATCGGCACGCTGCGCCTGCTCGAAGCCGTCCGCCTGCTCGGTCTCGAACACACGACCCGTTTCTACCAGGCCTCCACCTCGGAGTTGTATGGCCTGGTGCAGGAAGTCCCGCAGCGCGAGACCACACCCTTCCACCCGCGCAGCCCCTACGCGGTGGCCAAGCTGTACGCCTACTGGATCACGGTGAACTACCGCGAGGCCTACGGCATGTATGCGTGCAACGGCATTCTGTTCAACCACGAGAGTCCGCGCCGGGGAGAGACCTTCGTCACGCGCAAGATCACCCGCGGACTGGCACACATCGCGGTGGGCCTGGACAGCTGCCTGTACATGGGCAACCTGGACGCCCTGCGCGACTGGGGGCACGCCCGCGACTACGTCCGCATGCAGTGGCTGATGCTGCAGCAGGACGCTCCGGAGGATTTCGTCATCGCAACCGGCGTGCAGTACTCGGTTCGCGACTTCATCCAGATGTGCTGCGATGAAATGGGGGTGGCGCTGCGCTTCGAGGGCGAGGGCGTGGACCAGGTCGGCATCGTGACGCATGTCTCCGGCGACACGCCGGGCATTGTCCCGGGACAGGTCATCGTGCGCGTCGATCCGCGCTACTTCCGTCCTGCCGAAGTCGAGACCCTGCTGGGCGATCCGACCCGTGCGCGGGAACGCCTGGGCTGGATGCCGGAAATCGGTATCGACGCGCTGGTACGCGAGATGCTCGACTACGATCTCGATCAGGCGCGCCGCCACGCCCTGCTGGCACATCACGGCTTCGAGGTGACGCCCGGTCGCGAACGCTGAACCGTCCGCGCCCGCAACACTCATCACGATTCGCCGGTTGCCGCCTCAGTCGCGGACCGGCGCGTCGACCGACGCTACCGGTGAGGGCGCATCGGCGGGCGCCAATCCGGTCGCATGCAGCCGCGCGTAGGCGCCACCGCGGGCGAGCAATTCCGCGTGGCGGCCGCGCTCGACGATCCGACCCCCTTCCATCACCAGAATCAGGTCGGCGCGCTCGATCGTCGACAGCCTGTGGGCGATCACCAGCGTCGTCCGCCCCGCCATCAAACGCTCGATCGCGGCCTGGATCAGGCGTTCGGACTCGGTGTCCAGCGCCGAGGTGGCCTCATCCAGAATCAACACCGGGGCATTCTTGAGCAGGGCCCGCGCGATCGCCAGGCGCTGGCGCTGGCCGCCCGACAAGGTCACCCCGTTTTCGCCGATCTCGGTATCGAACCCATGGGGCAGCCTGTCGATGAACTCGCGCGCATTGGCCGCCTCGGCCGCCGCAATCACCGCCGCCCGATCGGCGCCCGCCAGTTCGCCATAAGCGATGTTGTCCGCCACCGTGCCGTTGAACAGATTCACCTGCTGGGTGACCAGCGCGATGTGGCGCCGCAGGTCACCCAGCCGGTAATCGACCACGTCGACCCCGTCGACCAGAATGTGCCCTTGCTGATGGTCATAGAAGCGTGGAATCAGACTTGCGAGGGTGGACTTGCCACTGCCCGAGCGCCCCACCAGCGCGACCATCTGCCCCGGTTCGGCGGTGAAGGCGATGTCGGACAACACATCCTCCGCGCCACCCGGATAACGAAAGCGCAGCCCGGCAACCTCCAGCCGCCCGTCCACCCGCTCGCGCACCACGCTGCCACCGTCGCGTTCCGGTGGCGTATCGAGCTGCTCGAAAATGCTCTCGGCCGCCGCCACGCCCCGCTGGATCTTGGAACTGACCTCACCCAACTGGCGGATCGCCCGCGGCAACAAACCGGCAGCGGTGATATAGGCCACCACGTCGCCAGCGGTGGCGTCGCCGCGCACCTTCAGCACCATGAACAACAGACCGCCCATCGCCGCGTAAATGATCAGGTTCATCAGCGCCGAGAACATCTCCTCGGTGCGCACCATGCGCAGTTGCCGCTTGGCGTTGTCCAGGCTGGCGTCGAAGAAGCGCTCACGCTCGTAGCGCTCGCCACCGAAGCTGCGCACCACGCGGTAGTTCTGGATGGTCTCGGAGGCAACGTGGGTGAGCTCGCCCATCGACACCTGGATGTTCCTCGACAACTGGCGGAACTTGCGGCTCGCGTTCGACACCAGCCAGGCCAGCACCGGCAGCACCAGCAGCAGGCCAATCGTCAGCTGCCAGTTCATCCACAACAGGTAGCCGAAGAGCACGATCACCGTCAGCCCTTCGCGAAACACGATCTTGATCGCCTCGGTCGCCGCCCCGGTGACCATGGTGACGTTGTAGGTGACCTTGGAGACCAAGTGGCCGGAGTTGTGCTCGTCGTAGAACCGGTTCGGGAGTACCAGAAAGCTGTTGAAGAGCTGTGCGCGCAAATCGTGCACCAGCCCCAGGGATACCTTGGAGATCGAGTAATTGCCCAGAAAAGTGCCCACGCCTTGCCACACCGCGATCAACACCACCATGACCGGCACGGCGTACATCAGGTCCAGCGCATCCAGCCAGGCGATACCCGTGGCCACCGCATCACCGCCCGCGGCCAGCCCATCGACGAAGTACTTGAACACCCCCGCCAGCATCGCCTTTGCCGACGCGGCAATCAGGTAGCCCGCCACGCTCAGTCCGAAGTACCCAAGGTAGGGGCGCACATAGCTCAACAGGCGCAGATAGATCTTCACGCTGGAAGCGCTGGGCGAAACGGCATCCGACATCGAAATCACGCGCGAAAAAGGTGCCGAAGTTTAGCATGCCCCCTGTTGCGCCCCGTTTGCAGCGGACGCCCCGGAATCGCTGCGCCAGCACGCAGGCCCTGAGGCACCGGCGTGCGAGCACGCACTCCCGCCGGCCAGTCGATCAGACTCAAAGTCGGCAGCCTGCCTCATAATCCGACGCTCATCCAATCACCCACGAATAGCCCGATGAGCCCGATGCCGACCGAACGTACCGCGCACCGCGCAAGCACACGCCTGCACCACCTCACCCTGCTGGCCGCCCCGCTTCTTGTCCTGTCCAGCCCGCTACAGGCCGAGACCTGGCTGGTGCTCTCCGGCGCCTCCCATCATTTCCGTCAGGACGAGCGCGACTGGCGGGAAGTGAACCCAGGCCTGGGGCTGGAAGTACGGAGCGCCCGCCCGGGCTGGGAGGAGGTGTATTACGTGGGCGGCTACTTCCGGAACAGCTATGACAAGCACGCACTGTACGCAGGCGCGCGCTGGATGCCCTGGGGCTGGAAATGGGACAGCGGGTCGCTGAAATTCGGCGGCTACGCCCTCGCCTCTACCGGCTATCCGTCACCGGTGCTGGTCCTGCCCGGCTTCAGCGTCGAGTGGCGGAACGTCGGCATGAACATCGTGGTGGCACCGAACGTGGGGCACTACAGCGGATATGTGGGGATGCAATTACGCGTCCGCCTGAACGACTAGGGCCAGCCGACTTACGTCGAAGCTGGCCCCCAAGGACTACTGAAACGAAGCGCCCCCCTCACAAGGGGGGCTCACGCATTACGGGCAGGAGAAGGTCACACCCAGCACCGCCGATGCGCTACGTCCGTTCGCGTCGGTCGCGGTTACGGTCACCGACGACGTCTGCGACGTGGGCGGCGGGCATGCGCCGCCCGGCACGGCCACAGTGCCGGTAACCGCACCCGTCGAAGCATCGATCGACAGGCCGGTCGGCAGGCCGGTTGCCGCATACGTCAGCGGAGCCCGACCACCGGTAGCCGACACGGTCGCCGAGTAGGCAACGCCGAAGGTGCCGGCCGGCAGGCTGGTCGTCGTGATCGTAACCGGATCCAACACGGTCAGGAGGAACTGCCCCGAATCCATGCCCTGTTGCACAGCGCTGTCACGCGCACTGACGAAGAACGAGTACGTACCCGCCGGAACCGACGGCTCGCCCACGATCGCGCAATCCGAAAGCAGTATGCCGGCGGGCAGCGAAGATCCGACCTGAAGCTGGCAGGTATAGGGCGCAATACCACCGGATACCGGGATCGACAGGGCCGACACTTCGCCACGGTAGATATCGGCCGTACCGCCCGTCACCGTCAGCGGCGCACCGGTCGGATTGGCGAACAGCACCGGAACCGTCACGATGTTGTAGATCGGCTGGGCAATGCCGTTGATCACGTTGTTGTCGGCACGGTCGGTTTCGATACGGACCATCAGGATCTCGGCCGTCGAACCGCTATGGATAGAGAACTCAGCCATACCATTGATCGAGCGCGCGGTAACGCCGGTGACGCAAGCATTGGCCGAGTTGCGCACGTCCAGATGCGACGTTGCCCCAACCGACTGCAGATACGCTTGTGTCGAGGACGGACCGATCAGGCATGCACGCAGGTTGTCAGCCGACGGATTGGTCACTGCCCCACCGGACTCATCCAGGAGTTCCGCCTGAACACGCAGCATGGTGGGATCGTTCAGCCCCTGCGGGTACAGGAAACCACCCCACTGACGGTCGTTGCTATCAACCCTGTTCACCCGGATCTGCGCCGGACGCCCGGTCCGCTCGCCACCGACCTGAACTGCGATCGTCTGTCTCACCAGATTGTTACTCACCGGCTCGACGACGGAAAACTCGATTACGATGGTGCCGGCAAAATCGGCCGACAGCAGATGCATGGTCGCACCGTTGGAAGCGGCATCCAGCCCGCCGAAACGGAACGCTGCGGGAACCTGAACCGTCTTTTCCTCGCCAGCCTGATCGATGTAGGTGCAATCGGCCTCGTGCTCCTCACGACCGTCCAGGTAGTAAAGACTGGCTGACTCGAAACCGCTCAGGACGTTGAAACTGAACAGATTTTCCCCACTCAGCACCTTGCCGCTCTTGGTCCGCGCCTGAACGTACAGGGTGGTCATGTAGCGACTGCCGATGCGCGGCGTATCCAGGCAACTGGAGCGGCCTTCGTTTTCGATGTTCAGCGGCAGAGCGGTACGGTCGGCCGTCACGGTGATCGTGACCGGATCGACACAATTACCGAGCAGGCAGCCCTCGCTACTACCCCCGCCGCCGCCACACGCTGCGAGCAGCAGCGCGGAACTCCCCAGGATCAGGCCCCTGAGCATGCCTTTGGCTGAAAAACGCACCGAATCATCCCCTTTTTTGCTAACAACCCGCCGCCCCACGGCGGCAGGCAACACGAACGAAATTGGAGCGCATAATCGCCGCAATTGCAACACGCCGGTAATGCGCCAGCGCATGACGATAACACATCCGGCGCTCAGCGGTGGAGGTTGATATCGTCCCGAGTGGCAAGCGCGACGCGGCGAGCGTGCTCGGCGAAGTCTTCGCCGCTGCCGGCGTAGAGGATTGCGCGCGATGAATTGATCATGAGCCCGGTGCCCGCCGCATCCCGGCCGGCGGCGACGGTGGCCGCGACGTCTCCGCCCTGGGCACCGATGCCGGGCACCAGCAGCGGCATGTTGCCGACGAGTTCCCGCACCCGGGCGATTTCCCTGGGAAAAGTCGCACCGACCACCAGCGCGCAGTTGCCGCTGGCGTTCCATTCCCCGGCGACGAGGCGCGCCACCCGCTCGAACAGGCGCTCGCCGTTACCCACGTCGAGGAACTGCAGGTCACTGCCCCCCGCGTTGGAGGTGCGGCACAGCAGGATCACGCCCTTGCCCGCCCACGCCAGGTAGGGGTCTACCGAATCCCGGCCCATGTATGGATTGACCGTGACCGCATCGGCACGATAGCGCTCGAAGGCCTCGATCGCGTACTGGTCGGCGGTGCTGCCAATGTCGCCGCGCTTGGCGTCAAGGATGACCGGGATGTCAGGGTGCCGCGCATGGATATGGGCGATCAGGGCTTCGAGTTGATCCTCTGCACGGTGCGCGGCGAAATAGGCGATCTGGGGCTTGAAGGCACAGACGAGGTCGGCCGTAGCATCCACGATGTCGCGACAGAACTCGAAGATCGCATCCGGCCGCCCCGCCAGATGCGCAGGAAAACGCGACGGATCGGGATCCAGACCGACACACAGCAGGCTGTTGCGCGCCTGCCACGCATCGCTGAGGGCGTTCATGAAGTGCATGCGGGAATCTCCTCGCTCAAAGCTCGAATCGGGTTGGCCGGGGCCGCGCTGCTACGAGGCGGTGAGCGCGTAGTCGAGGGCGATGCCGCCGAGAATGGTGGCCCCGACCCAGTTGTTGTGCAGGAATGCCTTGAAGCAACGCCCACGATCACGACCGCGGATCAAGCTGTAGTGATAGGCCGCCAGCCCGACTGCAGCCAGCAGTCCGAGGAAGTAGACGGGACCGCGCCCGAGCACGACACCAATGCCTGCGAGCAGACCGAACGCGATGGCGTAACACAACATAACGGCAGCAACATCGTAGCGGCCAAAGGTGATCGCGGCACTGCGGACGCCGATCCTGAGATCGTCGGGACGGTCGACCATGGCGTATTCGGTGTCGTAGGCGATCGCCCAGAAGATGTTGGCGAGCAGCATCACCCACGCGACCCCGGGGACTTCGCCGAGCACGGCGGCGAAGCCCATGGGAATGCCGAAACCGAAAGCAATGCCGAGATAGGCCTGGGGGATGGCGAGAAAACGCTTGGTGAACGGATAGCTGGCGGCGAGGAACAGCGCCGGCACCGACAACCAGATCACCAGCGGATCGAGGGGCAGCACCAGCAGCAGCGCAACGAAGCTGAGCCCGGCGGCCAGCAGCAAGGCCTCGCGCGGCGCGACCACCCCGGTAGCGAGCGGACGCTGGCGGGTACGCTCGACGTGGCCGTCGAAGTCTCGATCGGCAAAATCGTTGATCACGCAGCCGGCCGAGCGCATCAGCACAGTGCCGAGCACGAAGATCAGCAGCACATGCAGAGGCGGCACGCCCTCGGCGGCCACCCACAGCCCCCACAACGTGGGCCACAGCAACAGCAGGATGCCGATCGGCTTGTCCAGCCGCATCAGGCGGAGGTAGTGCGGCAGGCGCCCGGCCAGGCGTCGAGAGGCGGAGGTCGTCATCGGAAAAACGTCTCGGATACGGTGCAAGCGGCTAGTAGTGGCAGGTACGGGGGCGACGCGCCGCGGATCACTTCGTGGTCATGTCCGGTGCGACCAGGCTGGATCCATCGGGATGCCCTCGCCGGCTAAACCGGTGGCACGCCCCCCGGGCACCGCCCCCCTCGCTCCTCGCTTTCCCCCGCGTTCAGCGCGACAGCCGGGCGATGGCGGGCAGGAAAATCTCCGAAACCAGCAGTGCCCGTTCCCGCAGCCGGAACATCGAGCGCCGGGCCCACAGCGCGGCCGGCGGCACGGCCAGACCGGCGCCAGCGCCAGCGCCAGCGCCAGCGAGGGCCCGATGATACCGCTTATCGCGCCGGTCGAGGCGCGCACAGCTCAGCGGTTCGCGCGAGATGCCAGGATCCGCGAACAACGCCGCGCCCAAGGGCCGGGCACCAATTCCGTTAAACAGGTGCCAGGCGCCACGCACGTGGCCGCGCGGCAGGATCGAGCGGGCATAGACGACCGGCACCCCGTCCGCCACCAGCAACACCTCGCGCACCCACACCATGCAGCCGGGGCGCAGGCCGAACAGGCTTGCCTCGTCCGCATGCGGGATACCCGGCGCCTGGCGCAACACGCGCACCGCGAAGCGATCGCAACGGGCGCGGATGCGGGCGGTCAGCGAACCTTCATCGGTGAGCCAGGGGATCAACTGCGGCGGCACGCTGGCGCGCGGCGGGCGTGCCCGCCATTGCTTGGGAAGACTCATCGGGTCAGAGGATAGTCGGACAGGCGCATCCAGCGCTCGGAGCGCAAAGCGCGCATCTTACGCCCCCGCCGAGATGGCGCGAACCCCAAGACGCGAACGCAGCGCCGGTGATCCTGAGTCTGCAGCAGGCCGAGGAACCCATGCGGCCGCGGCCTGCCTGCCTGCCAAACCGGTATCGAGAGACGACTCCGCTCTCCCTGAGCGGTAGTGGTATCGGATCACCAGACCATTGGCTACCCGTCGCCACCGCATCAGTGCCCGCGGTTGTCGGCCACCTCGGTCCGCGCAGCGCTTCGACCGGCGACGCGCTTGAGCCACTGTTTCGCATCCTCCACCACCGACAACAGGGCGGGAATGAAAAACAGCACCAGGATCGCGGAGAAGCCCAGACCAAAGGCGATCGAGGTCGCCATGGGGATCAGGAACTGGGCTTGCAACGAGCGCTCGAACATCAGCGGCACCAGCCCGCCAATGGTCGTCAGCGACGTCAGCAACACCGCGCGCAGCCGTCCGCAGGCCGCGCCGATCAAGGCATCGCGTACGTCCAGGCCCTTCTTGCGCAAATCCTTGAAGAAGCTGACCAGGATGATGGAGTTGTTCACCACGATGCCGGCCAGCGCGAACAGTCCGAACATCGACAGGATGGTGAGGCTCAGCCCGAGCAGCCAATGGCCGAAGATGGCGCCGGCCAGTCCGAGCGGAATCGCCGCCATCACCACCACCGGCCAACTCCACGAGGCGAAGGCCCACACCAGCACCAGATAGATCAGGCCCAGCCCGAGCAGCAATCCGTTACGCATGTCTGCCATGGTCTCGCGCTGGTCGGCGGCCCGTCCCTGGAAGCTGTACTCGACGTTGTAGCGGGCGGCCAGCGCGGGCAGCGCCTCGCGGGCCAGTTCCGCCTGGATGGCGTTGGCGTTGTTGCGGGTGATGTCGACCTCGCCCGACACCTCCACGGCGAGCCGGCCATCGGCATGGCGCAGCGCTTCGAACCCGCGCCGTGCCTGCCAGGTGGCCACGCTGGCAAGCGGCACGAATGCCCCGCCCGGGGCGTGGACGACGATGCGCTCGAACACATCCAGGCGCTCGCGCTCGTCGCGTGGCAACAGCACCCGCACCTCCAGTTCGTCACGGCCGATCTGCACCAGTTGCGCGAGCGCCCCATCAAACGCGGCGCGCAACTGCCGCCCCAGGCTTTCGGTGGTGAAACCGAGCGCCTCGCCGGCGGGGGTCAGGCGGTACACCAGTTGCTCGCGGCCGTAAGACATGTCGTCCTCGGTATCGGTCACACCCGGCAGGCTCTTCATCGTCTCCGCCAGGTCCAGCGCCGCCGCCTTGAGCGCGTCCGCATTGTCACCGACCAGGCGTACGGTCAGATCCCGCCCAGGCGGACCCGACTGGCGCGCGGTGAAAGTCAGGCTCTCCAGCCCCGGCGCCTCGCCCGCGCGCGCGCGCCAAGTGGCGAGAAAACGCTCGTTGCGGACGTCGCGCTCATCCGGCGGAGTCAGTTCCACCATGATCGAGGCGAGCTGATCCCCACTGGCAGACGAGCCACCGCCGCCGGTGCCGCTGGTGCCCCCCAGCCGCGACACCGCAATCTTGACCAGGCCACCGCCGAGTTCCGCCTCGGTCTCATGCAGCGCCCGCTCCAACTCGCGCATGAAGGCCTCGGTATGGGCGCGCGGCGTACCGGCCACGAAGCTGGCATTGGCGTAGATCACCTGCCCTTCCGGCGTGGGGAAGAACACGAAGTTGATGCGTCCGCCGGCAATCAACCCCACCGCCAGAATCATCACCGCCAAGGTGAGGGCAATGGTCGTGCCGCGCCATGCCAGCGCGGCGCTGACCGCCGGCCGGAACAGGCGGTCGCGGAAGGCATCGAAGCCGTGGTCCAGGCGTGCCCGCAGCGGCGATGCACGGCGTGCCGCCTCGCCGGTCAGGGCGCTGCGCAGATGCGCCGGCAGAATCAGGAAGCTCTCCAGCAACGCCGCCATGATGACCATGATCATCACGAAGGGGATGTCGAAGAGAATGTTGCCGATGATTCCGCCGACCAGCATCAGCGGGATGAAGGCTGCAACCGTGGTCAACGAAGCCGCGACCACCGGCCAGAACATGCGCCGGGCACCGCCCAGCGCGGCCTGTTCGGGCCCCTCGCCCATCTTGCGGTGGGTGTCGGCATCTTCGCTGACCACGATGGCGTCATCGACGATCACGCCCAGGGCCATGATCAGCGCGAACAGGCTCATCATGTTGATTGTGCCGCCAAAGAACAGCATCAGCCCCAGCGTGGCGAGGAACGCGGTGGGAATCCCCACCATCACCCAGAAGGCCACGCGGGCAGGCAGGAAGAGGTAGAGCACCGCCACCACCAGCAGCAAGCCCGACAAACCGTTCTTCACCAGCAACTGGATGCGGTCGCGGATCAGTTCCCACTGGGTGTCGAACACCTCCAGCCGGATGCTGGGCGGAAGTGTTGGCAGCGTCGCTTCCAGCCAGTGCTCGAACGCCCGCGCCGCACGCAGCGAATGGCCCGTCTCGGCGCGCTGCAGCTGCAGCTCCACCACCGCGTCGCCATCCTCGCTGAGCGCCAGCCCGCCTGGACGGGGCTCGCGGACGACGCGCGCGATGTCGCCCAGCCGCAGCATGCCGCGATCGTCGCTCGCAACCACCAGCGCTTCGAACGCCTGCGCATCGCGGCGTTGCTCGAGACCGCGGATGTCGCGCGCGCCATCCAGCGCGCCGGCCGCACCGGCGGGCACATCGCGGGCGACCGCGGCGACGCGCTCGCCGATCTCGACCAGCGAGAGGTCCAGCGTCTCCAGCGCCGCGGACGGCACCTCGATGGCGATGCGCTCCTCGGGCAGGCCGGTGATCGTGACCTTGTCGATGCCACCGGCGAGCAATTCGGCCTCAAAGCGCCGCACCCACGGGCGCAGCTCCTCGACGCTGTTGCCCCGCACCAGCAGGCGCGCAATCGGGTCGTAACGTGCCACCCGCGTCACCTGCGGCGTCTCGGCGTCGCGCGGCAGGTTGCGGAACTCGTCCACTCGCTGGCGCGCCTGGTCAAGCGCGGTCAGCGCGTCGGTGCGCTCCTTGAGTTCGAGGGTGATGCTGGAAATGCCGAGCGCGGACGTGGAGGTCATCCGCTTCAAGCCGTCTATGGTCTTGAGCCGCTCCTCCAGCGGTGCGGTAATGCCCGCCTCCACGTCCTCGGCCGAGGCGCCGCTCCACACCACCCGCACGCTGATGATGTCGAGCTCGAAACTGGGAAAGAACTGCACGTTCATCCGTGCCAGGCCGGCCGCGCCAACGATGAAGGCGAGCAGCATCAGTACGTTGGCCGCCACCCGGTGGCGCAGCAGCAGGGCAATGACGCCCTGTTGTCTCATGGCGCCACCGCGGGTTCGCCGTCCGCGCCACGCAAGGCGCCCGGCTCAACGACGGCTACCGCCAGCCCGTCGATGGCATTGGGCAGGTGTGTGACCATCAACGGCGCGTCGGCGCTGAAGTCGCGTACCCGCACGATCATGCGCGGCTCGCCGTGGTCGCGCCGCTCGCCGATCCGCTCCACCTCACGGGCACGCAGCCGGCCGTCGATCACCTGATACACCCGGTCACCACCGTGCAGCGCGGCGAACGGCAGCGCCAGCACGCCTTCGGCACGCGGCCGCTGCAGCTCGGCATCGACGAAGGCTCCGACCGGCACCGTCGCATCATCGTCGAGGCGCAGCAATACCTCCACGCCGCGCGCGTCTGCCTCACCGGCGATGCGCACCAGGGTCGCCTCCAGCCGCAGCCCGCCGAACGTCAGCCGTGCCGGCAGGCGTTCGCCGCGGGCCAAGGCATCGCGCAGCTCGGTGACATGTACCACCGGCAGGCGGGCGCGCAGATACAGTTCGCCGGAAGGATAAAGCGCCAGCAAGGTCTGACCGGCCTGGACCTGGTCGCCGGCCGCTACCTCGACCTTGCCCACGCGCGCGTCGAAGGGCGCAGTGACCTCGCCGCGGGCGGCGTCACGCTCGGCTTCCTCCAGCCGCGACTCAAGCTGGACGAGCCGCGCCGGATGCTCCGCGATCGCCTGCTCGCGCAGGGTCACGGCGAGGCGGGCGCGGCTCACTTCCTCGCGCGCCTGGTCGGCCGCCGTCTCGGTACCCAGGCGGGCCGAGGTCAGCCGGTCGAAGCGGGCCAGCTTGGTTTCCGCCAGTTGCAGCAAGGTCCGCTCCTGCACCAGGGCATCGCGGTCGGCCCGCGCGCGGATGCGCTCGCGCTCGACTTCCGCGCGGGCCTGCGCCAGCCGCGGCTGCAGGTCGCGCTCGTCCATGCGCAGCAACACCTGGCCGGCCGAGACCCGATCGCCGTCGCGCACCCGCAGCTCGTCGATGCGGCCTGCCACCGGTGCGGCGCTGCGCACCCGGTCCGGTGCCTCGATGCGGCCGTACAGCGTCAACGTCGGGCTCAGCGCCTCCGGGCTGAAGGTTTCGGCCGCGATCCGCCATACCCGCTCGCGCGGCTCAACCGGCGGCGGCACCGGTCGGCTGGCCTTGAGCCACAGGAATCCGCCGATCGCGGCGGCGAGAATGACGAGAGCCAGCAGGCGGCGCATGGGGGCGTCGAATCCAAAATATAAGCAGAGAATGATACACCGCCGGCCCGGGCGCCCGGCGCTCAGGCGCGCAACAAACCCTCGCGCCCGCCGAACCAGCGGTCCACCAGCCGCTGCGCGATCTGGGGTGATTCGGCGAGCAATCGTTCGGCCAGGACACGCGCGGGCTCGATCAGCTCCGCGTCCCCCTCGAGGCTGGCGTAGCGCAACAGCGGCACACCGCTCTGGCGCGCACCGACGAACTCCCCCGGCCCCCGGATGTGCAGGTCCTCGCGCGCGATGGCGAAACCGTCAGTGTGCTCGTAGATCACCTTCAGCCGCGCCCGCGCCGTCTCCGACAAGGGTCGGGAAAACAACAACACGCACAAGGACTCGGCACTGCCACGCCCGACGCGGCCGCGCAACTGATGCAGTTGCGCCAACCCGAAGCGCTCGGCATGGTCGATGACCATCAGACTGGCGTTGGGCACGTCCACGCCCACCTCGATCACGGTCGTGGCGACCAGCACGTCGAGGTCGCCGGCGGCGAACGCCGCCATGGTGGCAGACTTATCCGCCGCTTTCAGACGCCCGTGCACCAGGCCAACGCGCAGTCCCGGCAAGGCCGCGAGCAGGGTGTCGTAAGTCTCCTGCGCCGTCTTGAGCTGCAAGGCCTCCGATTCCTCGATCAGCGGGCACACCCAGTAGGCCTGGCGCCCGCTCTCGCAGGCCTCCCGCAGGCGTGCCACCACTTCTTCGCGACGGGCGTCGGATACCAGCTTGGTGACAATGGGCGTGCGCCCGGGCGGCAGCTCATCGAGCACCGACACGTCGAGATCGGCATAGTGAGTCATCGCCAGCGTGCGCGGGATCGGCGTGGCGGACATCATGAGCATGTGCGGATTGATCCCGGCCGCGGACTTCTCCCGCAGGGCAAGCCGCTGGCGCACCCCGAAACGGTGCTGCTCATCCACCACCGCCAGGCCGATGCGCGGCACGGTCACCGGGTCTTCGATCAGCGCATGGGTACCGACCGCGAGCAGCAGTTCGCCCTCGGCCAGGCGTGCCAGGGTCGCCTCGCGCGCCTTTCTCGCGCGGCTGCCGGACAGCCAGCCCACCTCCAGCCCCATGGGGGAAAGCCAGGTCTCCAGCTTCTGGAAGTGCTGTTCGGCAAGGATTTCGGTGGGCGCCATCAGCGCCGCCTGATAGCCATTTTCGGCCGCATGCAGCATGGCGAGCGCCGCGACCACGGTCTTGCCGCTGCCGACGTCGCCTTGCAGCAGGCGCTGCATCGGGTGGGGCGTGGCAAGGTCCTGGGCGATCTCGCTGAAAGCGCGCCGCTGGGCGGCGGTGAGCTGGAACGGCAGGCGCGCGAGCAACGCATCCGTCAGCGTCCCGCGTGCAGCCAACAACGGCGCATGCTTGAGACGCCGCGCATTGTAGGCGCGGCGCAGGGAAATCTGCTGGACCAGCAGTTCCTCGAACTTGATGCGCCGCCAGGCAGGGTGTTCGCGATCCTCCAGCGCGGCCAGATCGGCACCGGGTACGGGCCGATGCAAGGCCTGCAAGGCTTCGCCGAACCCGGGCAGGCGCAGCGCCTGCAGGACGTCCGCAGGCAGCCACTCGGGGGTGCGCACCCGCCCGAGGGCGCGCCCGATGAGTTTGCGCAATGCAGACTGGGCCAGGCCTGCGGTGGTCGGATAGACCGGCGTCAGCGCGTCGGGCAGGGCCTCGCCCGCCTCGACCGTACGCACCCGGGGATGCACCATCTCGTCGCCGAAAAAGCCGCCACGCACGTCACCGAAGAAGCGCACCCGATTGCCCGGGGCGAGCTGCTTTTGTTGCGAGGGGTAGAAGTTCAGCCAGCGTCCCACCAGGCTGCCACTGTCGTCGCGGATGCGCGCGACCAGTTGCCGGCGTGGCCGCAGCACCACTTCGCACGACACCACCTCGCCTTCCACCTGGGCCGCCTCGCCCTCGCGCAATGCGGCGATCGGCGTGAGCCGCGTTTCGTCCTCATAGCGCAGCGGCAGGTGAAGCAGCAAATCCTCCTCGCGCCGGATGTCCAGCCGGGCGAGCCGCCCCGCGAGTTGCGCACCCAGACCCGCCCAACCGGCGGGCGCTCGGGCAGCGGCGTCGCGGGCGGCGGTACTCAACCGAGGACGAGGATCGCGTCCGCCTCCACCACCGCGCCTTTGGGCAGTTCCTTGACGCCGACGGCGGCGCGCGCGGGGTAAGGTTCGGCGAAGTAGCGCGCCATCACCTCGTTCACCTTGGCGAAGTTGGACAGGTCGGTGAGATAAATGGTGAGCTTGACCGCGTCGGCGAGCGAGCCACCGGCGGCTTCGGCCACCGCCTTGAGGTTCTCGAACACGCGCACGGTCTGCGCCTCGAAGCCCTCGACCATCTCCATGTTCGCGGGGTCTAGCCCGATCTGGCCGGACACGTAGACCGTGTTGCCGGTCTTGACCGCCTGGGAGTAGGTGCCGATTGCTGCGGGCGCGTTGGGGGTGGAGATGATGCTGCGGCTCATGGACGGACTCCGTGTTTTGCTTGCACAATGAGCCCGGAATTGTACCTGCGTCACGGACCTCGACAATGAAACCGATGATTGCCAATCTGGAAAAACTGCTCGGCGGACCACGCGACGGCGCGATGCTGCGCTTCTCCCTCGGCAACGCCTGGCTGGCGGACGATCCCTTGATCGCCGCGGGCTATCTTCGCGACGCGGTCATCCGCGACCCGGCGTATTCGGCGGCATGGAAGCTGCTCGGCAAGGCGCTGGATCAGGGCGGTGATCCGCAAGCCGCACTCGAGGCCTGGCGCGAAGGCATCGCCGTGGCAGAGCGCAAGGGCGACATCCAGGCCGCCAAGGAAATGAAGGTGTTCGCCCGGCGTGTGGAGAAGGCACTCGCGCCGCCCCCATCCCCCCCCTCGCCGCCGGCCGACGGTTCTTGACCCGGTCTCGAAAAGGCGAATTCCGTTCGCCCTGAGCCCTCCGGCTGCGCTCAGGGCAGGCCTGTCGAGGGCCTCAGCCCGAATGGGAGCTGGGGCTTGCCCGCTTTCCGGCCAATCACATCCGAAAGCTGTCTCTCAGGCGGCAGTCGAAGCACGTCTTCAGCAGTGCCTCCGAACGGGCTTCGAACAGGCTTCAACTTGGCTTCGAATGGTCAGTCTTCGGCGCGCAGGGTCACGTCCATGCCAAGCTTGCCGATGACCTTCTGCAGTCCGCGCCGCGCCGCCACGTTGATCACCAGCGGCGCCATGAAATTGGCACGCAGGCCGGCACTCTCGGGCGAATCGTCCCCTCCCGCCTGGCGCACGATGACCGCCACCAGGGCATCCTCCGGCCGAGCCAGCCCGAGCGCGGTCACTTCCTCGTCGGTCAGGGCAAACTGGTAGTTCACCCCGAGGTTTTCCGGCCCAGTCACCGAAAACGCCACATCCGGGTCGTCCGCGCTCTGCAGCAGGAACAGGGTCGGTGCGGCGCCCTCCTCATGCAGCAGCGCAAAGCGCTTGCTGTCCTCAAAGCCGGGCAAGCCCTGCGGGAAATCGATCATCTTGTCGTCCGACACTTCCACGGTACCCAGCACCGGGCTCTGAATCTTCATGTCTACACCCTCCTGAAATTCGTCCAAACCTTATGCGCTGTCGCGATTGCCTGCGGCATCGAAAAACCTTGCCGCATCGCGACGTCGCGCGGTGCGGGCATCCATGCGGTGTCGGCCATTGAGTGGGCGCGTCGCCCCCACTCAACTGCGCGGGACCACGACCACGCCGGCGATGCCGCGTTCCGCCCGCAACTGCGCTGCCACCCGCTCGGCGGCAGCCTTGTCCGGATAGGGGCCGAGCACCACGCGCGCGTGCAACTGGGGCTTGTAGCCCGCGGTCGCCAGCTGCCGGCGCAGGCTCTCGGCGTTGGCCGGGTCGGAAAACACGCCCACCTGCACCAGAAATCCACCCGCCTCTCCGGCGACGATGAAGCCGTTCAGCTTCTGGTCGCGCTTGAGCCTGGCGGCCGCGTTCTCCGCTTCCTGGCGGCTGGGGTAACCCCCGACCGCAACACGCCGCTGCATGTCCACCACATGGCCACCGCTGGCAAGGCCATTTTGCAGTTCCTCTGCGGACGAGAGCGCCAGATAGTCGCCCACCTGCACCCGGTAGCCATCGGCCGGAGCGCTCTGACTGGGGGTCGCCGGGGCTGCTGGAGCACGCGGTGCCACTGGCTCGGCCGGTCGGCGCGGCGCCACGGGTGGAGTCGGCGCTGCGGCGGCTGTCACCGTGCTGCGCGGCGCTGCGGGCGGCGACGGCGCTTGGGCAGGAGCCGCCGTCGCCCCGGGCGCGGCAGCTCTCGCGGCGCTTGCCACAGCGTCGGGGGCAACGACCGCCGGCGGCTGCAGCGGATCGGTGCCCGCCGCGGAGACGTCCGTCGCGCCGGATGGATCGGCCTGTACTTCGGCGACGGCGTCTGCGTCTGCGCCCTCCTCCGCTCCCTCTGCGGGGGCATCCAGCGGCGCAAACAACGGCCTGGCGACGGTCTCCTGGCTTACCGCCGGCAGGCCCGGCTGCGAGGCCTGGGCGTCCGCCTCGTCCGCTGTGGCGACGTCCTCGTCACCCCTGTCGAACCACATCAAGCCCAGCAGCAGCACCACCATCACCGCTGCAGCGGCCGCGGCGCGATACAGCATGACGCGGCGCGCCCGCTCGGGATCGAGTATGGCGCGATAGTCCTCGGCACTGCGGTGATCGCCAATCATGTGTCCCCCCTGTCCGGCTGTCCGCCACGCGCCAACGCGTGCACCAGTTCTGCCTCGGCCACCGAGATGCCGCAGCGCTCGGCAATCGCATCGACATCCATGCCGCGGCGCGCGAACACCAATGCTTCGTTGTACTCCGGCGATATGCCCTGGCTCGCCAGGGTCGCCTCAAGGTGCTCGCGCACCGTCCTGTGCTCGGTTTCGAGCCGGTCGCAGCGGGTGCGCTGGGTATCCAGCTCTTCACGCAGTTGAGCGATGTCCCGCCGCAGCTGGCGTACTTCGAGTTCGAGCTGGAAGCCGGACTGTCCGCCCGCGTCTTCGCCGCCCGCCCCACCGAAGCGGGGCATATCGCCCTGCGACACAGCCGATTGTACGGCGCGGGGAACGGCTTGAGGTCCGGCCTGCTGGTCGACGCCGTTCCCGCTGTCGTACCCCGGCGTAAACAAGGGCAGATCGCGGGTATCGATCTCACCACCTCCTTCACGCTCACCGGCGTGCACCGTCACGTGCTGGGAGGGCGGCTGAGCGCTTGACCCTGCGTCGAACGGCGAGGGGCCGAACACGTACAACTCCTCGCGCTCGTCACCAGGGCCGCCCGCGCCCGGCTCCGACCGCGCGCCACGCGCCGCGTCCGCCGCAGCACGCCGCCCCGCCCTGCCGACGCGCACCGCGCGGGCGATCTGGTAGACCGCATAGGCGAACAGCACGCCGACCAGAGCCCAGATCACCTCCCTCACCGCGGCGCCCTCCCTGTGAACGGTCGGGCAGTGGCCCGCTTCCGCTGAATCATGCGACGCTCCCTGTCGTACCAACCCTCGCCAGCGCCTGGTCCAGATCCCACAGGATGTCGTCCAGCGTTTCGATGCCGATCGACAGCCGCAGCATGTCGGGCGGCACGCCGGCGGCACGCTGCTCGGCTTCGGACAACTGCCGGTGGGTGGTGGAAGCGGGGTGGATGACGAGAGTGCGCGCATCACCAACGTTGGCAAGATGGCTGATCATCTGCAGTCCATCGATGAAACGCTCGCCCTCGGCCTGCCCGCCCACGATGCCAAAGCACAGGATGCCGCCCGCACCGCGCGGCAGGTACTTGTCGACCCGCACACGCTCCGGACTGTCGGCAAGCCCCGGGTAATTCACCCACGCAACGCTCGGGTGCTGGGCCAGGAACTCGGCCACCGCCCGCGCATTGGCGACATGCCGGTCCATGCGCACATGCAGGGTCTCCAGCCCCTGCAGCAGCATGAAGGCGTTGAACGGCGACAGCGCCTGGCCAAAGGTGCGCAAGGTTTCCATGCGCGCCTTCATGGTGAAACCGAAGTTGCCGAACGTCTCGTAGAAGCGCACCCCATGGTAGCCCGGCGACGGCGCCACCATCTGCGGAAAGCGCCCGTTGTCCCACGGGAAGTTGCCGGATTCCACCAGCACGCCACCCATGGTGGTGCCATGGCCGCCGATGTACTTGGTGGCCGAATGCACCACGATGTCGGCGCCAAACTCGATCGGTCGACACAGATAGGGCGAGGCCAGGGTGTTGTCGATGACCAGCGGCACACCGGCGGCACGGGTGATGTCGGCCACCGCTGCGATGTCGAAGACGTTCAGCCCGGGGTTGCCGATGATTTCGCCGTACACCGCGCGGGTGCGGTCGGTGATTGCGGCGGCGAAGGCCGCAGGATCGGACGGATCGACGAAAGTCGTGGTGATGCCCAGCCGACGCAGGCTGACGTCGAGTTGCGAGTAGCTGCCGCCATACAGATTGCGCGCCGCGACGATCTCGTCACCCGCCTCACACAGCGTCAGCAAGGCCGTCATCTGCGCCGCCAGCCCGCTGGACACCGCCAACGCGGCGCGTCCGCCTTCCAGCGCCGCCACCCGCTCCTCCAGCACCGACACGGTGGGATTGGAGATGCGCGAGTACACATTGCCGAAGGTCTGCAGATTGAACAGCGAGGCCGCGTGCTCGGGCGAGTCGAAGACGTAGGACGTGGTCTGGTAGATCGGCACCGCGCGCGCTCCGGTCACCGGGTCGGGTTGCTGACCGGCGTGCAGGCACAGGGACTCGATGCCGTAGCGATGATCGGGCATGTCGAAGGCGGCGCCACTGCGGCCGCGGCTGTTGAGTGATGGGTGATAATACTGGCGCACTCACTTCATCACAATGCAGATGGCTATCGACCCCTCACTGTTCTGGTTGTTCAAAACGCTGGCCGCCCTGGTTCTGCCCCCGGTGGGTCCCTTGCTGCTGATCGCGCTCGGCCTGTGGCTGCTGCGCAAGCACAGGCGCACCGGCTTCAGCCTCGCCTGGGCCGGCGTACTCGCCACCTTGCTCACCAGTTCCCCGGCCAGCGTGAGCTGGATGCTGGGGGGACTGGAGCCCGACCCGCCGGTCAGCGAGGCCGCGGTACAAGCATCGGACGCCATCGTGATCCTGGGCGGCGGCAAGCGCGGCTACGCCCCCGAGTATGGCGGCGAAACGGTGAACCGCCTGACGCTCGAACGCCTTCGCTACGGCGCCCGACTGTCGCGCGACACCGGCGTCCCCATTCTGGTCACGGGCGGGACACTTTATGGCCGCCATGCCGAAGCCGAGCTGATGCAGGCGGCGCTGGAGATCGACTTCCACGTGCCGGTGCGCTGGGTCGAACGCGCCGCCCGCAACACCCGTGAGAACGCGCAGTTCTCTGCCGTGCACCTGGAGGCTGCGGAAGCACGGCGCATCGTGCTGGTCACCCACGCGGCCCACATGCCGCGCGCGCGCGTCGAATTCGAGCGCCTCGGGTTCGAGGTCGTGCCGGCCCCCACCGCCTGGATGGGCGGCGGGCCGCAATCCTACGACGGCATGCCGCAACTGCTGCCGAGCGCCGCCTCGGCCTATGCCGGATGGATCGCCACCCACGAATGGCTGGGGCGACTGGCGTACCGCCTGAAGCGCTAGCCCGCGCCTTCCCACCCGGCTCGCCACGGTCGCGCAAGGCCGACACCCGCCTGGCGCTCGCCCAACGCTGCGCGGGCACCCGCCACCAACGCGGCGGTAAACCGCGCCATCACGGGCGACTGAACCTCCCAGTGGTGCCAGTACAAGCTGACGTCCTCATGGTTGTCGGGCGCCACATCGACCAGGCTGCCGCCGGCCAGTTGTGCCGGCACCTGGATTTCCGGAATGAAGCCGTAGCCAAGCCCGGCCTCGGCAACCGCAACAAAGCCCTCGGACGAAGGCACGACATGGTGCGGAAACTGCCCGGCGTCCAGTCCGAACTGGCGACACAACATCGCCTCGTGCATGTCGTCGTGGCGACCGAAGACGATCACCGGTGCGCGTGACAGCGCCGCCCGGGTCAGCCCGCGCGGGAAGTAGCGGCGCCGGAAGGCCGGCGTGGCCAGGCAGCGATAGCGCATCACCCCCAGCGGCAGGGCGGCGCAGCCGCGCATTGGATTGCTGCGGGTACTGATGCAGCCCAGCACCTCGCCGTTGGCGAGCAGGGCATGGGTGTGATCCTCGTCGTCGAGCACACAGTCGAGCACCAGCCCCTCGGACCCGAGCCCGTCATCGCCCATGCCTGCACCGCGGCCAGGCGGTGCCCCCGCCACCACCTCGCGCACCGCAGGCCAGAACCAGGTGGCCAGACTGTCCGCGTTCACGCCGATGGCCAGGCGTACCCGGCGCTCCGCCCCACCCAGCGCCAGGGCGCGGTCCGCCTCGGTCTGCAACAAGCGCATCTGGGCAAGATAGGGCAGCAGGCGGCGCCCCGCCGGGGTTGGCCGCACCGGTTTGCTGCGCACCAGCAGGACCTGGCCGAGATCGCTCTCGAGCTGGCGAATGCGCTGCGACACCGCCGACTGGGTGAGATTGAGACGGCGGGCGGCGCGTTCGAAACTGGCCTCCTGAATCACCGCCTCGAAGGCAAGGAAGCGTGCGTCAATCATAAGAATTCTTCACTATTCCTGAGAAAAATTAATTCTACTTAAACAGCACGCCTCCTGGGATTAGCATTCGTTCGCGGTAACCCCGAACGAAATGGAAGAGAGGTTGGAATGAGCAGCGTGTTTCTCAGCGGCTTCGGCGTGTCGGCTGGCCTGATCATGGCGATCGGCGCCCAGAACGCGCATGTCTTGCGCCAGGGCCTGAAGCGCGAGCATGTGACGATGACGATTCTGGTGTGCGCCCTGTGTGACGCGATCCTGATCCTGATCGGCGTGGCAGGCTTGGGCGGGGTGTTCTCCGCCAACCCGGACTGGATGGCAGTGGCCCGCTATGGCGGCGCGGCATTTCTGGGCTGGTACGGCCTGCGGGCCTTGCAGTCGGCGCTGCGCGGCGGCGCAGCACTGGTGCAGGGCGAGGAGACGCGCCGCGGCCTGACCCGCCGCCAGGCCCTGCTGGCGGCCGCCGGTTTCAGTCTGCTCAACCCCCATGCCTATCTGGACACGGTGGTCCTGATCGGCTCGATCGGCAGCCAGCAGGCGGAGGACGTACGCCACCTGTTTGCGGCCGGCGCGGTGACCGCCTCCTTCGTCTGGTTCTTCCTGTTGGGCTATGGCGCCCGCGCACTCCGCCCGGTGTTCTCGCGACCAATGGCGTGGCGGGTGCTGGACGCGCTGGTCTGCGCCATGTTGTGGGCGATTGCCGCGTCGCTGCTGCTGCGTTGAATCTGGACTCCTCGGTTGGACGTGCTCCCCGCGCCGCGCGACGCTTCAGGTGCCGAGGCTGACCTGGGCCACCGCGCGGTGCCATTCGGCCATGCGTGCGGCCGCCTCGTCGCGGCCGACGCGCGGCTCGAAGCGGCGCTCCACCGCCCACATGGCACCGATCTGTTCCAGGCTGTCGAACACGCCGACGGCGAGCCCTGCCAGGTAGGCCGCCCCCAGCGCCGTCGTCTCGGTCACCTGCGGACGCACCACGGGAATGCCCAGCAGATCGGCCTGAAATTGCATCAGCATGTCGTTGACCGACGCACCGCCATCCACGCGCAGTTCACTCACCGGGCGTACCGCGCCGGCTTCCATGGTTTCCAGCAATTCCGCGCTCTGGAAGGCGATGCTCTCCAACGCCGCGCGGGCGATGTGGGCGCTGGTGGTGCCACGCGACAAACCCAGAATGGCGCCACGCGCGTTCGGGTTCCAGTGCGGTGCCCCGAGCCCGGCAAAGGCCGGCACCACGGTCACGCCGCCGCAGTCGGGCACGCTCGCGGCCAGGGCGCCGATCTCGGACGAACTCTTGATCACGCCCAGGCCGTCGCGCAGCCACTGCACCACCGCGCCGCCCACGAACACGCTGCCCTCGATGGCGTAATGCCGTCCCGCGCCGGCCTCGGCAGCTACCGTGGTGAGGCAGCCACGCGGGGCGGTACACGCTTCGCCACCGGTGTGGCGCAGCAGGAAGCAACCCGTGCCGTAGGTGTTCTTGGCCAGCCCCTCGGTAAAGCAGGCCTGGCCGAACAAGGCCGACTGCTGGTCGCCAGCGACGCCGCGGATGGGCACGGACACGCCGAACAGGTCGGCCTCGGTGGCGCCGAAGTCGGCACTGGAGGGCAGTACCTCCGGCAGCAGCGCGCGAGGAATGTCGAGTAGCGTGAGCAGGTCGTCGTCCCAGCGGCGGGCACGGATGTCGAACAACATGGTCCGGCTGGCGTTGGTGACGTCGGTGGCATGCACCCGTCCGCCGGTGAGGCGCCACAGCAACCAGCTGTCCACCGTGCCGAAGGCCAGTTCGCCACGTGCGGCGCGGGCGCGCGCACCGGGAATCTGGTCCAGCATCCAGGCGAGCTTGGTGGCGGAAAAGTACGGATCCAGCAACAAGCCGGTGCGCTCCCGCACCAGAGCCTCATGGCCGGCTTCGCGCAAGGCGCGGCAGGCAGGCTCGGTACGGCGATCCTGCCAGACGATGGCACGGGTGAGCGGCCGGCCGCTGGCACGCTCCCACAACAGCGTGGTCTCGCGCTGGTTGGTAACCCCGATCGCCGCCAGTTGCGACGCGCTCAGCCCCGCACGCTGCACGGCGCTGCGGGCCACCGCGAGCACGCTGTCCCAGATGTCGTCCGGTTCGTGCTCGACCCTTCCGGGGAGCGGAAAATGCTGTGGAAACTCCTGACTGGCGGAGGCGACGATGGCGCCGGTTTCGGAAAACACGATCGCGCGGGAGCTCGAGGTTCCCTGATCGAGCGCGAGAATGTAGGGCATGTTGGTCTCCTTGCCACGCTTGAGATGAGGCGGACACGCCGTTGCGCGATCGCCATGCTTGTCGTGCCTGTGGTGGTTGCGGCGGCGGTGGCGCCACAGGCCGGGCAGCCGCTCCGCGATCAATCGTCGGGCAGCACGCAATCCACGCCCGAATCCTCGACCAGGCCGGCGAAGGGCGGCGGCAATGGCGCATCGACGAACAGCTTGTTGATCTGGTCGAGCCGCGCCACCTCGACCATCGCCGGACGGTCGAACTTGGATACATCGGCCACCACCCAGACCTCCCGGGACTGCCGAAGAATCGCCTGGGCCACCTTGACCTCGCGATAGTCGTAGTCGCGCAGCGTGCCATCGCGCTCGATGCCGGAAATCCCCATCAAGCCGATATCGACCTTGAACTGCCGGATGAAATCCACCGCCGCCTCGCCGACGATGGCGCGGTCGGCGTGGCGCAACTGCCCGCCGGCCACGATCACCTCGCAATCGCGGTTGCCAGCAAGAATGGCGGCCACGTTGAGGTTGTTGGTGATCACCCGCAGGCCTTGGTGCTGCACCAGATTGCGCGCGACCGCCTCGATGGTGGTGCCGATATTCATGATCAGCGAACTGCCGTTGGGAATACGGCTCGCCACCGCCCGCGCGATGCGCAGCTTGGCCGGCGCGTTCAGCTGCTCGCGCTGCAGGTAGGCGAGGTTCTCGGTAGTGGAGATGGGCAGCCGCACGCCGCCGTGGAAACGCGACAGCAGGCCCGCGTCGGCGAGGCGCGAGACATCGCGACGCAGCGTCTGCACGCTGACTTCGAAGCGCTCGGACAAGACCTCCAGAGACTGTGGCCCCTCGGCTTTCAAGGCCTCGATGATTCCGGTCTGGCGCGGGTTCAGCTTCATGGCGGCCTCGCTTGTTCGGTTTTGATCGATTAACTGGGATTATA
The DNA here is from genome assembly GCA_046295975.1 of Rhodocyclaceae bacterium. Taxonomy (GTDB): domain Bacteria; phylum Pseudomonadota; class Gammaproteobacteria; order Burkholderiales; family Rhodocyclaceae; genus UBA2357. The sequence goes on from JBKBMG010000021.1 coordinate 59,535, forward strand.
GGCAAATATTACTAATTTATTCTTGATTTTTCCCGATTCGCTTTGTACCGTATATCAAACGAAAGCATAAAATAAGCGTTTTTGAGCGTTTTTGGAGGAGACCCGACATGGCAACTCCCTTACGGAGTGCCCTTCCGGAAGCTGTAGACGTGCTCGTCGTCGGCGGCGGCATCAATGGCGCCGGCATTGCCCGGGACCTCGCCGGGCGCGGGCTGTCGGTGTTGCTGTGCGAGCAGTCCGATCTGGCGAGCGCCACCTCGCAATGGTCCACCAAGCTGATCCACGGCGGCCTGCGCTATCTCGAGCACCACGAGTTCATGCTGGTGCGCAAGGCGCTCAAGGAGCGCGAGGTGCTGCTGCGTGGCGCCGCCCATCTGATCCGTCCCCTGCGTTTCGTGATGCCGCACGACCCGCACATGCGGCCGGCCTGGCTGATCCGCCTCGGCCTGTTCCTCTACGACCACCTTGCCCGCCGCAACTACCTGCCCGGCTCGCACGGCATCGACCTGCGCAACGACCCGGTCGGCATGCCGCTGGCCGAGCGCTACACCCGCGGCTTCGTCTATAGCGACGGCTTCGTCGACGATGCCCGGCTGGTGGTGCTCAACGCCATGGACGCCCGCGAGCACGGCGCCCAGGTGCTGACCTACACCCGCTGCGAATCGGCCCGAGCGCTGGAAGGCCGCTGGCACGCACGGCTGGAGCGCAGCGACGGACAGCCGATCGAGCTGCGCGCACGCGCCCTGGTGAACGCCGCCGGCCCATGGGCGGCGCGCTTCATCGCGCAGTCGCTGGCGCAGCGCGGCGGAGCCCGGCTGCGTCTGATCAAGGGCAGCCACATCGTGGTACGCAAGATGTTCGAGCACGATCACGCCTACATCTTCCAGAACGACGACGGCCGCATCATTTTCGCGATTCCCTACCAGGACGACTACACCCTCATCGGCACCACCGACGTGGAGTTCGAGGGCAACCCCGCCGACGTGGCGATCGATCAGTCCGAAATCGACTACCTGTGCGCCCAGGCCAACCGCTACTTCCGCCGCCAGCTGTCACCAGCGGACGTGGTGTGGACCTACTCCGGCGTGCGCCCGCTGCTCGAAGACGAAGCCAGCAACGCCGCCGCCGTCACCCGCGACTACAAGCTCGAGCTCGCCGACCCCGGCGCACCGCTGCTGACGGTGTGGGGCGGCAAGCTCACCACCTACCGCAAGCTCGCCGAAGAAGCCGCGGACATGCTCGCCCAGCGGCTCGGGCACGACGGGCCGGCATGGACCCACACCCAGCCGCTGCCGGGCGGCGATCTGCAGCAGCCGGGGCACTTGCCCGAACAGCCGGTCACCGCCATCGGCGCGCTGCGCGAAGCGGTCGCCCGCGCGCGCCCACAGTGGCCGGCCAGTTGGGTGGCGCGGGTGTGCAGCGCCTACGGCACCCGGGTGTGGCGCTGGCTGGGCCCCGAGGGCCGCGCCGAGCTCGGCCGCGAGGTCGCCCCCGGGCTGTACGAGGCCGAACTCGCCTATCTGATGCAGCACGAATGGGCCCGCTCGGCCAACGACGTCCTGTGGCGCCGCAGCAAGCTTGGCCTGCACTACACACAAGAACAGCGCGCGGCAGTCGCCGATTGGCTGCACGCGCACAACATGGAACTGGAGGAGACACAACATGAGCCTGGTGCTGCGTAACCTGGGCCATCACCCGGAGGGGCGACGACGCCCACCGATCGACATGGAACTCAAGCCCGGCCAGCTGAACGTGCTGCTGGGTGCCACCGGCAGCGGCAAGACCAGCCTGATGCGGCTGATGGCCGGCCTGGAAAAACCGGTGTGCGGCAGCGTGTGGATGGACGGCAACGACGTCACCCATGTGCCGGTCAGAAAACGCAACGTCGCGATGGTGTATCAGCAGTTCATCAACTATCCGTCACTGAACACCTTCGACAACATCGCCTCGCCGCTCAAGCTCAAGGGGCTGTCACGCGAGGTGATCCGCGAGCGCGTGCATGCCCTGGCCGACAGGCTAGGGCTGACCCCCATGCTGGCGCGCCTGCCAGCCGAGCTGTCCGGCGGCCAGCAGCAACGGGTGGCGCTGGCACGGGCGCTCGCCAAGGAAGCGCGCCTGATCCTGCTGGACGAACCGCTGGTGAACCTCGACTACAAGCTGCGCGAGACCCTGCGCGACGAGCTGACCCATATCTTCACCGACAGCGACGCGGTGGTCGTCTACGCCACCACCGAGCCAGCGGAGGCCTTGCTGCTCGGTGGCCAGGTCGCCGTCATGGCCGACGGCCGCGTGCTGCAGCATGGCCCCACCGGCGAGGTGTACCGGCGTCCGGCCAGTCTGGCGGTGGCGCGCGCCTTCAGCGACCCCCAGATCAACGTCATCGCCTGCGAAGCCGACCCGCACGCGATCAAGCTGCCCGGCGGACTGGCCTTCCCCAACCCGGTACCGGACAGCCCGGTGCACCACGTCGGCATCATGCCTCATGCGCTGCGCATCGACCCGCTCGATGACGATCTGCGGGTGGGCTGCGACGTGAGTCTGGCCGAGATTGCCGGATCGGAAACCTATCTGCACCTGGACGGGCCGCTCGGCGAACTGGTGTGCCTGGTCCCCGGGGTGTTCGAGACCGGGCTCGGCAGCCGCATCACCCTCGGCTTCGCCGCGCGCGACTGCCTGCTGTTCAACCGTAGCGGCGATCTTCTGGAAACCCCGTTCGACGCTGCCCCGCTCAACGCCACCCCGGCCGCCGGGCGGAGGGCGCACTGATGGCGCGCATCGAACTCGACCTGGCCCATTCCTACGTGCGCAAGCCGCAACGCGACGAGGACTACGCGCTGCTGCCGCTGCAGTTGTGCTTCGAGGACGGCGGCGCCTACGCCTTGCTCGGCCCGTCAGGCTGCGGCAAGTCCACCATGCTCAACATCATCTCCGGGCTGCTCGCACCCTCGCACGGCAAGGTGCGCTTCGACGGCAAGGAGGTCAACGCGCTCAGTCCGCAGGCACGCAACATCGCCCAGGTGTTCCAGTTTCCGGTCATCTACGACACCATGACGGTGGCCGAGAACCTCGCCTTCCCGCTCAAGAACCGCAAGCTGCCGGCCGACCACATCCGCCGCAGGGTGGGGCAGATCGCCGAGATCCTGGGCATGAGCCAGCGCCTGGACGAACGGGCGGCCGGCCTGGGCGCCGACGACAAGCAAAAGATCTCGCTGGGGCGAGGGCTGGTGCGGGAGGACGTGTCCGCAGTGCTCTTCGATGAACCGCTCACGGTGATCGACCCGCACATGAAGTGGCAGCTGCGCCGCCAGCTCAAGCAGATCCACCATGAACTCAAGCTCACGCTGATCTACGTGACCCACGACCAGGTCGAGGCGCTGACCTTTGCCGACCGGGTGGTGGTGATGTCCCAGGGCAAGGTGGTGCAGAACGGCACCCCCGAAGACCTGTTCATGCGCCCGGCTCATACCTTCGTCGCCCACTTCATCGGCTCGCCCGGCATGAACCTGCTCCACGGCAGCCTGCGCGCCGGCGGATTCGCGTTCGACGGCGAGGCCGACGCCTGCATCGCGGCACCGCCTGGCGCACACACCCTGGTACTGGACGACGGTGCGGCAACGCTGGGCATTCGTCCCGAGCACCTGCGCCTGACCGCCACCCCCGAGCCCGGCTCGCTGGCGATGGAGATCACGCGCATCCAGGACCTCGGCAGCGCACGCCTGATAGAGGTGCGCGACCCCGCCCGGCCCGCATTTCGGGTCAAGGCGCGGGTGCGCGACGCCGGGCTGGACTGGCGGGTGGGCGACGCCGCGCACGCCGTACTGCTGGGTCCGCATACCCGCATCTACCGCAATGAGGAGCTGGTGGCATGAGCCGCGATACCCGTCCTATCAACCAAGCCGCCTGGCTGATGGTGCTGCCGGTGGTGATCTGCGTCGCGTTCTCGGTGGTGATCCCGCTGATGACGGTGGTGAACTACTCGGTACAGGACATCCTCGGCCCCAATCAGCGCATCTTCGTCGGCACCGAGTGGTTCGCCGAGGTGCTGAACGACCCCGAACTGCGCAGCGCACTCGGCCGCCAGATCGTGTTCTCGCTGTCGGTGCTGGCCTTGCAGATCCCCCTGGGGGTGATGCTGGCACTTGCCATGCCCGCCAGCGGCTGGAAGGCCTCGGCGGTGATCGTGATCCTGGCGCTGTCGCTGCTCATTCCGTGGAACGTGGTCGGTACCATCTGGCAGATCTTCGGCCGCACCGACATCGGGCTGATGGGGGCGGCGCTAGTGGCCCTGGGAATCGACTACAACTACGCCAGCAACCCCACCGACGCCTGGCTCACGGTGCTGCTGATGGACGTCTGGCACTGGACGCCGCTGGTCGCCCTGCTCGGCTATGCCGGTCTGCGTTCGATACCGGACGCCTACTACCAGGCCGCGCGCATCGACGGCGCCTCCAAATGGGCGGTGTTCCGCTACATCCAGTTGCCCAAGATGCGCGGCGTGCTGATGATTGCCGTGCTGCTGCGGTTCATGGACAGCTTCATGATCTACACCGAGCCCTTCGTGCTCACCGGCGGCGGCCCCGGCAACGCCACCACCTTCCTGTCGCAATACCTCACCACCAAGGCGGTGGGGCAGTTCGACCTCGGTCCGGCGGCGGCCTTCTCGCTGATCTATTTCCTGATCATCCTGCTGTTCTGCTTCATCCTCTACAACTGGATGCAGCGCCTGGGCAGCACCTCGACGCAAGGAGCGGCACATGGGCAGTAATCGCTTCGGCAAGCGCCACATCTTCCTCGCCCTTTATCTGGTCTTCGCGATCCTGCCCACCTACTGGCTGGTGAACATGTCGTTCAAGACCAACGAGGAGATCCTCGGCCAGCTCACGCTGTGGCCACACAACTTCACCTGGGACAACTACCTGCGCATCCTCACCGACCGCTCGTGGTATTCAGGCTACATCAACTCGCTGATCTACGTGAGCATGAACACGGTGATGGCGCTCACCGTCGCCCTGCCGGCCGCCTACGCCTTCTCCCGCTACCGCTTCATCGGCGACAAGCACGTGTTCTTCTGGCTGCTCACCAACCGCATGACGCCGCCGGCGGTGTTCCTGCTGCCGTTCTTCCAGCTCTACACCACGCTGGGGCTGATGGACACCCATATCGCCGTGGCCATCGCCCACCTGGTGTTCAACATCCCGCTGGCGGTGTGGATTCTGGAGGGCTTCATGCGCGGCGTGCCGCGCGAGATCGACGAAACCGCTTATCTAGACGGCTACAGCTTCCCGCACTTCTTCTTCCGCATCTTCCTGCCCTTGATCAAGGCCGGCGTCGGTGTAGCCGCCTTCTTCTGCTTCATGTTCAGTTGGGTGGAGTTGCTGCTCGCACGCACCCTCACCAGCGTGGAAGCCAAGCCCATCGTGGTGACCATGACCCGCACCGTGTCGGCCTCGGGGATGGACTGGGGGCTGCTCGCCGCAGCAGGCGTGCTCACCATCATTCCCGGTGCCATCGTGATCTGGTTCGTGCGCAACTACATCGCGAAAGGCTTCGCGATGGGCCGCGTCTGAGGGGGCTGCGACGATGTTCGAATGGATGGTCTGGACCACTCCGGTGGCCGTGTTCTTCACCTGCATCGCCCTGCTCCTGGTGGTGATGACGGTATGGGAAATCAAGTCGCCCACCACCCTGCGCAAGGGCTTCCTGCCCATCGCCACCACGCGTGGCGACCGCCTGTTCATCGGCCTGCTCAGCGCCGCCTACATCAATCTCGCCTGGGTCGGCCTGGGCGACAACATGGCGCGCTGGTTCGGGCTGGATGCACCGCCCAGCCTCTGGATCAGCTTTGCCCTGTCCATGGCGGCGCTGCTCTGGATCGGCCGCAAGGGCTGAACTTCAACGGTTTGCGGTCTTCCCCGTTGGGCCGCACGCCTTCGCCACACAACGGAGAACAATCGAGAATGAGGAGACACAGGATGAAGATCACAGCAAGAAGACTCACGGTTGCCCTCGCCCTGGCCTTCGCCGCCGGCTCGGCCTTTGCCGACGAGGCCGCGGCCAAGCGCTGGGTCGAGAGCGAGTTTCCGCTCTCGACCCTGAGCGCCGAGCAGCAAATGGAGGAGATGAAGTGGTTCATCGACGCCGCCGCCAAGCTCAGGGCGCGCGGCGTCAACGCCGTGAACGTCGTATCCGAGACGATCACCACCCATGAATACGAGAGCCGCGTGCTGGCCAAGGCCTTCGAGGAGATCACCGGCATCCGCGTCAATCACGATCTCATCCAGGAAGGCGACGTGGTCGAGAAGCTTCAGACCTCGATGCAGTCCGGCCGCTCCATCTACGACGGCTGGATCTCCGACTCCGACCTCATCGGCACCCATTACCGCTATGGGCAGATCATGCCGCTCACCGACTACATGGCGGGCGACGGCAAGGAATTCACCAACCCCAACCTCGACCTGGACGATTTCATCGGCCTGAAGTTCGTCACCGCGCCCGACGGCAAGCTCTACCAACTGCCCGACCAACAGTTCGCCAACCTCTACTGGTTCCGCGCCGACTGGTTCGAGCGCGAGGATCTCAAGCAACAGTTCAAGGAAAAGTACGGCTACGACCTCGGTGTGCCACTCAACTGGAGCGCCTACGAGGACATCGCCGACTTCTTCACCAATCATGTGAAGACGCTCGACGGCAAACCGGTCTACGGCCACATGGACTACGGCAAGAAAGACCCCTCGCTCGGCTGGCGCTTCACCGACGCCTGGTTGTCGATGGCGGGCTCGGCGGACAAGGGCACCCCCAACGGCTTCCCGGTAGACGAATGGGGCATCCGCGTCAGCGACGACGGCTGCCATCCGCTGGGCGCCTCGGTCTCGCGCGGCGGTGCCACCAACTCCCCGGCCGCCGTCTATGCCCTCACCAAATACGTTGACTGGCTCAAGGCCTACGCCCCGCGCGAGGCAGTTGGCATGACCTTCAGCGAAGCCGGGCCGGTGCCGGCCCAGGGCCAGATCGCCCAGCAGGTGTTCTGGTACACCGCCTTCACCGCCGACATGACCAAACCCGGCCTGCCGGTGGTGAACGAAGACGGCTCGCCCAAGTGGCGCATGGCCCCCAACCCGGTTGGCTCGTACTGGCAGGACGGCATGCAGAACGGCTACCAGGACGTCGGCTCGTGGACCTTCTTCAAGAACCACGACGCCGACCGCACCGCCGCCGCATGGCTTTACGCCCAGTTCGTGACCAGCAAGACGGTGTCGCTGAAGAAATCCATCGAAGGCCTGACCTTCATCCGCGACTCCGACATCCGCCACGACTACTTCACCGAGAACGCCCAGCGCTACGGCGGCCTGGTGGAGTTCTACCGCAGCCCGGCCCGTGTCGCATGGACCCCGACCGGCACCAACGTGCCGGACTACCCGCGCCTCGCCCAACTCTGGTGGAACAACGTCGCCGTCGCCGTCACCGGCGAAAAGACCCCGCAGCAAGCCATGGACGACCTCGCCGGGCAGATGGACAACGTCATGGCGCGGCTGGAACGCGCCGGCATGGCGCAATGCCCGCCCAAGCTCAACAAGCCGGGTGACCCCGCCGAATGGCTGGCCAAGGACGGCGCACCGTGGGCCAAGCTCGACAACGAGAAGCCGCAGGGTCGCACCATCGCCTACGACACCTTGCTGCAAGCCTGGGCCGAGGGCCGCGCACGCTGATCCACTTCAGCGCCGGCCCCGGGTGCCCCGGGCCGGCACGCCAGCGACACGAACACGGCGTGCCACGGAACGAGATGACGCGCGGCCCCTCTCCCCGCGCGGTTCCGTGGCACACGTGCCACCGCAGCCCGTGCTCACAGGCCCGACCGTCGTATCCACACTTTGCGCCTGCCAAACCCACCGCAGCCCCAACTCGCCCCCACCCAACTCCAAGCCAACATACCATCGCTGCGTGTCACCCCGAATAATATCGAGGACATAGAACAAACTCTGATACAGCCACTAGCGCTCGAGAAGCGGCAGTCAAGAACGATCTTCTATCTGGGACGCCCACCGCCAATGGATATCAAAGCACGGATAGAGCGCTTACGCACTCGTAATAGGCAAGGTCAGTGTAATGTACTCAAGCACGTTGGCGGACGGCGGTTCAGCAACCGCTCAAAGGTACGATGAGTGATCACACGCAACGACCCGAGCCACGACTTCATATTCCCCCCCCCCGAGCAAGACGCGCGCCGACTCGTGCCAGCAAAGATAGACGTGGAGCCCATCATCAGGGTCGCATCTTATGCGGCCGGACTCTTTGTCTTTGTCTTGATGATTGCGGCCATGAATCGGTTGTTTCTGGAAGAGCGCTCGTTCTTGAGGCTGATATTCTCTTACCCGACAATCATCACTTCGCCCATATCGTTTTTGATTAGTCTGGGCATCACGGAAATGATATACAACTTGGTTGTCAGAGCCTTGAACCGACGCACTTGAAAGACCCGGGTCGCATACGCACGATTCATCCGCACGCGCTGAGGCACTGCTCCGGCAATGGACGTCCGCCGAGATTCATGTTCTGCGGCTGGAGGACACCGTGCGGTCGGCGACGCCGGCGTTCGCAGCCTTCGATGACGCCGTCAAGACGGCTGACTGACACAGCGAAAGGCGAGACCGCGTGATACCGAAGGGCAGCGCCTGGACCATACACATTGCATTCCGGACAGTCCTTCATGACATAATGCCGGATGCGTCGCCCGGACTCCCCGTCGCCCGCCTGTCATGTGCCACCCTAAGGAACCCCCCTCATGCCGTCTCATGCCGTGCGCCCGCTAATCGCGGCGGCGTCGCTCATCGTCTTGGCCTCTGGTTGCCAGAACACGACACCCTACGGCCCTTATCCGGAAGCATCGCGACCGCCTGTCGCACTCAACCCTGCGCCCATGCATGCGCACTCGCCGTTCGCGGCGACGCCAGACGCACGCGAGCGCCATCAGCGTATCGAAGCCCATGATGTGAAGCGCACCGCCCTGGAAGCAGTGTCGACGTTCAGTCTGGATGCGGATACCGGCAACTATGCTCAAGTACGCCGGCTTCTGAACTATGGCCATCTTCCGGCCGTGGGGACAGTGCGCGTCGAAGAGTTGATCAACTACTTCGGCTACGATTTCCCCTCGCCGGAAGACGACACGCCGTTCAGCGTCACGACCGAGGTAGCGCCGTCTCCCTGGAATCCGAACAACGACATCATCAAGATCGGCATCAAGGCGGTTGACCGCGCCACGGACACGATGCCACCGGCGAACCTGGTCTTTCTGGTCGATGTCTCGGGTTCGATGGCGGGGCCGGACAGGCTGGAACTGGCCAAGGCCAGTTTGAAGCTGCTGACGCGCCAGTTGCGAGCGGAGGACACGGTGTCGATGATCGTGTACGCGGCGCGCACCCAGGTGGAACTGCCAGCGACGGGCGGCGATCGCAAGCCGGAGATTCTGGCGGCGATCGACCGCCTCACGGCGGGCGGCTCGACCAATGGCGAGGCGGCCATCAAGCTCGCCTATGACGAGGCGGCGAAACACTTCAAACCCGGCGGCATCAACCGGATCCTGCTGATGACGGATGGCGACTTCAACGTTGGCCTGCATCGGCATGAGGACCTGATCGAACTCATCGAGCACAATCGCGACCGGGGCATCTCGCTATCCACGCTGGGCTTCGGCGTCGGCAACTACTATGAGCAGTTGATGGAGCAGGCGGCCAACAAGGGCAATGGCAACTACAGTTACATCGACACCCTGTCCGAGGCCCAGAAGGTGTTCGGCGAAGAGCTGAGCGCCACGTTCATCACGGTGGCCAAGGACGTGAAGCTCCAGGTCGAGTTCAACCCGGCAACGGTCAGGGAATGGCGCCAGATCGGCTACGAGAACCGGGCGCTCGCCGAGGCGGATTTCAACAACGATCAGGTCGACGCGGGGGAAATCGGTGCAGGCAAGAGCGTGGTGGCCTTGTACGAAGTCACCCGGGTCGGCCGGCCCGGGCTGTTCGACGACAGCCGCTACCAGCCCACCGCACTGCCCGCAGACGGCACGAGCGACGAACTTGCGTTCCTGAAGATCCGCTACAAGGCGCCGGACGGCGATACGTCCCGCTTGCTGACCTTTCCGATTCACGGCCGGCCCGGCGCCCCGCCCAGTACCGACATGCGATTCGCCACAGCTGTTGCCGCGTACGGCCAGTTGCTGAACGGCAGCAAACACGTGGGAAAATGGTCGTTCGCCGACACCCGGGCCCTGGCATCGGCCGCCCTCGGAGAGGACAAGGGCGGCCATCGACGCGCCTTCGTACAACTAAACGAACTGGCCGAAAGCCTGAGGGCAAAGTAGCGCCAACGGAACCGCGTCGCCAGCTCCTTTCCCCACCCTCACCCCCGCAACACCAATCCGTGCAGCACCTGGGCGGAGTTGCGCAGGCGCTGGCCGTCGCGGCCGATGAAGGAGGCGTCGGGCAGGCGGCGCAGCCAGGTCAGGCGACGGGCGGTGCGGACGAGGTGGGCGAACGCAGGGGTCGGCTGGAGTTGGCGGGCGAGCAGGTCGATGGCGTCGTCGAGTCGCTGCCAGGGGCCGAGGATGAGCGCGGTCGACTGGATGTAGCAGAGCCAGTCGCGTGCCTGGCATTCGGCCAGGGCGAGCACGCGGCCGGGGTCGTCCTCGAAGTCGATGAAGGCAATGCGGCCGTCGGCCGCCCGCACCATGTTGCGGGCAAAGGCCTGGCTCAGGTAGGCACCGCGGCGATGCACGTCGGTGAGGGCGTCCACGCCTTCGACGAAGTCGGCGAAGCAAGTATCGGCATCCGCGCGGCGGCTCATTTCCTGCTGCAGACTCAAGGCCTCGTCGCGGTCGCCCGCAAGGTCGGCAAGCATCAGGCCACGCGGGCTGGCGGCCAGCAGTCTGGGGACGCGCACGCCCGCGTCGGCAAGACGGCGCAAACGCTCGGCCTCGGTGCGGATGGCGTCGGCCCCGCCCAGATTGGGAACGGGCTGCAGCACGCGCATGCGCAACGCGCCGACGATGCCACCCAGTAGCGCGTAACGCCAACGCGCGTTGCGCGGCCCGGCCTTCTTCACCCAGACCCGCTCGCCACCGAAGCGATAGGACTCGACGTTGTGGATCTGCCGGTCGAGCATCGCGTCGAGGAAGTGGTCCGGATCGCTGACCCAGGCGTTCATCCGCACGACTGCCAGATGCGAGCGATGGCGCACCGACGTGCAATGCGCGAACGGACTCGGGCGCTCTCAGGCACCAAGGTGCTGCCCTGGCGGGCGGATGCGCGCGTGCATGCGGTGCACGCTCCGCAGCGGCCCATCCGCTGCGATTGCAACAGATTCCCGAGTTGCAGGTGGTCGGTCAACCGCTCCACCATGTCTTAGTGCGCCTCGTCCCAGTTGTCACCGGCACCGACTTCCACCAGCAACGGCACGGACAGCTCGGCCACCCCGCCCATCAGGCGCGGCAGGGTGTCGCGCACGCTGTCGAGTTCCGCGGCGGGCACCTCGAGCACCAGCTCATCGTGCACCTGCAGGATCAGCCGCGACTTGAGCTGCGACTCGGCCAGCCAGCGATGCACGGCGATCATCGCAAGCTTGATCAAATCAGCGGCCGTGCCCTGCATGGGGGCGTTGATCGCCGCCCGCTCGGCGCCCTGGCGACGCCCCATCTGCTGGGCGCGGATGTCGGGCAAGTGCAGGCGGCGGCCGAACAAGGTCTCGACGTAGCCAACCTGCCGGGCCTGGGCCTTGGTCTCCTCCATGTAACGGGCGACGCCCGGGTAACGGGCGAAGTAGCGGTCTATCCAGCCCTGGGCGGCGGCGCGGTCGATGCCGAGGTTGCGCGCCAGGCCATGCGCGCTCATGCCGTAGATCAGACCGAAGTTGATCACCTTGGCGTAGCGGCGCTGCTCGCTGCTGACCTCGGCGGGCGGCACGCCGAAGACTTCGGCTGCGGTGGCGCGGTGCACGTCCTCGCCGCGGGCGAACGCCTCGAGCAGACGCGCATCGGCCGACAGGTGCGCCATGATGCGCAACTCGATCTGCGAATAGTCGGCACTGACGATGAAGTGGTCGCGCGGCGCGATGAAGGCGGCACGGATGCGGCGCCCCTCGTCGGTACGGATGGGAATGTTCTGCAGGTTGGGGTCGGAGCTGGCCAGCCGGCCGGTGACGGCGACCGCCTGGGAGAAGCTGGTATGCACCCGGCCGGTGCGCGGATTGACCATGCGCGGCAGCTTGTCGGCATAGGTGCTCTTGAGCTTGGCCAGGCCGCGCTGCTCCAGCAGCAACTTGGGCAGCGGGTAGTCGTCGGCAAGCTGGGTGAGCACGTCCTCGTCGGTGGAGGGCTGGCCGGTGGCGGTCTTCTTGAGTACCGGCAGTCCGAGCTTGCCGAACAGGATCTCGCCAAGTTGCTTGGGCGAACCGAGGTTGAACGGCTGGCCGGCAAGGCTGTGCGCCTCGCGCTCCAGTTCCATCAGGCGTCGTCCGAGTTCCTCGGAATGCTGGGCGAGCAGGAAGGCGTCGATGAGCACGCCGGTCCGCTCCATGTCGAACAGCACTTTCATCGCCGGCAATTCGATGTCGCGGTAGAGATCGACCAGGCGCGGTTCCTCAGCCAACGCGGCGGACAAATGCTGGTGCAGGCGCAGGGTGACATCAGCGTCCTCGGCGGCATACTCGGTCGCCTGCGCCACCGCGACTTCGTCGAAACCGATCTGCTTGGCGCCCTTGCCGCACACCTCGGTGTAGGGAATGGTCTTCAGCCCCAGATGGCGTAGCGCCAGCGAATCCATGTCGTGCGGGCGGTCGCTCTCCAGCACGTAGGATTCGAGCAGGGTATCGTCGGCGATGCCGCCCAGGCGCACGCCGTGGTTGGCGAGCACGTGGGCGTCGTACTTGAGGTTCTGGCCGACCTTGCGATGGGAGTCCGATTCCAGCCAGGGGCGCAGTCGCGCCAGCACGGTTTCGAAGTCGAGTTGCGCCGGCGCGTCGGCGCCGCGATGGGTCAGTGGCAGGTAGGCGGCCTGGCCCGGCACCACCGCAAACGACATGCCGACCAGACGTGCGGCCATCGGATCCAGGCTGGTGGTCTCGGTATCGAAGGCGGTGACCTCCGCGGCCTCGATGCGTGTCAGCCAGGCATCCAGGGTCTGCCAGTCGAGGATGGTCTCATAGCCGCCACGATGCGCGCCCTCCGGCTGCAACTCGGCCTGCACCCGCGCGGCCGGTCGAGGAGTTTCCCCGCCACCGCCTTGCTGCAGCTCGCGCAGCCAGCTCTTGAACTCCAGGCGCTCGTACAGGGCGGCGAGGGCAACTTTGTCGTCCTCACGCGCGGCCAGATCCTGCAGACCGAGCGGCAGCGCGACATCGGTGGCGACCGTGACCAATTGTCGACCGAGCGGCAGGAAGTCGAGATGCTTGCGCAGATTCTCCCCCACCTTGCCGCCAATCTTGTCGGCGTGGGCAACTAGGTTGTCGAGGTCGCCGTACTCGGTGAGCCACTTCACCGCCGTCTTGGGACCACATTTTTCCACCCCGGGTACGTTGTCGACGGTATCGCCGACCAGTGCCAGATAATCGATGATGCGCTCGGGTGGTACACCGAACTTGGCCGCCACGCCCTCGCTGTCCAGCACCTCCTCGCTCATGGTGTTTACCCAGCGCACGCCCGGGCGCACGAGTTGGGTCAGATCCTTGTCGCCGGTCGAGATCACCACCTCCCAGCCGGCGTCCAGGGCCTGGCGGGTCAGCGTGCCGATGACGTCGTCCGCCTCCACCCCCTCGACCATCAGCAGCGGCCAGCCCTCGGCACGCACGCCCTCGTGCAGCGGCTCGATCTGCGCGCGCAAATCGTCGGGCATGGGTGGCCGCTGGGCCTTGTAGTCGGGGTAGAGGTCGTCGCGAAAGGTTTTGCCCTTGGCGTCGAAAACGCAGGCGCGATACTCTGCGGCATACTCGCCCTCCAGCCGGCGCAACATCGACAACACGCCGCGCACCGCGCCGGTGGGCTCACCGGCCGAGTTGCGCAGATCCGGGAGTGCGTGGAACGCGCGATAGAGATAGCTCGAACCGTCGACGAGCAACAGGGTAGGCATGGGTGGGAATCCTCGAAGACCTGGCGTGGCGAAACCTTGAACCGGCGCACGCACTCCAAATTTCACCGGCGCGCGCTTCAAAGCCCATCACGAGAACAACATGACAGCGAAAGACAAGCTTCCGCACAGTGCGCCGAACAGCACTGCGCCCAAATTCAACGCCCGGGAGTCCTGGCGAATCTTCGGGATTATGGCAGAGTTCGTCGAGGCGACCGAACGCCTGAACGCGATCCGCCCGGCGGTCTCCATCTTCGGCAGCGCCCGCATACCGCCCGACCATCTCTACTACATGCTGGCCGAGCGCATCGCGCGGCAGTTGTCGGATGCCGGCTTCTCGGTGATTTCGGGCGGGGGGCCGGGCATCATGGAAGCCGCCAACAAGGGGGCCTACTTCGGCAAGAGCCCCTCCATCGGCCTCAACATTCAGCTGCCGATGGAGCAAAGCGCCAACCCCTATCAGGATATCTCGCAGACCTTCCAGCACTTCTTCGCGCGCAAGTTCATGTTCGTCAAGTTCGCCGCCGCCTACGTGGTGATGCCTGGGGGATTTGGCACGCTGGACGAGTTGCTGGAAGCGATGACCCTGATCCAGACCGGCAAGAGCCGCCGCATCCCCATCGTTCTCGTGCATTCGCCGTTCTGGCAGGGCTTGATCGACTGGTTCCGCGACCGCCTCGTCGCCGAGCGCATGATCCACCCGGACGATCTCGACCTGATCCAGATCATCGACCAGCCCGAGGCCGTGGTGGAGGCGATCTTCAAGCACTACGAAACGCGCGGCTTCCTGCCGCTGCCGGAAGAGCACGAACTGATGCTCAATCTTTGACGCCCGGAAGGTGGGGAGTTATTCAGTGCTTCCCTGGGCGGGGCGTGATCGCCCCAACGGTGTTTGCTTGACAGTTTGGTGGCGTACTACCTCCGACAGACTGCTAGCTACGATCGCGCTGCAACAGCCTGCTAGAATCGCGCCAATACGTGGAGATCGTCATGCGTCAATTACTTCTGGCCGCGCTGTTTGCCGGCCTCGCCCTGCCCACTGCCGCACAACGCATCGGACTCGAACCGATTCCCGAACCCCCGCCCCCGCCGCCCGGCCTGGGCCAGGACGACTTCGAACCGGAAGTCACCATCGTCCAGCGCGGCGACGAGACGGTGGAGGAATACCGTATCCGCGGCAAGCTCTACATGGTCAAGGTCACGCCGGCGCACGGCGTGCCGTACTACCTCGTAGACCAGCGCGGTGACGGCGTGATGGTGCGGCACAACGACGCCATTCCCACGCTGTCCGTACCGATGTGGGTGATCCGCTCCTGGTGACCCACCGCGCCCATGCGGCGCCCTCCGCGGCCCCGGAACGCCTGGCCGCGGGGGGCACGCCGCAATGCGTCGGCCGGCGCCCGGCACCTTTCTTCAGCAAACCTTGCCCCCGCAGCGAACTCCATGTCCGTATTCACTCCCGTTTCCCCTGAACGCCTGTCCGAATGGCTGACCGGTTATGCGATCGGTCGCCTGGTCGAGCTGCAGGGCATTTCCGCCGGGGTACAGAACAGCAACTTCTTCGTCACCACCACGCTGGGCCGCTACGTGCTGACCCTGTTCGAGACCATTCCGCGCGCCGAGTTGCCCTTCTACCTGTACCTGACGGCCCACCTCGCCCACCACGGGCTGCCGGTACCCGCACCGATCGCCAACCGCGACAACGAGTACCTGGGCACCCTCAGCGACAAACCCGCGGCACTCGTGGCACGGCTCAGCGGCAGATCCGAGATGGCACCGGGCGCCGCGCACTGCGCCCGGGTCGGCGCCATGCTCGCCGGCCTGCACCTGGCCGGCCAGTCCTACGGCCGCCGCCAGGACAACCCCCGCGGGCCGGAATGGCGGCTGCGCACCGCCGCGCGCCTGCAGGGCCATCTGCCCGCCGACGACCAGGCCATGCTCGATGCCGAGCTCGACTTCCAGGCCCGCCAGGACTATTCCCCCCTGCCCTTTGGGGTAGTGCATGCCGATCTGTTCCGCGACAACGTGCTGTGGGACGGCGACCATATCGGCGGGGTGATCGATTTCTACTTCGCCGGCAACGACGCCCTGCTGTTCGATGTCGCAGTAACGGTCAATGACTGGTGCAGCACCGCCGACGGCCATCTGGACGAGGCGCTCACCCGTGCGCTACTCGACGCCTATCACGCCGAGCGCCCCTTCACCACCGACGAGCGCGCCTGCTGGCAAGCCATGCTGCGGGCCGCGGCGCTGCGCTTCTGGCTGTCGCGTGCGGAAGACCTGCACCTGCCCAAGCCCGGCGAACTGGTCACCGTCAAGGATCCGGGCGAATACCGACGCATTCTCGCGCTGCGTGCCGAACACGCACCACCGTTGCCGGGCTGAACGCCGCCCTTCACAGCAAACAGGACACAAGGTCACCACGCTCCGATGCAAGCACGACAACTGCCCTTCAACCACGGCTGGGACTGGCTCCGCCAGGGCTTCGCGCTATGGCGCCGCAACCCGGCGCTACTCACCTTTGCCACCTTCGGCTACCTGCTCACCCTGTTGCTGATCAGTGCCGTGCCGCTGCTCGGACAGCCGATAGCCTCGCTGCTCATGCCGGTACTCTCGCTGGGCGTGCTCAATGCCTGCCGGGCAGTCGATGAAGGCCGACGCGTTGGCCCGGACATTCTGTTCTCCGGCTTCAAGAACAACGTTCAGGCACTCATCACCGTCGGCGGCATCTATCTCATCGGCAACCTCCTGGTACTGATGATCACCATGGCGGTCGATGGCGGCGTGCTGATGTCGGTGCTGAGTGGCGCCGCCAAGGGCGATACCGACGCCCTGGAACAGGCCGACCTCACCCGCTCGCTGCTGGTCGCGGTGGCCTTGTCCACCCCGGTGCTCATGGCCTACTGGTTCGCCCCCATCCTGGTGGGCTGGTGGAAAGTGAGCGCCCCCAAGGCGATGTTCTTCAGCTTCATCGCCTGTGCCCGCAACTGGCGGCCGTTTCTGGCGCTGGGGATTGCGCTGATGGTGGTCGGCGGCTTGCTGCCGGGCGTGATCATCGGCACGGCCAGTGTCATCCTGCCCTTTCTCGGCACCCTGCTGTTCCTGCTGATTCCGCTGGTGATGGTGCCGGTGACCTTCGCCAGCTTCTACATCAACGCCCGCGAGGTCTTCAGCGATACCGCCCACGACGATGACCCGGATGACACCGCTGATGCCTGAAGCACGGCCGCTCGGGCTGCTGGGCGGGACCTTCGACCCCATCCATTTCGGTCATCTGCGCCTTGCCGAGGAAGCCCGCGAGGCCCTCGCGCTCGAGCAGGTGTGCCTGATCCCGACGGGTAATCCGCCCCATCGCGCCGCGCCGACCTCGTCGGCGGAAACACGACTGGAGTTGGTTCGCCACGCAATCGCGGGCAACCCCGCGCTGATCGTGGACGACGGCGAAGTGCGCGCCAACGGCAAGAGCTACACCGTGGTCACGCTGGAGCGCCTGCGCGAACGCTTTGGGGCGCACCGTCCGCTGGTGCTCATCCTCGGCGCCGACGCATTCAACGGGCTGCCCACCTGGCATCGCTGGACCGAGTTGTTCGCGCTCGCCCATATCGCGGTCGCCAACCGCCCCGGTTTCGCCCCTCACGAACGGCGCTGGCCCGGCGAACTCGCACCCGCCCTGGCCGAAGCCTGCCGGCAACGCATCACCACCGACGCCGGCGTGCTCGCGCACAGCCCCGCGGGCGCCATCGTCCCCTTCGACATGACTCCGCTGGCAATCTCCGCCTCGCTGGTCCGCGACCTCATCCGAGCCGGGCAAAGTGCCCGCTATTTGCTACCCGATTCCGTCCTCGACTATATTGAGGCGCATCACCTTTATCGCTGAGCTCCATGGACATCAAGAAACTGGAACAAATCGTCGTCGACGCACTGGAAGACATCAAGGCCAAGGACATCGAGGTCATCGACACCGCCCGCCTGACTCCGCTGTTCGACCGGGTCGTCGTCGCAAGCGCCGACTCCAACCGCCAGACCCGTGCGCTCGCCCGCAACGTCCAGGAAAAGGTCAAGGAGGCCGGTGGCGAGGTGGTGAGCGTGGAAGGCGAGGACTCCGGCGAGTGGGTGCTGGTCGACCTCGCCGACATCGTCGTGCATATCATGCAGCCCGCCGTCCGAAGCCACTACCGGCTTGAGGAACTGTGGAGCGCCACGCCCGCCGCGCGGCGCCCGCCTTCCCCCGCCCGCGCCGGCAAGGCCTGAGCACCCGACCGGGCGGCGGACGGATCGCATGAGGCTGCTGATCGTCGCGGTAGGCACCCGCATGCCCGGCTGGGTGGAAGCCGGTTTCGACGAGTTCGCCCGGCGCATGCCGCGCGAACTGCCGCTGTCGCTGATCGAGGTCAAGGCCGAGCCACGCACCACGGGCAAGACCGTGGACGCCATGATGGTGCAGGAAGCCGCGCGCATCGAGGCGGCACTGCCGCCGCGCTGTCGCCGCGTCGTGCTCGACGAACGCGGCAAGGACTTGACCACCCTCGAACTGTCGCGGCAGCTCGCCCAATGGCAGGCGGAGGGTGACGATGTGGCTTTTTTGATCGGCGGACCGGACGGCCTCGCACCCGCCCTCAAGGCTTCGGCCCACGAGGCCCTGAGGCTGTCCAGCCTGACCTTGCCACATGCCTTGGTACGCCCCTTGCTTGCCGAGGCGCTTTACCGAGCCTGGACCGTGCTCAAGAACCACCCCTACCACCGGGAGTAAATCACGCATGCGTCACCACCCCGCCGCCGAAGACAGGGCCGACCCGGCCGATGCCGCCGCCGATGCGTCCGACTCCCCCCTCAGCCCACGTCGCCGCGCAGCCCTGAACGCCCGCATCTACCTCGCCTCCACCAGTCCGCGTCGGCGCGAACTGCTGCGCCAGATCGGGGTGCGCTTCGATCCGCTGGTATTCCGCGGCGGCGAGCGCGGTGACGACGTCGATGTGGACGAAACCCCGTTGGACGGTGAGGCCCCCGAGCGCTACGTCGAACGCCTGGCGC
This sequence comes from Rhodocyclaceae bacterium, assembly GCA_046295975.1. Taxonomy (GTDB): domain Bacteria; phylum Pseudomonadota; class Gammaproteobacteria; order Burkholderiales; family Rhodocyclaceae; genus UBA2357. The sequence continues at coordinate 78,671 of JBKBMG010000021.1, forward strand.
TCACCAAGGCCGCCGCCGGCTTCCGCCGGCTTGCCTGGCGCAGGCTGCCGCAATACCCGGTCCTGGCCGCCGACACCGCCTTGTCGCTGGACGGCACCATCATCGGCAAGCCGGCCTCCGCCGCCGACGCCCGCGACATCCTGCTGCACCTGTCCGGACGCAGCCACCAGGTGATGACCGCGGTGGCGATGAGCGACGGAGAACGTACCCGCAGCCTGCTCAGCATCAGCACCGTGCGCTTCCGCCCGCTCAGCGACACCGACATCAAGCACTACCTCGCAGTCGGCGAGTCCATGGACAAAGCCGGCGCCTACGCGGTGCAAGGGCGCGCCGCGATCTTCATCGAGGAGATCAACGGCAGCTATAGCGGCATCATGGGCCTGCCCTTGTGCGAGACTGCACAATTGCTGGAAACTTTCGGCTACCCGCTGCTCCCATGAGCGGGGTGCACCGGATGAGCAATCCGCAATGGCAGGACCACGCCTTTCCTGACTGCCATTGCGCATTTCCCATCTTGCGCGTGCCTCATGAGCATTGAATTTCTCATCAACTTCACCCCTCAGGAAACCCGTGTCGCACTCGTCGAACAAGGCGTCGTACAGGAACTCCATGTAGAGCGCACCGCCAATCGCGGCATCGTCGGCAACATCTACCTTGGCCGGGTGGTGCGGGTGCTGCCCGGGATGCAGTCGGCCTTCATCGACATCGGTCTGGAACGCACCGCTTTCCTGCACGTCGCCGACATCTGGAGCGAACGCCACAACGGCGAGGCCGGCCGGCCGATCGAGCGGATTCTGGCCGAGGGTCAGAGCCTGACCGTTCAGGTGCTCAAGGATCCGATCGGCACCAAGGGTGCGCGCCTGTCCACCCAGATCAGCATTGCCGGGCGTCTGCTCGTGTACCTGCCCCAGGAAAAGCACATTGGCATTTCCCAGCGAATCGAGAACGAAGGCGAGCGCGAAGCGCTGCGCGAACGGCTCGGACGCCTGGTGCCCGATGACGAAAACGGCGGCTTCATCGTGCGCACCATGGCGGAGTCGGCCTCGGACACCGAACTGGCCGCCGACATCAGCTATCTGCGCAAACTCTGGGGCGAAATCCGTGGCAGCGCCACCGGCCGGGTACCCCCTTGCCTGCTCCACGAAGACCTCGATCTCGGCCAGCGCGTCCTGCGCGATCTGGTCACCGAGGACACCAGCCGCATCCTCATCGACTCGCGCGAAAACTACCAGAAGCTCATCGCCTTCGCCTCCGAATACAGTCCCAAGGTCCTGCCGCTGCTGGCCCACTACAGCGGCGAACGCCCGATCTTCGACCTGCACAGCATCGAGGACGAAATCCAGAAAGCACTGGCCCGCCGCGTGGAACTGAAGTCCGGCGGCTACCTGATCATCGACCAGACCGAGGCCATGACCACGGTGGACGTCAACACCGGCGGCTTCGTCGGTGCGCGCAACTTCGACGACACCATCTTCAAGACCAATCTCGAGGCGGCCCAGTCGATCGCGCGCCAACTGCGCCTGCGCAACCTCGGCGGCATCATCATCATCGACTTCATCGACATGGAAAACGTCGAGCACCGCGACATGGTGCTGGACGAATTCAAGAAGGCGCTCGCGCGCGACCATACCAAGATGAGCGTGAACGGTTTCACCGCGCTGGGCCTGGTCGAGATGACCCGCAAGCGCACCCGCGAATCGCTCGCCCACCTGCTGTGCGAGCCCTGCCCCACCTGCGAGGGGCGCGGCGAGGTGAAGACCGCACGCACGGTATGCTACGAAATCCTCCGCGAGTTGCTGCGCGAAGCGCGCCAGTTCAAGGCCCGCGAGTTCCGGGTGCTGGCCGCACCGGTGGTGATCGACCTGTTCCTCGACGAAGAATCGCAATCACTCGCGATGCTGTCGGACTTCATCGACCGCAAGATCTCCCTGCACCCGGAGGCCAGCTACACCCAGGAACAGTTCGACATCGTGCTGCTATGACGCCCGCCCGCGGCAACCGTCCCACGCGCGCCACCGCCGAACCCACGCCCGAGCGCTTCACCAATCCCTGGCTGCGCTATCTGGCCGCCACGCGGCCGGCCTTTCTCAGCGTGACCTTGATCGGCTGCCTGCTCGGCATCGCCAGCGCCCGTGCATCGGGCGTGGCAATCGAGCCCTTGTCCGCAATTCTCACCGTCGTGCTGGCACTCCTCGCCCATGCCGGCGGCAACGTGATCAACGACTATCACGACGCCGTCAGCGGCGCGGATGACGCCAACACCGGGCGGCTGTTCCCCTTCACCGGCGGCAGCCGCTTCATTCAGAACGGGGTGCTCAGCACGGCCCAGACCGCCCGCTACGGCTACCTGTTGCTCGCCCTCGCCGTCCCCGGCGGATTCTGGCTGGCATGGACGAGCGGGCCGGGGCTGCTTGCGATCGGCGCCCTGGGCCTGCTGCTCGCCTGGGCCTATTCCGCGCCACCGCTCAAGCTGGTGAGCCGCAGCCTGGGGGAATTCGTCATCACCACATGCTGGCTGCTGGTGGTCGTGGGTGCCGACTTCGTCCAGCGCGGCAGCTTTGCCTGGATGCCGGTAGCGGCCGGACTGTCGTTCGCGCTGCTGGTCGCCAACCTGCTCTATATCAACCAGTTTCCCGACCACGCTGGCGACGCCGCCGCGGGCAAACGTACCGTCGTGGTCGCGCTCGGCACGGAGCGGGCGAAATGGGGGTATTTCGGCATTGCCCTGGTCGCCCACCTCTGGCTCATCATGCAGGTCGGCCGCGGCAACCTGCCCCAGAGTGCCGCGGCCGCCGCGATCACCCTGGTAATCGCCCTCAACGCCGGGCGCATGCTGCGCGACCACGCCGACGAACCGGGCGAACTCGGCCCGGCGATCAAGCTCACCATCGTCACCGCTCTCGCCCACGGCGCCGTGCTCGCCGCCACACTAGGCCTGTGGGTACGCTGACCACGCATCCACGGCCCACCTCGGGCGCCCCCCGCAAACTCCAGGACACCCTCACATGATCGGACGCATTACCGGCACCCTGCTCGAGAAGAACCCGCCCCAGATCGTCGTTGACGCCCATGGCCTGGGCTACGAGGTCGACGTGCCCATGAGCACCTTCTACGGCCTGCCGGCCACCGGCGAACGGGTGAGCTTGTTCACCCATTTCGCGGTGCGCGAGGACGGTCACTTCCTCTACGGCTTTGCCAGCGCCGACGAGCGCGCCACCTTCCGCCAGTTGCTCAAGGTATCGGGCATCGGCGCGCGCACCGCGCTGGCGGTGCTGTCCGGGCTGTCGGTCAGCGACCTCGCGCAGGCCGTGGCCTTGCAGGAAGCCGGGCGGCTGGTGAAGATACCCGGCATCGGCAAGAAGACGGCCGAACGCCTGCTGCTGGAACTGCGCGACAAACTCGGCAAAGCCTTGCCCGGCGCGGCCGCCGGACTCGCCCCCGGGGCCGCTGCGGTGGCCGCGGCCGACGACGCCCGCAGCGACATCCTCAACGCCTTGCTCGCCCTCGGCTACAACGAGCGCGAAGCACTGGGCGCGATGAAGTCCGTGCCGGAAGACAGCAGCGTGTCCGACGGCATCCGGCTCGCGCTGCGCCAGCTCTCCAAGGCCTGAGCGACGCCTGCCGCATGCCCGTCACCCTGGCCCGCCCCGCGCATTCCGAACTCGTCATCCGCAAGAGCCGCTTCATCGGCTGCGTTGAGCCGATGTCCGACCGCAGTGCAGCACAGGCCCGGGTGGCCGAACTGCGTGCCGCCCACCCGGGCGCCGCCCACGTGTGCTGGGCGCTGCTTGCCGGTGGCCAGTCGGCCGCGGTGGACGACGGCGAGCCCAGCGGCACCGCCGGCCAGCCGATGCTCAGGGTATTGCGCCATCAGGACCTGGAAGGTGTGCTGGCCACCGTGGTGCGCTATTTTGGCGGCGCCAAGCTGGGCGCCGGCGGACTGGTGCGCGCCTACACCGACACCGTCGCCCAGGCACTGCTCGGCGCCGAGAAACTACCCCTGCGAGCGCGCGTGCAACTCGCCTGCAGCCTGCCCTATGCGCTGGAAGGCCTGGTCCGGCGCGAACTCGAACAGGCAGGCGCCACCCTCGGCGACGTCGCGCACGCGGCATCGGTGCGCGTGGTCTTCAGCCTGCCACAGGATGCGGCCGAAGCGCTGGTCACCCGCCTGGATGAAGCCGGCCAGGGCCGCCTGGTGTGGCATGACGCGCCCGACGCCCCCTGAGCCCACCTCGCAATACCCCGGGTCTCCCGCGCAAACGCCACGCGTGAGGCCCGCCGCGTCCGGCGGCGCGACATCGCCGCTTGAGCCCCCGCTTTGACCCCGCCCGCGGCGCTCGCCTATACTCATCGCGCCGCACCCCGGCACACGCCGCCGCAGCTTCCTGCGCGGCGGCGCCTCGCCCCCCGGCCGCAGCGGCCTCACATCACCACGCCCACACCCTGATGTCCATCGAAACCGACAAGCTCCAGGCCGGCACCGCAACGCGGTTGATCTCGGCAGCCTCGACCGACCGCCAGGAAGACGCCGTAGAACGCGCATTGCGGCCCAAACGGCTTGCCGAGTACGTCGGCCAGGCCAAGGTCAGGGAGCAACTGGAGATCTTCATCCAGGCCGCGCGCAAGCGCAGTGAAGCGCTGGACCACGTGCTGCTGTTCGGCCCGCCCGGCCTGGGCAAGACCACGCTGGCCCACATCGTCGCCGCTGAAATGGGGGTCAACCTGCGCCAGACCTCCGGCCCGGTGCTGGAACGAGCGGGCGATCTGGCGGCGTTGCTGACCAATCTGGAACCACACGACGTCCTCTTCATCGACGAAATCCATCGCCTCAGTCCAGTCGTCGAGGAGATCCTCTACCCTGCGCTCGAGGATTTCCAGATCGACATCATGATCGGCGAAGGCCCCGCCGCCCGCTCGGTCAAGCTCGATCTGCCTCCGTTCACGCTGGTCGGCGCCACCACCCGCGCCGGCATGCTCACCAACCCGTTGCGCGACCGTTTCGGCATCGTCTCCCGGCTGGAGTTCTACACCGCGGAGGAACTTGCCTTCATCGTGTCGCGCTCGGCGCGCCTGCTCAACGTCGAGATCGAGGATGCCGGCGCCTTCGAGATCGCCCGCCGTGCGCGCGGCACGCCGCGCATCGCCAACCGGCTGTTGCGGCGCGTGCGCGACTACGCCGAAGTCAAGGCCGACAGCCGCATCACCCCCGAGGTGGCCGATCGCGCGCTGATCATGCTCGACGTCGACCACCTCGGCCTGGATCTCATGGACCGCAAGCTGCTCGGCGCAATGCTGGAGAAGTTTGGCGGCGGTCCGGTCGGTCTGGACAATCTTGCTGCGGCGATCGGCGAATCGCCCGATACCATCGAAGACGTGCTCGAACCCTACCTGATCCAGCAGGGCTACCTTCAGCGTACGCCGCGCGGGCGCATGGCGACGGCCTCGATCTGGCAGCACTTCGGCCTGCCCCAGCCGGGCCGTGGCGGCACCGACCTGTTTTCCGGCGACGCCGGCTAGTCCGCCGCGGGTGCTGCATGCGCACCTTCCTCGCCTTCGTCATCCTCTTGTGCGCCATTGGCGGGTTGTATCTGCTGCAGGGGCCGGAACTGTTCTGGCCGGATCGCTGGGATCCGTCGCATGGTGTGCAACTGGGCAGCCTGTCCACCCGTCTGCTGGGCATGGGCCTGCTCACCATCGCGCTGCTGGGCGTGATGGCGGCACGCCAGGCGGCGCGCGCACAGGGGCGCGCCGCCCCGTGGGCGTGGCAAAAGCGTTACTTCCTGTTGATGATGGTGGCCCTGGGTCTGATCGCCACCGCCTTCATGCGCGGCGAACCCGGCCCCAATCCCGACTGGCGCCCGTCCGGAAGCGCCTACGCGCCCGACGCCGCGTCCGGGCCGCGTTGAACCTAGAAACCTCAGTTGACCGCTTGTTACTTGCCTGGCTCAGCTTGAACGGCACGCCGACTTGCGCGCGGGCGTGGCGCAGCGGCGGATCGCCACCTGCGGCAGAACGTATTCCTCGGCAGTCGCCGACAGTCACGCCCCATCGATTTGCTTGCGCACCTGCGCCGCCGTTTCCAGCAACTCGGGGAGTTCTCGCGAGTTGAGCAACTGCCCGAAGTGTTCGAGTGCGCTGGAACTTACGTACAAATGGCCGTTGTGCCGCTTGTTGATCCAGCCCAGCTCCACCAGCCGTCCGATCTTGCGCCGCACGGTCTCGCGCGGCAGACCGGTGGCGGCAGCAATCGAGTAGGCGTTACAGGGCTTGAGATTGCAATCCTTGTCGAGATAGCGCACGGCTTCACCGTTGCCAACCACCGGGCGCCCGTTCTCGAGTGCCCCGATGTTGTGCAGCGCAATTTCCCCGAGCAGCAGCGGCAGCATGATGTCATGCTCGAACTCGTCGTAGAGCCGCTTCAGATTGCGGATCTGGTGGCGCGCCAGGATGATCGCGACCGTACGCAATGCGCCCCGTGAATCGGGCGGATGGTCAGCAGTTCTCAATTCAAACTCAGCCACCGTGAGGACGAGTGGTCCGCAGTCAGCGCTGGCGCGCGGCGTGAAGAAAAGGCGGGAATAGGCGGGCGAATCTAGCTCCATTTTGCCTATTT
>JBKBMG010000022.1:0-81040 GCA_046295975.1 Rhodocyclaceae bacterium
GAGGCCGCCAGCCGGCTTGCGAAAGGTTCAGACAACGAGTAAAAACCACCCGTCCTGTCATCTCCCACTGGGGGAATTTGACCTGGCCACAGATGGAGGAATTTGAAGTGGCCGCCGGGGAGTAGAGCGCACCCTGTACCGACAATTGCTCTAGGCTCAAGTCGAGCGCACGCTCCGCTTCTTCCAGATAGCGATAGAAGGTGCCCTGCGAGCCGCTGTCCATCATCTGGTTCATCGGCTCCACATAATGATCGTAGGCTTCCAGCACCGCGCGGTAGCGCTGGCTGATCGGCATGCTGCTGTCGGCGCTTTTGGCGTTTTCCGCCAGCTCAAAGAGCGCGTGCCGGTCCTGATCGAGCTGCAGACTGACCTGGCGGAAGAGTTCTGCTAGCTTGTTGGCGGCTCCGCGCACGCGATCCATGTCGGCCCCGAGCATCCCTTCATTGAGTGCTTCGGTGGCTTCACGGATGGCCGCAACACGCGCCTGCAGTACGGCAGCCAGGCCCAGCTCATGTTCACGGGTGAGACCGCGCACGAACTCCAACACATAGGCATTGAGCTGCAGATCGCTGCTGCGCGGCAAGGTTTGCAGGATGTCCGCATTGACCAGGGCACGCAGCACCGCGCCCTGCGTTTCGGCATCCCGTTGCCCGGATACCTTGGCAATACCGTTCAACACCTGATCGCTGGTCAGCACGGCAAACTCGCGCGACAGCCGCACCAAAAGCTCTACGGTGTCCCAATGGGTGTAAAGCACGTAGACCAGCGAGCGAGGGTTGGCCATGTCAGTTCAGTCTCCCACCACCGAGCAGGCATGCCCTGTGCGGCATGCTCTCACCCACCAGCCGCACAGGGCGGCAACCCGGCGCATGGCCGCAGCGGGATTTCATAAGGTGCAGGCTGGACGCATTGACCATTCGTTGTCCCCACGCCGCCGCGCCCGATTTCTGGCGAAATCGAGCCCAGCGGCCACATTCTTTGTGCTCTCGCGAGCCACCACAAAGAATGTGCTCATCGTGCTGGGGACAAGCGAATCTTGGGCTGCGTCCCGGCCGGAATGTGTCAGGCATGGTGGCAACACTGTGTGCACAAGGTGGCGTCAATGTGGTGAACAGCGTGGCAACATTGTGTTGAACATGTCGGCAGCATTGTGGCGACATGTGGGTCACAGTGTGGCAACAAGGTGGCGCTGACAGCTCAAGCGGTCGCATGGATGAAAGCATTCAGTGCCGCCGCGATGCGTTTACGGCGCTCTTGCAAGAACGCCTTGTAGTGATCCAGTGCCAGCAGTTCCTCCTCCTCCACCGGGATACACTGTGCGGCGAATGGTGCTGCACCGTGCTGCACCACCAGCGGCAACAGGTAGGTCACAGGCGCTTTGTCGCTGATCGCGCGATTGGTCTTGCCGCCGATGAAAGCCAGGTTGGCGATGTCGTCGGCCTCGCGAGGGGTGTAGCTGCCGCGCAGCAATGCCTTGGGGAAAATGTGATGAAACTGCAAGCGGTGCTGACTGCCCGAGTGGTCCAGAGCAATGGCCAGGTGGCTGCGCCAATCCTTGGCGCCTGCCGCACGAAACGCTAGGAACATGGTCTTGAACAGCGCACTGCGCTGGTTGCGCCCCTCCAGCTCTTCCGGCGTGATGTCAAGGCGGCCGAACTGCAGACGCAGCCGGTCGATCAGTTCATTGACGCCGCCGCCATTGCGGATGGTCGCCAAATCCTGATCCAGAATGGTCTCACTGGAACCCCGCGAGAAACGGCCTTTGGCATTGGCGGCCAAGGCCCAGTAGCGCAACTGCTGCGCCTCTTCCGTGCTGAGGGCATAGTTGCGGCGGTGTCCAAAGTAGGCCAGTACCACGAGTAAGAAGGGCGATGACAGCAAGGCAGGGCTGTCGATACCCAGATTGCTGCGTGCGAAATTGAGGGCAAATTCCATTCCCTCGCAGGCTTCTTTCCACGCTTGCTGCAGTATGTCCAGGGTCAGGCTGCCGACGGTCAGAAAACGGGATTGCCCGGTGGCAAAGGCCATCAAATTCTTCAGGTGCAAACCCAGATCAAGCTCGAAACCGTTCTGGGCGCAAGCACTCTGGAAGTCCAGGAAGGTCTGCAGCGAGTGCCGCCATTTGGCCGTGATCTGCGCCAGAGCCAGATCGGAGCTGCGCAGCTTGGCGCCCAGCGAGTTGACCCGCACGAAGATTTTCGTGACCTCGTCGTAGGACAGTGTTCGCTCCAGCACGTCCATGCGATACACGTACTTGCGAATGCCGCGTAGCCGGGCCAGGCGCTGACTGTATTTCTCGTAACGCGGATCATCAAAGCCACTGATGCCCGCACGTTTGAGGAAAGGCGCATCGCTGTCGGTCTTGAAGACTTCGGATACCTTCACCCACTGCGGCAACTGCTCCAGCTTCCGGGTCGCCACCACGAAGGTCATTTTGTTGAAGCGCGTCAGCAGTTCGTCTTCGCTGGCGTCGGCCTCGTCGCCGCCCAGTTCGCCTTCCTCATCGACCTCGGCGTCATCGCCGTTCTCATCCACTTCGGTCACGACGGCCAGTTGGTCGGGATGCTCCAGATTGAAGAGCAAATCGATGGGCCGACGGCGACCGCGCACCGACACCGGCTCGCCACGAATGACGGCAGACAACGAGGTCAGACGCTGTTGTCCATCGAGCAACAGGCGGGTGCTCTGATAAGGGTTATTGCTTTGGCTGACGGCAAAGCTTTGCAGGGGCACGGCCTCATCGGTTTCCCACAGCAGAATCGCCCCCGAGGGATAGCCCCGATACAGAGAGTCGAGCAAGTCGCGCACGCGCGTGGAGCGCCAGACATACTGCCGTTGCATCTCCGGCAAGCGCAGCTCACCGCGCTCGATCATGGAGACCAGTTCTTCAACGCTGGCTTCAGCCTTGGCCATGGTGCTTCCTTATCCTCTCAATCTCACTCAACTGCTGCGGGCGGCTCGGCAGCGGGGATGATCAACAACAGCTCGGAGTCATCCACTAGCCTGTAAACCGGTCGCTTGCCGGACAGTCGTTCACTTTGATCCAGAATGATCTGAACCCCTTCACCACGCTTGTCCATCATGGCGCTGCGGCCCGTGATCGCTTTGTCCGCTTCGGGCACGGAACATTTGGCCAGCAGGCTGGTGACGGCTTCGTTTCGCGCGGCCTGGCGGTAGGGAAGGCTCTCCACCGTCATGGTGTTGGGGATGGCGCCTGGCGAATACAGCTCCAGCCGGTCCGCAAACATCCGCAAGCGGATTTTGGCGCCATGGATCGAGTAATCCCGGTGTGCAACGGCATTGACCAGGGCCTCGAAGACGGCGGTCATGTCGTACTGCGGCAGGTCGTGCCGGCCCTCATTCTTGGTGGCATAGACCTGCATGTTCTTGCGGACGAAGTGGCAAGCCGCCAGCACCTGGGCATCCAGCGGCCCCGTGATGTCCTGGGCGTCGAGCTGATAGGCTGTGTCGCCTTGCGGCAGCACCTCGGTGCCACGGTATGCCACGGCCTGAATGAAGGCATTTGGCAGCCAGCGGCGAGGGTCTCTGCTCGCCATCAGCACGCCGGCGATGGTAGGCCGAAGTGCGCCGTCGGCATCGGGGCGCGCCATGGCCAGTTTGTCCAGCAGCACCTCGCGCGTATCTTGCACGCGCGGACTGGCAAAACGTTGCCAGAGGTCATCTGCAAGGTCATCGAGCGTGGCGCCGGGCACCGGCTGCTCGTCGAAGCGGATGATGCGCGCCTGGCTGCGTTGCTGGAACAAACGCGCCAGATAGTCCGGAGCCATTTCACGCTTGGCGCTGCCCACTCGGTGCAGATAGCCGCCCGGGCTTTTATGCACGAACAGGCTGCTTGCGATATCGATCTTCAGCACCGGAAAGGGCTCGCCTGACGTGCTGGGCAGCCTCAGCCGCTCGATCACCGGCGAGAGCGGCGGGGTGATGCTGTCCAGGCAAATCTGCCGGACGAAATCCTCCACCAGATCCAGGCGCTCCAGCGGGATACCGAGCACTTCACGGGTGTCGTCCACGCCGAGCACGCACACACCACCCCGGCTGTTGGCGAAGGCGGCCAGCTCATCGGCCAGCGAATCTTTATGGGGGGCTGACACCTTTTGACCGGCAAAGCGGACTTCCTTCAACTCCAGATAGGAGTCCTCTCCCAGGCGAATCTTGTCGATCAGGTCGGCGATGTGGTCGAACATGTCAAACCTCTCTTCCCAGGCGTTGGTAACGCCGTTCGAACGCTTCTTCGCCGCCTTCCATCACTTGGCAGACTTCGCGGCGCATGGCCTGATCCTGCAAAGAGCCGGTTTGCTTCACGTGGCACTGGTGATTGAAGTCCAGTACATGGATCAACTCCGCATCGCCATTGACCACTATGTTGGGGTTGTGGGTCACGATGATGAGCTGACGGCGCAGTTTGTTGCTGCGGATCTGCTGCACGACCAGTCCGTAGATCAGGTGGTTATCCAGGTCGTCTTCCGGCTGGTCGAGCACCAGTGGCTCGTTGCCGTGCGCCAGCAGGAAGGCCAGCATGGCCGCTGCGCGCTGCCCGGCGGACGCCTGACCGATGGACTGAAAGTCCCGCCCGTCTCCCTTGCGGCTGTACTCCACCTGCAAACCATCTTCGGGGAACCAGCACAGGATGTGGTCGATGAATTCCGGGCGCTTGTCGGCTTCCGCTTTCAGGAATTTATTGAACCAGCCGCCAAACTCCGCCTGCCCGCGACCGGCTTGCGACAGGCGTTTCTTCTGCGTCAATAGCGCCTGCTCGAAGGCCGCCGTATCCCATACGCCCGGCTGCTCGACCAGATCAACCGTGCCCAGCAGATCGGCCACGAGCCCTTTGGGGGATGCCCCCTCTTGCTCCTGATACAGGTCGTCCACGTACTTGCCTTCTGCGGCCCCAAGCACCTCCCGCAAGGAGCGCTCGATGCCCTGCGCGTCCCGGCTGTAAGGGATCAGTTCGATGCGCACAAAGGGATTGCCTTGCAGCGTTGCCTGCAGAAATGCGCTCCGTTGGGCGCTGATGGCGCGGCGGGCGGATTGCACCTGTTCCAGCAACGACTTGGCCTTCTCGCACAACTCGGTGTGCTGCTTCTGCAAGGCTTCCAGCTTCTTCAGCTCGACTTCCAGGCGCTGCTTTTCTTGCACCAGACGACCGTACTCGCTGGGGTCGCTGACGCCTTGTTGCTGCAAGTCGGCCTTGAGCTGCTCGTAAGCCGCCTTGGCCGCGTCGATCCGCGCAAACCAGAGCGAAGCCTCCAGTTCGCCTCTCAGGACTTGCCCACGCTCCTGCAGCACGTTTGCCGCGCGCTCGACTTCCTGTCGCGCCTTGGCGATGGCGGCGTGCAGCGCCTGGACAATGCTCAGTGCCGGGCCGTCTTCGGCGGGTTCGAACAAACCTTCCGGCAAGTCTTCCGCCAACAGATCGTCGGCAAGCGCTTTCAGGCGGGTTGCCAGTTCGGCGGAGGCGTCGAACTGGCGTTCCAGCTCGCGGCTTTGCCGGTTGGTGCGCTGATAGTTTTTCAGTAGGGCGGCATGATCGGCGCCCTCGAAGCGGGGCAGCTTGCGCTGAATATCTTGCAGGGCCAGCGTCAAGGCCTCGCGCCCTTGCAGCTTGCCGTCCAGCTCGCGCATTTGCGCCCGTGCGGCCAGAAAGGCACGCTTGGCCTCCTCGAAAGCGGCTTGCTGTGACTGCGTGCCCGCCGCATCGTCAATCACCTTCAATAGTGCCTGCTGGCTGTCGCCGGCCAGCGCGGCGATCTGCCCCTGGCTGAACAGGCGCACCGGAAAGCGTTGCTCGGTGATGGCCTGGCTGGCCGAAGGCTTGAAACTGCCCGTAGCGGCGTCCCATTCCTCCACCGCGTGACCTTGACCATCCTGCCGCCAGATCAGGCGATAGGGCATGCCATCGCGCTGCACTTGAACGCAGATGGCCGTATCTGCCCGCAGGCCGCCTTCGTCATTGCGGCCCCTGGCGACCTGATTGAAGCGCTTGAAAGTCTGTCCGGCTTCCGAGCTGAGCGACAGCTCCTTCTCACGGCGATAGGCCAGGCGCAGGGCATGCACGACGGTCGATTTGCCGGTACCCCGCCCGCCGATCAAAGCATTGAAGTAGGGGTTGAGCGGCAAGCTGGCCGGCTGTTTGCCACGCCCCATGTAACGTGCGTCACGGATTTCAATCGATTCGATGAAATGCTCAGGCGTATTGAACGGCGCAAAGCCGTTGCTCTCATCGCTGCGCCGAACGGAGACTTCCTGCCCATCCAGCAAGGCAAGACGCAAGCCTTCCAGGCTAGGCCGGGCCATCTTGATCCAGGTGTAGCGCGAACCCGGAACAGCCGTACCTTGGAAGCTGTGGCAATCGCTGCCCATCACGCTGGCAAAGCGCAGTTTCAGTTCATCCAGCACCATGGGCACGGGGCTGTTGGAGGCGATCCACTCCAGCGCCAGGATGCCGGGCTCCTGCAAGGCCGCCTTAACCGTATTGGCATCCATCATGCATTTACGCGTACTAGACTCGACCCGCAACAACCCCTTGTCGCCATCGACATGTGCCGGAATGGCAAGCCCCCCCGCCGCCAGAATGCGCTCCACCACCTGGGCGGCACCGAGACGGGTAACGCCATTGCTGTCGCCACGCGTGCCTTGGTAATCCACCTGCGCCAGCAGGTCGCTGATGGTCTGACTGGTGGCGGACGGTTCAAAGATCGCCAGCAGATGAAAGTCCCCCTGCACCGAGATTTCCACACCGGGGAACAGGTGCAGCTCGCGGAAACCGGCCGGCGGCGTACCTGCGTCGGCCTCGCGCTTCATCTCTGCATAGGCCGCCTTGAGCTTGTCGATCCACTCGCCCGTGTTGTGGTCGGTGACCGCCACGCAGTCGATCTCGGCGGCCATGTACTTGAGCAGCCATTTTTGCGGCGTCAGTTCATCCGGCGTACCGATGGCGGCCTGCCAGGCTCCGGTGTCCTTGGAGGCCGGGGTGTGGGTATGGAAATCGAACTTCCACCAGCGTGCGCCGGGGTAAGGCCAGGATGGGCTTGCGTTGACGCTCATGTTCATTCCCTCAGTAATACTGCCGGATGTAGCTGTAGGCCTTCTCGAACAGCTCTTCATCCGCATGCAGCTTGTATTTGAAGAGGGCCTTGCGCAGTGCCTTCTTGACCTCACGCTCACCGGCCTGCGTGCCTTGCCAGCCCGGGAAGCGGACCAGTCGCACGATCTCGTCGATGTCCGTGACCACGCGTTCGACCATGATGGGTGTCTCAGACGTCTTGACCTCGTTGAACAACTCGGTCAGCGCAGCCTTGCCGCGATCCTCGTCCTCTTCGGGCGGGACCTCCTTCTCGGCCTGCAGCGTTTCCTTGGCGATCTCCAGCAACTGCTTCAGAAATTCGACGCTGTTGATCTGACCGGACTCGAAGCGGTCCTTCAGCGCATCGAGCCGTTCCGACAGCTTCTTGAACTTGGGGTGACCGCCATGCCCGCGCAGTCGGCGCTTGAGCTTGATCTCGATCTCCTTGACCTTCTTCGGGTCTGGGTTCGACAGCACCGCTTCCAGCAGATCAGCGTCCAGCACCAAGGTGTCGAGGTCATCCCGCACCGCGTCGACATGCACGTTCTGGTGAATCAGCTCAATGGTCTTGGCGCCCAGCGAATGCCAGATCAGCTTGCCGTGGCCACTGGACGGCTGCACCGACTGGTACACCTGCGACAACCACTTGTAGTCCTTCTCGAACGGGCCCAGAACGGTGTCCGGTGACAGCGCCTCCCAGATATTGTTGAGCACGCTGTACTCGGCGGCGAAGTTGTCTCGCACCTCATTGTTGGGCAGGCACTGTTGTGCAGCGATCAGGCCCTCATAACCTTGCAGAGTGCGATCACAGCCAGTGAAGAAGGCCAGACATTTCTGCATGGCTTCGGGCAGCTTGTCCTTCAGCTCCTGGATGTTGCCGACCACCTGCTTGATGCTCTGGTCGTCGAACTCCAGCGCTGCTGCCACGTCATCGAAGATGCCGAGGTAGTCGACGATCAGGCCGTGGGTCTTCTGCTCGGAGTAAGTGCGGTTCACCCGGCAGATGGCCTGCAACAGCGTGTGGTCGCGCAGCGGCTTGTCCAGGTACATGGCCTGCAAGATCGGCGCATCAAAGCCGGTCAGCAGCTTGGCCGTGACGATGATCAGCTTCAGAGGGTCGGCCGGGTCACGGAAGCGATCGAGCAGCCGTTCTTCCTCATCGCGTGAACGGTCATAGGCCGCGTACTCTGGATGCTCCTTCTTGTCTGCCGCCTGTACCGACATGACGATGTCCGTAGCCTCGGGCGGCAGCAGCTTGTCCAGCTCGGCCTTGAACAGCAGGCAGGACTCGCGGTCGAATGTGACGATCTGACCTTTGAAGCCGTTGGGTTCCACCTTGGTCTGGAAGTGCTCGACGATGTCCTCGCACACCTTGCGGATGCGCTCGGGCGTCTTCACCAGCACGGCCATCTTGGCAGCGGTTTTAGCGAGGTTGTCTTTGTCCAGATCCGACAGGCCGCCGGTCAGGTCTTTGTAGGCGGCGTCCAGCGCGGCCTTGTCGATGTGCAGATCGATCAAGCGCGGCTCGAAGTGCAGCTTCAGCGTGGCGCCGTCGCGGATCGACTCCTCGAAGCCGTACCTGCTCATGTAGCCCTTCTCGTCTTCGTCGGCACCAAAGGCATAGAAGGTGTTGCGGTCGGCACGGTTGATCGGCGTACCGGTCAGGCCGAACAGAAACGCGTTGGGCAGGGCCTCGCGCATCTTGCGGCCCAGGTCGCCTTCCTGTGTGCGGTGGGCCTCGTCCACCAGGGCGATGATGTTGCTGCGGTCGTTGAGGCTGCCTGTGGCCTCGCCGAACTTGAAGATCGTGGTGATGATGATCTTGCGCACGTCCTGCGCCAGCAACTGCTGCAGCTTCTCGCGGGTGTCGGCCTTTTCCAGATTGGGAATGTCTGCCCCGGTGAAGGTACCGGTAATCTGGCTGTCGAGATCGATCCGATCCACCACGATCAGCACGGTGGGATTCTTCAGGCCGGCATGCATGCGCAGCTTCTGCGCGGCAAACACCATCAGCAGTGACTTGCCCGAACCCTGGAAGTGCCAGATCAGTCCTTTCCTGGGGTAACCCGCCAGCACGCGCTCGACGATCTTGTTGGCCGCCTCAAACTGCTGGTAGCGGCAAATGATCTTGATGCGCTGCTTTTTCTTGTTGGTGGCAAACAGCGTGAAGCTGCCCAGAATATCCAGCACCACATGCGGGCGCAGCATGCTCTCGGCTGACAGCTTGAGCGACTTCAGGGGGTGGTGCTGACCATCCTCCCCACTGCCATCCAGATGCCACGGCCCCCAGTCCTTGACCGGCAGCCCGATCGAACCGTAGTGGTAGGCCTTGCCCTCAGTGGCCACCGAGAACACGTTGCACACGAACAACTCCGGCACGAACTTCTCGTAGTCGTCGTGCACCTGCACCGCACCGTCGACCCAGCTGATGCACTTCTTGACCGGCGTCTTAGCCTCAATCAGGACCAGCGGCAGACCGTTGACCAGCAACACCAGATCAGCGCGGCGCTCTGTAGGCCCTGCGCGGTAGATGAACTGCTGGGTCACGATGTATTGGTTCTGCGCGAGGTCGTCCAGGTCGATCAGCCGCACCGGCACATGCTCGTTGTTCTGGCCGAAGGGCATGGAGCGCTCGCCGCGCATCCAGGCGGTCATTTCCTCGTTGGCGCGGATCAGGCCATCCGAGCGCACCGACAGCACGATGGCGCGCAGCTTGTAGAGCACCTCGTCGGCGCGGTCGGGCTGGGCGGCAATCTCGGGGTTCAGGCGGATCAGCGCATCGCGCAGCCAGTGTTCGACCAGCACTTCCTGGATCTGGCGCGGCACCTCAGACGGAGCAGCGTAGCGCCAGCCGATGCCTTTGGGGCTGGGACCGTAGCTGGCTTGAGGTTCCTGGGCGGTGTTGGCCGGGACAGCCTTGACTGGGCCGGCGAGCAGATCGCGGACGTAGGCTTCGACGGTGTTGGACTCGTTAAACATTTTTTTGCCCCCCAGCCAACGCTGCTGCAGAAATCTGTGTGATGAGCGAACGTGTTGCAGCCAGTCGTCCGCGCTGCAGGAGCACTGTTGCTCTTAGGCTGCGTAGTTGCTCAAGTGCAGCACGCTGAGCATCAAGACTCGGAAGCCTGAAGGGCATTTTCAGCAAATTGGCACGGTTGATTTTCTTCATGCTTGCACTTGTTCCTGCCGCAATTCGCATCAGAAATTCGCGGGCGGAAGTGGTCTGAAGAACGGCCTCTAAGTAAATCGGATCAATCACGGTCGGATTCGGTTTCAACCTCATCATCGTGTCCGGAAACGACACATCATCTCGTTCATCATCGAAAATTCCGACATAGCCAACTCTGTCCGGTGTGTTAGAACGCGAAATTAGCAAATCACCTTTTGACAGTTTTGCTGAAAGCATTTTGCTGGTCGGCTCGACAGGTTTGAAGTCGCCCGTCACGTAACCATGCCGCGATAGCGCAGCAAGCCCCAAGACGAAATAGCCAGTGTCGGCGTCTCTCGGTGGAGCACTGCAACCGCTATCAGGGGACCCCAGCAGTACATCTCCAAGAAGAACATCTTTGGCGATGCCCGCTGTCTTATTTCCAATCGCCTCGTTCTTGAAAGACTGGAGTAAACCCTCCGCTGCTTTGATGCAGTTCTCTTGAGCTTGAGCGGCATCAGTCGCAGTGCGAAGCAACCTTACAAGTGACTCCTGCTCATCCTGCGGCGATAAGGCGAACTCGAAATCAGCCAAACTCGTCCAATTCGTACGAGGGCTCAGCGAGCCCGCCGACGTACCGACCGCGTGATCAAAAAAGGCATCGGTCTGGCAAATGAAGGGCAGCAGCTCCGGCAGCAAAACCTGTGCGTCCTTGGTCTCCAACACATAGATGTCACCGGAGCACACCCCAGAGAAATCCGCCACAGCCACCTTGCGCTGGTAAGCGCGTCGCTTGCCGAACAGCACCTGTCCAGGTTGAAACACGCTGGTAAAGGTCACGCCGTCAGCGACGCTGCCCCAACTGCGGATGCGCAAATCACCTGGCTCGAGATGTTCCAGACCGACGTAGCGTTCAATGCCATCGGCCAACGGCTCTTGGCTGCGGGCTTTCGAGAGGCGCACCACGTCGCCGAATTTCACCCGACGCCAGCCGGGCTTCAGGGTTTTATTGTTCTTGTCAGACACGCTCGATGTCCTCCGTAATCAGTCCATCCAGCGTTTCCACCAGCGCGTCCATCTGTTGCCAGAACGCGCGGCCATCCGTTTGCCATTGGTCCCATGCAGAGAACAGCGATACCGCGTCACCGTTGCTGTCGGTGGCGATGGCGGCGGCAATGCGCTTCACGTACAGCGGGATCGAGAGGTTGCCCGCATTGGCGCTGATTTCGGCCAGGGTGGCGACCTTGGCGAAACCGGGCACATCGGCAAACGTCTTGTAAGCGGTAAGGATGCGCTGCTGGTGCACAGGCTTGAGAAAGCTTTGCGCCCGTTCCCGGGTGACCTCGTTCACCGCGTCGATGAAGATCACCTTGCCCTTGCGAGCGGCGACCTTCTTGCGGTTGCAGATGACGATGCACGACTCCATCGGGGAGTTGTAGAACAGGTTGGGCCCCAAGCCGATGACGGCTTCAACCCAGTCCTGCTCGACCATCTTGGCGCGCATGGTCTGTTCTTCATTACGGAACAGCACGCCGTGGGGCCAGAGCACGGCACTACGCCCCTTGGCGGTGAGGCTGGTTAGGATGTGCTGCTGGAAGGCGTAATCGGCGCGGCCCTGCGGCGGTGTGCCCAGCGAGTTGCGGCCCCACTTGTCACTGCTCCAGGCCTCGCGATTCCACTGCTTGATGGAGTACGGCGGGTTTGCCAGGATCACATCGAACTGGCGCAAACGGTCGCCCTCGATGTGCTTTGGTTCGGCCAGGGTGTCACCCCGAATGATTTCGAAGTCCTCCACGCCGTGCAGGAACAGGTTCATGCGAGCGATAGACGAGGTAATGAGGTTGCGCTCCTGCCCGTAGAGCTTGAGCGTGCGGTATTCACCGCCGGAGCGCTTCACCTCGTCCAGTGCCGAGATCAGCATGCCGCCGGTTCCGCACGTGGGGTCGTAAATCGACTCGCCCGCCTGAGGTGCAAGAAGTTGCGTCATCAAGTGCACGACGGTGCGGTTGGTGTAGAACTCGGCCGCCGTGTGGCCGGAGTCGTCCGCGAACTTCTTGATCAGGTACTCGTAGGCGTTGCCCAATTCGTCTTCGGGCACGTTCGCCACCGACAGCGTCCGGGTCGAAAAGTGCTCGATCAGGTTCTTCAGCGTTTCATCGGGCAGACGCTCGCGGTTGGTCCAGGGGGCATCGCCGAAGATGCCATCGAGCAGATCTGGGTTGGCCGTCTCGATGGCGCGCATGGCCTTTTGAATCGCTGCGCCCACGTTCTTCGGCGTTTGACGCACATCGTTCCAGTGTGCGCTAGCGGGAATCTGGAAACGATGGTTTTCAGCGAACTGTGCATAGGAGAGGTCGCCGTTAGAGTTGGCCAGGGCAGCCTGGTATTCCTCTTCCCACACGTCCGATACGCGCTTGTAGAACAGCAGTGGGAAGATGAACTGCTTGTAGTCACCCGCGTCGATGAGGCCGCGCAGCAGCACGGCGGCGCCCCACAGGTAGCTTTCGAGTTCTTGTTGGCTAATGCGTTTACTTGGGTGATTCATTGCAGCCATCCCCCTTCAGTCATGACCTGCGCGAGCCGCTCTTCGGCTTCACGGCAGCGGGTGAGCGCGTCCTTGAATGCCGCGATGGCATCGGGCAGCGGTGGGATGTCCTCCTGCAATGGCGGCAGAACATAGCGCGAGATGTTCAGCGTCCAATCCTCGGCTTTGATCTCGTCGAGACTGACCACGCGGACCGCGTCCTGCACATCGGCAAAGCCGCGATACCAGCCGAGGATCTCGGCGGCGTGCTCGGGCTCCAGATAGTTTTGCGCGCGCCCCCGGCGGAACAGGCGTGACGCATCGGCGATCAGCACCTTCTTCTTGTGTTTGGCCGGCTTGCGCTTGCGCAAGACCAGGATGCACGCGGCCAGGCCGGTGCCGTAGAACAGGTTGGGCGCCAACCCGATCACGGCCTCAACCAGATCCATCTCCAGCAGTTTCTGGCGGATGCTGCCTTCCACACCTTTGCGGAACAGTGCGCCCTGGGGCAACACCACTGCCATCCGGCCGCTGACGTCGGCCATCGACTTGACCATGTGCTGCACCCACGCGAAGTCACCGCTGGATGAGGGTGGCAGGCCAGCAAAGTTGCGGCCGAAGGGATCGTTCAGCCACAGGTCCTCGCCCCACTTTTCCAGCGAGAAAGGGGGGTTGGCGATCACGCAGTCGAAGGTGGCCAGCCGATCGACCTCGAAGAAGGCCGGGTTACGCAAGGTGTCGCCACGCACCACCTGAAAGTCTTCAATGCCGTGAAGGAACAGGTTCATCCGCGCGATGGATGAGGTGGTGAGGTTCTTCTCTTGTCCGTACAGCTTGCCCCACAGCCGCTTCACGTCGCCATGCTGTTCCTTCACGTGCTGCACGGCGGCCAGCAACATGCCGCCGGTACCGCAGGCCGGGTCGTAGATGGTCTCGGCTTCTTTGGGATCGAGCATGTCGATCATCAGCCGCACGACGCTGCGCGGGGTGTAGAACTCGCCGGCCTTCTTGTTGGTGGCGTCGGCGAACTTCTTGATCAGGTATTCGTAGGCGTCGCCAAGCAGATCCGAGTTGACGTTCTTGTTGCCAAACGGCAGCTTGGAGAAGTGCTCGATCAGGTCCTTGAGCAAGGCATCAGACAGCCGATCCTTGTTCGACCACTGGGCATCGCCGAACACGCCGTAAAGGGTGTCGGGGTTGGCCTTCTCAATCTCGCGCATCGCGCGCTGAAGGGCCGTCCCGACATTGCTGGCCTTGGTGCGAACGTCGTTCCAGTGACAGTCTTCCGGGATCTGGAAGCGGTGCGACTCGGGAAACCAGGCCAGTTGCTCGTCGCCAGTCTCATCAACAATCTCCTGGTACTCCTCGTCCCAGACGTCGCAGATGCGCTTGAAGAACAGCAGCGGGAAGATGTAGGTCTTAAAGTCAGCCGCATCCACCGGGCCGCGCAGGATGTTGGCGGATTCCCAGAGGTGGCTTTCAAGCTGGCTGAGTGTGATTGTCGAAGCTGCTTGCGTCATTTGGATGGCGTGCTCCTGACTGGCGTTTTCGCGAGGCCATCGGCGTGCAGATCGTGCGCGCGGGCGTACTCCAGCACCAGGATTTCGATCATCGAAGCCACCGAGCGGCGCTCGCGCTCAGCCGCCAAGCGCAAAAGCTGCTTGATCTCAGCGGAGGTGCGGATGGATAGGGTTTCGTCCTTCAGGCGTGACATGGCAGCGTCTCGTCAGTAATGTCACGCAAATGTACTGCATTTTGCTCCACCTCGCCACGATTCTCGTCAGGGCGTAGATTCCGTGCTTGAGGCGGCTCGATAACACGGCACCTTAGCGGCGGTCGGCTTTACAGGGCGCTCAGCCTCGATGACGATGGGTTGCAGTGCATGCCGGCTACTGGCCTGATTGGCTTGGCCGTAGTGACGCCGTGTTTTGGCGCTGGCATGTCCCAGCCCCTGGCTGACTGAATCCGCTGCCGCATGCCGTTTCAGGTCGGCCGCCCATTGGTGGCGCAGGCAGTAAGCCGTGACGGTGTGCTTGTGCTTCGGCCAGAGGCTGTGTGCCAGCCGACGGACTTCGACGGTGAAGTTGACTGGGCTGTCAATGCAAACGAGCAATTCCCGCCGCCCCGCTAGCCGGATGCGCAGAGCCTCCAGCAATGGATGGGGATCGTGTGCGCCATAGGCGATCAAGCGGTGCGGCTGGCCTTGATGCGCCTTGACCTTGGCGCCATCGATCTCGAATCTGATCTCGCCCATGCCGCTGCGCGGATTGTTCACCCGGCGAATGTGCACGCCTTGCCGGAGCTCTTCCGGGCGGCAGCCGGTCAGCGCGGCGACCAGAATCGCATCGGCATACTTGCCTTTCGCAGCGCGCTGATACAGTTGCTCGCGCCAGTCGCCGGGGAGGCCGCGCAAGGCTTGCCGCTTGCTGGCACGCTTGCGGCGCTCGCCGGGATGGCCGCTTTGCCGGGCCATATCGAACTCGCGCAGAAATGCACGCTGTTGTTGCAATTGGGCCTGGATGGCCATGACTTGCAACCTGTCCACAGGTCGGGCAGAGAGCGCGGAATGCAGGCTTTTCAGGTGTTCGACAAGATCGGCGTAGAGGCAGTAGCGAAGCGCTGCGACGCGTTTGTAGAAGGTTGTCGGTCGCTGGGTGGCCGTCATGACTTCGGCCACCCCACCTTCGGCATAGCGGGCACGCTGCAACAGCGTTCGGCCAAGCCGGCGATAGTCCTGCCTGGTCTTGCTGCTCAAGCTGGCAAATTCATCGGCCGGAAGCATGGCTTGCATCTCGCATCGGCACGATTCGATGAGTGCAAGCATCTCATCCGCGTCGATCATGGCTTCCGGCCATGAAACATCGCTTTCAAATCGGCGATGGCCTTTGCGCGTTCCGCTTTTGTTTTTTGACGCTCGGCTTCTGACTGTTGCACAGGGGCGCGCGATTGCGCTGCCTCCATCGCCTCCTGTCGGTTCTTTCGCCAGCGGGCGATATTCGGCGCGAATTCAGCTATGAATTCCCCCTCGACAGCGCTATTCATCACGGCCAGCAACCATGAGCGGACGGAGCGGATACCCGCATGCTTGCCACTGCCGGCCGCCGATAGCACGCCAGCCAATTCGTCAGCGGCAAGCTGTATCTGTTCTGCCGTGAGCGAGGGCCCGAAGCGGCGGGTTACGTCGCCTATGACGCGCAGGTAGGGTAGAAGGGAAGGGTGCGACAAGTCCAAGGGCGCGGAAGCCTCGCCAATTTTCTGCGAGTTATCCACAGCCCCGGTCTGTAGTAGTGGTTTTATATTTTTCACTACTACTTCTTCCTTGTATTCACCTACACCTATATCGCCGGCCCGACCGGCGACGGATGTGCCGTCCACGGTTTCTCCGTCGCCGGCCAAGCCGGCGATGGATGTCTGTGGCACCTTTTGCGAAATGGGTGTCAACACGGACTCCCATCGCCAAAGCCCTTCCTCGTCCTGGAACTTCCTCCGCGCCAGGTAGCCGGCATCTTCAAGTTCGCGCAGGATGCGGCGGCAAAGGTCTCGGCCAAGATGGCCTTTCGCTCGTGACTGATCGTGCAACACGCGCGGCAGTGCGACAGCGCGCAACTGCCAGTTGCGGCCCAGCGAGAGCAAGTGGCAAGCCACGCCTCGCGCTTCATAGCTCAGCCGCGCATCGCGCAGCAGGCTGCAAGGCAGAGACCACCAGTATTCGGCGGAGTCGTCAATGCGGATGCGGCTCATGACTTCGCCCTCTGGCGAGCCGGACAACCGGCGTGCTCGCGCTCCGCCGCCTGAGTCTCAAGCCATGCGTCGATCTCGTGGGCAAAAAAGCCAATCGAACGGCCGCCAGGGCCTAGCCGAACTGGCTTTGGAAAATCTTCAGTCTGGCAAAGTCGCCAGAGGGTTGTCCGGCTGACCGATATCTTCGTGCAGACATCCTGCGTCTTGATGATTTGCATGCTGTTCCCCGTAACGTGTTGAAACACGAACGGATCATGCAAAAGATCTGGTCATGAAGTCAGGGAGTGCGGTTGTCACCTGCGCTCCCTATTTCCGGGCCTGAAATCACCCAGCATGCAAACCGGCGCCGAGCAGCGGTACTCAGCTGTGCCAGTCGAATGTTTCAAAAAATGGCCGAGACAATCCGAGCTCGTAGCCTCGGCAAGATGCCGCCGGGATGCTGCTTGTGGGCAGGGTTAGTTCACGCCCATCGGAGACGGTTATCTGGGATATGTAAAGATTGGGCTCTATCGCTGTTTTCTTCAGCAGCACCCGGACTACAACTCCATCGATATCGACGGTAAATCCTTTGCTGAAACGCCCCAGATAGTGATTGGCGCGATGAGCAGGCGTGGTTTCAGCATCGGTCTTCATGCCGCCTGCAGCATAGATGGCGCCGAGAAGATAGGCGGATGGCTCGTTCTTGCTGTTCACCGAGTGGTACTCGAACTCCTTGCTCCACTTGATCGGAATTCTGAATTGCTGGCAGGTGACGATAAACTGCTTGGCGATCAGCTCCTTGGCCTCATGTTCTCTGCTTGCTCCGGGCGCTGACAGTTGCCTGCTCACGGAGTGTAGCGACTCGCAGAACAGCTTATGGGTAGGCAGGTCCTTCCTCAAAAATTCGGGTAATAGCGCCGCTGACTCTTCATCCAGGCTTCGAAGCGCCGTACTCAACCGGGACGCCGCATCTCGGAGCTTTTTCAATTGAACAAGCGTGCCTTCTTCAATTCCAGGGGGCGGCATCGTACGCCAACGAAAGCTTTCTGCCAGTCGTAGGAAAGCATTTACACATTGCTCGCGACGCTGAACGCCATATCGGTCGCAGGCTGCCTCTGCTCTGGTGCGCAGCTCGGCGACGGCATCGGAGTTCGGAATATCTGGAGCCATGATTTTTGTGTTCATGCCAGTGCCTGCGCTTTCCATTCGTCCAATCTGTCCGCCCAATCCTGCATCATGGTGCGGCGCTCATCGAAATAGGTGGCGTGGTTGTAGGTACGCCGCACATTGTTCTGGTCAGTATGAGCAAGCTGTGCCTCGATGGCATCGGGACGGTAGCCCATCTCGTTAAGACGGGTACTGCCGCTGGTCCGCGTGGCGTGTGGGCTATAGGTGCCACTCCACCCCAAAACCTTGAGTGCCTGGCGAAGCGATGCGGCGGACATAGGGGTGTTGCGATCATCTCGGCCAGGAAACAAGTGCTTGCGGTTGCCGGTAATGGCATGCAGTCCTTTGAGCATCTCCACTGCCTGTCGTGGCAGAGGCACGACGTGCTCCTTGCGTGCTTTCATGCGCTGCGCCGGGATACGCCAAACAGCCTTCTCAAGGTCAAACTCATCCCAGGCCGCCTCGGCCACTTCGGTCGGTCGCGCCAGGGTCCACCACATCAGTTGCATGCAATGACTTACCTGAAAGCTGCAGCGGTGGTTTGCGAAGTCGCTCAGCAGTTTGCCGATCTGCTCTTTACTCAGCGCCGGCTTGTGCTGGGTTTTGTTTGCTGGTAGCGCCTTGCGCACCGGCCAAACCGGGTCGCTGTCGGCTCGCAAGGTGGCGACGGCGAACTCGAACACGGCGGACATGGTGCGCCGCGCCTCGGCGGCGACCGTGGGCGCGCCACGCTTTACTGTTTTCTGCAGGATGTCCAGGACATGGGCTGGCGTTATTTCGCGAACCGGCATGCTGCCGATACTGGGTAACACCACGCGCTCCAGCATATCCAGACGCCGGTTCTTGGTGACATCTTCCCAGTCCTTTGTCTGCAGCCACTCCTTGGCGACGATCTCGAAGGTGTTCTTTGCTTCGCTGGCTTTCCGGATGCGGTCGAGCTGCCTTTGCTGGGCGGGATTGATGCCTTGCTTGACCAGTTTGCGTGCGGCCTCGCTGCGTTCCCTGGCTTCAGAGAGCGTAACAGCAGGGTATTCGCCAAGCGCAAACATGCTGGCCTTGCCATCCAGTGTGAAGCGGTATCGCCAAGCCTTGACTCCGTTGGGCTTGACTTCGAGGTAGAGCCCGCGCTGGTCATTCAAGCGGTAGAGCTTCTCCCTGGGCTTGGCGTTGCGGCAGTGCGTGTCGGTAAGCATGGTGGCTGACTCCCTAGCATGGCGACAGCGTCACTATACTCACTTATTCGTACACCCTCCAAGTGCTGTACTCACTAGCGTACTCAGGCGCGCTTTGACTGCTCGGGAAACGTGAGGCAGCGCTATGAAACAATAAAACCGCGCAGCTGCGCGGTTTTATTG
This sequence comes from Rhodocyclaceae bacterium, assembly GCA_046295975.1. Taxonomy (GTDB): domain Bacteria; phylum Pseudomonadota; class Gammaproteobacteria; order Burkholderiales; family Rhodocyclaceae; genus UBA2357. The sequence continues at coordinate 18,999 of JBKBMG010000022.1, forward strand.
GAATTTTCATACTTTCCCGGTGTTTCATGAAACATCAGGAAAACGGCTTGGCGGGTCAGACGTTGAACAGGAAGTTCAGTACGTCGCCGTCCTTGACCACGTACTCCTTGCCTTCGGCGCGCATCTTGCCCGCTTCCTTGGCGCCGGCCTCGCCCTTGCAGGCGATGAAGTCGTCGAAGGCGATGGTCTGGGCGCGGATGAAGCCACGCTCGAAGTCGGTGTGGATGACGCCGGCTGCCTGCGGCGCGGTGTCGCCGACGTGGATGGTCCACGCGCGCACTTCCTTGACCCCGGCGGTGAAGTAGGTCTGGAGGCCGAGCAGCTTGTAGCCGGCGCGGATGAGGCGGTCCAGGCCGGGCTCCTCGAGTCCCATGGAGGCTAGGAAGTCCTGCTTGTCGGCGTCGTCGAGGTCGGCGATCTCCGCTTCGATCGCCGCGCACAGGGCGACGACCTGGGCGCCTTCGGCGGCGGCGTGGGCGCGTACCGCGTCGAGATGCGGATTGTTGTCGAGGCCGTCTTCCGCCACGTTGGCGGCGTAGAGCACCGGCTTGGCGGTGATCAGGCAAAAGGGCTTGATCAACGCGAGTTCTTCCTTGGCGAGGTCGAGGGCGCGCACGGGCTTGGCCTGGTCGAGCTGGGCTGCGCACTTTTCGAGTACGGCCACAAGCGCCTTGGCTTCCTTGTCACCGGCGGCGGCCGGGCGCTTGTAGCGGTTCACGGCCTTGTCGACGGTCGCCAAATCGGCAAGCGCCAGTTCGGTGTCGATGACCTCGATGTCGCGAATCGGATCCACGCTGCCGGAAACATGCACCACGTTGTCGTCGGCGAAGCAGCGCACCACATGCACGATTGCGTCCGTCTCGCGGATGTTGGCGAGAAACTGGTTGCCCAGGCCTTCGCCCTTGGACGCACCGGCGACCAAGCCGGCGATGTCGACGAACTCGACGATGGCGGGCTGGATCTTCTGCGGCTTGACGATTTCGGACAGCGCCGCGAGGCGCGGGTCCGGCACCTCGACGATGCCCACATTGGGCTCGATGGTGCAGAACGGGTAGTTGGCCGCTTCGATGCCGGCCTTGGTGAGGGCGTTGAACAGGGTCGATTTGCCGACGTTGGGCAGACCGACGATTCCGCATTTCAGGCTCATGGCTTGGGGTCGTCCTTGGATTGGGCCGGCTTCGGCGCCGCGGGGCGGGTGTTGAGACGGGTGGTGGCGGCGGTCCAATCGCCGCGTGCGATCAGTGGCCAGGCGTCGAGCGCGCGCTCGATGGCCGCATCGATGTCGGCCTGCTCTTCGCGTCGTGGCGATTTGAGCACGTAGTTTACTACCTGGTTGCGATCGCCCGGGTGGCCGATGCCGATGCGCAGCCGCCAGTAGTCCTGGGTGCCGCAGTGGGCGGTAATGTCCTTGAGGCCGTTGTGGCCGCCAAGGCCGCCGCCGAATTTGAGACGCAGTTGCCCTGGCGGAATATCGAGCTCGTCGTGCACGACCAGGATTTCTTCCGGAGCGATGCGGTAGAAGCGCGCCAGCGCACCGACCGATTGGCCGGAACGGTTCATGTAGGTCTGTGGCATCAGCAGCCACACGCCGGCCGCACGCGCATTCGCGGCCAGGCCGTGAAAGCGCGATTCGTGACCGAAGTGCGCACCTAGCCGAGCGGCGAGCCGCTCACAAAACCAAAACCCGGCATTGTGCCGGGTTTCGGTATATTCGGCCCCGGGGTTGCCGAGGCCGACGATCAGACGCGGAGGGGTCTTCGTCATGTCTGTCGGGACGCCTACGTCACGGTACAGCGGTTCAGAACTTGTGAATCAATCTACCGCGCGTCGCGATGGCTGCCAGATATTGGCGATGCGCGGTGTTCGCTTCCTCGCCTATCCTCTTGATATGTCTCGGTCGCTGTGCGCTGCGCGTCCGTACCACCAAGCCGCTCGCTACGATTGCTTCACAAGCGCTCAGGCTGCGCCTTCCTCGGCCTCGGTAGCGCTGCTACCGGTCTTCAGCACAGTGACCACCACCGGGTCGCCGTCGCCGTGATGGACGATCTCGACACCGGACGGCAGCTTGAGCTGGGACACATGGATGGATTGGTCGGCCTGGAGGTCCTTGAGGTCGACCTCGATGAACTCGGGCAGGTCTGCCGGCAGGCAGGCGATATCCACTTCGTTGACGATGTGGGAGATCATGCCGCCGGTCAGCTTGACGGCCGGGCTCACGTCGCCGTTCACGAAGTGCAGCGGTACCTTGAGGTGCATCTTCTCGTTGGCGTCCACGCGCTGGAAGTCCACGTGCAGGACAAGCGGCTTGAACGGATGCCACTGGGCGTCACGCAGCACCACGCTGTGCCGGGCGCCGTCTACCAGGGCGGTGAGCACCGAGGCGTGGAAGGCCTCCTTGCGCATCAGGTGGTACAGCTCGTTATGGTCCAGGGTGACGGGCAGGGCGTCCTGACCGGCACCGTAGATGATGCCCGGCAGCTTGCCAGCGCGGCGCAGGCGGCGGCTCGCACCCGTACCCTGTTCGTCGCGCTTGCTGGCGTTGAACTCGATTTGCATTGTATTGCTCCTGGTTGAAACCATCCGCCCGCGACCAGGCAGATGTGAAAAAGCCGCCGGCACGAGCCGACGGCGAAGAACTTTATTCCATGAACAGCGAGCTGACCGACTCTTCGTTGCTGATGCGCAGCATGGTGTCGGCCAGCAGCGAGGCCACCGAAATCTGGCGGATGCGCGAACAGGCGCGGGCCTCGTCGCTGAGCGGAATGGTATCGGTCACGACCAGTTCGTCGAGGTCGGATTGGGCAATCCGCGCCGCGGCGGCGTTGGAAAGCACCGCATGGGTGCAGTAGGACAGCACCCGCTTGGCGCCATTTTCCTTGAGCGCGGTGGCGGCCTTGCACAGCGTGCCGGCGGTATCGACGATATCGTCCATGATCACGCAGGTGCGGTCCTTGACCTCGCCGATGATGTTCATGACTTCGGCGACATTGGCCTTGGGACGGCGCTTGTCGATGATCGCCAGATCGCATTCGAGCCGCTTGGCGAAGGCCCGGGCGCGCACCACGCCGCCAACGTCGGGGGATACCACCAGCAGGTCGTCGTGCTTCTGCTTGTCGAGGTCGGCGATCAGAACCGGTGCGGCATAGACGTTGTCGACCGGGATGTCGAAGAAGCCCTGGATCTGGTCGGCATGCAGGTCCATGGTCAGCAGGCGTTGAACACCGGCCGCCTGCAGCATGTTGGCGACGACCTTGGCCGTGATCGGCACTCGCGCCGAGCGCGGGCGGCGGTCCTGGCGGGCATAGCCGAAGTAGGGGATGGCGGCGGTGATGCGTCCGGCAGAGGCGCGCTTGAGCGCATCGACCAGCACCAGCAACTCCATGAGGTTGTCGTTGGTGGGCATGCACGTCGGCTGGAGCACGAAAATGTCCTTGCCGCGGACGTTCTCGAGCAGCTCAACATTGACTTCGCCGTCGGAGAAGCGACCCACCGTCGCTGACCCGAGTGAAATTCCGAGCCGGCGCACAACATCCGATGCGAGCTTGGGATTGGCGTTGCCGGTGAACACCATCAGGCTGCCACGGGGCATGACCGAATCTCCGATACCGAAAATGACAAATACGACCGTAAAAACAACGCGGGCAGGCTGTTTGCCTGCCCGTATTGTAGTGGCTGGGGAGGAAGGATTCGAACCCTCGAATGCCGGAATCAAAATCCGGTGCCTTAACCGACTTGGCGACTCCCCAAGAAATCTATCGTCGTATCAGCAAAGCCAATCGTACAGCGGATGCCGAATCATGCCACGAACCGCCCATGCGCGCCACCTTGCGGGGCATGACGATGCGATTGCTTCTGCGGCTGCCTGACTGCCGGCTTCGGCAAACACACAGGCGCCTGATCCCGTCATCCGGGCCGGCGCGTGTTGCGCCAGCCACTCGACTGCAGACCCCACTTCGGGGTAGAGACGACATGCAACCGCTTGCAGATCGTTTCGGGCAGTGCTCATAACGAAGTCCGCAATTCTGATAGGTTCAGAATTGCGCGTCAAGTCCTCCGCGCGAAAAATTTCGGCGGTCGGCACTTCCACGCCGGGCGAAACCACCACGTACCATGCTGGTGGCAGGGCTATCGGCTGCAGGCGTTCGCCGACGCCTTCGGCGAAGGCGTCCTCGCCGAAGATGAAGAAAGGCACGTCGGCGCCCAGTGCGAGCGCGAGCCGGGCCAACTCGCTGCGGTCGAGGCCGGTGCCCCACAGACGGTTGAGTGCAATCAGGGTGGTGGCCGCATCCGAGCTTCCGCCACCAAGCCCGCCACCCATGGGAATGTGCTTGTGCAGGGTGATGTCGGCACCCAGGCGGCAGCCGGTGGCCTGCTGCAGCAGGCGGGCGGCGCGCACGCACAGGTCGTGTTCGGCGGGTACGCCGGAGATCGCGGGGCTGCGCCGCACGTCGCCGTCGTCGCGGCGCTCGAAACTCAGGCGATCGCACAGGTCGATCATGCGAAAGGCGGTCTGCAGCAGGTGGTAGCCGTCGTCACGGCGACCGGTGACGTGCAGGAAGAGGTTGAGCTTGGCCGGAGCGGGGCAATCGTCCAGACGGTAGCGGGTGGCGCTCACTGCGCCCCGCTCCAGTGATCGATCACCAGGCGGATGCGGGCCTCGCCCCAGACGGCTTCTATGCGCCGGGGTGGAGCGTCGGGTTCGCCGTCCGCATAGGCGAGATAGTCGATGATCCAGCCGGCATCGGTGATGCGGGCCGGGCGCCCCGCGCCATCGAAGGCGAGTACCCGCGCGCCCGGGCGCACGCTGGCCTGCACCCAGTAGGCGAGGCCGTCGACCGGCGCCGGTACGCCAAGCAACTCGGGCAGCATGGCGTCCACGCTTTCGGCGAACACCGGCCTGCCGTCGCCGGTGTCCAGCCGGGCGCCGGACGGATCGCGACTGAGGCGGGCGACGATCTGGCCGAGGGGGCTGAGCAGGGTCCATTCATCCCGATCGGGGCGATGAGACCACAGCAGCGAGCCGTTGGCGCCACGTTCGCCGTCGGTGGCGGAGATCCGGCCTTCGAGATCGAAATGCCCGACGTGAGGGCGGGATGCCGTGATGCCGGCTTCGTCTGCGGGCATCAGGGTGCGGCAGCCGGAGACGACGACGGCGGTCGTGGCCAGCAGCAGGATGCAGGCGCGCCGCGTCGAATCGTGCAGGCGGAGCAGGTGGCGCAGGGACAGACCGGGCATGCGCTTACTGCGCTCCGGTCAGTCGCTCGACGGTGCTGGTCAGTGCTTCGTGGCCAGGGTGGGCGTCGAGGGCGTCGGTCCATACCCGTTGCGCTTCGTCGCGACGCTCCATGAGCCACAGCACTTCGCCCAGGTGGGCGGCGATCTCCGGGTCGGGGCGCAGTTCGTGTGCGCGCTCGAGATGCGCCAGTGCGCCTTCCAGATCGCTGCGCCGAAAGCGCACCCAGCCCAGGCTGTCGAGAATGAAAGGGTCGTCGGGGGCGAGTTCGAGGGCCTTGACGATGAGTGATTCCGCTTCGTCCAGGCGCAGCCCGCGATCGGCAAGCGAGTAGCCGAGGGCGTTGTAGGCATGGGCGTGATCCGGGTGTATCGCGATCAATCGGCGTAGCCGCGTCTCCATCAGGTCGACCCGGTCCAGGCGTTCCGCGATCATCGCCGACTCGTAGAGGTAGTCGGCGTCCTCGGGGGTGGCGCGCAAGGCGGCGTCGAGCAGGTTGAGTGCGTCGCCGAACAGGCGCGCATCGCGCAGCAGCATGGTTTCGGTGAGCAGCAGGCGCTTGGCGTCGTCCTCGTCGGCCGCGCTGGACTGGGCCTTGTGCAGCAGCTCGCGTGCGGCGGTCAGTCGCCCGGTGCGGGCCAGCACCATGGCGGAGCGGATCTGCGCATCCAGGTAGTGCCGGCCGGGTGGCACCTCGCCGTACCAGCGCAGGGCGGTGTCTGGATCGTCGGCGCGTTCTGCGATGCCGGCAAGATTCATGCGGATGCCGTCGGTTTCCGGGTGGCCGGCGAGCAGGGTTTGTTCGAACAGGCTGCGAGCCTGGTCGAGCTCGCCAACCTGGAAGGTGACGAGTGCGAGCGCGAACAACAGGTCGCGATCGCCCGGGGTGGCATCGAGCAGGGTCTGGAACTCACGTTGCGCCGCTTCCATGCGCTGAGCCGACACCAGGGTGCGCGCATAGGCCAGGCGCAGGTTGCGGTTGTCGGGCTGGGTGGCGACGTGGCCGGCGAGAAAGCGCAGGGCTTCCTCGACCGCGTCGAGCTGCACCAGGATCTGTGCCTTGAACAGCAGCGCGGGCTCCCAGCCCGGCCGCAGCCCGATGGCGCGCTCGAGCGCGTCCAGCGCCTCGATGCCATCCTCTGCCGCGGCTGCAGCCTGGGCGCGGGCGAACTGTGCCGACGGCTGGTCGAGATAGGGTTCGGTGAGGCGGTCGACGATGGTCTTGACGGTCTGCTTGTCCTGCAGTCGCCCCAGCGCGCGGTTCAGCCCGAGCAGGTTTTGCTCGAGCTGCTCGGGGTTGTTGGCGAGAATGCGCGCAAGCTCGATCTGGACTTCGTTGAGGCGCTCACCGCCGCTTGCCAGCACGCCGGCGAGAATGCGCCGTGCGTCCTCCGAGCTGGGGTCGGCAGCCGACCAGATGCGCGCAGCTTCGGCCGCCGCAACGGAGTTGCGGGCGAACAGCGCGACTTCGGTGGCTCGCCGGGCGATGCGCGGATCGCGGGTGCTGCGTGCGATCTGGGCGTAGGCCTCGACCGCGACGTCGATCTCGCCACGGGCACCGGCGATCTCCGCGAGCAGCATCAGGTAGAGGGTTTCCGGCGTGAGGTCCTGGGCTGGCAGCACGATGCGTGCCGCCTCCGGGGCGCCGGTCTCCGCCGTCTCGCTGGCCATCAGGCTCGGTGCGGTGAATAGGGTCAGCGCGATGCCGATCGAGCGGGCGAGCGTGGAGAGTCTGAATTTCATATAGGCATGACCTGAAGCAAGCCTGACCGCGTGGCGGGGTGCTTGCGCTCGGCGTGGGTGTCGATAGGATTCGCTTAGAAGGGGAATTTTCGATTCCGTTCGCCGCATGGTAGGCAGATTCACCGGGCGCCGGCAAGTCGGATAGCGAGGTGCGTGCGCCGTCCCGCATGCTGCGCTGGTGCGTCGTTCGGTCGTGCGGTGCGCGGCGCTAAGATTATATGGAGACGTGCAATGCCGGAATTGCCGGAAGTCGAGACGACGCGACGCGGGGTGGCGCCGTGGGTGGAGGGGCGGGTGGTGCGCGCCGTTGTGGTGCGCCATGCGGGGTTGCGCCTGCCGGTGCCGGCCGAACTCGGCACGCGCCTGGTCGGGCACGCGGTCGCGGGTGTGCGGCGGCGGGCCAAGTACTTGCTGTTCGACATGCCGGGTGGTGGGCTGCTCATCCATCTGGGCATGTCCGGTAGTCTGCGGCTGGTCGAGAAGCGCGAGCCGCCGGGCAATCACGATCACGTGGACCTCGACTTTGGCGAGCGCGTGTTGCGCTACCGCGATCCCCGGCGGTTCGGCCTGATCGTGTGGCAGGACGGCCTTGCCGACGATCATCCGCTGCTCGCCAGGCTGGGGCCCGAACCCCTCGACGAGGTCTTTGACGCAGCCTATCTGGTGCGCACCACGCGCGGGCTCAGGGTGCCGGTCAAGCAGGCGATCATGGATGGCCACCGGGTGGTCGGCGTTGGCAACATCTATGCGTCGGAGAGTCTTTTCCGGGCGCGCATCCATCCGTTGCAGCCGGCCGGCGAAATCGGACTGCGTCGCTACCGGCGCCTGGTGGAGAGCATCCGTGGTACGTTGACCGATGCCATCGCGGCCGGCGGCAGTTCGCTGCGCGACTTCGTCGGCGGCGACGGCCGGCCCGGCTATTTCCAGCAGCAGTACTTCGTCTATGGACGGGACGGCGCGCCCTGTCGGGTGTGCGGTACGCTATTGCGGCGGATGGTGATCGGTCAGCGGGCCAGCTACTGGTGTCCGCGGTGCCAGCGCCGCTGAGTGCACTGCCAACGCACGACGTGTGCGCGTGCGCGTCCGTCGTGGCATCATATCCGTTCGTCGTCGCACGCGAAGTTGGCTTGGTATCCTGCCGCGTTCGGCGCTATCCTATGCATATCAATTTGAACACGGTCTTCGCCGCCGTCGTCGATGCCTGCATGCGGCGACGGATGCGTACATTCCCATTCCAGTGAGGCAACGATGAGCCTGGTTGACCAGATCGCGGCGTACAGCAGCTGGCGTGACGACGTTTCGGAAAAAGTGGTAAAGCTGCGCCAGTGGCTGACGCGCAACGACGTCGGTGATGCGCAGGCGGACCTGAGATTGCAGTACGTGCTCGATCGCCTGCGTGACGCGAAGCTGACCGTCGCCTTCGTCGCCGAGTTTTCGCGCGGCAAGTCGGAGCTGATCAACGCCATCTTTTTTTCCGACTACGGCGATCGCATCCTCCCGTCCAGCACCGGGCGCACCACGATGTGCCCGACCGAGCTGCAATGGACGCCGGGCTCGAGCCCCGAGATTCGCCTGCTGCCCATCCGCACCCGCGAACGCAGTGTCAGCGTGGCCGAATTCAAGGAGTTTCCTGACGAGTGGGTGGTGCAGCCGCTCAGCAGCGATTCTCTGGCGAGCCTGCAGCAGGCGCTGGGGCGCGTGGGCGAGACCGAGCGGGTGACGCCGGACGAGAGCCGCAAGCTGGGTTTCGCGGTCGATGCCAGTGGCCAGAACGGACTCAAGCCGGACGCCGATGGAATGGTCGAGATCCCGCGCTGGCGGCATGCCGTGATCCAGTTCCGCCACCCCCTGCTCGAGCAGGGGCTGGTGGTGCTCGACACCCCGGGGCTGAACGCGATCGGTGCCGAACCGGAGCTGACGTTCTCGCTCCTTCCCAATGCCGATGCGATTCTTTTCATCCTGGCAGCCGATACCGGGGTGACGCAGAGTGATCTGGCGGTGTGGCGCGAATACGTGCAGTCGGGCAAGACCGGCCAGAAAGGCCGGATGGTGGTGTTGAACAAGATCGACGGCCTGTGGGACGGCCTGCGCGACGACGCCCGGATAGAGGCCGAGATCGACCATCAGGTGCAGTCGGTGGCGCGCATGCTGGAAGTGCCGGTGGACAGCGTCTTCCCGCTGTCCGCGCAAAAGGGGCTGGTGGGGCGCATCCATCACGACGAGGCGCTGGTCGCCCGCAGTCGCCTGCCGGAGTTCGAGCGCGCGCTGTCCAAGGACATGCTGCCGACCAAGCGCGCCATCGTTACCGAGAACACCCATGGCGAGACGCGCGAGCTGGTGCGCCAGGTGCAGGGGCTGCTCGACGCGCGCATGGCGGGGCTGCGCGAGCAGTTGCAGGAGCTCACCGATCTGCGCGGAAAGAACCAGAGCGTGATCGAGTACATGATGCGCAAGATCCGCATGGAGAAGACCGAGTTCGAGCAGGGGCTGCAGAAGTACTACGCAGTGCGCTCGGTGTTTTCCACGCTGACCAACAATCTGCTTGCCCACCTCGGTCTGGACGCGCTGCGCGACGAGGCGCGGCGCACCCGCGAGGCGATGCTGGAGTCAACCTTCTCGCGCGGGCTGCGGGACGCCATGCAGGGCTTCTTCGGACGGCTGCGCCAGAACCTGGCCAAGTCCAGCGGGGAAATCTCCGAGATCACCTCGATGCTGGATACCATGTACCGGCGTTTCAGCGTCGAACATGGACTCAAGCTCACGCCGCCGGAGACGTTCTCCACGCTGCGCTACGAGAAGGAGCTGGACAGGCTGGAGGAGTTGTTCAATCGCCAGATCAACTCGACGCTGACGCTGGTCACCACCGAGAAGCACGTACTGACCCAGAAGTTCTTCGATACGGTGGCGCTGCAGGCACGTCGTACCTTCGAGATCGCCAACCGGGATGTCGAGCAGTGGCTGCGGGCGGTGATGGCACCGCTGGAAACCCAGGTTCGCGAGTATCAGTTGCAACTCAAGCGCCGCCTGGAGAGCGTGAAGCGCATCCACCAGGCGACCGATACGCTGGAAGATCGGGTGGAGGAACTCAAGCAGCAGGAGGTGGCGCTGCTGGCGCAGATTGCCGAGTTGTCCGCGCTGGAGCAGGCCATCCACACAGCCCTGGGTATCGAAGGGCAGGTGGGGGAGGGCGAGGCCGAAGCCTGTGATGAGGTACGCGCCGCCTGACGGCGTGGGTGCGGGGAGTTCGAGTCTTTCGAGTCAGTCCTGCGAGGTCGTATGTGTCGCGCGGCACCAGTGGGTATTCGTTACCCCGCCCGGCTTCGTCGCGCGCCGCGTGGTTCTCCCCGAGTCCGACAGTAAAAGCAAAACGGGTGGCCGATGCCACCCGTTTGCGTTGTAAGCGACCTGCCGCGTCCGGCGCGGCGGTGGGTCAACCTTCCTGATTGGTGAGCTTGACGAATTTCTCCATCAACTGATCCTTGCTCTCAACCACGTCCGGGTTGAGCGGAATACAGTCCACCGGGCAGACCTGCTGGCACTGCGGCTCGTCGAAATGGCCGACACACTCGGTGCACTTGGACGGATCGATCTCATAGATCTCCTCGCCCTGCGAGATCGCGCCGTTGGGGCACTCCGGCTCGCAGACGTCGCAGTTGATGCATTCGTCGGTGATCATCAAAGCCATGACACTGTTCCTCTTTATGATTTCAAGGTGTTATTGCCGTGCAGCCGCTCGAGTACGGCTGGCTGCACGAACTTGCTGACGTCTCCGCCCAGGCGTGCGATCTCTCGCACCATGGTCGCGGAAATGAACATGTATTCGTCCGCGGGCGTCAGGAATACTGTTTCGACATTCGGGTAGAGTTTGCGGTTCATGCCCGCCATCTGGAACTCGTACTCGAAGTCGGACACCGCGCGCAGGCCCCGCAGGATCACGCGGGCACCGGTCGTGTGCAGGAAATCCATGAGCAGGCAGTCGAAGCCCTGCACTTCCACGTTGGGAAAGGGGGCGAGGATCTCGCGAGCGATCTCGACCCGTTCGGCGAGGGGGAACAGGGGGGTCTTGCCGCGGCTCTCGGCAACGGCCACGATGACCTTGTCGAACAACAGCGCGCCGCGCCGCACCAAGTCCTCGTGGCCCCGGGTGAAGGGGTCGAAGGTGCCGGGGTATACCGCGACCGCCTCTTTCATTCGCTGTGTCCTCGCATCAGGTGGAAATGAACCTGACCGGCCTGTCCCCGCTTGGTCGTGCGCCAATCGCCCAGCGCGTCCAGCGTCCGCTCGGATTCGACGTAGAGCCAGCCGTCTGGCGCCACGATCCGGGACAGCCACGGTTCGATGCGTTCCAGCCAACCCTGAGCATAGGGTGGGTCGAGAAACACGATGTCGAACGGGGATGGCGCGGATTTCGCGAATTCTACCGCATCGCCACGGATTAGCTCTACTTGCGACGCCGACAGGGTTATTGCCGCCTGTTGCAGCGCCGCATGCACGCGTGGATTGCGTTCGACCAGGGTTACCTGGGCGGCACCGCGGGAGGCTGCTTCGAAGCCGAGGATGCCGGTGCCCGCAAACAGATCCAGGCAACGCAGGCCGTCGAGATCCTGGCCGAGCCAGTTGAACAGGGTTTCGCGCACCCGGTCGGGGGTGGGGCGCAGGCCCGGGGCGCCGGTTACCGGCAGCAGGCGGGAGCGCCACGCCCCGCCGACGATGCGCACCCGGCTCACTGCGTGGGCGCGGCGCCGTTGGTGTCGCCGTCGCCTCCGGCCACCACCACCACCAGGTTGTCCGGGCGAACCCGACGGGCAAAGGCATCGCGCACCTGCTCGGCCGTGACCTCGGCGACATGGTGGGGGTAGGCGTCGAGCCAGTCGAGCGGCAGGCGATAAAAGCCGATCATGGCCACGTGGTCGAGGATCTTGCGGTTGGAGTCGAGTCGCAGACCGAAACCGTTGATGATGTTGTCCTTGGCGGCCTGGAGTTCCTCGGCGCTGGGGCCTTCGGCGATGAAGTTGCCCAGGACCTCCTCAACAACCGCGAGGGCGTCGTCGGCCTGACTGCCGCGCGTCTGCAGGCCGATCTGGAATGGCCCGGCGACGCCGCGGGGCACGAAGGCGCTGTACACGCTGTAGGCAAAGCCGCGCTTCTCGCGTACTTCGGAGGTCAGGCGGGAGACGAAGCCGCCGCCACCCAGCACGTAGTTGCCGACCAGCAGGGTGTAGTAGTCGGGATCCTCGCGAGAGAGCACCGGCATGCCCGCCAGCACGTGGGCCTGGGCGGACGGATTGGGGATGCGCTTGACCGCGCGCAGCGGGGCCTCCGGCTGGGGCAGCGCTTGTGGCGGCGTGCCCTGGGGCAGGTCGCGGGTCAGGCTGCGGGCGATCGCGTCGGCTTCCTCGCGGCTGGCATCGCCGACCACCGTGACGGTGGCGACCCCGGCGGTGAAGTGGGCGCGGTGGAAGGCTTCCAGGTCGTCGCGGGTGATGCGCGCCAGCGACTCCGGCGTGGTGGTTTTGCCGTAGGGGTGGGCGCCGTAGATGGCCTGGCTGAACGCGCGCGAGGCCAGGGTGGCGGGGCGCGTGAGGGTTTCACGCAGGCCGGCGATGCTGCGATCGCGTTCTCGCTCGACGGCGGCCTGTGGGAAGGTGGGCTTGGCCAGCAGGCGCGTGGCAAGGGCGATGGCGGCGTCGCGCTCGTCAGGGCTGGACAGGCTGCGGATGGAAAAGCTGCTGCGGTCGTCGTCCGCGCCACCGCCGAACTGTGCGCCGGTATCGGCGATGCGCTCGGCGATTTCCTGTTCGTCCATGCCCTCGGTGCCGACGTCGAGCAGGCCCCGGGTCAGCGAGGCCAGCCCTTCCTTGCCGTCCGGGTCGTGGGCGTTGCCGACGGCGAAGTCAACCTGGATGTCGATCAGGGGCAGGGCCCGGCTCTCGACGTAATAGACGTGGGTGCCGGATTCCAGCACCCAGTGCTGGATGGCCGGGCCGGCAAGTGCGAGGGGCGCCGTGGTGGCGAGCGGGGCGATCAGCCCGGCGACCAGCGCCGAGCGGGTCAATACGTTTTTCAGCATGGTTCAGTGTCTCAGCGGCGTGGCGGGCGAACGGGGCCGGGCGGCCTCGTCGGCGTTGTGCGGAACGAGTTCGGCGCGGGTCAGCAAGCGGTCGTCGAAGTAGCGCTGGGCCACCGCCTGCACTTCCTCGGCGGTGACGCTGCGCAGGCCTTCGAGCAGCGCTTCCTCGTCGCGCCAGGACAGGCCGACCGACTCGAGAAAACCGATCTCCATGGCCTGGCCCATCAGCGAATCGCGTTTGTAGACCTGGGCGGCCACCGCCTGGGTGCGCACCCGTGCGAGTTCGTCCTCGCCGATGCCCTCCTGCTGGATGCGGGTGATTTCGGCCCGCAGGGCCGCCTCGACGTCGGCCACGCTGCGACCTGCCGCAGGGGTGCCGGTCAGCACGAACAGCGAGGGGCCGCGGCCGGTGCTGCCGTAGCTCGCGCCAGCCGAGACCGCCACGCGATCCTCGCGTACCAGCCGGCGCGATAGGCGCGCGCCGTCGTAGCCGTCGAGGATGGCCGCGAGCACCTCAAGCGCGAAGGCGTCGCGGTCGCGTTCGAGGTCGCGCAGCGTCGGCGCGTGCCAGGCCAGGGCGATGAAGGGCAGTTCGGCCGGTGCTTTCACCACGGTGTGGCGTGGGCCGCGCTGCTCGGGTTCGGCCGGAATCTTCAACTGTGGCAGGTCGCGCGCCGGGATGGCGCCGTAGTGCTGGCGGGCGAGTTCGAACACCGCCTGGTGGTCGACGTCGCCGACGACGACCAGGCGGGCGTTGTTGGGGGCATACCACTGATCGTGCCAGTGACGCGCATCGTCCACCGTGTAGGCCTCGATATCGGGCATCCAGCCGATGACGGGGCGGCGGTAGGGGTGGGACTGGAAGGCGGTGGCCATGAGCTGCTCGAACACCAGCGCGCGCGGGTTGTCGTCGGTGCGCAGGCGGCGTTCTTCCTTGACCACCTCCACCTCGGGCAGGAACAAGGCCTCGCTAATGATGAGATTGGCCATGCGGTCGGCCTCGAGCATCATCATCTCGCTCAGGTGCTCGGGCGGTACCTGCTGGAAGTAGGCGGTGTAGTCGCGCCCGGTGAAGGCGTTGTCGCGCCCGCCCACGGCTGCGACACGGCGGTTGAACTCGCCCGGTCCGACGGTTTCGGTGCCTTTGAACATCATGTGTTCGAGCATGTGGGCGATGCCGGACACGCCGTCCGGCTCGTCCATCGAGCCGATGCCGTACCACAGCATGTGTACGACCGACGGGGCGCGCCGGTCTTCCTTGACGATGACCTTAAGGCCGTTGTCTAGCGTGGTCTCGAAGGGATTGGCCGCGACTGGCACGGCAATCACCAGGCCGGCGACCAGCGCGCTTGTCATTCGGGAGATCTGGCGAAGCATTGGGGTTTCCTGCATCTGATAGAATTCACGGCCATCGGCGGCATGTGCCGGCCCGCGCGAGTGCCGCATCATAGCTCCATTGTCATCACGGTGGGCGTGCCCCACGCGAACGACCTAAGAGACCCGAGTCACCATGTTTGGTTTCCTGAAGAAACAACCCAAGCCCGATCCGGCGTCTGGCGGCGTGCCTGCGGTCGAGTCGCCCGACCCTGCGGTGGCGCCCGTGGTCGCGCCGGCGGCCGAACAGACCGCGCCCGACATGCAGCAGGCGGCCGAAGTGCCGGCCGCGGCAGCGGCGGTGGCACAGCCAGAGAGCGAGGCACCGCGCCGTTCCTGGGCGGAGCGGCTGAAAGCCGGGCTCAGTCGCACCCGTCAGCAGATTGGCGGCGGGCTGGCCAATCTGTTCGGCCTGCGCAAGATCGACGAAGATCTGCTGGAGGAACTGGAGGCCACCTTGCTGATGGCCGATTGCGGCGTCGAGGCCACCCAGTACCTGATCGACGAGTTGCGCAAGCGCTGGAAGCGTGACCGGCTGGAGACGGCCGACCAGCTTCAGCTGGCGCTTGCGGATGCGCTTGACGGCATTCTGAAGCCCCTCGAGCAACCGCTCGACGTCAGCACCCATTCCCCCTTCATCATCATGATTGCGGGGGTGAACGGTTCGGGCAAGACGACCTCGATCGGCAAACTCGCCAAGTACTTCCAGGCCCAGGGCAAGAGTGTGCTGCTGGCCGCCGGCGACACCTTTCGCGCCGCCGCGCGCGAGCAGTTGATGACCTGGGGTGAGCGCAACAACGTGACCGTGATCGCTCAGGACGGCGGTGACGCGGCGGCGGTGATCTTCGATGCGATCAATGCCGCGCGCGCCCGGCGCATCGACGTGGTGCTGGCCGATACCGCGGGGCGCCTGCCTACCCAACTCAATCTGATGGAAGAGATTGCCAAGGTCAGGCGGGTGATCGCCAAGGCCCAGCCGGACGGACCGCATGAGGTGCTGTTGGTGCTGGACGCCAACATCGGCCAGAACGCGCTGACCCAGGTCAGGGCCTTTGACGCCGCCATCGGTGTGACCGGGCTGGTGCTGACCAAGCTCGACGGCACCGCCAAGGGCGGGGTGGTGGCAGCGATTGCGCGGCAGACGCCCAAACCCTTGCGCTTCATCGGTGTCGGCGAAGGCATCGACGACCTGCAGCCGTTCCGCTCGCGCGAGTTCGTCGATGCCCTTTTCTCGCCCCAGCCGGGGCGCCTGGCCGAGCGCAAAGACGGCAACGGATGATCGCGTTCGACGAAGTCGTCAAGGAATACCCGGGCGGCTACACGGCGCTGGCCGGCGTGAGCTTCGAGATCCGCCACGGGGAACTGGCGGTGCTGTCCGGCCATTCGGGTGCGGGCAAGAGCACGCTGCTGAAAATGATTGCCGCGATCGAGCGGCCCAGTTCGGGTCAGGTCCGGATCAACGGTCAGGACGTCTCCGGCCTCAAGGCCAGCGCGATTCCCTATCTGCGGCGCAACCTCGGCCTGGTGCTGCAGGAAAGCCGGCTGCTCTACGACCGGGACGTGTTCGACAACGTGATGCTGCCGCTGGTGATCACCGGCCACCCGCCCGGCGACGCCGCCCGGCGGGTGGCGGCGGCACTCGAGCGGGTCGGGTTGGCCGGTCGCGGCAACGAGATGCCGGCCGGTCTGTCGGGCGGGGAGCAGCAGCGGGTGGCGATTGCGCGGGCGATCGTGAACCGTCCGTCTATCCTGATTGCCGACGAGCCCACCGCCCATCTCGACAGCGCCTACGCGGGCGAAATCGCCGACTTGTTCAAGTCCTTCAACGCGGCCGGGGTGACGGTGCTGGTGTCCACGCACGATGATTCGCTGTTCGAAAAGTACCAGCCGCGGCGGCTGGTGTTGAGCAAGGGCAGCCTGATCGGGGACGGTGTGGCATGCTGAATTGGGTGTATCTGCATACGCGCGCCTGCTCGCAGGCGTTCCGGCGCCTGCTCGGGCAGCCGCTCGGCACGCTGCTGTCGGCCATGGTGGTGGGCATCGCGCTGTCGCTGCCGGCGGCCGGCTACGTGCTGCTGGACAACGTCGCGCTGCTCGCACGCGGGGTGTCGGGCACGCCGGAGATCAGCCTGTTCCTGAGCGACGAGGCCGGCGAGGCCGAGGTGCGCGAGATCGGTGCGCGTCTGCGGGCGGAAGCCGGCGTGGCGAGCTTCCGCCACGTGCCGCGCGAGGAGGCACTGGCGCAACTGGAGCGCGCCGGCCTGGGCGACGTGCTCGGCGGGCTGCCGTCCAACCCGCTGCCGGATGCCTACGTGGTCACGCCGCGTGGCGAGGAGCCGGAGCGCTATGAAGCCTTGTACGCGACGTTCACGAGTTGGCCCGACGTCGCCCACGTGCAACTCGACTCGGCCTGGGTGCAACGCCTGCACGCCCTGCTCGGCTTGGGCAAGTCGGCCGTGTTGCTGCTTGCCGGCTTGCTTGGCTTCGCGCTGGTAATCGTCACCTTCAACACCATTCGCCTGCAAATCCTCACCCAGCGTCACGAAATCGACGTGAGCCGGCTGCTTGGCGCCACCGACCAGTTCATCCGCCGGCCGTTCTACTGGTTCGGCAGCCTGCAGGGGGCACTGGGTGGGCTGGTGGCGCTGGCCACCGTATGGCTGACGGTGGAGGCGCTCGGCGGCCCCGTGGCCAGCCTGGCCGCCACTTATGGCGCGGTATTCGCGCTCGCCGGGCCGGGCGGGCGCGAGGCCGCGGCGATCGTCGGTTTCGCGGCCTTTCTGGGGTGGCTGGGCAGCGCCATCTCGGTGCGCCGCCACCTCGCCGAGCGTCTGCGCTAGCGCGCGTGCGTTTCCAGCGTCGGTTCCGCGCCGGCCTGCCCGTTCAACCCTGCGTCTTCTTCAGCCCCGCGACTTCTTCAAGTCCGCGATTTCCGCCCGTAGCGCGCGCAATTCGGTCATGAGCTCCTGGTGGTCCACCTCGACCAGGGCGCGCGTTTCTTCCTGCTCCTTGTGATCGGTGACACTCATCGCGTCCACCACGATGGCGATGAAGAGGTTGAGCACGGCAAAGGTGGTCAGCAGGATGAATACGATGAAGAACATCCACGCGAGCGGATAGACCTCCATCACCGGGCGCACGATGCCCATTGACCACGACTCCAGCGTCATCACCTGGAACAGGGTGTAGAACGACGCGCCGATGCTGCCGAACCACTCCGGGAAGGCGTCGGCGAAGAGCTTGGTGCTCATGACCGCCGCCACGTAGAACACCAGCATCAGCAGGGTGAGTACCGAGGTCATGCCGGGAATCGCCTTGAGCAAGGCGTTGACCACCTTGCGCATGGACGGCACCACCGACACCAGCCGCAGCGCCCGCAGGATGCGCAGCGCCCGCAGCACGGCCACACCTTCACCGGTGGGGGCGAGGGTGATGCCGACCACCAGGAAATCGAACACGTTCCAGCCGTCGCGGAAGAAGTTGTGCCGGTACACGATGAGTTTGGCGACGATCTCGACGACGAATACCGTCAACGCGATGCGGTCGAGCGCCAGCAGCAGGCCACCGGCGGCCGACATCACGGTGGTCGAGGTTTCGAGGCCCAGGGTGATGGCGTTGATGATGATGACGACGATCACGAAGCGCTGGAAGACGCTGGATTCGATCAGGCGCTGGAGTTTTTTCATTGGGGTGTGAGGTGTTTGGCTTGAGCGGGGACGCGTGCGGCGCGATTCTAGCAGTGTCGTGACGGGAGCAAACCGTCGCGAGAACTGCGCTTGGGTTGGGGGAGTCGAATCGCCGACCGGACGCATCTCTTTCGGAGCAGTCGCTTGATGCCATTGGAAACCTTGCCCATTCACCGAGAACACGAGGATCTCAGCGAGATACGGATCCTCGTGGTCGACGACAACGAGATCAACGTTTCGCTGTTGAGCGGGTTGCTGCGAGTGGAGGGGTATGGCGAGGTCGTCGGCCTGACGGATGCGCGCCTGGTGATGCCGGAAATCGAGCGGGCCATGGTCGACCTCGTATTGTTGGATTTTCAGATGCCGCATCTGGACGGGCATGAGGTTTTGCACAGCATGCGTGAGCGCTGGGGCAAGGAGGCTCCGCCCGTGATCGTGATCACTGCGCAGTCCGATCGCGGGACCCGGCGGCGCGCGTTGGAGTTGGGTGCGCGTGATTACCTGCAGAAGCCCTTCGACCGCCGCGAGACGATGCAGCGCATCCGCAATGTGCTCGAGGCGCATCGCCTGTATCGCTTCAAGGCGAGTCAGGCGGAGATGCTGGAGGAGTTGGTGCGCCAGCGCACGGCGGAGCTACAGCGCTTGGCGGAGCAGGAACCGGTTACGGGCATGCCGAACCGGCGTGCGCTGTTGAAGCGCATGCGGCTTTCGCTGAAGGCGGGGCTGAGTGTGTCGGTCATGATGATCGATGTCGACGGTCTGGATGCGATTGGCCGTCTTCATGGGCACCCGGTTGGCGAGTGCTTGCTGCGCAGGGTGGCGGAGGAACTGGCGGGGGTGGTCGAGGATGGCATGATGGCTGGCTGTTGGGGAGGAGGCGAGTTCCTCTTGTTGCGCATGAGTGCGACCAAACCATCGGACGCGGCGCTGGTTGCTTGGGCAGACGGCGTGGTCCGTGCGCTTGAGCGGTCCTGGAGCGTTGGCGAACTCAGCCTGACCGTGGAGCCCAGGGTCGGCGTTGCAACGGGACCGGATCATGGGGCCGATCCGGAAGTATTGATTCGGCGGGCGGCGCTCGCTGTGCCGGGAGAGGGGCGCGATGGTAGTGTCAGGCTGTTCTCCCGAGCGCTGGAGGAGCGTTTCATGCACGCGGAGACGATGCGCGTGCTGCTGCGCGATGCGTTGGTGCGGGAAGAGTTTTCGCTCGTCTATCAACCGAAGTTCTCGCTCCGTACGCTGGAGGTGGTGGGGGTCGAGGCGCTCATTCGCTGGAACAGCGCTACATTGGGCGCGGTCTGTCCGTCGCGCTTCATCCCGGTGGCCGAAAGCAGCGGCCAGATCGTCGATATCGGTAAATGGGTCGTGGAGTCGGCCTGTGCGCAGCTAGCGGCGTGGATTGCGCAGGGGGTGCTGACGGCCGGTCAGTCGGTGGCCGTGAACGTTGCGGCCCGTCAGCTGTGCCTGCCCCATTTCGCCGACGAGGTCGCCGACGCGCTCGCGCGTTTCGGCGTGGCCCCCCGGATGTTGCAGGTCGAGGTGACCGAGTCGGGCTTGATGCTCGATGTCGCAATGGCGAAGGCACAGCTGGACCGCCTGCGCGATATCGGGGTGGGCGTGGCGATCGACGATTTCGGCACGGGGTATTCCTCGCTGGCCTACCTCAAGCGCCTGCCGGTCCAGGCGCTCAAGATCGACCGCAGTTTCGTGCAGGACCTTCACGGCGACGCCAATGATGCGCGCATCGTGCAGACCATCGTGTCGATGGCGCACAGCCTTGGCCAGTATGTGGTCGCCGAGGGCGTGGAAACCGAGGCGCAGGTCGCCGCGCTGCGGGGCTACGGTTGCGACGTGGGGCAGGGCTACTGGTATTCGCGGCCGCTGACGCCAGAGGCCTTCGTTGCTTTCGTCCGGTCGCGGGCGACCAACCATGGTGGGTAACGGCCCTGAGGCCGCGTCGCCGGCGGGCGGCTGAGCGGGGCCTGTGCACCGAGGCAGACGGCCGTTCAGGCCGAGTCGGGCGGGCCGGCCATTACCGCACGCAGCACCATGTCGCAGATGACTTTCTCGGCGTCGGCGAAGTCGCATTCCTCCAGCGCCGGCTTGCCCAGCACCAGGCAGATCTGGCTGGCGAAGTCGGCATAGGCCTGGGTGGCGGCCCACAGCACCACCATCAGGTGGCGGGTGTCCATGGGGCGGCACAGTCCGCGTGCCACCCAGCGGCGGTAGGTGGCTTCGTCGGCCTGCAGCGCGGGGAGTACGCGCTGCTCGATGGCGTCGGCAAAGTGCGGGGCGCCCGAGATCACCTCATTGGCGAACACGCGCGAGCCATGCGGGTGTTCGCGCGAAAAGCGCAACTTGCCGGCAATGTATTCGCGCAGGGCGACCTCGGGATCGTCGTCGTGGCGTCCAAGCGCGTCCATGTATGACAGCCACACGTCCAGTACGCCGTCGAGCACGGCGCGGTAGAGCAGCACTTTCTTGGGGAAGTAGTACAGCAGGCCTTGCTTGGAGATGCCCGCCTCCTGGGCAATGCGGTCGATCGACACGCCGCCGTAGCCATGTTGCGCGAACAGCTGCTTGGCGGCTTCGAGAATGTCGTGTTCGACACGCTGGCGGGCGGGCGTCTTGGCGTCCTGGAGGTCGGGCGTGGTGATCGTCATGCGTGCAGGCGCTGGCTTTGTTCGGCGAGGAAATCGAAGACGCGCGGCGAGATCGCGTGGCCGGCGTTGAACCGGAACCAGATCGAGCGGCTGGCGCCGGAGTGGAAGTAGTCGGCGGGGGCGAGCGCGATGCCGTGGTCGAGCGCCTCGCGGGCAATGCTGATGGCGTTGCAGTCATCGCGGGGCGGGCACATCCAGCCGGCGCTGACGAATAACCCGCCCTGCGGCTTGGCGAGCAGCGTCAGGCCGGCGTCGATGAGCCGGCGTTCGAGCTGGTCCTGTGCCTCCAGCGCGCGGCACTGCAGGCGCTTGAGGTGGCGGCGGTAGGCGCTGTCGGTAATCACGTGCAAGGTGGTGGATTCGTTCAGTTGCGAGCTGGTCAGGCCACAGGTCATCTTGCACCGGGTCAGGCGCGGTATGTTGCGTGCCGGGGCGACAATATAGCCGACCCGCAACGCCGGCGATACGCATTTCGAGAAGCCGCCCACTTGGAACACCCGCTGCAGACCGTCCATGCCGGCCAGGCAGGGAGACTGTGCGGTATCGAAGGCGCGGAAGATGTCGTCTTCGATCAGCAGCAGGTTCTCGCGCTCTGCGATGGCGAGCAGGCGGTGGGCCTGGGCATGGCTGAGCGTCTGCGACAAGGGGTTGTTGAGGACCGTGGTGATGAAGGCCAGGCGGGGACGGTGCCGCCGGGCGAGGCTTTCGAACGCGGCCAGGTCCAGGCCGTGTTCGTCCCGCGCCACCGGCACCACGGTACAGCCGTGGCTGCGGAATAGCGCCAGCACGTTCCAGTAGGTGGGGTCTTCGACCAGCACCGTGTCACCCGGGCGCAGCAGCGCCCGTACGAGCAGTTCAAGCGCGTGCATCGCACCGTTGGTGGTGATGATCTGCTGCGGACTCACCGGACAGAACTGTTCGCTGAATGTCTGGGCGAGTTGCTCGCGCAGCGGCAGGTAGCCGGCCGGGCTGCCGTACTCGGTCAGGCGCGGGTCGTCGAGGCGGGCCGTCTTGCGCATGGCC
Organism: Rhodocyclaceae bacterium; assembly: GCA_046295975.1. Taxonomy (GTDB): domain Bacteria; phylum Pseudomonadota; class Gammaproteobacteria; order Burkholderiales; family Rhodocyclaceae; genus UBA2357. Next base: position 40,788 of record JBKBMG010000022.1, read on the forward strand.
TCGCGCAACAGCTGGGTGTCGAACCAGTCACTGGGCAACCAGCCGCAACCGGCGGCGGAGACGTTTTCGCGCAGGTCGAACAGACCCGCACTCATCCAATTGTCGTCGGGCAGGCAGGGAATCGCGACGGGCAACTCGCACACCGGGCCGTCAGCCCCGGCGAAGGCGTGGGCGCGTTTGACGAAATAGCCGGCGCCGGGGCGGCTCTCGACCTCGTTCAGGGCGACCAGAGTGTCGTAGGCGTCGGCCACGGTGTAGGTGCTGACCTTGAGTTGTTCCGACAGCGTGCGTATCGAGGGCAGGCGTGCGCCCGCATGCAGGGCACCGCTGCGCACGCGGTGGCGTATGCCCTGGACCAGTTGGTCCACCAGGCGTGCGCCGTTGCGGCGCTGCAGGGCGATTTCGAGTCGGTTCGAGGGCGTTTGCCGAGGTGGGGCGGATACGGTCAATGTCACGCGATGTCTCCTTTTATCGTGGTGTTGTTCGCGTTCTGGTGCCGGCGTGCAAGGTGGCGGCGGCCGCGCCGTACTGGTTTGGAAGCCTGCACGGTGAGCGGGAAAAAGCACGCGCCGAGCTGTGCGCGGCAGCGTGCCACCCCTGTTCTTTCGCCTGGGCGTGCGCTCAAATATAGCCAAGCTTTACCGTGTGGTAAAACCCGGTGTGCGTGTTCGGGTGACCGTGGCCCGGGGCATGGCTGTGGCGCGGATGCATCGGAATGGTGCATCGGTCGACGCAATGAAGCAGGATTTGGGGCGCAATCGTGCTACAACTGTCGCCGCCGTGGGCCGCTTGCGTGCTGCCTGGCCGCGGGGCTGCGGGCGGCATGGAATCTGCTTGACCGGGGTGCCCGACCATTTGGTAAAAGTTGCGGGGCGCGCGCCTGGCGCTCCGGGCCTGTGTTCCTCCCTCCATCGAACAGGAGTCCGACATGATCAGTACTACTCGCCGTTTGCTGCTTTCCGCCTCGATTGCCGTGGCGCTCTGTGCTGCCTTGCCGCTGTCCGCGACTGCGGCCGACAAGCTCAAGGTCGCCGCGATCTACACGGTGCCGGTGGAGCAGCAGTGGGTGTCGCGCATCCACAAGGCGCTCAACGCCGCGCAGGCGCGTGGCGAGGTGGAGTACGTGTTCTCGGAGAACGTCAGCAACGCGGACTACGAGCGGGTGATGCGCCAGTATGCCGAGTCCGGCAATACGCTGATCGTGGGCGAATCCTTCGCGGTGGAGTCGGCAGCGCGGCGGGTGGCCAAGGACTATCCCGCCACCGCCTTTCTGATGGGCTCGTCGGGCAAACCGCAGGCGCCCAATTTCTCGGTGTTCGACAACTACATCCAGGAGCCGGCCTACCTGACCGGGATGTACGCCGGTGCGCTGACCAAGTCCAACCACATCGGTATGGTCGGCGGCTACCCGATTCCCGAGGTCAACCGCCTGATGCACGCCTTCATGGACGGTGCGCGCGAAGTCAATCCGCAGGTGAAGTTCACGGTGACCTTCATCGGTTCGTGGTTCGATCCGCCCAAGGCCAAGGAGGCGGCCTTTGCGATGATCGACGCCGGTGCCGACGTGATGTACGCGGAGCGTTTCGGCGTGTCCGACGCGGCCAAGGAGCGTGGCGTGCTGGCGATCGGCAACGTCATCGACACCCAGCCGCAATACCCGGACACGGTCGTGGTGTCGGCGCTGTGGAACATGGAGCCGACCATCGACAAGGCGCTGGCGGCGGTCAAGGCGGGCAGCTTCCAGGCGGAGGACTACGGCAAGTACTCGATGATGGAGTACGGCGGCTCGGAAATCTCCGAGTTGGGTACCTTTGCCGACAAGGTGCCGGCCGAGCTGGTGGAGAAGGTGAAGGCGGCCGAAGCGGCGATCCGTGCCGGCACGCTGAGTGTCAAGGTAAACGACGACGAGCCCAAGTCGAACTGAGGACGCACTGCAGGCTCGGGACAGGCCTGTCGAAGCCCTTGGTTTTACCAGGCATGCCCTTCGACAAGCCTGTCCTGAGCGCAGCCGAAGGGCTCAGGGGAAGGGATTTGATCAGCGCTTCCCTCTGCGTCCAGGGTCGTCCTGAGCCGGCCGTCCGCGGCGTGCGGGCGGCCCTTCCGGGGGCCGCAGCCGCAGCCAGGCTTCGCACCTGAACCCGTGCCCCGGTCCGTTCCCTCCTTCAGCCTCCGTATCGCAATGAACGAGTCAAGTCCATCGACCCCCGCGACCGTCCTGCGCCTGTCCGGCATTACCAAGCGCTTCGGTCCGCTGGTGGCCAACGACGCCATCTCGCTGAGCCTGCGCGCCGGCGAGGTGCTGGCCTTGCTGGGCGAGAACGGCGCCGGCAAGAGTACGCTGATGAGCATTCTGTTCGGCCATTACGTGGCCGACGAAGGTGAAATCGAGGTATTCGACCAGCACCTGCCGCCGGGCGATCCGGCGGCGGCCCTGGCGGCCGGCGTGGGCATGGTGCATCAGCACTTCACCCTGGCCGACAACCTTTCGGTGCTCGACAACGTGATGCTGGGCACGGAGTCGTTGTGGCAGCCCTTCTCGCGGCGGCGCGTGGCGCGCAGGCGCCTGCTCGATACCGCACAGCGCTTCGGCTTCGCGGTGGACCCGGAGGCGCGCATCGGTCGCCTGTCGGTGGGCGAGCGGCAGCGGGTGGAAATTTTGAAAGCCTTGTACCGGGGCGCGCGCATCCTGATCCTGGATGAACCGACCGCGGTGCTGACCCCGCAGGAGAGCGAGTCACTGTTTGCCACGCTGGGCGAACTGGTGCGCCAGGGGCTGTCGCTGATCTTCATCAGCCACAAGCTCGACGAGGTGTTGCGGGTGTCGGATCGGGTCGCGGTGCTGCGCGGCGGGCGACTGGTGGCGGAGCTGGCCGCGGCCGCAACCACGCGTGACCACCTGGCCGAACTCATGGTCGGGCGTAGCGTGGAACGGCCGCAGCGGGTGCGGCGCAGCCGGCCCGTGGGGGCGGCCGAGGTGCTGCGCCTGGAGCAGGTGAGCACCGTCCGTCAGCGCGGCCACGGCCATCTGGAGGCGGTTGATCTGAGCGTGCATGCCGGAGAGATCGTGGCCATCGCCGGTGTCTCGGGCAATGGTCAGGAGGCGCTCGCCGATCTGTGCCACGGCATGCTGAAGGCGTCGGCGGGGCGGGTGCTGCTCGATGGCGAAGCGATGCCGGCCCGCCCGCGTGCCTGGGTGGGGCGGGCGGTGGCGCGGGTGCCGGAGGACCGCCACGCGGTTGGCGTGGTGGGCGATCTTTCGGTGTGGGAAAACGCGGTGTCCGAACGGCTGCATGTCCCGGCCTTCTCGCGCCTTGGGTGGATTCGCCGCGGCGCGGCGCGGGCCTTTGCCCATGCCCTGGTGGATAAGCACGACGTGCGTTTGTCGGGCATCGACGTGGCGGCGCGCACCCTGTCGGGCGGCAACATGCAGAAGCTGATCCTGGGGCGGGCGCTGGCGGTGGGTGAGGGCTCGGCGTTGTCGGCCGACAGCGCCATGCCGCGCCTGATCGTCGCCAACCAGCCCACCTGGGGGCTGGACATCGGCGCGGTGGCCGGTATTCATCGCAAGCTGCTCGACGCGGCGGCCGGGGCGGCGATCCTGATCATCTCGGAAGATCTGGACGAAATTTTCGCGATTGCCGATCGGGTGGCCGTGATGTTCAAGGGACGATTGTCCGCGGCGCGCGCGGCCGAGGACTGGACGCTGGCCGACATTGGGCTGGCGATGGCGGGCGAGGGCTTCGGGGCGGACGTTCCGGCGCGGGCCGGCGAGGGCGTGGGTGAGGGGGCAGGTGATGCGGCTTGAGGCACGCGACGGGGTGTCCCGCGTGGCACTGGTGGTGGCGCCGTTTGCGGCGATCGGCTTCACGCTGGTCGTCTGCGCGTTGCTGGTGGCGTGGGCGGGGGCGCCGGTGGGGCGCACCTACGCGTTGTTGTTCGAGGGGGCGTTCGGTTCGCGCTTCGCCTTCTCCGAGACGCTGACCCGCGCCACGCCGCTGATCCTCACCGGGCTGGCGGCGGCGGTGGCGTTTCGCGCCCACTTCTACAACATCGGCGCCGAGGGGCAGCTCTACCTCGCGGCGCTGGCGGCGGTGGTGGTCGGCGGGCAGGGGGCGGCCTTCTTCTCGGGTTTGCCGACGATGCTGGTGTTCGTGCTGATGGTGCTGGCGGGGGCGCTGGCCGGGGCCTTGTGGCTGCTGGCGCCGGCGCTGATGAAGATCCGCCTGGGGGTGGACGAGGTGGTCACCACCTTGCTGCTCAACTTCATCGCCTTGTTGTTCGTGTCGATGATGCTGGAGGGGCCGATGAAGGATCCGATGGCGATGGGCTGGCCGCAGTCGGTGACGCTGGATCCGGCCTACGAGTTTTCCCGCCTGATGGAGCGCACCCGCGTGCATAGCGGCCTGCTCCTGGCCTGCGTGCTCGCCTTGTTGCTGTGGGTGGTGCAGCGTTTCACCACCTTTGGCCTGCAGATGCGGGCGGTGGGCACGAATGCGCGGGCGGCGGCGTTCGCCGGCATGCCGGTGAAGCGGGTGGTACTGGCCTGCGCGCTGATCTCGGGTGCGCTGGCGGGGCTGGCCGGCGTGGGCGAGGTGGCCGGGCGTACCGGCTACGTGACCCTGGACATGTCTCCGGGCTATGGCTATACCGGCATCGTCATCGCCATGCTGGCCGGCCTGCACCCGCTGGGGGTGGTGGTGTCGGCGCTGTTCGTGGCCGGTGTGCTGGTGGGGGCGGACTCGATGAGCCGCGCGGTCGGCGTACCCAACTACATTTCCGATGTGATCGTGGCGACGGCGCTGCTGGCGATGCTGGTGGCCACCTTGTTCACCCGCTATCGCATTCGCTGGGGGCGGGCATGAGCGAGCTGCTGGACATCGTATTGTCCTCTTCCTTCTGGGTGGCCACGCTGCGCATTGCCACGCCGTTGATCCTGGGCACGCTGGGCGTGCTGCTGTGCGAGCGGGCCGGGGTGCTCAACCTTGGCATCGAAGGCATCATGGTGGCCGGGGCCTTCACCGGCTGGCTGGCGGTGTGGCTGGGCGCGGACTTGTGGGCCGGGGTGGGGGTGGCGATGCTGTGCGGGGCGATGTTCGGTCTGCTGCATGCCGGGTTGACCGTCTGGCTGGGGGTGTCCCAGCATGTGGCCGGCCTGGGCATCACCTTGCTCGCCACCAGTCTCTCCGCCTATGCCTACCGGGTGTCCCTGCCGCAGGTGAGCACGCCGCCCACGGTCGAGCCGTTCGCACCGCTGACGGCCCTCTCCGGCTTGCCGTGGATCGGCCCGGCGCTGGGCGCGCAGACCGTGCTCACCCTGCTGGCGCTGCTGATGGTGCCGCTGGTGGCCTGGGTGCTGTATCGCACGCCGGTGGGGCTGGCGGTGCGCATGGTGGGCGAGAACCCCTCGGCCGCCGAAGCCCAGGGCCTGAACGTGATCGTGGTGCGCACCGGTGCGGTCATGGCGGGGTCCATGCTGATGGCGCTGGCCGGTGCCTTCCTGACCCTGTCGGCCTTCAACGCGTTCTTCTTCAACATGGTGAATGGCCGGGGCTGGGTGTGCATTGCGCTGGTAGTGTTTGCGTCGTGGCGCCCGGGCAAGGCCTTGCTCGGGGCCGTGCTGTTCGCGGCCTTCGATGCGCTGCAACTACGCCTGCAACAGGCCGGCGACATCCTGCCGGTGGTGGTGCCGTACCAGATGTATCTGATGCTGCCCTACATCCTGTCCATTCTCGCGCTGGTGATCATGGCGCGGCGGGCGGCCTACCCACAGGCACTCATGAAACCGTATCGCAAGGGGGAGCGCTGAGGCGCGCCCGGCGGTAGGAGGAAACATGTTCGATCTCATCGTTCGCAATGCCAGTCTGGTGGACGGCCGCAGCGGTATCGACGTCGGCGTGCGCGACGGGCGCATCGTGGCGCTGGAGGCGGCCCTGCCCGGGGAGGCTGGCGAGGTGCTGGAGGCGGATGGACAGTTGCTGAGCCCGCCCTTCGTCGACGCCCACTTCCATATGGATTCGACCCTGTCCTACGGCATGCCGCGGGTGAACCAGTCCGGCACGCTGCTCGAGGGCATTGCGCTGTGGGGCGAACTCAAGCCGCTGCTGACCCAGGAGGCGCTGGTCGAGCGCGCGCTGCGCTACTGCGACTGGGCGGTGGCGCGCGGGCTGCTGGCGATCCGCTCGCATGTGGATGTGTGCGATCCGCGTCTGCTGGCGGTGGAGGCGCTGTTGCACGTGCGCGAACGGGTGAAGCCGTGGATAGACCTGCAACTGGTGGCCTTCCCGCAGGACGGAGTGCTGCGCAGCCCCGGCGCGCGGGCCAACCTGACGCGGGCGCTGGACATGGGCGTGGACGTGGTCGGCGGCATTCCGCATTTCGAGCGCACCATGGCCGATGGGGCGGAGTCGGTGCGCATCCTCACCGAGCTGGCGGCCGAACGCGGCCTGCGGGTGGACATGCATTGCGACGAGACCGACGATCCGCTGTCGCGCCACATCGAGACGCTGGCCGCCCATACCCAGCGCCTCGGCCTGCACGGACGGGTGGCCGGTTCGCATCTGACCTCCATGCATTCCATGGACAACTACTACGTGTCCAAGCTGATGCCGTTGATGCGCGAGGCCGGGGTGGCGGCAATCGCCAATCCGTTGATCAACATCACCCTGCAGGGCCGGCACGATACCTACCCCAAGCGCCGCGGCATGACCCGGGTACCCGAACTGCTAGCCGCCGGGGTGCCGGTGGCTTTCGGGCAAGATTGCGTGATGGATCCGTGGTACGGCCTGGGGTCGGCGGACATGCTGGAGGTGGCCCACATGGGCTTGCACGTTGCGCAGATGACCGGGCAGGCGGCGATGCGCGCCTGTTTCGACGCGGTCACCCGCACGCCGGCGGAGATCCTGGGTTTGGAAGGCTACGGCGTGGCGGTGGGCTGCCGGGCGGATTTCGTGCTGCTGGACGCGCGAAACCCGGTGGAGGCCATGCGCCTGCGTGCCAACCGGCTGGCGGTGGTGCGCGCCGGCAAGGTGGTGGCGCGCAGCGCGCCGCAGCGCACCACGCTGGCCCTGGACGGACGTGCCGCCGAGGTGGATTTCCGGATTTGAGCCCGCGCCGGCCGCTATTCGCCCAGTAGCCGCAGGATTTCGCCTTCGGCCGAGAGGGCGGCAAAGGCCTCTCGCGCGCGCTCGACCACCTCGTCGGACGTCCCCGGGCTGAACGCCATGTACAGGCCCTTGACCAGGGCGTCGAGGGTGAGTACCGGCTCCAGCGTGTCGTAGGGAACGCCTTCCTCCAGACAGAACTGGCGGGCGTCGCGTTCCGGCATCGGCACCAGGTCGACCTGGCGGTTGAGCAGCTTGCGGAAATTGTCGGTGTTCTGTGCCGACACCACCAGGCGGGTGAAACCCTGTCCCTGTAGGAAGGTGTGGCGCACGTCATCGCGCAGCACGCCGATGCTGAAGCCGCGCAGGGCATTCAGGTCGGTGGCCCGCAGGTCGTTCCGTTCGCGCAGCTTGTACAGGTGGTATTCGATGCGAGTGAGCTGGGCCGCCCATTTGAACAGGTGTTCACGCTCGGGCGTGCGCGCAATCAGGTAGATCAGTACGTTGGGTTCGCGCTGCGCCATGTCGTAGGCGCGTGCCCACGGATAAAGCCCGACGCTGTAGTCGGTGAGGCCGGCGCGCTGCAGAATGGCCTCGACTGCATCGGTCGCCGGGCCGCCGACCCGGTCGCCGACGAGATAGGTGTAGGACGTGTCTTCGGTGACGACACGCAGCGTCTGCGCGACCGTCGCGCCGGCACTGAAGCAGGTTGCGAGCAGGGCCAGGGCGATGTGGGCGAGTCGGTGGCACATCGGGTTGTTCATAAGGACTCCTCGTTGCGGTCGAGCGTGTCGGGCGGTGGCGGTGGCGATGGCAAGCAACGGCTGCAAGGTGGTCATTCGGCGACGCGGTCCCGGCCTTCGCGCTTGGCGCGGTACAAGGCCTGATCGGCGCGGTCGAGCAGCATGTCCACATGGTCCATTTCGGCGGGGTCGAGTTGCGCGACGCCGATGCTCAGGGTCACGTACGCGCCGGCTCCGCCCGCGCCATGTTCGAGCCCGCGGGCGGCCAGGGCGCTGCGCAGGCGCTCGGCGGCGTCGCGGGCGCGTGCCGCGTCCACGCCCGGCAGCAGGGCGGCGAATTCCTCGCCTCCGACGCGGGCCACCAGTTCGCCCGCGCGTGCAAATGTCGTTTGCAGAATTGCGGCAATGTTGCGCAGGCAGTCGTCACCGGCGGCATGGCCGAAGGTGTCGTTGTAGGCCTTGAAGTGATCGACGTCGCACATCAGCACCGATAGCGGCTGTCCCAGGCGCAAGGCGCGGCGGAATTCGATTTCCTTGGTCTCGTCGAAATGGCGGCGATTGGCCAGCCCAGTGAGCGGATCGCTGCGCGACAACTCCTCCAGCCGGGTATTGGCGGCGCGCAGTTCGGCAGTGCGCGCCTCGACCAGTTCGGCGAGCCGGTCGCGGTGGGCGGCGAGTTCCTGCTCGTACTGGCGCTGGCGTCGGAGGTAGGCGGAGAGCTTGGCCTGCAAGTCGTTGACCCCGGATTCGAGCAGATTGAGCTCGTCTCGACGCGGCTGGCGCTGCAGGTGCAAGGGCCGGTGCAGATTGTCGGGCGCAAGTTCGCCGAGATGGCGGGCGATGCGGCGCACATGCACGGTAACCGAACGGTTGAACATCCACATGATCAGCCCGGCGAGCAGCAGTGACTGCACCACCTGGGTGAGCACGATGCCTGCCAGTTCGCCATGCAGGCGCTGCCACAGCAGGCGCTCGTTGCCTTCGATGGCCAACTCGCCGACGACTTCGTGTGCGCCGGGGTAGGGTTCGTAGACCAGTTCGTGGCGCAGCGACGGCGCCCAGTGCGCGCCCGTGTGGTCGGCATGGCGGTACTCGAGCTGCTCCGCCTCGCGCCCGGCGCGGGGAATGCGTACCTGCAACAGGCCGACCGCCGCCACCTGGGCCACGCTGTCGAGCTGGGTTTCCAGCGCTTCGCGGTCCATTTCCCAGATGGCCTTCGACAAGGTGCGCTGGAATACCTTGTCGATCAGCGTCAGCTCCGCGTTCATTGCCGCGAGGTGGCCGCGCCATGCCGACGCGCTGCGCACCCCCACTGCGGCCGCGGTGAAGATCAGGCAGAACAGCAGCGTGGCCAGTACCAGGCGGCGGCCCAGCGAAGCGGGGGCCGGGGAGGCAGGCGCAGGCATGGTGTCCGTCGCCGGCGGTTGCGCCCGGTCGGGAGGTGTCCCGCTCATCCGTGCGAGGTGGGCCGGATTCTGCACGGCCAGCGTGGCCGCCCCGGCGCCCTCACCGCCATCTTTCGGCGATGGTGTCATAGGTGCCGTCCTCGCGGATGCGCTGCAAGGCCTCGCGGAAGCGTTCCACCAGTGCATCCGGCGTGTTGCGGCTGAACGCCATGTACAGCCCGCCGTCGCCCAGGTCCGGCAGGGCGAGTGCGCGCTCCGCGACGGTGGCCGGATCGTCGCCGGCCTCGCGCATCAGGTATAGGGCGTTGAGCTCGATGGAAATCCACAAGTCCACCCGCCCGGCCTTGAACTTCTCGTAGTTGTACTCATAGCGGTTGTTGGACTGCAGGTTGCGGCCGATCTCGAAGCCGCGCTCGACCAGGTACTGCTCGCCGGCGTCGTCCTTCACGGTGGCGATCTGGTAGCCCATGGCATCGCTCAGGCGCTCGAGCCGGATGCCGCTGCCGGGTGCGGCGTACAGGTACCAGTGGGTGGGGGCGACCATGCCCACCCACTTGAACAGCGATTCGCGCGGAGGCGTTCGGGTAATCGAGTAGATCAGCACGTTCTCGGCGTTGAGCGCGATGTCGTAGGCACGGGCCCAAGGCATGGACTGGATCTCACCCTCCACGCCGGCCACCTGCATGACGGCCCGCACCACCTCGGTGCTCATGCCGGTGACGACGCCGTCACGCGTCATGTTGTAGGGCGCCAGTTCCTCGGTGACGACGCGAATGCTGTCCGCCCGGGCGGCCCCGGCCAGCCCCCACAGCAGTCCCGCCAGCAAGATCACGGCCATGGCCAGTCGGCAGGCGGCCGCAGCGTGCGCCGGCGACGGGCAAACCTGCGCCTGCGACGCCGGACGGCGACAAGGAGCGGCGGGACGTCGGGCGGGTTGCTGTGGCATGGGCGAACGACTCATCGTGGTGATTCCGGTGCGGCCTGCCGATGGCGATGGCCGTGACCTCGGTTGGCGCTCCAGAAACGGCGGCAACGGTGGGCAGCCGGTCTTGGAAAGACTTGTTCGAACAAAAGAGTACACAGTCTGCATGGCGGGAAAGAGGAATAACGTCACGGCGAGCGGTTCCTGAAGGCCTCATTCCGCGTCATCCGTCACAGGGACACGTCCGCGGTGTCGCAAGGGTGGCGGGTGTGTCGTCTGCACCGGTGTCTGTAGTGGTTTTTCTGCCTGTACGGTATGGCCGCAAGACCAGCCGGCTATTCAACTTTGTACCGTCACCGTCTCTGTCATCGTCGGTGGGGTAGCGATTCAATACGTCCAGCTTTTACCACCTGGTAAAACCGTTGTTCCGGTTCCCCACCCGTGCCGGGACGATGGCGTGGCCGGCGGCGCTCAGGCACCGTCGGCCACGGCGATCCGTGCCGGCCGTGGGCGACGCATCAAGCGTGTGCATCGGGGACGGGCACGTGCTCGATTTTGGGTCGTCCGATCGCGACGATTCCGGAAGTGGATTTTCAAGTTGTTGAAAATAAAAGAGGAGTATCTCAGGCACGGATGATGCTATTGCGAAGTGGTGAATTGACCAGTTGGTAAAAGTCATGCGCTACGTCATACGCGCCGGATTGCGGACTTCCTCCGCCAATGACCGCAATGGGCCGGAACGGCCCGCAAAAGGAGACTGACATGGAGAAGCTGGCCGCCGTCGCGGACCTCCGTCCCGCAAGGCTGACCACCGAGCAGTACGCGCGCAACTTCTGCGACGCCCATCCGCCGCTCAATCCGGTGCAGGCCCGGATCGAGGCCGATCGCTGCTATTACTGCTACGACGCACCCTGTACCACGGCCTGTCCCACCCACATCGACATTCCCTCGTTCATCCATCGCATCGCCCAGGACAATGTGCGCGGTGCGGCCCATGCCATTCTCTCGGCCAATCCGTTGGGCGGCATGTGCGCGCGGGTGTGCCCGACCGAGGTGTTGTGCGAGCAGGCCTGCGTGCGCAACACCAACGAGGACAAGCCGGTGGAGATCGGGCTGTTGCAGCGCCATGCCACCGACGCCTATCTGGCCGATCCGGGGGCGCCGCTGTTCGTGCGGGCACCGTCCACTGGCCGCAAGGTCGCGGTGGTCGGCGCCGGGCCGGCCGGCCTGGCGTGCGCGCACCGGCTGGCGCTGCATGGCCATGCAGTGGTGTTGTTCGAGGCCCAGCCCAAGCTCGGCGGCCTGAACGAATACGGCCTGGCCACATACAAAACCACCGACGGCTTCGCCCAGAAGGAGATCGACTGGCTGCTGTCGATCGGTGGCATCGAGGTCTGCACGTCCACCCGGCTGGGTGTGGAAATCCACCTCGACCAACTCGCCGAGCACTATGACGCGGTGTTCCTCGGCATCGGGCTGGGCGGGGTGAACAACATGGGTATTGCCGAGCCGCGCGTTCCGGGGCTGCGCGATGCCGTGGCCTTCATCGCCGAGCTGCGCCAGGCGGACGATTTCGCCAAGGTGCCGGTCGGTCGCCGGGTGGTGGTGATCGGCGGGGGCATGACCGCGGTCGATGCCGCGGTGCAGTCGCGCAAGCTGGGCGCGGAGGACGTGACCATCGTCTATCGCCGCGGCCAGGCCGACATGCCGGCGTCCGCCTACGAGCAGCAATGGGCCCAGACCAACGGGGTGAAGATCAAGGATTGGGCGGCGCCGCGCGAGGTGCTGGTCGACGACGGCACCCTGTCGGGCATGCGCTTCGTTCGCACCCGGCTGGAGGGCGGCAAGCTGGTCGAGACCGGCGACTGCTTCGAGCTGGAGGCGGACATGGTGCTCAAGGCCATTGGCCAGACCCTGGTGCCTGACGCCGTGGCCGCGTTGCTGCGCATCGAGCGCGGGCGCATCGTCACCGAGCCCGACGGCCGCAGCGGTCACCCGAAGATCTGGGCGGGCGGCGACTGCCGCCTGGGTGGGCGCGACCTCACTGTCGAGGCGGTCGAGCACGGCAAGCTCGCCGCAGAGAGCATTCATGCGGCCTTGTTGGGCTGAGCCGCACATCCCGATCAGGAGTAACAGACATGGCTGATTTGAGTACCGATTTCCTGGGCATCAAGAGCCCCAACCCGTTCTGGCTGGCTTCCGCGCCGCCCACCGACAAGGAATACAACGTGGTCCGCGCGTTCGAGGCGGGCTGGGGCGGGGTGGTCTGGAAAACCCTGGGCGAAGACCCCCCGGTGGTCAATGTGAATGGCCCGCGCTATGCCACGCTGCTGACCGGCGACCGCCGGGTGGTGGGCTTCAACAACATCGAGCTGATCTCCGACCGGCCACTGGCGGTGAATCTGGAGGAGATCCGCCGCGTCAAGCGCGCCTGGCCGGACCGTGCGATGATCGTGTCGCTGATGGTGCCGTGCAACGAGGCGTCGTGGAAGCGCATCCTGCCGATGGTGGAGGACACCGGGGCCGACGGCATCGAACTCAACTTCGGCTGTCCCCACGGCATGAGCGAGCGCGGCATGGGGGCGGCGGTGGGGCAGGTGCCCGAGTACATCGAGATGGTCACCCGCTGGTGCAAGCAGTACAGCCGCCTGCCGGTGATCGTGAAGCTCACGCCCAACATCACCGACGTGCGCTTCCCGGCGCGCGCGGCCAGGGCGGGCGGGGCGGATGCGGTGTCGCTGATCAACACCATCAACTCCATCATGGGCGTTGATCTCGAGCGCATGATCATGAGCCCGAGCACCGACGGGCGCGGTTCGCACGGCGGCTACTGCGGCCCCGCGGTGAAGCCGATCGCGCAGAACATGGTGGCCGAGATCGCCCGCGATCCGGCCACCGCCGGGATGCCGATCTCGGGCATCGGCGGCGTGTCCACCTGGCGCGACGCAGCGGAGTTCATCGCGCTCGGCTGCGGCACGGTGCAGGTGTGCACCGCGGCGATGGTGTATGGCTTCAAGATCGTACAGGACATGTGCGACGGGCTTTCCAACTTCATGGACGGGCACGGCTATGCCTCGGTGGCGCAAATGGTCGGGCGGGCGGTGCCAACGGTGTCCGACTGGCGCTACCTCAACCTCAACCATGTGGACAAGGCCGTCATCGACCAGGATCTGTGCATCAAGTGCGGTCGTTGCCATGTCGCCTGCGAAGACACCTCGCACCAGGCCATCACCCGCATGAAGGACGGCGAACGGCACTTCGAGGTGATCGAAGAAGAGTGCGTCGGCTGTAATCTGTGCGTCTCGATCTGTCCGGTGCCCAGTTGCATCAGCATGCGCAGCCTGGCACCGGGCGAGGTGGACAAGCGCACCGGCAAGGTGGTCAGCGGCGACTATGCCAACTGGACCACGCATCCCAACAATCCGATGCGCGAGGCCGCTGTATGAGATGACGCGGGGGGCGTGGGGGCCCCTCCGGTCGGAAGCGATAACAAGCCCGGCATCGCACGCGGTGCCGGGCCTTCCCAGCAGCATGACGACAACCAACGGGTGAATTCATGAGCGACAACACACTGGCAGAATCAGGGGCGATATCCGGCAGCGGCGGCAGTTCGCTGATCAACGAAGACCTCGCGCCCACCACCGCCGCCCAGCGCACGTGGCGCTGGCACGACTACACCGCGCTGTGGGTGGGCATGGTGGTGTGCGTGCCGACCTACACCATGGCGAGCTCCATGCTCGATCAGGGTTTTACCTGGCAGATGGCGCTATGGCTGGTGTTCCTCGCCAACTGCATCGTGCTCGTGCCCATGGTCTTGATCGGGCGCACCGGCACCCGCTGGGGCATTCCCTTTCCGGTGCTGGCACGCGCTTCCTTCGGCGTGATCGGCGCCAACCTGCCGGCCATATTGCGGGGGTTGGTGGCCTGTGGCTGGTTCTCGATCAACTGCTACTTCGGGGCGCTGGCGCTGCACGGCTTTCTGACCGTGGTCGGCCTACCCCTGGCCGGTCCGGTGGAGGGCGAGTTCATCAGCACCTCGCAACTGGTGTGCTTCTACATCTTCTGGGGCGCGCACCTCTACTTCATCTGGAACGGCCTGGAGTCCATCCGCAAGCTGGAGAAATTCGCCGCGCCGCTGATGGTGATCGCGTCGTTCGCGCTGGTGGTGTGGGCGGTGATGAAGGTGCCCGTGGCCGAGATCTTCGACATGCCGGCCAAGGTCGTCGAAGGCGGACCCAAGACCTGGGCGGCGCTCACCGGCCTGGTCGGCTTCTGGGCCACGCTGGCGCTCAACATCCCCGACTTCACCCGCTTCGCGCGCAGCCAGCGCGACCAGGTGGTGGGCCAGGCAATCGGCTTGCCGATTCCGATGGTGTTGTTCTCCATGGTCGGCGTCATCGGCTTCTCGGTGTCGCAAATCCTCTACGGCAAGGCGCAGCTTTTCCCGGACGGGCTGCTCACGCAAATGGGCACCTTCGCCTCGGCCGTCGGCCTGCTGGTGATCCTGCTCGCCAACCTCACCACCAACGTCGCCGCCAACCTGGTGTCGCCGTCCTACGACTTTTCGCAGGTGGCGCCGAGCAAGATCAGCTTCCGCGTCGGCGGCCTGATTGCGGCGGTGATCGGCCTGCTGTTCATGCCGTGGAAGCTGCTGGCAACCTCCGGCGGCTACCTGTTCGTGTGGCTGGGCGGCTACGGCACGCTGCTCGGCGCCATCGCCGGCATCCTGCTGGTCGACTACTACCTGGTGCGGCGCACCCAGCTCAACGTGGAAGACCTCTATCGCCGCGGCGGCGAGTACGAGTACAGCGGCGGCTGGAACCTGCATGCGCTGATCGCCTTCGCGCTCGGCGTGGTGCCGTGCCTGCCCGGCTACCTGGTGGTGTCCGGCGTGCTGTCGGCCGGCGCCGTACCGGCCGGCCTGGTGAGCCTGTTCGACTTCGGCTGGTTCTTCAGCCTCGTCGTTGCCGGCACGTACTACTACCTGACCGCCAAGCGGCGTTGATGCAATGCGACGGCCCGGCGTCTCCGGGCCGTCGCGCACGGGCACGGCTGCGCGCCCATGGCGTTCGCAGCCGGCCGCGACACAGGAGACAAACCATGACGAATGCAGTCCTGATCAAAGGCGGCACGGTGGTCAATGCCGACCGCGAGTTCCGCGCCGACGTGCTGTGCGTGGACGGCAAGATTAGCGCGCTGGGCGAGCACCTGTCGGCACCGGCCGGCGCCGAGGTGGTCGACGCCGGCGGCCAGTACGTGATGCCGGGCGGCATCGACCCCCACACCCACATGCAGTTGCCGTTCATGGGCACGGTCACCATGGACGACTTCTTCACCGGTACCGCGGCGGCCCTCGCCGGCGGGACCACCTCGATCATCGACTTCGTCATTCCCAACCCGCAGCAGCCGTTGATGGAGGCCTATCACACCTGGCGCGGCTGGGCAGAGAAAGCGGCGGCCGACTACAGCTTCCACGTCGCCGTCACCTGGTGGGACGACAGCGTCAGCCACGACATGGGTACGTTGGTGCGCGAGGAGGGCGTGAACAGCTTCAAGCACTTCATGGCCTACAAGAACGCCATCATGTGCGACGACGAAACCCTGGTGAACAGCTTCCGCCGCGCGCTGGAACTGGGCGCCATGCCCACGGTGCATGCGGAGAACGGCGAACTGGTGTTCCTGCTGCAGCAGGAGGTCGCGCGCATGGGCATCACCGGCCCGGAAGGCCATCCGCTGTCGCGCCCGCCCATGGTCGAAGGCGAGGCCGCCAACCGCGCCATCGCCATCGCCGACGTGCTCAACGTGCCCATCTACATCGTCCACGTGTCCTGCATCGAGGCCGCCGACGCGATTGCCCGCGCCCGCGCCCGCGGTCAGCGCGTCTATGGCGAGGTGCTGGCCGGTCATCTGGTGATCGACGACAGCGTCTATCGCCACCCAGATTTTGCGGTGGCCGCGGCCCACGTCATGAGTCCGCCGTTCCGGCCCAAGGAGCACCAGGAGCACCTGTGGCGCGGCCTGCAGTCGGGCAACCTGCATACCACCGCCACCGATCACTGCACCTTCTGCGCCCAGCAAAAGGCCGCCGGCCGCGACAACTTCGCCAAGATTCCCAATGGCTGCGGCGGGGTCGAAGAGCGCCTGGCGGTGATCTGGGACGCCGGCGTGAACACCGGCCGCCTGACCCCGAGCGAGTTCGTCGCCATCACCTCGGCCAATACCGCGCGGCTGTTCAACATCTACCCGCAAAAAGGCTGTGTCGTCGAGGGTGCGGATGCCGACCTCGTGGTGTGGGATCCGGCCGCCACCAAGACGATCTCGGCGCGCACCCATTTCAGCAAGAACGACTTCAACATCTTCGAAGGCCGCAACGTGCGCGGCGTCGCCAGCCACACCGTGAGCCGTGGCCGGGTGGTGTTCGCCAACGGCGATCTGCGTGCCGAGGTCGGGGCCGGTCGCTATGTGAAGCGTCCGGCCTTCGGCGCCAACTTTACCGCCGCCAGCCGCCGCGCCGAAACGCTCGCGCCCACCGCCGTGGCGCGGTGAGGCGCGTTTTCCGCATTGCCGTAGAGGAGTAATCACGATGGACAGCACGACGAGCATGACCCGGCACGACCGCGCCACCCTGGACGCCTTGCGGGTGAACGGTACCCGGCTGTGGGATTCGCTGATGGAACTGGCCAGGATCGGCGCCACCCCCAAGGGCGGCGTGTGCCGCCTGGCACTCACCGACCTCGACCGCCAGGGGCGCGACCTGGTGGTGTCCTGGGGCCGCGAGGCCGGCCTGGCGATCACCGTCGACCAGATCGGCAACGTCTTCATGCGTCGCAAGGGTCGCGACGACAGCCTGCCACCGATCATGATGGGCAGCCACATCGACACCCAGCCCACCGGCGGCAAGTTCGACGGCAACTACGGCGTGCTGGCGGGCCTGGAGGTGGTGCGCACGCTCAACGACCACGCCATCCAGACCGACGCCCCGATCGAGGTGGCCTTCTGGACCAATGAGGAAGGCTCGCGCTTCGTGCCGGTGATGATGGGCTCGGGCGCGTTCGCCAATGCCTTCCCCCTGCAAAAGGCCTACGACGCGCGGGATGTCGACGGCAAGACGGTGCGCGAGGAACTGGAGCGCATCGGCTACCTGGGCGCCGAAGTCCCGGGCCAGCATCCGGTGGGTGCCTACTTCGAGGTGCATATCGAGCAAGGGCCGGTGCTCGAGGATCACGACAAGACCATTGGCGTGGTCGAGGCCGTGCTCGGCATCCGCTGGTACGACTGCGTGGTCACCGGCATGGAAGCCCACGCCGGCCCCACCCCCATGCACCTGCGCAAGGACGCGCTGCAGGTGGCCACCCGCATCATGCAGGAGGTGGTCGCCACTGCCCACCGCCACCAGCCGCACGGGCGTGGCACCGTGGGCATGGTGCATGTGCATCCCAACAGCCGCAACGTGATTCCCGGCCAGGTCAAGTTCTCGGTAGACATGCGCAACGTCAGCAACGCCTTGCTCGATCAGATGGATACCGAGCTGCGCGCCTACCTCGCCCGCCTCGCCACCGAAACCGGCCTGGCCATCGAGATCGAGGAGGTGTCCCACTACCCGGCGGTGCCGTTCCACGCCGAATGCGTGGAGGCGGTGCGCCGCGCCACCGAGCGGCTGGGCTACGACCACATGCCGGCGGTGTCGGGCGCCGGCCACGATGCCATCTACGTTGCGCGGCTGGCGCCGGCGGGCATGATCTTCATCCCCTGCAAGGACGGCATCAGCCACAACGAGATCGAAGACGCCAAGCCCGAGCACATCACCGCCGGCGCCAACGTGCTGCTACATGCGGTGCTGGAGCGCGCCATCGGCGCCGCGTAAGCCGTCCTGCGGGCGGCGCGCCGGGTGGCCGGGCTCGTGGGCCCGCAAACGCCGCGGCGCGTGCCCCGCAGCTGCGCCCCGGCAACACCCGCGCCAGCAACACCCGCGCCAGCAACACCTATAACGAATGAGCGGGGTACGACCCACGCCACATCGGAGGAGACCACACCATGCGCATCGGCGTACCCAAGGAAATCAAGAACCACGAATACCGCGTCGGACTCACCCCCGCCAGCGTGCGCGAACTCACCGCGCGGGGCCATGAGGTCATCGTGCAGGGCGGGGCGGGCGCCGCCATCGGGCTGCAGGACGACGACTATCGCGCGGCCGGTGCCGAACTCGTCGCGTCGGCGCAGGACGTGTTCGAGCGCGCCGAGATGATCGTCAAGGTCAAGGAACCCCAGCCCGGCGAGTGCGCAATGCTGCGTGAGGGGCAGGTGCTCTACACCTATCTGCACCTCGCCCCCGATCCGGATCAGGCCGCCGCCTTGCTGCGCTCGGGGGCGGTGTGCGTGGCCTACGAAACCATTACCGGCCCCGGCGGCGGCCTGCCGCTGCTCGCACCGATGAGCGAAGTGGCCGGGCGCATGGCCATCCAGGCCGGCGCCACCCACATGGAGATCTCGCACGGCGGGCGCGGCCTGCTGCTGGGCGGCGTGCCCGGCGTGCGGCCCGCCCACGTGGTGATACTCGGCGCCGGCGTGGTCGGCACCAACGCCTTGCAGATGGCCGTGGGCCTGGGCGCGCGGGTGACGGTGCTGGACAAGAGCGTCGATCGCCTGCGCCAGCTCGACCTGGTGTTCGGCAACCGCATCACCACCGTGTGCTCCAATACCCACGAGGTGGAGGAAGCGGTGCTGGCGGCCGACCTGGTGATCGGCGGCGTGCTCATCCCGGGGGCCTCGGCGCCCAAGCTGGTTACCCGCGACATGGTCGGGCGCATGCGCAGCGGCGCGGTGGTGGTGGACGTCGCCATCGACCAGGGCGGCTGTTTCGAGACTTCCCGCCCCACCACCCACGCCGACCCCACCTTCGTCGTCGACGGCGTGGTGCACTACTGCGTTGCCAACATGCCCGGCGCAGTCGCGCGCACCTCCACCTTCGCGCTCAACAACGCCACCATCGGCCACGCCCTGGCCCTGGCCGAGCGCGGCTGGCGGCAGGCGCTGAGCGACGACCCCCATTTGCGCAAGGGCCTGAACATATGCCTGGGCAAAGTCACCCACCCGGCGGTGGCCGAGGCGCTGGGCCACACCCACACCCCGGCCGAGGCGATGCTGGGCTGAGCCGGCCATTCACCCCGCAAAGGACGACGCCACTGCGTTCGCCCCGAGCGAAGCCAGCCCCGCGTGGGCGTGGCAAAGCGAAGCTTTGAAACAGGTACCTCCGCTCGCCCTGAGCCTGTCGAAGGGCGGCTTCGGCAATGCCGGGAATCGGGCTTCGACAAGCCCGTCGTGAGCAGCGCCGAAGGGCTCAGGGCGAACGCTGTCGCCTGCTTCATTGCTGGGTGTGGCTATTCGCGGTACTGCAGGATTTGTTCGGCCAGATCCGTCACGAATCCGCTGGCGGCATCGTTGGCGGCGTGATCGACGTAGCTGATCACGAACACCAGATCCCCACGCAGCCCCACGTAGAAATGGGTCCGCGTTTCGAGATCACCGATCCGCTCGCTGAACCAGGTGTGGAAGGCCGCAGTGCATGGGGGTTCGCAAACCGCTTCGACGACGCTTGCGTCGTGCTGCGATGTCGTGTGTTGGATGCTTTCCAGCACCTGTGACCAAGGCATTTGGGTGCTGAACTCGATGCTCAGGAAGGGAGGCGCTTGCGGCCCGGCGCTGCTGAATCCGAGAATCCGGCTGATGTGATCCGTTTCCACGACGAAGTGGTCGGGGAGTTCAATCTTGAAGTGCTCGGTTGCAACCTCAGCCGCACTTGCGGGTGACGTCCAGCCAAGCTGCGCGGTCAGCGCGATTGCGAGCGCGGACAGAAACGTCCGGGTGCGTGTCTGGATGTGGTTTCGCAACGGTTTCATCGGTGTGTTCCGGATTGTGGGTGGGGTGACAAGGCAGTGGAGATCCATGCGGGCCAACGAGCGGGTGCGTGCCGCTGGGGCGTGTGTGAGCATCAGGCGGCGCGCGCGCGGCAGTTGGCGGGCAGCAACTCGGTTGGGACGTCGGTCTTGTTGCGGCCGACCGCGGACATGCCGGGGACTGGCTGATCGTGTCCGCACAGCCAGGAGATCGGGCTGGTCGGGCTGCCGTCCACCACCGCCGGGCGGAAGCTCAGGATCTTGCCCTGTAGCGGTTGCGGCGCCTTGTTGCCCAGGGTGATGTGCACCGCTCCGTCTTCCACCGCGATGCCGGTCACGCGGTTGCCGATCAACTGGTCCGGCCGGGGCAGGCCGGCGTGTTGGTTGTCGGCGGGGAAAGCGAGCAGCTCGCGGTAGTGCGCGGCGATCTTGGCGCGCGCTTCCTCGCTGAGCGAGATCGCCTCCACCACCTCGGCGCGCTGTATGTACATCTGGTAGTTCGGCAGCGCGATGGAGGCGAGGATGCCGATGATGGAGATCACGACCATCAACTCGATGAGGGTGAAGCCAGTGTGGCGGTTCATATGACGGACTCCAGAACGAAGAGGGGGGC
The DNA here is from genome assembly GCA_046295975.1 of Rhodocyclaceae bacterium. Taxonomy (GTDB): domain Bacteria; phylum Pseudomonadota; class Gammaproteobacteria; order Burkholderiales; family Rhodocyclaceae; genus UBA2357. Next base: position 61,465 of record JBKBMG010000022.1, read on the forward strand.
GTAGGCACTGGTGACGTAGAACGCCACGGTCAGCAGAATGATCACGGCTGCGACGATCAGCAGGCTGTTCACGTAGCCTTGGGCGCTGCGCGCGAGCTCGGACCACTGGTGGCGGATCATGCGCGGCAGCTCCTCGGCCAGATCCATGCCTTCGGCCTCCAGCGCGCGCAGTCGGTCGGTCAGCGGTGCAGTGGATGCGTCCTGGGCGAGCGGATACGTCGCCAGGCTGACGATGTTGGTGTAGCGGTGGCGGATCGGGCGTGGCAGTACCCAGCGAAGCTGGCTGCCGATCGGCAGGTCTAGCTTGCAACAGCGGTGCAGCGCGTAGAGCGCGAGGCCGATCGTGGGCGTCAGCAAAGTCATCAGCAACAGCGGCAGGGTGGCCGTGTCGATTCCGGCGATGCGCTGGCCCGGTGGCTTTAAGCCGGCCTCGGCGAAGGCGCGTTCGAAATTCGGCATGACGAACAGCGAAAACACCGAGTTCATTACCAGGAATACGAACCCAATCGCAAGCAGGTAGGCAATCGAGCGCAATACCTTGCGCGGCATCGGCGCTGCGCCTTCCAGATCCATGTCGGCGTAGAGCGCGATGGCGCGCGCCCGGTCGTGCTCCGAAAGGGCCGCCAGCCGCGTCATGATCGTGCTGGGCAAGGCCCTTGCCGACGGTGGCGGGCCGATCAGGTCGGCGTCTTCATGCGAACGAAAGTACCGGGCGGTTTCGGCAAAGCCGACGTGGGGGGCGCGACGGTGGCGTCGGCAGGTGAAGTGGAAACGTTCCCATGTCATGGGTGAGCAACCCTCTTGTACTGTCTTGAGAAGAGGGTTAGCTGTATAGCATGAAAAGGTGGTGCGCGCGGGAATATCCCGCACCCGCGCACCGCCGCGTCGATCAGTGCTTCTTGCGCTTGCCCTTGGGAACGACCGGCAGGGAGTCGATGAGCCGTGCGAGTTCGGCGACGTCGCTGCGCAACAGCAACTGCACCCCGGCGCGCAGCACTTCCGACTTGCTGCTGAGGCAGCCGTGCTTGGCGAGAGCGGCGCGCAGGCCCTTGATGTGGCCGTGCTCGCTTTCGGGCATGGAGAAGGAGTCGCGCACGATCTTGTCGCGCTTGGCCTTCTTGGGGGCGGCCGGTGCGGGCTCGGCCGGTGGCGTGGCTGCGTTGTCCGTCTTGCCGCCCTTGGCGTCCTTGACCGCTTTGGTGCGGGTGTCGGCTGCCTTGGGGGTAGATTTGACCGCCGGCTTGGCTTCCGCTTTGGGGGCGGAAGCCTTGGGTGCGGCGGACTTCGCAGCTTTGCCGGCATCGGCCATCGCTGCGGCTTCAGGCGCGGATGCGGCGGCGGGGGTCGGCTTGCCTGCGGGCGATGCCTTGGCCTTGGCGGCAGGCGCTGCTTTCACTGTTTTCACCGTTGCTTTGGCAGCGGCCGCGGACTTCGCCTTGCCCTGGGTGGCAGGCTTCGCCGTGGCCTTGGCGGAGGGCGCAACCGCGGTCACTTTGGATGCGGTCGCTGCCGGCGGAGTTGCTTCAGGCGGAGTTGCTTCAGGCGGAGTTGCTTCAGGCGTAGCTGCTTTCGGCGTAGCTGCCTTCGCGGCGGTGGTCGCGCTCGGCTTGGCCTTGGTGCTGCCCTTGGCAGGCGTCGCAACGGGTTTGGCGGGCGTCACGTTCTCGCTGGTCGCCTGAGTGGCGGGCTTCGCAGCAATCGGCTTGGCTGAAACCGGCTTCGCTGCTGCGGGTTTTTCGACAACCGACTGCGCGGCTGACGCCTTGGCAGCAGCAGGTTTGGCAGCGGCAGGCTTGGCGGCTTTCGGCGGCGTGTCCGGCAGGCGCGAGGCGAGGGAGGCGTCTTCCTGTTGCAGGCCGGCGCGGAGTGCGGCGACGTTTTTCTTGGGTGTACTCATGGGTCTGGATGTGGGTCTGAAGTGGGACAAGGGGTGCCCGGTCGCGATGTCCGGGCGTGGTGGTAGGTCATCAATCCGGCAATGAAGGCGTGCATGCAAGCGGCGTACACCGTTCGCCCCGAGCGGGCTGAACCCCGCCTCGGGGGCGACAAAGCGAACCGTGGCAACCGCCACTACCATTCGCCCTGAGCCCGTCGAAGCGCGCTTTCGACAGTGCCTTCGGTCGGGTTCAGACGGGCTGGGCCCTATGGGTGAATCGGTAATACGGTATTACGCAATGGTAAATGAGTCGTGCGCGCGTGCCAAGTGTGCGGCACAGGGCCCGAGTCGGAGGGGCTGGGGCGCCGTGTCGGAACGAAAAGACGTGGCGACAGGCGGAACACGGACAGCGAGGTGCGCAGGTGGACGTCGTGTGGCTGCGGTGCCAAGCGGGGTAAGGGGAAGAAGTGCGGGGGGAAGAAGTGCGGGGGAAGGCGGTGCGGTGTTGGTCGCCAGCGGCTGCCCCCGTGCGGGCAGGGGAGGGGGCGTGATGTGGCGCGAGGGCACGTGTTGTGCGGAGCGTTGCGTGCAAGGCGTCGGCGCGCCGGCGCCTTGCCGCGGCAGGGTCAGTGGGCTGAGGGGGCGGCCGCGGCCGGCTGCGCGTTGCGCCGCAACCACGCCGGCAGAGGCACATTCTCGCGTACCGAATGGAACACCGCTTCGTCACAGTTCGGACAGATGCGATACTCGGCGAGATCGCTGAAGGCGGATTCCATTGCGTCGGGGTCGATGGCGTGGTGGCAATGGGGGCAGATGAAGCGGGTGGGCATGGTGGCGTGCTCCCTGGGTACGTCGGTAATGGCTGGAGGGTGACCGAAGGCGGCTTTGAGTGGTGTAATTATATACAGTTTTTGGCCGGCTGCAGCGCGGCCGGAATGCTGCGTTCAGCGGAGCCAGGGTGCCCGCCCGTCACGGCGGGCCGGGTTCCGCATCTGCGCATCCCGCATGCCGGGCTGCTTGCGACGGTCTTTCTTGGTGTCCAGGAGCTTATCGAATGAAAGTGGTGATTCCCGACGACTACCAGAGCGCGGTGCGTTCGCTGTCCTGCTTCGACAGCATGGCGGCGCACGAGGTGACCGTGTTCAACGACACGCAGACCGCCATCGACGTGCTGGCGGAGCGCTTTGCCGATGCCGAGGCGCTGGTGCTGATCCGCGAGCGCACCCCGGTGGGCGAAGCCCTGCTTGCCCGCCTGCCGCGGCTCAGGCTGATCAGCCAGACCGGCCGTGGTGCCACCCATGTGGACGTGGCGGCTTGCACCCGTCGCGGCATTGCGGTGGCGGTGGGCGGCGGTTCGCCCTATTCCACCGCGGAACTGACCTGGGGGCTGGTGCTGTCGGCGATGCGGCGCATTCCGCACGAGGTCGCGCGGCTGCGCGCGGGGCAGTGGCAAACCAGCCTGGGCCGCGCCTTGCACGGGCGCACCCTGGGCGTGTTCGGCCTGGGCAAGATCGGCAGCCTGGTGGCGGGTTACGGCAAGGCCTTTGGCATGCGCGTGCTGGTCTGGGGGCGGGACGGATCGCTCGAGCGCGCGCGCGAGGCCGGCTACGAGGTGGCGGCAAGCCAGGCCGCGCTGTTCGAACAGGCCGACGTGCTGAGCCTGCACCTGCGCCTGGTGGGCGACACCCGTGGCATCGTCACGCGGGACGACCTCGCACGCATGAAGACGGACGCGGTGCTGGTGAATACCAGCCGCGCCGAACTGATCGAATCTGGCGCGCTGGTGGCGGCGCTGGCGGCCGGCCGGCCGGGCTTCGCCGCCGTCGATGTGTACGAGGCCGAGCCGGCGCTGGGCCATCCGCTGCTGGCCATGGACAACGCCATCTGCACGCCGCACCTCGGCTACGTCGAGCGCGACAGCTACGAGCTGTACTTCAGCGAAGCCTTCGACAACGTCAATGCCTTCGCCCGCGGCGAGTCGCGCGGCCTGCTGAATCCCGAGGTGCTGACTGCCAAACCTGCCTCAAGCTAGCCCGCTCCGGTCGCCCTGAGCCTTGCGGTTTCGCGCAGCCCGAACGCGGTACGGGATTGCCGGGTCAATGCGTGCCCCCGTCTGCGTCGGCCCGGCGCGCGCAGCGCAGCGCAAGCACGAAGGCCAGGGTGGCGCAGCCGGCCAGCGCGACCAGGATGTAGGGCAGGCGGTCGTGGCCCAGGCCGGCGGCGATCAATCCGGCGAACAGGACCGGTGCGATCGCCTTGGCCAGAAAGGCCGGCTGTGCGAGCCTACCCATCAGGCTGCCGTAGGCATCGCGGCCCAGCAGTTCGGCCGGCACCGTGCCGCGCACGATGGTCATCACCCCGTTGGCCGCGCCATAGCTCGCGGCAAAGGCAAAGGCCAGCCACACGTTGCCGCCCGCCCATGCCAGCAACAGCATGGCCACCGACATCATGACGAAGGCGGCCACGCCCACCGAGGTGGCCTTCAACCTGCGCGCGAAAGCCAACTCCGCCACCCGACCGGCAACCTGCATCGGGCCGAACAGTGAGGCCACGGCAATGGCGGTGGCGGCGTCCAGCCCGGATGCCCCGAGCAGGGACACCGCATGCGCGCCGATCGCCGATACCACGAAGGACACCACGGTGAAGGCGGTGGCAAGCCACAGGAACAGCTTGTTCGCCTGGGCGTTGCCATTGCTCGCAGGTGTGCCCGGCGCGGGCGCCGGCGGCGGTGCGGCTACCGGTGCGCGACGCGGCAGTGCCGCGAGAAACAGCGGCAGATTGACCAGCAGATGCACCGCGGCGAACGCCAGCAAGGTAGTGCGCCAGCCCAGGCGGGCCTCGAGATACCAGGTCAATGGCCAGAACACCGTACTGGCGAAGCCGCCGTACAGCGTCAGCGCGGTCAGCGCGGGACGGTAGCGCGGGCCCGAAGTCTGGCTCAGGGCGGCGAAGGCCGCATCGTAGAGATTGGCCGCCATTGCCACGCCGGCCAGCGCCCAGCCGAGGTAGAACACCGCGATGTTGGGCGCGAGTGCGATCAGCGCCAGTGCCGCGGCGCTGGCCAGCGCGCCGGCCGCCAGCACCGGCCGCCCGCCGCAGCGGTCGATGGCGCGACCGATGCCCGGGGCGCACAGGCCGGACACCACCAGGCTCGCCGAGAACGCGCCATACACCGTGGCGAGCGACACCCCCAGCCCCTGCGCCATCGGACCGGCGAGCACCGCAATGGTGTAGTACAGGCTGCCCCAAGCGACGATCTGGGTGACCCCCAGCGCCGACACCACCCAGGCAAGATAACCCACCCCCGGAACGGCCGGCGGCGGGGGCGGTGCGAGCGGCGGCACATTCGGCACCGGCCTCGTCATGCGCAGCAGTCCGGCGCGCAGCACGCCGATCCCGCGCCGGCCGCGCAGCGGGTCGGCGACCGCCAGCGAACGCAGCAAGCCATGCCTGCCATGTGCCTCCAGCCCCACCCAACCGAGCTCCCCGTACGCCAGGAACAGGCGCATGTCCTGCGCATCGAGCTCATCAACGAGCCCCAAAACGCACGGTTTCACCGTACTTGAGACAGTGCTCGACCATGACCCCGCGCCAAACGGGGTCGGCGTGCCGAGGCAATCCGAACCGGTTGTTTTCTGAACTTGCGGCCATCATCTCTTCGCGCGCGGGCGGACTTTGCTCCAGCGGCAAATCGAGCGTTGCACGGACCAGTGCCGCCCCTCCTTGAGCATAGTCGTCGTTCCAGAGCATCAAACGCTGCTCCTCCTGCCAGACAACCCAGAGTCGGTCGAAATGCTCGCCCTCCCGGTAACGCGCCCCCACCGCACAAAAGGTATTGGCGCGGTCGCGCCTGCGGTCCTCGACCTTGATCAAGGTGTTCACCGCGTCAGCCAGCAGGCCTTCGCTCAGCGAGCCATAACGGGCCGTTCCGTCGAAATAGTGGAACGCCGATGGTGGGAAGTAGCCCACCGGATCACCCTCGTCGAACGCGTCGATGACGAAGGAGCTGCCGTGCGCCACGCAGTCCTCGACCACGCGGTTCCACCAGGTTCGCGTCACCAAGTAAGTGCTGCCTGCCAACTCGTCGGACGTCTCCACCGTGTCCGCCCCAAGCTGGTTGCGCCGCCTCACCAGTAGCAAGTCGGCATCAACAACACCGGTCAAGACGTCGGCCTGATCGACCTCGTGCGACCATTCAATCTCTCGTACACCTTCCCACTGAATCAGCTGTCGCCCTTCGCGCCAATGCACGAAATAGGACGGAAACGGAGCCGCCTCACCGCCCCCCCCAGTATCTTCCGCATATCCGATCACGCAGAAATGGTTGCGCTGGTGGTTCCGCTGCACCGCCGTCAGCATCGGCCGCGCCGCGGACTCGATGGTCTGGACCAACTCGGCGTACGGTCCCACCACGTCTTGCGCCAGAGCGAACCCGCAATGACCAATAACGAGCATGACCAAGCCGGGAATGTTGAGTTTGCGCATATTGAGGAGCGTCTCCAGGAAGCGCATCAACGCCGGTTAGATCGTTGAAACGCCTCAGAAAGAGCATAGAACTTCTGCCCGCCGAAAACCGTAACCTGCTCGAAACTTCGCCCTGGGTTCTCACTGCTGGTGCCCGTCATCCAGCCGTAGAGATCCGTCCGGCGGCAGGCCGGCATCCCTGTTACGTAACCCCGCGCAACGTCAAGGGCATCCTGAACGTGCTGCCGATGTTCAATGAACCTCCTGTTACTTGGATCATTGGCACGGCGCAGGAGCTCGTCAATGAGCCGCTGTTGCCCAACACCGACTGTTGGCCAACGCTCAAATCCTTGAACCTGTCCCTTAGCCATGATTAGTTGCTTGACGGTGGTCGTACTCACATCGCCGCCAAAGTGGCTGGGACCAAAACCCAGTCGATTTTCAAATACCGAGACCATGCACCGCATCGCCTCCTGAACCTCCCTTCGCGAATAACCAGGCGTATCGGGGTTATTGTTCTCTGCCAATAGCATGTAGACAACAATCGCCTCATCGGAAATCTTGTTTGGAAGTTCTAGTCTTGGCTGAAGCACGACTGCTAAAGACGGCGTCGTTTCGACCCGTTCGGAGCTATTGCTCGCCCGATACGCATTGATTCCAACAGTCTGACCCGGACTAACCCGCTGCCCGACTACGAGTTTAAGAGTCTGTTCAGAATTTCCGTCGTCAGCCTTCAGAACCACGGCCTGGACGTCTAAAGAGTCACTTACCAACCTGACATGCCGCCGATCTGGGCCCAATCCGGATATCTTGAACCGAAACTCAGATCCAGCTACCAGAGTAAGCGGGCTTTGCAACGGCTCATTCGTCATTCTTAGAAGTTGAATCATGATATTGCGCAGTACCTACAAACGGGGGAACCCAGATGGGCTTAAAATTGACCACAATGTCATTTTATTCCCGCTGGCGAGAGGACTGCAACGTTTCTACCTCGTGCCTTGGTCACGGCGGGGACGTGTCCGTGACACGGGCCATCGAGCAGGCGCTCGGTCGCTTGCTCCCTTCCCCTACTCCCGCACGACCACCGGCCAGTGGTGGCCGCCGAGACGGTGAAGGCGTAGAGCAGGGTTCGGGCGTCGCCTGGCAGGCGATCGGCGTCCATGTCGAGCGGCACATCGAGGTCGTCGAGGCGTTTGACCAGGCGTTTCACCCCGCGGCTGCCGCGAGCGGCTTCTGCAGGTAATCCGCCGACGCCGGGCAGATGCCCGCGAACTGGGCGGATGCGGCGATGGCCGCGGGTGCCTGGTCGCGCACCGCGGGGGCGTAGCCCAGCGGGCTGAAGAAGCGCGTGGCTGTCGTGGTCAGCAGATGCAGCATGTCGATTCCGTTGTCCCTTGCCAATGTCTCCGCCGCCGCCACCAGGGCCTTGCCGATGCCCCGGCCGCGCAGCGGGTCGGCGACCGCCAGCGAACGCAGCAAGCCATGTCTGCCATGCGCCTCCAGCCCCACGCAACCGAGCACGCGCCCGTGCTCCCGGTACGCCAGGAACAGGCGCATGTCCTGCGCATCGAGATCATCGACTGGAAGCCCGGCGGCCTGCAAGCACGTGCGCAGCGCGGCGCGGTCGGATGCGGGGACGATGGCTGGCCCAGCACTTGAACCGGCGGTGGCGTGCGCGTCCAGCCCGTCGAAGGGCTCAATCCGGAAGGCATTGGCTTGCGGCGTGGACAAGGAGGCGTCCGCGGGCGTTGGGGCGGGCGCTTGGGAAGCGTCCAGGGCGGGTTCAAGGGCGGGCGAGAGGGCGGGTTCAAGGGCCGGGCCTGCCTCGAGCGTGCTTGAGCACGTCGTGCTGCCGCAAGCCGTGCTGCGCTTGGGCGGGCAGCAGGGCGCCGCCTCGGCAGCTGCGGTGGGGAGCGAGCACACGCCGGTTTCCGGCAGATCCAGTTGCACCTCGTCGGCGGCACCCAGGTCGCCGGCCAATGCCGCGACCACCGAGCGCGCCTGCTCGTAACCCGTGGCCATCAGAAACGTGGGCGCGCGGCCATAGCTCTTGGCCCCGATGATGTAGAAGCCCGGCTCGGGGTGGGCCAGTTCGCGGTGGCCGTGCGGGCGCACCGTGCCGCAGCTGTGTACGTTGGGGTCGATCAAGGGGCCCAGCGCGGCGGCGCTCTCCAGCGCCGGGTCGAGCTGCAGGCGCAGTTCGCGAAGCGGCAGGAAGTCGGGGCGCGCCCCGGTGGCGCAGATGATCTCATGCACCCGTAGCGGTGGCTGGGCCGGGTCGTGAGCGTGGACCGCGATCTGCTCGCCTTCGTCCGCCACGCGCGCGATCGCGAAACCATCGTGAAGCGCGATGCGGCCGGTGTCGAGCAAGGCGCGCAAGCGCAAGCCCAGCGCGCCGCGCGCGGGCAACTGATCGGCGTCACCGCCGCCCAGCGCGCGGTCCAGGTCACGTCCGCGGATGGCCCAATGCACTTCGCCGCGACCCGCGCCATCGGCCTGCCCGGTCAACGCGGTCTGATCGGCCAGATCCGCAAGATCGGCCAACTCGGCCAGGGCGAGCAGGTTGCCGATGGCCGAGTGGCCGCTACCCACCACCAGCACTTTGCGGCCGGCGTAGCGCGAGCGCTCCGCCCCGGTGACGTCGGGCATGCCGTAGCGAATGCGGTGGGCCTGTTCGACCTCGCCAAGCGCCGGCAGGCCGTCTGCGCCCAGCGGATTGGGCTGACCCCAGGTGCCGGAGGCATCGATAACCGCACGCGCCGGCACCTCCCGCAAGCCGGACCCGGTGGCGATGCGCAGCAGGAAGGGGGCCTGGGCGCGGCCGGCGCTCTTGAGCTTGTCGTGACCGATACGGCTGATGGCCTTGACCCGCGCCCCCAGGCGGATGGCCGGCTGCAAAGCGGGCAGCGCGGCCAGGGGGGCCAGATAGCGATCCACCACCTCGCCCGCCGTGGGCAGCACGTCGTCGCCGGGCGCCTGCCAGCCCGCTGCCTGCAGCAGCGCTCGGGCGGCCGCATCGATGTTGTAACGCCACGGCGAGAACAGCCGCACGTGGGCGAAGTCGCGATAACTGGCAGCGACACGGGTGTCCGCTTCGAACAGCACCGCGGGCAGCCCGCGGGCCACGAGATGGGCAAGCGCAGCAAGGCCGACCGGGCCGGCGCCGATCACTGCAACCGGAAGCGGGTCGGCGGCGGGGGAGGGTAGGGGTGGCGAGGCAGGCGCGAGCGGATCAAGCGCCTGGGGGGACGAATGCGGTCTGCGGGTCATGATCGGGTCTCCTATGTTGTTCGTCGAAATACGAACATTGAGATGCAAAAAAAACCGCAACCGCGGGCGTCTCAACTCCGACAGACCGCTAAAGCTGCTGGATCAACTGCTTGAGTTTGGCGAGTTGCCCGGGGTTCACGCAGTAGCAGGTACGCTGATCCTCGGCCGCTCCCAGCACCAGCCCCGCCTCCTTGAGTATCGCCATGTGTTGCGACACGGTCGATGGCGCCTGCGGCAGCAGATCCGAGAGTTCACCGAAGTAGCACTCGCCGATGGCTGCAAGGTGCTGGAGGATGCGCACCCGCACCGGATGGCCGAGCGCCTTGCACAGGCGTGCCAGTTCGTCGGCATCGACGGCGCTTGTGGCGGTGGTGCAGGATGGGCAGGACTGGCTGGGCATGATGGCGAACCGGGCGCTCCGGGAAGACGTCTTGCGTGCAGAAATTCTTTGTTCGTAGTTTAACGAATAAAATCGAATGTGCAAGCCCTCGAATGTGCAAGCCCTCGTGAACCGGCCCAAGGGCGCGCTTTCCGCAGATGTGGGCGCAGACGTAGGGGTTGGCGCTGCGACAGACTCGGACTGCTCGCAGCGCCGGAGTGATTGACCGTGCCGCGATGGCGGCGCACAATTACTTCAATATTTGTTGAAGTGTTGAGATATGGAAAAGACCGCCGCCCTGCAGGTATTCGAAGCGCTGTCGTCCGGGGTACGTCTGGATGTCTTCCGTTTGCTCGTGCGTGCCGGGCAGGCCGGGCGGGTGGCCGGCGAGATCGCCGAGCAACTGCAGTTGCCCGCGCCCAATCTGTCCTTCCATTTCAAGGCGCTGGTGCAGGCGGGCTTGCTCACGGTCGAGCAAGAGGGGCGCTTTCAGCGCTACCGCGCCAACATTCCGCTGATGCTGGAAACCATCGCCTTTCTCACCGAAAACTGCTGCGGCGACCGACCCGAAGAGTGCGCGGCGATGCGCCGGGCGGTGCCGGCGGCCGAACCCTTTCTCCCCGCCCTTGGGGGGCGCGGAACGACCACTACGGAGCCAACCTGATCATGAACGTGCTGTTCCTATGCACCGGCAACTCATGCCGGTCCATTCTCGCCGAGGCCACCTTCAACGCGCTTGCCCCCGAGGGCATGCGCGCAATCAGTGCCGGCAGCCAGCCCGCGGGCTACGTGCATCCACGCTCGCTGGCCTTGCTCGCGCGTGCAGGCATCGCCACCGAGGGGTATCACAGCAAGTCTTGGGACGCGTTGCCGGTGACCCCGGATGTGGTGATCACCGTATGTGCGAGTGCCGCCGGCGAAGCCTGCCCGGTGTATTTGTCGCCGGTGCCGCGCGCCCACTGGGGCGTGGACGACCCGGCCAAGGCCACCGGCAGCGATGCCGAAATCGATGCCGCCTTCGTCAGCGCTTATCGCACCCTGCGCGCCCGCATCGAAGCCTTTCTGGCGCTGCCGCCGGATCTGGCCGAATCCGATCCCGCGCGTTTTCGCGCGGAACTGGCGCGCATCGGCGAAACCGTGTTCTGACGCGCGCCGCCGGCGGGCCTCGGAACTCAGGTTTCCGGTTCCAGGCTCCCGGTCCCAGGTTTCCGCTTCCAGCTTCAACCCATCATTTCATCCCGAGGACATGCCATGAGCACCATCCAGATTTTCGACCCGGCCTTGTGCTGCAGCAGCGGCGTTTGCGGAACGGAGGTCGACCAGGCGCTGGTCACCGCCGCCGCCGACATCGACTGGGCCGTGCAGGCCGGGGCCGATCTGCAACGCTTCAACCTTGCCCAGCAACCTCTTGCCTTTGCCGAGAACCCCGTGGTCAAGGGCTTTCTCGAGCGCTCCGGGCAGGATGCGTTACCGCTGGTGCTGGTGGATGGCGAGGTCGCGCTGGCCGGCCGCTACCCCAGCCGCGACGAACTCGCGCGCTGGGCCGGCATCGAGGCGGCCACGCTGAAGCCCGTGCAAAGCCAGTGCTGCGGCGGTTGCTGCTGAACCACAGCGGAGCCCATCATGCAGTTTCTCCAGCAGCCACCGCGTTACCTCTTTTTCACTGGCAAAGGCGGCGTCGGCAAAACCTCGCTGGCCTGTGCCACCGCGGTTCAACTGGCGGCCAGCGGACGTAGCGTGCTGCTGGTGAGCACCGACCCGGCCTCCAACGTGGGGCAGGTGTTCGGCCAGGAGATTGGCAACCAGGTGACCGCGATCACCGCGGTGCCCGGCCTCTCCGCCCTGGAAATCGACCCCCAGGCCGCCGCCCGCGACTACCGTGACCGCATCGTCGGGCCGGTGCGCGGCGTCTTGCCGGACGACGTGGTGCGTGGCATCGAAGAGCAACTCTCCGGCGCCTGCACCACCGAAATCGCCGCCTTCGACGAATTCACCGGCCTGCTCACGAATGGCGAGTTGACGCGCGGCTTCGATCACATCGTGTTCGACACCGCGCCCACCGGCCACACCATCCGCCTGCTGCAACTGCCCGGCGCGTGGAGCGGCTTTCTCGAAGCCAACCCGGATGGCGCATCCTGCCTGGGTCCCTTGTCCGGGCTCGAGAAGCAGCGCGAACGATACCGCGAGGCGGTCGCGGCCCTGGCCGATCCGGCGTGCACGCGGCTGATCCTGGTGGCGCGCGCGCAGGCATCCACCCTGCGTGAAGTCGCGCGCACCCACCGCGAGCTCGCCGACATTGGGCTGGTGCGACAGCATCTGGTGATCAACGGCGTGCTGCCCGAGGCCGAGGCCAGCAACGATCCGCTAGGCGCCGCAATCCTGCTGCGCGAGCAAGCCGCGCTGAACGCCTTGCCCGAAGCACTTGCCGGCCTGCCCAGCGACCGCGTGCCGCTCAAGCCGTTCAACCTCGTGGGGCTGGATGCATTGCGTGCACTGCTGGACCCCACCGCTGCCACGGTGGCCGGTGGCGACCCGGCAGTCGACCCCCTATCGCGACCGGCTTTGCCCGATCTCGCCGCACTGGTGGATGACCTCGCCTCCGACGGCCACGGCCTGATCATGCTCATGGGCAAGGGCGGCGTGGGCAAGACCACGCTGGCCGCGGCAGTGGCGGTGGAACTCGCCAGCCGGGGCCTGCCGGTGCATCTCACCACCTCCGACCCCGCCGCCCATTTGTCGGAAACGCTGGCCGGCGAACTGCCCCAGCTGAGCGTGAGCCGTATCGACCCACAGGCGGAAACCGAGCGCTACCGCCGGCACGTGCTTGAAACCAAGGGCAAGGATCTGGACGACCACGGCCGCGCCCTGCTTGAGGAGGATTTGCGCTCGCCCTGCACCGAGGAAATCGCGGTGTTCCAGGCCTTCTCGCGCGTCATCCGCGAAGCCGGACGCAAGTTCGTGGTCATGGACACCGCCCCCACCGGCCACACCTTGCTGCTGCTCGATGCCACCGGCGCCTACCACCGCGAGATCGCCCGCCACATGGACAAGCGCGGGGTGGCGCACTACACCACGCCGATGATGCAACTGCAGGACGCCCGCCAGACCAAGGTGCTGATCGTCACCCTGGCCGAAACCACCCCGGTGCTGGAGGCCGCCCGCCTGCAGGACGACCTGCGCCGCGCCGGCATTCAGCCATGGGCGTGGATCATCAACAACAGTCTGGCGGCCAGCACCCCTACCTCAACGCTGCTGGCCGACCGCGCCCGTCACGAATGGCCGCAGATCGAGGCGGTGCAGCGCCAGCACGCCGCACGCGTGGCACTCGTGCCCATGCAGGCGGAAGAACCGGTCGGGGTCGAGAGGCTGCGCGCACTGGCGCGTGGGGCGACTGGATTACGCCGTTCAGCTTCTTGAGCGGGTAATCGCAGCCCGTTCCGGCAGTAAAAAAACAAGCCCCGCCGGAGCGGGGCTTGTTTCGTCCAGGGCGAACCCTTTGGCGCGATGGACTACCTGGCGTAATGGACTGCCGGGTCAAGCCCGCGCGGGCACCTCCGCCGCCGGGAATTGGTTGCGGCTGCGGTTGGCGATGCGCACCAGCGCCAGCATCACCGGCACCTCCACCAGTACGCCCACCACCGTGGCAAGCGCCGCCCCCGACTGCAGGCCGAACAGCGCAATCGCAGCGGCGACTGCCAGCTCGAAGAAATTGCTCGCGCCAATCATCGCCCCCGGTGCCGCCACCGCATGCGGTACCCGCCACGCCTTGGCCCAGCCGTAGGCAATGAAGAAGATCAGGAAGGTCTGGATGATCAGCGGCACCGCGATCAGCACGATGTGCAGCGGGTTGTTCAGAATCACCTCGCCCTGGAAGGCGAACAGCAGCACCAGCGTGACCAGCAGCGCGGCCGGCGTCACCGGGCCGATCAGGCGGCGGAACACCTTGTCGAACCACTCAATGCCATGCCGGCGGATCAACCACACCCGGGTTGCGTAGCCCGCACCCAGCGGAATCACGATGTACAACACCACCGACAGCGCCACCGTGTCCCACGGCACTGCAATGTCCGAAACGCCGAGCAGAAAGACCACGATCGGCGCAAACGCAAACAACATGATCAGGTCGTTCACCGCCACCTGCACCAGCGTATAAGCCGCGTCGCCGCGCGTCAGGTAGCTCCACACGAACACCATCGCAGTGCAGGGCGCCGCGCCCAGCAGAATGGCACCCGCCAGATACTCGCGCGCCAGCGGCTCGGGGATGAAAGGCTTGAACACCACCAGCAGGAAGAACCACGAGATCGCGAACATGGTGAAGGGCTTGATCAGCCAATTCACCGAGGTCGTGATCACCAGCCCCTTGGGCTGGCGGCGCACGCCCAGAATCGCGGCGAAATCGATCTGCACCATCATCGGGAAGATCATCGCCCAGATCAGCACCGCCACCGGCAGCGACACCTGCGCGTACTCCATCTTCGCCAGTGTGGCCGGCACCGCCGGCGCCAACTGCCCCAGCGCCACCCCGGCCACGATGCACAAGGCCACCCACAGGCTCAGATAGCGCTCGAAAAAACCCAGCCCGCCGGAAGCGGCCTCGTCCTGTCTGTCAGTCATGATTGATACTCAAAGTGGTGTTGATCGATCCGCCCGCAGCCCAGCAGGCGGCCCCGCTCATGCGCAGTAGAGCAGCGACGGCCGCGACGCCATCGTCGCCAGCCGCTCCCCGTCCTGGGCGTAGGGCTCGCAGCCGGCCTGGCCTTGCGCCGCTTCGCCCAGCACGCGCCGCGCCCAGTCCGGCAAGTCCTCGCGGATGCGGTAATGCACCCACTGCCCGCGCCGCTCGTCGGCCACCAGCCCGCCCTCGCGCAGCATCGCCAGATGCCGCGAAATCTTGGGCTGGGACATATCAAGCGCGTGGGTCAGCTCGCACACGCACAGCGACCGGTGGGCATGCAGCAGCAACACGCAGCGCAACCGGGTCGCATCGGAAAGCAGGCGGAACAAGTGGTCGGGACTCATGAGGCGCACTCTAGCAAACATATGGATATACGTATATCCATTTTTTCGGTGATTCAATGATCCGGTGAGGGCGTTGCCCGAACGCCCTGCGCCAGTTTCACTCTGTCTTAACGCACGTGAACACCGTGAACGCATCCTCGTCCGCGCCGTACTGCCCCTCATGCACCTCGAAGCCGGTTTCGTGCAGCACGCTTCGCCAGGTGTCGAGCGGGAAGATTCCCAGCGTCCAGCGATCGGTCTCGATGCTGAGCCGTCCGTGATCTCGAATCAGGTACAGGATGGTGGCTTCGTAGTGTTCGTCCGTGGGGTCGGGGTCTCGTACACGTTCTCGACGAACACCACATCCAGCCCCGGGCGTGAGGCCGGGGTCGTCGTGGTCCTGTTCTGGATGAACGTCTCGGTCGTCACGTCGGGCGTGACGACCAGCACCCCACCGGGGGCAAGATGCGCATGCGCCGTGCGGATGGCCGCAGTGAAGTCCGCGAGGCAATTCATGTGCGAAATCGCATCGTCCATGAACACCGCGTCAAACGTCCTGCTCAGTTGGCAAGTGCGCATGTCGCCTTCAACAAACGTGCATTCCGGGTTCAGCGTCTTCGCCTGTGCAAGCATGGTGGGGCTGAGATCGACGCCGGTCACATCGAACGTGCGCTTCAGGTTCAGCACGTTCTTGCCGCCCCCGCAGCCCATGTCGAGCAGGGTGGTCACCGGTCGCCTGGCGTGCTGGCGAATGCGCGCGGCAAGGTACTGGCAATAGGGTGCGTATTCCTCGGCGGCGTCGCCCCACATCGGCCACAGCCATGCCAGATCCGTGTAAAGGCGGCAGGTGTCGTTCATGCGTTCCTCCAGTCGCGATCCGTACCCGGCAGGGCGGCGCAGGCGGACAACCGGCAGTCAAATGCCGTTCAGGCCGAGTCCCTGGATGGGCTCCGCGCAAGTCTGCCGAAGCCCGGCCGAAGGCGATGCCCAAAGTGCGCTTCGGCCGGAGTACACACTCGAGGTGAGCGGCGTCCCCTGTGTCCTCCCCGGGGCAGTCGCTCAACCGGCCTGACGCACATCGACCACGCGTATGTCGGGAATGCGGTGCAAGTCGTCGGCCGACAGGCGGAACACCGTGTTCGGTGTGCCGGCTGCCGCCCAGATCGGGTCCAGCGCCCACAGCGCCTGGTCCACCAGCACGGTCACCGCCCCCGCGTGACCCACCGGTGCCACCCCGCCAATCGCAAAGCCGGTGCGCTGGCGCACGAAATCAGCATCGGCGCGGCTCACCTTCTCGCCCAGCAAGGCGGCGAGCTTCTTTTCGTCCACGCGGTCGGCACCGCTGGCGATCACCACAATGCAGGCATCCGACTGCTTGCCGCGAAACACCACGGACTTCGCAATCTGCGCCACCTCGCAACCAATCGCCGCCGCCGCTTCCGCGCTGGTACGGGTAGAGGTACCGAATTCGACGATGTCGGAAGGCATGCCGAGCGCGCGCAAGGCGGCTTCAACGCGGGCGCGGGAGCTGACGGGGGTGAGGGGGGCGGGGGCAGGGGAGACGTCGGGGCTCATGGGGCAGCGCGGCAACGGATGGAAAGGCGCAAGTGTATCGCGCGGCATGCGCGATCCCTTCAATCGCCTGTCGCTCGCCAGCCCGGGGCCTGGGCCGCGGATGTTTCCGGGCGGGCGGCGAGCAGGGCGCGCCACGCGATCGAAGGCAGGCCTCAATCGCGCGAAGTGTGACATTTGACCGGGATAATCCCGTTCGCCGCTCGGTATCATTCATCCCGTTTGAACAAATGAGCATGCCCCAGGGTTGAACTGTTCATCCCGCCGGTCTGCCGGAGGTTCGCATACGGATGGCTAGACGGCGTTACCGGAAGCGCGAGGAAGGTCTCATCGAGATCGCCATCCGTTCCGACTGGAAACTCTCCGCCGGCCTTGCCGCAGCCTGCCTCGTCGTGGGCATGCTGCTCATTCCCAGGTTCTTTGCCGGCAACGTCTTTGCCGGCCCGCTGGTGGGCGTATCGACCCCGCTTTCCGGCGTGCTTGCGCTCTGCTTTGCCGGCATCGCCCTCATCCGCTACATCAAGCAGGCATCGGCCAGCGCCCTGGCTCACGTCGCTCGCGGCCACGCCAGCCCCGCCCGCCCGGATGGCCAGCATCACGCCCACCACGCCCAGGCCGGCAATCTCAGCGCTTTCACCGAAGCCATGACCACCTTCGCGCCGGCCATCCAGCCCGCCGCGCCCAAACCGGTCCCGCCCGCCCCACCACCGCGCCCCGAAAGCTGGTCGCTCGACGTCCTCGACCGCATCGAATGGAAGCGCTTCGTAGACCTCTGCTGCGCCTTCTACCGCGAAAAAGGCATCCGCGCCGAAACCACCCGGCTGGGCGCGGACGGCGGCATCGACATCCACCTCTTCCAGGACGCGGCCGACCCCACCCGCGTTACGTCCATCGTCCAGTGCAAGGCCTGGAACAAGCTCGTCGGCGTCAAGGAAGTGCGCGAACTGCGCGGCGTCATGGCCCACCGGCAAGTCGATCGGGCCTTCTTCATGGCCCCCAACGGCTACACCGACGACGCCCGCGCCTTCGCATCCGAAAACCGCATCACCCTGCTAGACGGCAAACTCTTCCTCGCCATGCTGCAGCGCCTGCCCGAAGACGCCCGCCAGCGCCTGCTCGCGTTCGCCACCGAAGGCGACTGGACCACCCCCACCTGCCCCGGTTGCGGCGACCGCATGACCGCGCGCAGCAGCGCGCGGGGCGCGTTCTGGGGGTGTGTGCGATTTCCCAAGTGCAAAGGCACGCTGCCGATGCGCGCGTCCGCAAGATCATGAGGGGCGCCAATTCATGACCACGACCAAACCGCAGCGCCTCGCCCCCTTCATCCTCACGGCAATCGTGGTGCTCGCCCTTGCGGCCGTCTCGACCTCGGTCACCGCGCAAACAATCTACCGCTGCGAACAAGGTGGGCAGGTGACCTATACCGACGCCCCTTGCGACAACCCGCTCATTCAGCAAATCGGCGGCGCACCCACCGCTTCGCCCCCGACCGAGCAAACGGTCATCGGCGGCGGCGCCATCAACGCCTATGGCCCCTGGAGCGGCCAGGCGCAATACCAGATCAGGCATAGCGGCGTGCAGCCCGACGGCGCCCACTTCATGGCCTTCACGAAGCTCCTGATCGGGGAGGACGGCAAAGTCACCGGCTCAAGTCCCGAAAACAGCTGCCAGATCCTCGGCCTGGCCTCACCGACCCATATGCCGACTATGCTGAATCTGGACGTGACCTTGTCCAACTGCCCCGCCAAGCAGTTCAATCGCCGGTATTACGGAACCTTGTTTATGAATGCACGAAACCGGACGGCAGCATTGAATGTGCGGTCGTATCAGGTTGGTATTGGGCAGGTGGCAGCGGCGGAGATCAGGGCGACGCTTGCGCGATGAGGGGAGGGGGAGTTTCGCGGAAGGGTTGTTTGTGAGGCGGCAAATCGGAAGCGGTCGGTGACCGTTACATTACACTTGCGGAACGATAGTGCTCGTCTATGTTGAATCCATGAAATGGCGTCCGGCTCGTGCCGGTCGAAAGAGCGCAGTGAAAATTCGGCGCAGCAAGGCGACCTCCTCCACCTGTATGCGCTACGGTCGGTGAGTTTGCGCGTTGCCGGATTTGCCGCACTGTTAGTAGGAGAAAACGAGACTCCCAACACCGATAGGTTGCTGATTTATTTGGTCTACTCTGGAAAGATGGTGTCCGATGTTACGGAGCAGATGCGATGTTACGCAGCAGGGAAGTCTCCCTAAAACAAAGTTAGGGCGCGCAGGGAGGTCCCTCGAGGTATGTCAGTGAGCATCGATTGGGTTGATCGAGAGACGCTCGCTTATCGATCCGACGGACTTTCGGTGCTGGTCTGGGTCGACTTCGAGGCGGGCTTCTTCTCGCGAGGCCGCGTCGTGCACAAGGAGTCCATCAAGGATTGGCTGGATGAGATCCGTTCTGTGGTCAGGCCGGTCTCACCCGAAGAGCGCGACGTGATCCTTACGGCCGTAATAGCCCACTATGCAAACGAGGGGCGGGCATGCACAGTGGTTCCCTAGCATGTGCATGCGCGCCCTAACTACTCGCTCAAGCGGACCAATCAATCGCTTCGCGATTGATTGGTCCGCTTAGCTCCAGCGTTATGGCTTAAGGATGAATGGTGCAAATGGCAGCTAGTGAAGATAGAGTCGCCCGATGGGTTAGTTTCCTGTCGCTTCTTGTGGCCGTGTTCGCCGTGGCGGTGCCATATTTCCAGCAGAAGGCTCAGTTGCAGGAGCAATTCACGGCGGAGCTATCGCCTGTTGGCGAAAGCTACAAGCTTACAGATTTGAAGATCGGCGATTTGGGGCAAGTGGTTCAGTCAAAGTGGCGTTTGACGCTTTCGAACATAGGCTCTCAAAGGCTTTCGCTCACACGCTATATGTAAGCGTCCGACGCCCCCACCTTCCGCGCCCCCTCACGCGAGCGGACACTTCGCCGTCATCACAACGGAGGAGGCCCTCAGATGGGAACGAGACAGGAGCAGGCCAGTCAGTGGCTG
>JBKBMG010000023.1:0-78912 GCA_046295975.1 Rhodocyclaceae bacterium
TGGGGCCTGAAAGGCCTCGAAATGCAGCGGTAGAAGCGGAAAAATCGATCATCGGAATCGGTGATTACGGCTGACTTGGGTGAGTGAGCTCAAAACATCAATTGATCAGGGGTTCCCTAACGGCGCGAGCCTTGTTCAGGGCAATGTTGCGGATGACGGTTTCGACCAGGGTGATACGCTGATCCAGAGGTTTGCGTTCGTCTTCGAGCGCGACGCGCAACTGGCCGATCTGGGTGTGTAGCCAGCCGCCGTTGGCATACAGCCCCTGCAATACGTCAACCAGATGGGCGCAGAGCTGGAGTTCGGATTGAGTGATCGCATCGCTGGTGCCGCCATCGGCGGTATCGAGGCGGCGATACGTCGCGGCATAGTGCCCCGGGGTGGGTGGCAGCTTGCGCCGGGTAAGTTCCTCCAGCACCAGGCGCAGCATGTCGAACGGCTTGCGCCCCTCGACCGTGGGCAGCCCGGCGGTCAATCTGTCTGGCATCTTCGGTCCGATTGTTGCATGGTGTTGCGAGCAGAAGAGGATACCATCGCCGGTCACGCCCGGTTTGCTCGATATGGCCGCCCTTGCGTGGGATGCGGGATGGCCGACACCGGCCGGAACGGCAAGAAGGGCGCCAGGCGCCCTTCTTGCCGGGGTGGAAGGCGCGATCAGCGCTTGCGCGCCGCTGGCAGGTCAGTGCAGCTGCCGTGCGCGACTTCGGCCGCCATGCCAACCGACTCGCCCAGGGTCGGGTGCGGGTGGATGGTCTTGCCGATGTCGATCGCGTCCGCGCCCATCTCGACCGCGAGGCAGACCTCGCCGATCAGGTCGCCCGCGTGGGGTCCGACGATGGCGCCACCGATGATGCGGTGAGTGGCCTTGTCGAACAGCAGCTTGGTAAAGCCATAGTCGGCACCGTTGGCGATGGCACGGCCTGAGGCGGCCCACGGGAATACCGCCTTGTCGAACTGGATGCCCTTGGCCTTGGCCTGGTCCTCGGTAAGGCCGGCCCAGGCGACTTCCGGGTGGGTGTAGGCCACCGACGGAATCTGCAGTGCATCGAAGGACGATTTCTGGCCGGCGGCGACTTCCGCCGCGACGTGCGCTTCATGCACCGCCTTGTGGGCGAGCATGGGCTGGCCGACGATGTCGCCGATCGCGAAGATATGCGGGACGTTGGTGCGCATCTGGTTGTCGACTTCGATGAAGCCGCGCTCGGTCACCGCCACACCGGCCTTGTCGGCGGCGATCTTCCTGCCGTTCGGACTGCGGCCAACGGCGACCAGCACCAGATCGTAGCGCTGGGCTTCGGCGGGCGCGCCGCTGCCGGCATCGACGCCCTCGAAGTTCACCCAGATACCATCTTCGCGCGCCTCGGCGCCGACCGTCTTGGTCTTGAGCATGACTTTGTCGAAGCGATGCAGGTTCTGCTTCTCCCACACCTTGACCAGGTCGCGGTCGGCCCCCTGCATGAGGCCGTCCATCATTTCGACCACGTCGATCCGCGAACCCAGGGTGGAGTACACCGTGGCCATTTCCAGGCCGATGATGCCACCGCCGATCACCAGCATTTTCGCCGGCACCTCGGCAAGTTCCAGTGCGCCGGTGGAGTCCACCACGCGCGGATCTTCGGGCATGAACGGCAGGCGCACCGCCTGGCTGCCGGCGGCGATGATGCACTGCTTGAAGCGCACCACCTTCTTTTCGCCCGACTTGTCCTGGCCGTCGCCGCTGGTCAGCTCGACCTCGACGTGGTGGGGGTCGAGGAAGCTGCCGTAGCCGCGTACCACCTCCACCTTGCGCCCCTTGGCCATCCCGGCCAGCCCGCCGGTAAGCTTGCCCACCACCTTGGCCTTGTGGGCGCGCAGCTTGTTGATATCGACCTTGGGCTTGCCGCCGAAATCGATGCCCAGATCGGCGAAATGGCCGGCCTCGTCCATGATTTCGGCAACGTGCAGCAACGCCTTGGACGGGATGCAGCCTACGTTCAGGCACACCCCGCCGAGTGTGGCATAGCGTTCGACGATCACGGTCTTGAGGCCGAGGTCGGCGGCGCGGAAGGCCGCGGAATAACCGCCGGGGCCGGCGCCCAATACCAGCATGTCGCATTCCAGATCGGCACCGCCGGCATGGCTGGCCGCCACCGGCGCAGGCGTCGCCACCGCCGGTGTGGGGGCTGCCGCCGCCGCGGCGGGTGCCGCTGCGGTTTCGGCTGCGCCGGCTTCGAGCTTGAGCAGCACCGCGCCTTCGCCGACCTTGTCGCCAAGCGCGACCAGCACTTCCTTGACCACGCCGGCGGCCGGGGAGGGCACGTCCATGGTGGCCTTGTCCGACTCCAGTGTGCAGATGGCGTCGTCGACCTTGACGCTGTCACCCGGCTTCACGAACAGCTCGATGATCGGCACCGCGTCGAAATCGCCGATGTCGGGTACCTTGACTTCCACTAGGCTCATGTCGATCTCCTTACAGCATGACCCGGCGGAAATCGGCCAGGAGTTGTGCGACATACACGTTGAAGCGGGTCGCCAGCGCGCCGTCGATCACACGGTGGTCGGCGGTCAGCGACATTGGCAGGGTCAGGCGCGGCACGAACTGCTTGCCGTCCCACACCGGCTTCATCGCACTCTTGTTGACGCCCAGAATGGCGACTTCCGGGGCATTCACGATGGGCGCGAAGTAGGTGCCGCCAATGCCGCCCAGGCTGGAAATGGTGAAGCACGCTCCGGACATGTCGGCCGGGCCGAGCTTGCCGTCGCGCGCCTTCTTGGCGAGTTCGGCGGTTTCCGCGGCGATCTCGAACACGCCCTTCTTGTCGGCGTTCTTGACCACCGGCACCACCAGCCCGTTGGGGGTGTCGGCGGCGAAGCCGATGTTGAAGTACTTCTTGTACACCAGGCTCAGTTCGCCATCGCTGGCGTCCAGGCTGGTGTTGAATTCCGGGAATTCCTGCAGGGCTTTCACGCAGGCCTTGATCAGGAAGGCGAGCATGGTGAGCTTCTTGCCGGATTTCTCGTTTTCCTTGTTCACCTGCACCCGGAAGGCTTCCAGATCGGTGATGTCGGCGTCCTCATGGAAGGTGACGGCGGGAATCATTGCCCAGTTGCGGGCGAGGTTCTGGCCGGAGATCTTCTTGATCCGCGACAGCGGCTTGGTCTCGATCTCGCCGAACTTCGAGAAATCGATCTTGGGCCAGGGCAACAGGTCAAGGCCGCCGCCCAGGCTGGCGCCAGCGACGGCTGCGGGCGTCTTGCCCGGCACCACACCGGAGCTCATCGCGCCTTTGATGAACGCGGCAACGTCTTCCCTGAGAATGCGGTTTTTCGGCCCGCTGGGCTTGACCTGGGCAAGGTCGGCCCCGAGTTCGCGTGCGAACGCGCGCACCGACGGGCTGGCGTGCACTTTGCCGCCGATCGCCACTGCGCTCGGCGTGCTGGCCGGTGCAGCGGCAGGCGCCTTGGCAGCAGGGGCCGTGGCCGGCGCAGCTACCGGGGCGACGGGTGCCGGGGCGGAAGCCGCCACGGCTGCGGCCGATCCGCCGGCCGACTCGACCTTGATCAGCACCACGCCTTCGCCAACCTTGTCGCCGATCGCCACCAGCACTTCCTTGACCACACCGGCAGCCGAGGAGGGCACGTCCATGGTGGCCTTGTCGGATTCCAGCGTGGCGATGGCGTCATCCACCTTGATGGTGTCGCCGACCTTGACGAACAGCTCGATCACCGGCACTTCGGAAAAGTCGCCAATGTCCGGAACCTTCACTTCGACCACGCCGCCCGAGATGGGCGCTGCAGCCGGGGTTGCCACAGGGGCCGGAGCCGCTGCGGCAGCCGGGGCAGGGGCTGCGCTTGCCGGTGCGCCAGCCGACGCACCGGCCGACTCGACCTTGATCAGCACCACGCCTTCGCCGACCTTGTCGCCGACTGCGACCAGCACTTCCTTGACCACACCGGCCGCCGAGGAGGGCACGTCCATGGTGGCCTTGTCGGATTCCAGCGTGGCGATGGCGTCATCCACCTTGATGGTGTCGCCGACCTTGACGAACAGCTCGATCACCGGCACTTCGGAGAAATCACCGATGTCCGGGACTTTCACTTCAATGAGTTGGCTCATGCTTGTGTCTCCTTCGGCGCTCAGACGCTCATCGGGTTCGGCTTGCTCGGGTCGAGCTTGTACTTGACCATCGCGGCGGCGACCTTCTCGCGCTCGATCTTGCCTTCATCGGCGAGCGCCTTGAGCGCGGCCAGCGTGACCCAGCGGCGATCCACCTCGAAGAAGTGGCGCAGTTGCTCGCGGGTGTCGGAGCGGCCGAACCCGTCCGTGCCCAGCGTCACGTAGTTGCGCTTGACGAAGGGGCGGATCTGTTCGGCGAACAGCTTGACGTAGTCGGTCGCGGCGATGACCGGCCCGTCGGTGGAGGCCAGCTTTTGCTCGACATGCGACTGCCGCGGTGTCTCAAGCGGATGGAGCATGTTCCAGCGCTCGACCTCCTGGCCGTCACGGGCCAGTTCGTTGAAGCTCGGTGCGCCCCAGATGTCGGATTCGACGCCCCAGTCTTCGCGCAGCAGTTGGGCGGCGGCGATGACTTCGCGGAAGATCGTCCCCGAGCCCAGCAACTGCACGCGCGGGCCGGCCTTGTCGGCGCCCTTCTGGAAGGCATACAGGCCCTTGATGATGTCGGACTCGGCGCCTTCGGGCATCTCGGGATGTTCGTAGTTCTCGTTCATCACCGTGATGTAGTAATACACGTCCTCCTGCTCGGCGAACATGCGGCGCATGCCGTCCTGGACGATCACCGCGACCTCGTACTGGAAGGTCGGGTCGTAGGACACGCAGTTGGGAATCATGTTGGCGAGCACCAGGCTGTGGCCGTCCTCGTGCTGCAGGCCCTCGCCGTTGAGGGTGGTGCGCCCGGCGGTGCCGCCGATCAGGAAGCCGCGGGTGCGCTGGTCTGCCGCCGCCCAGCACAGGTCCATGGTGCGCTGCATGCCGAACATGGAATAGAAGATGTAGAACGGCACCATCTGCACGTTGTGCACGCTGTAGGCGGTGCCGGCGGCAATCCAGTCGGCCATCGCGCCGGCCTCGTTGATGCCTTCCTGCAGTACCTGGCCGGTCTGGCTTTCCTTGTAGAACATGAGCTGGTCATGATCTTCCGGCACGTACTTCTGACCTTCCTGGTTCCAGATGCCGTACTGGCGGAACATGCCTTCCATGCCGAAAGTGCGGCTTTCGTCCGGTACGATGGGCACGACATGCTTGCCGATCTGCTTGTCCTTGAGCAGCGTGTTCATGATGCGTACGATGGCCATCGTGGTCGACAACTCGCGCCCTTCGCCGGATGCCTTGAGCAGCGCGGCGAAAGTGTCCAGACCCGGCACCGCCAGGGCCTCGGCCTTCTGTCGGCGCTGCGGCAGGAAGCCGCCCAGCGCCATGCGGCGCTCCATCATGTACTTGTGCTCGGGTGAGCCTTCCTCGAACTTGAGATAGGGCAGTTCCGCCAGCTTGTCGTCCGGTACCGGCAGACCGAAGCGGTCGCGGAAGCGGCGGATGGCGTCCACATCCAGCTTCTTCTGCTGGTGGGAGATGTTCATCGCCTCGCCGGCCTGGCCCATGCCGAAACCCTTGATGGTCTTGGCCAGGATCAGCGTCGGCTGGCCCTTGTGCTCGGCCGCGGCCTTGTAGGCGGCGAAGATCTTGAACAGGTCGTGGCCGCCGCGATTGAGGTTCCAGATCTCGTCGTCGGTCCAGTCGGCGACCAGTTCCTTGAGCTCTGGTGTGTTGAAGAAGTGCTCGCGCACATGGGCGCCGTCCTTGGCCTTGAAGGTCTGGTACTCGCCATCCACGCATTCCATCATGCGTTTCTTGAGGATGCCCTTCTTGTCGCGTGAGAACAGGGCGTCCCAGTGGGTGCCCCAGATCACCTTGATGACGTTCCAGCCCGCGCCACGGAACTCCGATTCCAGCTCCTGAATGATCTTGCCGTTGCCGCGCACCGGGCCGTCCAGGCGCTGCAGGTTGCAGTTGATCACGAACACCAGATTGTCCAGCTTCTCGCGCGCAGCCATGCCGATGGCGCCCAGGGACTCGACCTCGTCGGTCTCGCCGTCACCCAGGAAGGCCCAGACCTTGCGCTTCTCGGCCTGCGCCGCGTCGATCAGGTTGCGGCTGGCGAGGTACTTCATGAAGCGGGCGGAATAGATCGCGCACAGCGGGCCAAGCCCCATGGACACCGTCGGGAACTGCCAGAAGTCCGGCATCAGCCAGGGGTGGGGGTAGGAGGAGATGCCCTTGCCGTCGACCTCCTGGCGGAAGTTGTCCATCTGCTCCTCGGTGAGGCGGCCGAGCATGAAGGCACGTGCATAGACGCCGGGTACCGAGTGGCCCTGGAAATAGATCAGATCGCCACCGTGTTCTGCGGTGGGGGCGTGCCAGAAGTGGGAAAAACCGACGTCGTAGAGTGCGGCGGCTGAGGCGAAGGAGGCAATGTGGCCGCCGACGTTGGTGTGTTTGTTGGCCCGCACCACCATCGCCATGGCGTTCCAGCGGATGTAGGAGTGGAGCTTGATCTCCATGTCCGGATCGCCCGGGTAGCGGGGCTGCGTATCGGCCGGGATCGTGTTGATGTACTGCGTGGTCGCGGAGTAGGGGATGTTTACCCCTTCTTGCGACGCCGTCTCGATCAGCTTCTCGATCAGGTAGTGGGCGCGCTCGGGGCCTTCATTGACGAGTACGCCCTCGAGCGCCTCCAGCCATTCTTTTGTTTCCTGCGCGTCCGGATCGGCCTGCAGGGCGATGTCGTGCTTTCCGGTCATGGTCTGTCTCCTCATGACTTGCGGTTGAAGAGCCCCGCTATGGGCGGATGACTCCTGGATGTATGCCCGGTGACCCGGCACCCGCCTGAAAGACCGGAAACGTCCGACTGTGCTCGCTTTCCGTGCTTTAAAACAGGGCAACGCGTAACCGTGACGACGATATCGGGCCGGTGCTTCGCCAGCCGCGTTTCGTAATATAAAACGTTATATCAACATGTGCAATAAAAATCACTTTGCCCGTTCGGGCTCAGTCCGGCACGTCAACCTCCTTGCAAGCAGTGAACGTATGAGGAGACGCCACGCAGGGACGTGCCGTGAGGGCGTCGCGGCGCGCAAGCTCGCGCGGGCGGGGTATCAGGAATCAAGCAAGGGAGCGAAGCGGGATGCTGCGAAAAAAACCGGCCGGAGGCTGAGGGAGGGAGGGAGAGTGCCTCCGGCCAGTCGTCAAAACTTAAGCGGGATGGTGGAGCCGTGCGGGTCATCGACGCGAGGCCCGGAGCCGGTCCTCTTCATGGGCGAACACGACCCGGCCGTTGCGCACCACGCCCATGAAAATGTCATGGGCGTTCTGAATGGCTTCGTGGTTGTCCTTGGTGAATGGACGATCGTAGGTCATGACCACGCCTTCCACGGGTTCGCGCAGATTCTCGAGCGCCTCGCGAATCGCATCTCCATCCGTGCCGCCGGCCTGGCGGATCGCGGCGGCGAGCAATAGTACCGAATCATACCCTTGCGCGGCGGCAGGAGGTACCGGCATGCGAACGCTGCCTGTCTGTTTGCGCCATGCGTCAACAAAAGCCCTCTGGTGCGCGGTGACGGGGTCGTTGATGAATGTCTGGGGCATGTGCGTGCCCTCGGCGTTGGGGCCGGCGTGGTCAATGAAGTTCGACATCGCCAGTGTCCAGCTGCCGATGATGGGGACCCGCCAGTTCAGCCGGGCCATGGCATTGGCGATCTGCGCGAGCTCGGGACCGATCCCGTACGTGAGGATGGCCTGTGCCCCGGCGCGTCGGGCGCGGCGCACGTGTTCGGTCATGTCGGCCTGGCCGAGCTGGAAGCGCTCGATGGTAACCGGCGTGATGTCGCGCGCGGCCAGCGCCAGTTCGAGGTCCTCGCGCCCGAGCTGACCGTAGTTGGTGGCATCGTGAAAAATCGCCACACGCCGCAGCCGCCGCCGTTCCACGGCTTCGACAACGATCATCGCAGCCTGGATGGTGTCGTTGGCCGAAATACGGAACACGAAGTTGTCCGGGTGTTCCGGCGGCAGAAACTGCTTGGTGATCAGCGAGCCGGTGGCCACGGCTGTAATCACCGGGATGCGCGCCTGCTGGTAGTAGCGCTGGCTGGCGAGTGCCACGCCGGTATTGACCATGCCGACGGCAGCGACCACGCCTTCCTTGTCGATGAGTTCCTGGGCAACCTGGGCGCCGCGTTCGTTGCGTGCCTCGTCGTCGCGCTCCACCAGTTCCACCGGGCGGCCCAGCAGGCCACCAGCGGCGTTGATCTCGGCCGCAGCGATACGCATACCGTCACGCATGGACAGGCCCATGGGGCTGGACCCGCCGGTGAAGGGGCCGGATACGCCGATGCGTATTGGCTTGCCCGCATCGCTCGAGGCTGGCGCGGCGGCACCGGGAAAGGCGAGCAGCGCGACGAACAGGGCGGTGACAAGCAGACGCAGCACGAGTGGGGGACTCCGGGCGGGGGATGGATGCGTCCGACTGTAGTGCCCAATCCGATCCTCGCATAATTGGCGAAAACCCCAAGCGGGGTCGCGCCCTTGGCGCCGCGCAGGGCGATTGCCATGGTCATTGTGGGCTTAGGGAAACACCGGATTACGAATCTCAGGCAGGCAGGGAAGAATAGCCGAGCAAAGTCGCCTGCGTTGCGATTCCGTCTCCCGCTGTTTCGTCTGAAGGCGCCTTGAATGCCGGATACACCCCACTCCAGTCGGTACGCCGGCCAGTCCAGGCTGGCACGCTGGTATTGGACCGCACCGTACGTCGCGGTCGGGGTGTTCGCGCTCACGATGCTCGCACTGGTGTGGTTTCTCCAGATGCGCGAGGTGGAAAGCCAGCGCAACGCCGTCGCGCGCGACGTGCAGTGGGCCGAGCAGACCATGCGTCTGCACATGCAGGGCACGGAGGAGTTCCTCGGACAACTCGCCCGCGACCTCTCCGCCAATGCGCTGGATTCCGACGGGTTTCAGCTGCGCGCCAACCAGCACATCGCCAACAACGGTGAGTTGATCAACATTGTCTGGGTGGGGCCGGACGAGATCGTGCGCTGGTCGGCGCCGTTCGACACCACGGACTGGCTGGCGGGCGACGTGCTTGCCGCTCCCCAGTTGCTGCCCTATGCGCGGGTACGCGAGCTCGGCCGCCCCAGCTACGGTGAACCGTACGCCAATCCCCGCGACAAGCTGGTGCTGGAAGTGTATGTGCCGGTCCGGCGTGGCCGTGAGTTCCTCGGTGCCATCGTCGGGGTGTATTCGATCGAGCGCATTTCGCGCCACCTGATTCCCAGTTGGTTCGCGGAGAAATACCGGCTGGCGCTGATCAGCGCCGATGGCGAAATTCTGGCGGTAAACTCGAGCGTGGTCGATCTGGAGGAGAGCATCTCGTTCCAGATCCCGCTGGATCCACCCGGCAATGGCCTGGCCCTGCGGGCCACCGCCTTCCGCACCGGGGCGCAACTTCCGCATGCCTTGCCGACCGCGATGATTCTCGGATTGAGCATCATCATTCTGTGGTCGTTGTGGCTGTTGCGCGCGCACGTGAGGCGCAGGGTGCAGGTGGAGAAGGAGCGCGACCGACTGTTCAACTTCTCGCTGGACCTGTTGTGCGTGGTTGGGCTGGACGGCACGTTCAAGCGCTGCAATCCGGCCTTCAAGCGCGTGCTCGGCTATCAGCCCGACGAGTTGCCGGGGCGCACCTTCCTCGACATCATCCATAGTGACGATACGGCCGCCACCATGGAGCAGATGCGGCGGCTTGCGGCCGGCGAGCCGGCGAATTTCGAGAATCGCTGCCGCTGTGCCGACGGCACCTTCAAGTGGCTGGAGTGGAGCATCAACCCGGTGCTGGAGGAAGGTCTGGTGTACGGCGTGGCGCACGACATCACCGGGCGGCGTTCATCGGAAGATGCGTTGCGGGCCGAATCCGCTTTCCGCAAGGCAATGGAGGAGTCGGTCATTACCGGCATGCGGGCCATCGACTTGTCCGGCCGCATCATTTATGTAAACAGCGCGTTTTGCCGCATGGTCGGCTTCGAGGAGCACGAACTGGTCGGCGCCGTGCCGCCATTTCCCTACTGGCCTGATGAGGAACTCGAGGTCTGCAGCCAGAACCTGGCTTTGACGCTGGCCGGCCGCGCCCCGTCCACTGGATTCGAGATGCGCATCCGGCGCAAGAACGGCGAGCGTCTGGACGCGCGCTTCTACCTTTCCCCGCTGATCGACCTGAAGGGGCGGCAGACCGGCTGGATGGCGTCGGTGACGGACATCACCGAGCCCAAGCGGGTGCGTGCCGCGCTGGAGGAGGCGCACGAACGCTTCGAGGCGGTGCTGGACGGGCTGGAAGCGGCGGTGTTTGTGGCCGATGCGGTCACCGACGAGATTCTATTCGCCAACCGTGCCTTCAAGCATATTCACGGATTCGACTCGGTTGGGCGGACGGTGCGCGGGGTGGCCGTGCCCCAGCCCGAGAAGTCCCGCTATCCGGTTGATCCAACTCGCATACCGGCGGACAACCTGCCGATGGAGTTGTTCGACGGTGAATTGCAGCATCCCCTGTCGGGCCGCTGGTACCACGTGAGGGAGAACGCCACGCGCTGGGTGGACGGGCGGGTGGTGCGCATGGGCATCGCCACCGACATCACCGACCGCAAGCAGACCGCCGAGGTCACGCGCGAGCAGGCCGAGCGCCTGCAACACACGTCGCGACTGATCACGATGGGTGAGATGGCCTCGACGCTGGCACACGAACTCAACCAGCCGTTGTCGGCGATCGCCAACTACTGCATGGGCTGCGTTACCCGCATCCAGAGCGGCAAATTCAAGGGCGAAGACCTGCTCGCGGCCATGCAGAAGGCGAGCTTCCAGGCCGAGCGTGCGGGCAAGATCATCCGCCGGGTGCGCGAGTTCGTGAAGAAGAGCGAACCGCGCCGCAGCGCGGTCGACATTGCGGACATTCTCGAGGATGCGATAGGCTTCGTCGATATCGACGCGCGGCGCATCAGCGGGCAGATCTCGCTCGAAGTACAGCCTGGCTTGCCACCGGTGTTCGCCGACCGCATCATGATCGAGCAGGTGGTGATCAACCTGGTGAAGAACGGGCTGGACTCGATGGCCAGCCTGCCGCGCGAGGAGCGCACCCTGGTTGTGCGGGCGAGGCTCGTCGGCGAGCGCAGTGTCGAGATCGCAGTCATCGACCGCGGTCATGGCATTGGCGAGGAGGAGCGCAAGCAGTTGTTCTCGCCGTTCTACACCACCAAGTCGGAGGGCATGGGCCTGGGTCTCAACATCTGCCGCTCCATCGTCGAGTTTCACGATAGCAGCCTGCTCGTCGATGCCAACCCCGAAGGGGGTACGATATTCTCATTCTGTCTGCCCACCGAGGTCGTAAGTGAACACCTTGCCCGTCGAGCCTGAGCAGTGCATCTACATCGTCGATGACGACGAGGCCTTGCGTGATTCGCTGGTCTGGTTGCTCGAGTCGAGTGGCTACCGGGTAGAGGCCTTCGAATCCGCCGATGCCTTTCTTGCGGTGTTCAGACCCGAACTCACCGGTTGTCTGCTGCTCGACGTGCGCATGCCTGGCATGAGCGGCCTGGAATTGTTCGAGGTGCTGCGCCAGCGACGCTGTACCCTGCCTGTGGTTTTCATTACCGGTCATGGCGACGTGCCGATGGCGGTGTCGGCGGTGAAGAAAGGCGCGGTGGATTTCATCGAGAAGCCCTTTGGTGATCGGGACATGCTGGCACTGATCGAGGAAAGCCTGGAGATGGAGCGCGTCGGGCGTGAGAAGCGCATCGTTGAGGCGGAAACGGCGCGCCGGCTGGCAGTGTTGACGCAGCGTGAGCGAGAGGTGCTCGATCTCATCATCAGCGGCAAGCTCAACAAGCAGATCGCCGATGTGCTGGGCATCAGCATCAAGACCGTGGAAGTGCACCGCGCACGTGTCATGGAGAAGATGGGTGTGAGTTCGCTTGCGGAACTGGTGCAGACGGTGATCGCGGTCGAGTCGGGAAGCTGAATCCGGTATTTATACTAGCGTCATCTGCCCGCGGTTTTTATTGACCGCTCTCGGGTTCGGCGTGTTTTAATCACGCAGATTTTCCCTGATCACAATTGGCTTCACCGCTCGGCGTGTGGCGCCGCTGCGTGTGCGAGCGCTCGCACCCACCCCCAGTTCATCGTCCATGGCGACCTTTAACGGCCTGTTGTTTCTCGTCGGCATGCTGCTGTTCGTCAGCGTGCTCGCCAGCACGCTTTCGGCCCGGCTCGGGCTACCCTTGCTGCTGTTGTTTCTCGTGGTCGGCATGCTGGCCGGCGAGGAAGGGATCGGTCAGGTCTCTTTCGACGACTTTTCCTCGGCAATGGTGGTGGGGCAGACCGCCCTTGCCATCATCCTGCTGGATGGCGGCCTGCGCACGCGCGCGGCGACGCTCAGGGTGGCATCCTTTCCCGCCGCCACCCTTGCCACCTGGGGCGTGGTCGCGACCACGCTGGCGCTCGGTGCATTCGCGACCTGGCTGTTCGGCGTCGACTGGCGCATCGGTGTTTTGCTCGCCGCCATCGTCGGCTCGACCGACGCGGCGGCGGTGTTTTCCTTGTTGCGCAACAGTGGCGTGCGGCTCAACGACCGGGTGAAATCGACACTGGAGATCGAGTCCGGTGCCAACGACCCGATGGCCATCCTGCTGGTGACCATGCTGGTCGAGATGATCATCTCGCCCGGCCAGTCCGATGGCTGGGCCTATGCGGTGATGCTGCTGCAGCAGTTGGGCTTCGGCGCGTTGCTCGGCTTTGCCGGCGGGTGGGTGATGGCCAGCCTGCTGGCGCGGCTGCGACTGGCCGAAGGCTTGTATGCGTTGCTGATTCTCTCGGGTGGTCTGCTGGTGTTCGCGATGACCAACATCGTCGGCGGCAGCGGCTTTCTTGCGGTGTACATGGCCGGCCTGGTGGTGGGGAATCGCCGCTGTCATGCCACCGAACACGTTTTTCGGGTCATGGACGGACTGGCGTGGTTGTCCCAGGCCGGCATGTTCCTGGTGCTCGGCCTGCTCGTCACCCCTTCGCACCTGATCGACCGCGTCGGCCCGGCGTTGGCGATGGCACTCTTCCTGATGCTGGTCGCCCGGCCTTTCGCGGTGGTCACCAGCCTGTTGCCGTTTCGTTTCGACCGGCGCGAAGTGGCCTATATTTCCTGGGTGGGCTTGCGCGGCGCCGTCCCCATCGTGCTGGCGATCTACCCGTTGATGATGGGCGTGCCCCAGTCGCAACTGATCTTCGAGGTGGCCTTCGGGGTGGTGCTGGTGTCCTTGCTGGTTCAGGGCGCCACCGTCCCGGTGGCCGCGCACGCGCTGAAAGTGGTGGTGCCACCACGCGACGAGCCCCAGGACCGGATGGAGGTCTGGGTTGGTGAAACGGCCGCACTCGATCTGATGGAGTATTGCGTGGGCGAGCATTCACTGGCCGCCGGCACCAACCCCGATGAACTGGTGAAGCAGGTCGCAGGCGAGGAGGCGCGCTGCGCGGCGGTGTTGCGCCGTGGCGAACTGGTGCCACTGTCCCAGGAGGTGCGCATGCAGCCTGGGGATTCGGTGTGGGTGATTGCGTCAGATGCGGCTGCGGAGCCGCTGGCCAAGGCCTTTGCCAAGGGTGATGTGTTCGAACTCAGCCGCAACGCTGGCTTTTTCGGCGAGTTCACGGTGGCGGCGGATTGCCTGGCCAGTGACCTTGCCTCGGCCTACGGCCTGCAGCTTGCACCAGACGAGGCCGCGATGGTTCTGCGCGATCTGCTGATCCGCCGGCTCGGTCGGCAGGCGGTGGAAGGGGATCGTATCGGGATCGGGGCGTTCATGCTCACGGTCAGGCACCTGGATGGACGTGGCAGGATCGACCAGATCGGTCTGAAATGCCCGACCTCCTTCGGGTAAGCGGGGCGATCGCACAAGTGGCTGATGTTGCGATAGAATCTCGCCTTTTTCGAGATCAGGACAGATGACGGCTCGTATTCTCGACGGTAAGGCGCTGGCCGAGCGCGTGCGCGCGGACGTCGCCGCGCGTGCGGCGGCGCTCACGGACAGGGGGGTGACGCCGTGTCTCGCGGTGATTCTGGTCGGCGCCGATGCGGCGTCGGCGGTGTACGTGCGCAACAAGGTCGCCGCCTGCGAGAAGGCCGGGATTCGTTCGCTGCGCTACGATTTCCCCGAGCACGCTGACCCCACTGAGGTGATGACCCGCATCGCCGCGCTCAACGCCGATCCGACGGTCCATGGCATCCTCGTCCAGCTTCCGCTGCCGCCGCAGTTCGACGAGGCCGCGGTGCTTGAGGCGATCGACATCCGCAAGGATGTGGACGGATTTCACGCGGAGAACGTCGGCCGCCTGTCCCAGGGGCAGGAGGGTTTCATTCCGTGCACGCCGCATGGGGTGATGAAGATGCTGGAGGCCGAGAACGTGCCACTGAAAGGGGCTGAAGCGGTGGTGGTCGGGCGTTCCAACATCGTCGGCAAACCGATGGCGATGCTGCTGCTCAACGCCAGTGCGACGGTGACCGTGTGCCATTCCCGTACCCATGACCTGGCCGCCCATCTGCGCCGAGCCGACATCGTAGTGGCGGCGGTGGGGCGGCCCCGCATGATCACCGGTGACATGATCAAGCCGGGCGCGGTGGTCATTGATGTCGGCATCAACCGCATCGACAGCGGTCCGGATGCAGGCAAGCTGTGTGGCGACGTCGATTACGCCTCAGTGCGTGAGGTGGCGGGGCTGGTGACGCCGGTGCCGGGGGGCGTCGGGCCGATGACGATCACCATGTTGCTTGCCAACACGGTCGAGTCTGCGGCGCGCACGCTGCGCGACGCAGACCAGGGGGCGCGGGCGTGAGCGGCGCGGACATGACGCCGCTGGTGGGCATCATCATGGGGTCGAACTCCGACTGGCCGACGATGAAGGCGGCGGCGGCGTTTCTGGACGAGTTCGGCGTACCGTACGAGGCCCGCGTGGTGTCGGCGCATCGAACCCCCGACCTGATGTTCGAATATGCCGAAGGCGCGCGCGGGCGTGGCCTCAAGGCGATCATCGCGGGGGCGGGTGGCGCCGCTCATCTGCCTGGCATGGTGGCTGCCAAGACCACGCTGCCCGTACTGGGCGTGCCGGTGCAATCGCGCGCGCTGTCGGGGCAGGATTCACTGCTGTCCATCGTGCAGATGCCCAAGGGCATACCCGTGGCGACCTTTGCGATCGGTGAGGCGGGGGCGGCCAATGCGGCCTTGTTCGCGGTCGCCATGCTCGCGGTGGAGGATGCAGCCTTGGCCGCGCGCCTTGCCGATTTCCGCGCCCGCCAGACTCAGGCGGTGCTCGACATGAAGCTGGAGCAAGAATGATTCTGCCACCTGCCACGCTCGGCATGCTGGGGGGCGGCCAGTTGGGCCGCTTCTTCGTTTCCGCCGCGCACGAGATGGGTTACAAGGTGTGGGTGCTCGATCCCGACCCCCACAGCCCGGCAGGCCTGATCGCCGATCGCCATCTGGTGGCCGCCTATGACGACCATGTGGCGCTGGATGAAGTTGCCCAAACGTGCGCGGCGGTCACGACCGAGTTCGAGAACGTGCCGTCCGGCACGCTCGACTATCTTGCGAAATTCATCGCCGTGCACCCGTCGGCGTCGGCAGTGGCGGTGTGCCAGAACCGCATCGCCGAAAAGACTTTTCTGGCCGACAATGGCTTGCCACACGGCCCGTTTGCCATCGTTCGCAACGAAGCGGACATCGCTGCCGCCGATGCCGGCCTGTTCCCCGGCGTGCTCAAGGTGGCGCGCTTCGGTTACGACGGCAAGGGTCAGGCGCGGGTAGCCGACCGTGCGGAGGCACTGCACGCGTTCCATGCGTTCAAGGGCGAGCCCTGTGTGCTGGAGCGCATGCTCGATCTCGACTACGAGTTGTCGGTGGTGCTGGTGCGCGACGCTCAGGGTGAGGTGAAGTGCTTCCCGACGGCGGAGAACCGCCACCGCCACGGCATTCTCGACGTGACCATCGCGCCGGCCCGGGGCAGCGCCAGCCAGCGCGACCATGCCCAGGCGGTGGCGGAACGCATCGCCGAGCGGCTGGGCTACGTCGGCACCCTGGGCGTGGAGTTCTTCGTCAGCCGCGGCGAACTCCAGGTCAACGAGATGGCGCCGCGTCCGCACAACAGTGGCCACCATACCTTGGACGCCTGCGTCACCAGCCAGTACGAACAACAGCTGCGGGCGCTGGCAGGCTTGCCGTTGGGTGAGGCGCGACAGCACTCGGCGGCAGTCATGGTGAACCTGCTGGGGGAGCTGTGGTTCGACGGCGAGCGCTATCGCGAGCCGGACTGGTCGGTGCTGCATTCGGTGCCAGGGCTGAAACTGCATCTCTATGGCAAGCACCATGCCCGCCCGGGACGCAAGATGGGTCACTTCACCGTGATTGGCGATGATGTCGACGCGGTGCTGGCGCGGGCGCTCGCCGCCCGTGCGGCAATCGGCATTTGCGACGAAGCTTGATGATCGTCCCGCCCACGCCCGAATACATCGCCACCGCGGCTGACCTGCTGCGTGCCGGCGAACTGGTGGGCATGCCCACCGAGACGGTTTACGGACTGGCTGCCGACGCGCTGAACCCTGAGGCGGTAGGGCGCATTTTCGCAGCCAAGGGGCGGCCGGCCGACCATCCGCTCATCGTCCACCTCCCCGACGCCGAGCACCTGCCGCGATGGGCGAGCGACATCCCGCGGGAGGCCCTGGCGCTTGCCAAGGCCTTCTGGCCAGGGCCGCTGACCCTGATTCTCAAACGTGACCCATGCGTGCCCGACGAGGTGACGGGCGGGCAGGACACCGTCGGCGTCCGCGTGCCCGGCCACCCCGTGGCGCTCGCCTTGCTGAGGGCTTTCGATTCGGGTGTTGCGGCGCCCAGCGCCAACCGCTTTGGCCGCATCAGTCCCACGACTGCCGCACATGTGGCCGATGAACTCGGCGAGCGTGTCGCCATGGTGCTGGACGGTGGCGCATGTGCTGTGGGCATCGAATCGACGATTCTCGACCTTTCCGGATCTGCGCCGCGCGTTCTCCGCCCGGGGGCAATCAGCGCCGCGGACATCGCGGCGGTGATCGGCCGCTGGCCTTCCAGTGCCAACCATTCCGCGACGCCGCCGGAAGGTACGCCCCGGGTGTCTGGTTCGCTCGCCGCGCACTATGCACCAAGCACGCCGCTACGGCTGCTCCCTCCCCAGGCGCTGGACGCTGCGCTCGACAGCGCAGTTGCGGTCGGGCGGCGGGTTGCGGTGTTGTCCGTCGCAGGCAACGGTCAAGCGAGAGCGGATGTGCGAGCCTGGCTGGACGCACCGGCCGATGCGCGTGGCTACGCCCATGACTTGTATGCGAATCTGCGCACGCTCGATGGCCTGGGGGCGGATCTACTGCTGGTGACGATGCCGCCCGATGGTCCCGAATGGGACGCGGTGCTTGATCGCCTGCGTCGCGCGGCGGTCGGTTCAGGCCAGGATTGATTCGAGGTTCTCTGCTATAGTCTGCGGAAACCGGGCACCTCGAAAGAAACCGCGGACAGCGGGCAGGGAGGGCTGGGTGGTGTTGGGGACGAATGACGTGTGTCCTGCCCGCATCGGTCAGGCGCAAAGCGCTGGTCCGGGCGTGGCCCGGGCATGACGTCGTATCCGTTGCCGGCGCCGCCTGGTGGCCCGTCTGCAATCGGTATGCA
The DNA here is from genome assembly GCA_046295975.1 of Rhodocyclaceae bacterium. Lineage (GTDB taxonomy): Bacteria > Pseudomonadota > Gammaproteobacteria > Burkholderiales > Rhodocyclaceae > UBA2357. The sequence goes on from JBKBMG010000023.1 coordinate 17,764, forward strand.
GGGGCATTCCTCCTGCGGCCGCTTCGGGAACCCCGACATGAGCAGCGGTTATCTACTTTTCATTGGCGAACACCTGGCCCGCAGCACGCGGGGGCTTCCGGGTGCGCCTCCGCATTCCTGACCTTCCTGGGCGTTCCGCCCACTGGTGGTCGCCGTTGGCGATCGCCCATGTTCCAACCGTTCTTCCGCGTGTCGCGACCATCCGGTCGGGCGCCGGACTGTCTCATCCGCATGGTGTCGACGGTCCGGCAGGAATGAACGGTGTCTTGTGCTCCCGTTCCGGATCCTGCGTCCAAGGGAAGCCGCACGTCCAGCCACGACTCGACCAAGCGGCGTTCCGCTGACGCTCGAGCGCCGGGCGGGAGCTCGTACTGCCGCGGACTGGCGCTGCCATGCATGCCGCGCGGCGATCGGAATGGAATTCGTCAGGAGAAGAAAATGGCTGATTTGTATGAAAATCCAATGGGTTTGATGGGCTTCGAGTTCGTCGAATTTGCGTCACCCATCCCGGGCGTGCTCGAGCCGGTATTCGAGATGCTGGGGTTCACACTGGTTGCACATCATCGTTCCAAGAACGTGCGCCTGTATCGGCAGGGCGAGATCAATTTCATCCTGAACGAGGAGCCGCGCAGCAACGCCTTCTATTTCGCGGCCGAGCACGGCCCCTCCGCCTGCAGCATGGCGTTTCGCGTCAAGGACTCGCAGGCTGCGTATGCGCGTGCGCTGGAGTTGGGCGCGCAGCCGGTCGACATCCCGACCGGGCCGATGGAGTTGCGTCTACCCGCGATCAAGGGGATTGGTGGTGCGCCGTTGTACCTCATCGACCGGTTCGAGGACGGTCACTCCATCTACGACATTGACTTCCGCTTTATCGACGGTGTTGCCCGCCGGCCGATCGGGCATGGGCTCCAGTACATCGACCACCTGACCCACAACGTATATCGTGGGCGCATGGCCTACTGGGCGAATTTCTACGAGAAGCTGTTCAACTTCAGGGAAATCCGCTACTTCGACATCAAGGGCGAGTATACCGGCCTGACCTCCAAGGCGATGACCGCGCCGGACGGTCGCATCCGCATTCCGCTGAACGAGGAGGCTTCGGGCAAGACGGGGCAGATCGAGGAGTTCCTGATGCAGTTCAACGGCGAGGGGATCCAGCATATCGCGCTGTATACGGACGACCTCATCGCGACCTGGGACGCCCTCAAGGCGGCGGGACTGCCGTTCATGACCGCGCCGCCGGAAACCTACTATGAGATGCTGTCCGAACGCTTGCCCGGGCATGCTCAGCCGGTCGGCGAGTTGCAGTCGCGCGGCATCCTGCTTGACGGTGACACCACAGGCGGGGCGCCACGACTGCTGCTCCAGATCTTCTCGGGCACGCTGCTCGGGCCGGTGTTCTTCGAGTTCATTCAGCGCAAGGGCGACGAGGGCTTTGGAGAGGGCAACTTCAAGGCCTTGTTCGAGTCCATCGAGCGTGACCAGATTCGTCGGGGTGTCATCACTGCGGACTGACGACTCTGGGGTTCCGCCGCCGGGGCAAGCGTCGCACATGCTCCGGCGGCGTTCGGGCGGCGTTCTTGGTGCGAATACGCGTTTGTCACGCGAGGCCGCGCACGAGACTGCGCCTGCCCCACCGCGTTGACCGCGTCACGCCTCAGGTGCGGCGGTGAGGATGTCCGTTGCCTTGTGCGTGTCCGGTACGCCGCTCGCCATGAACACCACACCATCGCAGTGGTTGGTGCGCAACGGTTTGATCCGCGAGTAGTCGTCCGAGTGATACCAGCCAAGGGCCTGGTCCTTGCTGGGGAACTCGATCACGATCAGGTCACCGGCCGGCTCGCCCTCCAACGGCAGGTAGGGGCCACCATGGACGAGATATCGGCCGGCGAAGGGGGCAAGGGTCGCGTCGATGTGACGGAGGTACTCGACGACGTCCGGGCCGAAGCGGGTTTTGTGGATCAGGCCGACGATGTAGGCTTTCATGCGATTCTTCCTTGTGTGGCGTTGGCTTCAAGCGAGCTCATGGCACGCGCCGCTGCAGGGTTGCGAGGGCGGCGAGTGCCAACCCCATCGCGACCAGAACGGCGATGGTGACGCCTGGCAGGGCGCTGAAGGCGAGAAGCGCAAGCGCCAGTGCCGTCAGGGCGGTTGCCCAGTTGATCGCGATAATCGCCGGCCGGAAGCGCTTGAACGGGCCGTTTGCGCGGGCTACCAGCAGAGTCTCCAGGGCGAAGAGTATCAAGATCACGCCGATGAACTGGAGTGCCGACGGGGTGGCGAATCCCAGTAGCTGCTCGTGTGCGGGCAGCAGTGTGGCGGCGATCGCCTTGGGGAACGCAATGAGCCCGAGTCCGGCGATGCAGTCGGACAGCGCACCAAGGTGAAACGGCCAGAGTGTCCTGGCATGCGTGGCGTGTTCTGTCGAATGTGACGACGTGCGGCGTGTCATGGTATGCATTTTCGCTCTCCTGAGTGCGTTGGGATGCGAGGTCATCATGCGTGCTGCGTGTCGATGCGACAATTACCTGCGAGGTAATTGGCACGCGCGCAGGAATCGAGGATAAGTGCGCGTGGCGGCGCCTGCCGTTTGCGCCCGCTGCCGTGAGCGACCTTTCCTGGCGCTGCGCGCCCGGGCAGGTGGCACGCAGGGCGTCGCCTCACACGCATAGGTGGAATTGAAATGACAGTTGCCGAGGACTTCGGACTCTTGTTGAGAAAGTGGCGTCGCACGCGGGGCACCAGCCAACTCGATCTGGCGCTCGCCTGCGGCATGTCCCAGCGACACCTGAGCTTTCTGGAGTCGGGGCGTAGCCGTCCGAGCCGCGCAGCGGTGCTCAATCTGGCATCTGCTCTCGATGTGCCACTCCCTCAACAGAATGAGATGCTGTTGTCGGCCGGCTTCGCGCCGGCCTTTCGCGAGCGTGCAATGGACGCACCCGACATGCGCCCGGTCGAACAGGCTATCGCGTACGTGTTGCGCAAGCAGGAGCCTTTCCCCGCCATGCTCGTGGATGGCGCCTATACCATTCGAGCGGCGAATGCGGGCTTTGCTTCTTTACTTGGCTTCCTGCTCGGAAACGCGCCCGCGACCGTCGATGCTCCGGCGGTGGTCGATATGGTGTTTAGCGATACGTGCCTCAAGCCATACATCGAGAACTGGGGTGAAGTCGCGGCGTGGTTGATTCGACGTCTGCGTGCAGAGGCCTTGCTTGAGGACGGTGATCAGCGGTTGCGCTCGATGCTGGAGCGTGCCGCAATGCTCACGGATCTCACCGGATTGATGCGGGCGGCACAGGAGGTTGATCTCGCGCCCACCCTGGTCCTGCGGTTTCGCAAGGGGCACACGCGCCTCGCCCTGTTTTCGATGATTACCACGGTTGGCACGCCATTCGACTTGAGTCTGAAGGATTTGCGCCTGGAGTTGTTTTTTCCAGCGGACGACGCGACGGCCGAATGGTTTGGCGCGCAGGCGGAGTCCTCAACGACCGGAAGCGAAAAGGGCTCGATCAGCGTGTGATCGAGCCCTTTTGCAGATGTTTGGTTGCGGGGGCAGGATTTGAACCTGCGACCCGGGTCATTGAGTCCGAAAAGATTGGTCGTAGTCAAGAGAAATTGCGTTGCAGGTTTTGGTGCTACTTGGCGCTATGTCCCGAGATCGCTGGGATTGAGCTGCCTCGTGTGTGACAACATCCGACGGAAGTTTCCTCGGTAACTCTTCGCGCGTCACACTGTCCCTGCAAAACTCCAACTTCAGGCCTCGCGTTTCTAGTCGCGCTTGAAGGAGCCGGGACGGTCAATCGTGCGCATACAGGTCGGTGGGACGCCTGGATCAGCCCGCCGCAGCCCGCAATTCGGCAATCAACCCGGCCAGCCCCATGTCGTCCGCTTCGCCGCGAGCCTCGCGGGCCTGCTGGATCAGTAGCAGGTTGTTGGCGGTGGTGTCGGCTTCCCAGGGGGCGCGCAGGTGGGCGAGGGCATCGGCCAGCGCCTGGCGGGCAGCTTCGGGCTGGCGGGCGAGGACGGCCAGTTCCAGGCGGGTGGCGTGGTCCCAGTAGTCCGGCTGGCAGCCAGCCATGCGGCGTTCCTCCGAGTATTGCACCACCGGCAGCAGGGCGGCCCGGCGGGGGTCGGGGGGATTCTGCAGCTCCATCAGGGTAACGGCGTTGATGCCCGGGTAGGCGTCGCGCCAGTCGTTCTCGAAGCCCTGCAGGTAGGCGTCGATGGCCTGTTTGAGCACGCCTAGGGCGCGGGCGCTTTGCCCGGCCTTCAGTGCTGCCTGCCAGCGGTCCTTGTAGACCCGGCCGAGCAGGCCGCAGGTTTCGCTGCTGGCGCCGCGCTCGTGGATCAGCGTGGTCAGCACCCGCTCAGCTTCCTCGCTCTGGCCTAGGCGATTGAGGGCCATGCCCAGCTGCTCCCGCACCATCACCGTGGCGGCCAGAGGTGGCGCCATGTGCGCCACCAGATCCACCAACTGCTGCCAGGCGGACACCGCCCGGTAGGAAAGCATCAGGTCGATGACCACGCCAGCATCTGCCAGGACGACGTCTCCCAGCGCGGCTTCCACTGCCGCCACAGCCTCCGGCCCCCGCCGGCGCGCATCCGCCAGTCGGGCCTTGAAGTCCTCGGCGTACTGCACCCGCTCGCGGAAGACATCGGTCTTCAGCCGCTGGATGTCCGGAAAACCCTCCACCAGCTGAAATAGGGGGCTGTCGGTGAAGTGCTCCCGCGCGGCCTTGAGCTTGGACGTCAGTGTTGCCATGTCTTCCGATACGTGTTTCGGCCGCCCATCCTCTCCCAGCCGATAGGGCAGGCCCCGCAACAGGCCCACGTCAAAGGGCAATTGCCCGCGGCCTTCGGCAAACAGCAGTTGGGTCGTCGCCGGCCGCAGGGCATGGCGGATGCCCAGTTCGTAAAAGACGTTGGCATTGGCCGAGGTTAGGTCCGCCACCGCGAATTCGCACAGGATCAGCCGCTCGAACATGGCCTTGTGGATCACCCCACCAGCCTGCTCCTCGTCCGCCCGCAAGGGCGCCAGCCCCGCCGCCTGCACCGCGGGGGCGATCAGTTGCTGATACACCGCATCAAAATCCACCAGACGACCGTCGCCGGCCGGTTTGCAGCCGAAAGGCATGAGGACGAAGCAAAGGGGTGACATGGGGACTCCAGCGCCAAAGGGATCACGAATTGTAACGGTACAGGGCCTTCGGTCATGATAGTAGGATGGGCTAGGCAGGGGCTTCGTCCGGTATCAGGTACCAACTCATTGATTGGTCTGCAGGTATTTCCCCATCCACGGCCAGTACTCGTCGGGTTTGACCTTGTGGTTGATGAAGCGGTCTTGCCAGCCCTTTTCCCCTTCCTTGCAGGCGGACATCACCGTGCCCAGATTGAAGTGGAATGCTTCCTGTTTCCAGCGGGCGGCGTCTTGCAGGCCGCTGTCATGCAGCCACAGCCACACGCGGCGGTCGGCGCAGCGCAGGAAGAGGCGGAAGGCGGCCCAGGATTCCACCCTGTCCTCCCGCACCAAAAAGCGCTGGAACCAGGTGCGCGCCCAGTCGTGGCGTTGCGCGCGCTTTGCTGCTTCCGTGGCGACGTCCCGCAGCCAGCAGTCGCCGTGCCCGGCCATCCATTGCTGAAGCCGGGCTGCATCTTCCTGGTGTGCCGAGAAACCCAGCAGGGCCAGCGCCCGGGCTTGGTTGAACTCCCAGTCGGAGGCCAGCCAGTGTTCGATCAGCCCGCGTAGCCACTCGCTGCGCCCGCCCTGCTGGGCGAGCAGGGCGTACTCGAACAGCGCCAGGTCATGGGCAGCGGCGTCGACCAACTGGCCGAGCAGGCCGGTCTGCAGACCATCCAGTTCCGACGCGGCAGGGGCGGCAAAGGCATCCAGCAGCAGGATGGGCAGCTTGAGTCGGGCTTCGGTGATGCGCACGTTCGAGTGGCGGGAAATGGCCTTGAACAGCGCGACGCCATCAGCAGGCGACTGGGTGAGTAGTGCGGCGCACAGCTTTTCGTAGAAGCCACGACAGGCAGCGAGCAGGCGGGCTGCATGGGGTGCGTTGTCGATCAGCGGGGCGATCCACGCGCGCCAGGGACGCGCCGGCACCGCCACCACCCGATCCAGTGCGCCGTGCTGGAAGCTGCTGGCGAACCAGGGGTTGCCGGCGGCGCGTTCGGATTTCATTAGTGCGTAGATCTGCCGCGCCAGCTGATTGCTTTCGTCGGTCATCCGGTCTGGATCGTTCGAGCGTTCCCAGTCGTCGACGCTGCTGTTGCCGGCGCTACCACCCCAGGCGGCGTTATTCATGCGCAGGGTCTGGGTAGCGCGGTCGGCGGTAGACAAGCGGTCATCGGGGAGCAGGGCGGAGTGATCCACCTTGATTTGGGTGTGGGGAGCCAAGGTGTCCAAGCTGTTCCCGCCCGAGCGTGTGACCGTAACGATGGTGCGCTGGATGGTATCGAGTGCCTGGATGTACGCAACCGCTTCTTCCGGCTGCTCGCCCCGTTGCACGATGGCGTAGCCGAGATACTCTGGCGAAATGCGTTCAAACAGATCCGCCAAGCTCAGGCTCTGGCCGAACCTGGCCAACAGCAGGCTGCCCCAGCGATTCTCCAAATCCCGCTTGTCGCCAGGCTGCACACGCCAGCCGGCGGTGATGATCTGGTCAATGGCTTCCTGATCCTGAGTGTGGAAGAACAGCCGCAGGCAAAGCCCCCGGGGGACGCTGTCGAAAGTCTGGAAATGCTCCATCAGCCATTTGCGTAGTTCGGGGCAGGGAATAGGTAGTGCTTTCGCAAGGTAATCGAGCAGGTTGAGAAATTCCTGCCGCTTGTCTTGTGGAAGGTTGCGCAAACGCTTCAGGGTTTCGAGCGCACCCATTGGGGAAATCGGGCGAAAAGCAGGTTCGTGGTCAAAAAACGTTCCTTGTGCCATCCCTCGCTGTTCGATGCATTGCATCTGCTCCAACTCATCCAACTCGAAGACCACCGCAGGGAACAGGAACAGTTCGGAGGCCTCCTCGTTACTCAACTGCGGGCGGTCGGGTTGATACTGAGCCGCACAAGCCTGCCAGACGGTTCTGAGGATGGATCGCTCTTCACTGTTCAGCACCGGAATGTGTTCCAGAAGGCGTGAACTCAGGGCTTGGCAGGCTTCACCACGACGATCCGACAGCGTTCCGGCGAGCCGACGGATGAGGTCACCATAGCGTGAGGGGGAAAAGGCGCACAGGGCGGGTTCGATTTGCTCCAGTGTGAGGTCTTCCGACGTCTGCCCCATGACTCGTGACACTTCGTTCAGATTCAGATCAGCGCCGGCCTTCTGGATCATTTCGACGTATTCTCGCGGCAGCTGCATAGCCGGCTTCAGCGCGATTTTCTGTAGATAATTAGCGATTTGTTCGGGGCTGCGCCCAAGGCAATTGTTCCGTGCGTTCTTGAGGTCGTCCTCTTCCCACAGTGGGCTGAAAGAGTTCGACCGTGGGCGAAACTCTTCCGTTAGCTCCCTCATCTGTTGGTTGGCTTCCTCGCTGCTCAATGCGCACAGCAAGCGGCTGGCTGCAGGTTTTGCCAAGGGGGTGTTTATCCTCAGCCAAATGTCAGCCCTTTGTTGTAGGTCTTGCCTCAACACTGCTGGAGCAATTCGGAGCAGCCAGTTGAAGTCGACCCCACTGCCTCCCATTGCCGCACATGCTGCCAGCCCGGTAGCAAGTGCATTCCCATACCTCGGACCAAGCACATGCGAGATGACTCCAGATGCTACTTGGGAGAGTCGCAGTAGGTTGGGGTCAGAGCGATCAATGATTGTGATACTCATGTCGTCTAGCACACGATACGGACCCGGCGTGGCGTTGAAACCAAGCCTGCTGATGACATCGGGAGTCCCATTGGGGCGTGGTATATCAGTGTCAACCCAGAACGCCCTGTAACCACAGGGGTGCACAAACCCCAGCCAGCGCGTGAAGGTGGGCAGTAGCTGCGGCCGAACATTGGGGTGTTCCCGGTGCTGCAACAAGCCGGCCATGAAGTAATCCTGTGCATGCCGGTTGTCCAGCTCGCCCCACAATACTTCCGCCAGTTGCAAATAGACCTGGGGTTGCAACGGCAGGTAGGCAGGGATGCGCTGCAGGTCGTCCTCGTCGAGGTTGCGTCCCTCAATCCAGGCACGCAGCAGGGCGAAGCGGCCGGCGTCGGGGTAGCCCTGGGTCATCAGGGCGTGGAACAGGGCCATGGCGCAGATGCGGACCTGCAGATCGCCTTGTCCGGCCAGGCGAGCGGCGATGACTTCGGCCATGTGGGCGGCGTCCGGTGCATCTTCCACCTCCTGGGCAAGCACCAGCCCCAAGGCGAGCGCCAGATGAGTCTCCCCGATTTGGAGCCTGCCTCCAGCCAGATCAATGATGCCGCCACTGGTCAGTTCGTGACGGAGCTCCGTGACATCCGCCCCGAGGTCCTGCGCCTGTTGCCCAAGTGCCTGCAGCGGGAAACGACGGTCTTCGTAGGTTTCCGCCAGACCCAACAGCAAGGCCAGGAATTGTTCATGGTCCAGCGGCATCTGCCCCTTGCGGCGGGTTCGGTCCCGCCAGTCCTCGTAGATCAGCCGTTCCAGCGTCAGTCCGCCGTGGCCAACCTCGTCCTTGAGGCGAAAGGCAAGGTCGAAGTAACGGGGGCGATGGAGGAGTTCGAGCAGATCCGTGGAGTAACTGCTCTCCGTCTCACGAAGGGAACTGCCACGCAACTTCAGCAGGGTGTCCAGTTCTGCCTCGGTGTAGGGGGCCAGCGTCCAGGGGGCACACAGGCCGTCATCGGGAATGTTCAGCCCGCTCCAGTACCCTGAGCGACACAGCACGATGACGGCAATACGCTGACGGATTCCGAGCACCCGCAGGTCATTAAAGAATTCTCTCCATTCCTGGCTGGGGCGTTCGTTGAGGGCGTCCACCACCAGCAGGTAGAGGGGCGCACCCCCAGCCTCCCTGTTGAGTTGGTGAGGCAATAACGCCTTGTGGCGTTCAGGCTGATCCTCATGAATCCATGCCAGTCCTTCGGCCAGGACATCCAGCAGGCGAAAGCCGGCAAGCTTCCGTGTGGGCACATACACCAGCGGTACCGGGAAGCCCGGTTCATCCAGCCGCTTCGCCAGCCAGTCAGCCACGGCCCAGCTCTTGCCGTCGCCTTCCTCGCCCTGCAGCACGAAGGCATCATGCTGCTGCGGCCATGCCTGCCACCACTTGTCCAAGGCCTGCAGAGCGGCTGACCGAGGGATGATTCTGATTTTTTCGTCCCGCACCGCGATGTGTTGGCGAAGGCGAGACTGCGCCAGATCCTGATTCGCAAGAGCCGGGCGCAGCCAGTCGTTACAGAGGCGGGCACGCAAGCCGGGGCAGTGCAGGTCGATGAAATCGCGGATGGCTTTGAATGCCTCCTCCTGCCCTTGGGGGGTGTCGGACAGGCATTCCGCGTTCAGCCTGGTTAATGCGGCCAGATTGGACGGGAGCTTGTTAGCCTCGGGCATTTTGGTGGTGCCGCACAGCACAGGGAGTATTTCGACACCCTCTCCGGCCTTGCGGCGCGCCAGTGCTCGCCCGATCTCGTGTTGCACCACATCATCCGGTCGTTGCAGCCGTTTCAGCTGTTCCTCTGACACCCAGCCGTCCCCGATGAGCACCAGCATGCATTCCGCCGTCTCCAGGGCTGCGTCGATGACGGCCCTGAAGTCTGCGGCGAGAGGGATGCCATCGTGGCGATCCTTGTCAAAAAAGACGCAGTGCTCACTATAGAAATTGCGTAGCTCACGCCAGAATGGGTTGGCGTGGGCCGCATCCACGCGGCGGTAACTGATGAATAGTGGTCGAGTCATCGGGGGGATCTCGGGGCCCGTGCGGTTCTTGCGCGGAGAAATCACCACCTTACCTGCTTCGTGGCTTGTTCCACAATTGCGTCGCTGTCATGGTCACGGCTATGCCTTGCGGAAAGCTGTTGCGTGGCAAGGTCATCGCGCCAAGTGATGGGCACAGGATGGTCACGAGGCGGAGTACCGTGCCAATAGAAAAAGCCAACCACCGATAAGTGATTGGCTTTTAATGAATTTAAGCGAAAATGGCTCGATCACCATGTGATCGAGCCATTTTGCAGATGTTTGGTTGCGGGGGCAGGATTTGAACCTGCGACCTTCGGGTTATGAGCCCGACGAGCTGCCAGACTGCTCCACCCCGCGTCTGGAGAAGCGGAAATATATACGCTTTTCGGTCGGCGTGTCAACCATTGGCCGTGTTTCTGCGGTTCGGTTTCGATGTGGTGCCGGCTTATAGGCAGACGAAGCTGATTGCATAGGGGTTGGCGATACAGCTGCAGCCCAGGGCGAAATGGCCCTTGCCGTGCAGCACCGCCTCCTCGCGTGCGAGGACAAACTCTTTCTCTCCGTCGATGGCGACGAAGGTGCCATTGCTGCTGCGGTCGATGAGCACGAACTTGTCGCCGCGCAGTTCGACTTCCGCGTGGCGGCGCGAAGCCCGGCTGTCTCCCACCTGAAGATCGGCGTTCAGGTCGCGGCCGATGCGCGCAATCGGGTGGGCCTCGTCGAGCACCAAAGCCTGGTCGGCCAGATACAGACGCAACTCCACGGGCTCGTCGACAGGCAGGCTGGGGGTCTGGAGTATGGTGACGTCACCTACTGACTCGCACTTGAGTTCGCACAGCTCCACCGGGCGGGAGGCGCCGCGCAGCACCCTGGGTGGCAGGCGATTGAGCAAGCCCTGCCATTCGGGCGACAGCCGCTGCAGCGTATCCGCGGTCGTGATTGCGCGGCCCGGAGAGGCCAGTTCCATGAGGCGGGCGGCGAAGTTCACCGTCTCTCCGAACACGTCGTTGCCATTGATGATGACCGGGCCGTGATGGAAGCCGACGCGGATCGCGATGCGCTGGTTCGAACCCGATGGAACGTCGCGCAGCATCAGGTGCATGGCGACCGCGGAGTCGGCTGCGTCCTCCGGCTTGGCAAAGACCGCCATCAGCCCGTCCCCGGTGTGTTTGACGATGTGCCCGCTCTTGCTCTCTATCGTCTTGCGCATCGTCCGGATACAGGAATCCACCAACTGGAACGCGGAGTTGTCACCAACTCGTTCGTACAACTGGGTACTGCCGACCAGGTCGGCGAACAGTACGGTGCATTCTGTGGATGTGGTTGAAGACGCGTTCATGGCATGGATTATAAGGAAACTCGGTGATTCCGATAACTGCGGTCAATGCGCCGGGCCTCGATAGGGGGAACAGTGATATAATCCAAGCTTATGCCGCATGTTTCCGGCCCGGTTTGCGGGCAGAGCGTCCTTGAAAGCGTTCTCGGACAACGCCTCGGAGTGTGCGGATTTCTCCAATCCAGTGTGTTGGTCGCGCCGTATTGGGTGGCGGCTGACACGTCTCGGTTCCGTGCCCGGCTTGTTTCCGGCGCGTGACAAGTCGTTCCGTTTCCGGTTCTTGCCGATCGGGCTCGCAGGCGTTGCGTGAGTCGCAGTCGTTGTCTCGTCGCCCGCTCATGCGTGGCGGTCGCCTGCGGTCGGCGTTCAGCAGCCATTGTCGCCGCCCTCGAGACGGGTGGCGAGATTGTCAGAGCCGGGCGGAAGCATACGAATCAAGTTGAGGTGATGAATGGCCAAGGAAGATCTGTTGCAGATGGAAGGGGTGGTGAACGAAGTGCTGCCCGATACCCGGTTCAGGGTGACGCTGGAGAACGGCGTGCAGGTTGCCGCCTATGCGTCCGGAAAAATGCGCAAGCACCGCATCCGTGTGTTGGCGGGTGATCGTGTCAGTGTGGAAATGTCGCCTTACGATCTGACCAAGGCGCGCATCAGCTTTCGCCACAAGTAGCCGTAGCAGCTGGGCCAGACGTGTCGAAGAAGCGCGTCAGGGCCTCCGCGGGTAGTGCCATGCCGGTACTGCGCGCACGGCACAACAGCGTCCAGTAGTACCGGTAGGAAGCCCGGTCGTGCAGGCGACCGGCGTGGGCGATCGGGCCCCAGTCGGCGTCCTGTGCCGAGAACAGAATCTCCGAGGCAACCGCAATCTCGGAGAAGTCGGGGCGCATCGCCTCGAGAATGGGCTCGATCTGATTCGGGTGAATACTCCACATGCGCAGAAAGCCGAAGCGTTGCCGGGCGATCCGGGCGTCTTCGCGGATCAGTTCGCGGTCGTGAAGTTCGGTGCAGACGTTGTGCGCAGGTATCCGCCCGTTGGCGATCGCGGCGGCAACGATCTCGGATTTCGCACGAACCACGAGCGGATGGGCGAACTGTTCGGGACTGCGCATCGCGCTCGCCATGATGGCACCCTGGTGTGCCGATACGAAATCCATCAAACCGAAATCCAGCGATTCGACCGAGGGCAGGGCGGCAATGTCCCAAACCTCGCGCAGGGCGCCGTGGGTTTCGATCAGTACGTGGAAGGGGATGTTGCGGATGAGCCCGAGACGGGTCTTAAGCATCCCGGTGAACTCGATCTGAGTGCGCACGTCGGCGGCGGAGCGCGCTTTGGGCAAGGTGATGAAGGCGAGCCGCTCGCCCGCGCCAGCGAGCAGGATCTCGAGGTCGCGCTGCCAGTGAGGGTGGGTGATGTCGTGTATGCGCGCACCGAACCGACCGTGGCGGTTGTCCTCGCTCGCCGCCATGTGCGCCACCATCTCGGCGTGTTCCGCCTCGGCACCCGCGCGTGCCCCGTCCTCGCAATCTCCGGTAACGTCGAACACCGGCCCAAGTGTGGCCTGTAGCGCCAGGGCCTTGGCGATCAGCTTCTCCGATCCGGCGTAATGGTCGATGCAGGGAATGTCGGGTACGGGTCGGGCGTCGCTGAACAGCGCCCGGGTCGGGTGTGCACTGCCTGGCATTGCGTGGGTCGGCATGAGGCGTCGCTATGATTTGAGGAGTAGGTGCGGGCGGCGCCTGTCTCGCGGCTTTGCGCGTGACCGACATCGTAAGTCGCCCGGGGCAGATTCTGAGGATAGCAGCTGGCGGCGCGCAAAAAAAGCGCGCAGCCAGCGGCGTGCGCGCTTTCCGGGTTCGACCGGAAGCAACCGGCCGGCGGGAAGATCAGGCGAGCAAATCCTTCACGCCTTCGCGTTCTTCGAGCAACTCATTGAGCGTCTTGGTCATGCACTCGCGCGAGAACTCGTCGATCTCCAGGCCCTGGACGATCTTGTACTCGCCGTTTTCGGTGGTGACCGGGAAACCGTAGATGATGCCTTCGGGAATGCCGTAGGAGCCGTCGGACGGGATGCCCATCGTCACCCATTCACCGTTCGAGCCCAGCACCCAGTCGCGGATGTGGTCGATTGCGGCATTGGCGGCGGATGCCGCGGAGGACAGCCCGCGCGCCTCGATGATCGCCGCGCCGCGCTTGCCGACGGTCGGCAGGAAGGTCTCGCGATTCCACTTCTCGTCGCCGATCAGGTCCTTGACCTTGTCGTTGTTCGAGGTGACGAAGCGGTAGTCGGCGTACATGGTGGGCGAGTGGTTGCCCCACACGACCAGACTGCGCAGGCTCGAAACGGGACGGCCGGATTTCGCCGCCAACTGCGACAGCGCGCGGTTGTGATCCAGGCGCAGCATGCCGGTGAAGTTCTTGGCGGGCACGCGGCCATACTTCTCGGCCGTCTTCATTGCAATGTAGGCGTTGGTGTTGCAGGGGTTGCCGACCACCAGCACCTTGCAGTCCGGATGCGCGTGCTGACCGATGGCTGCGCCCTGGACGGTGAAAATCTTGGCGTTCTCGGTCAGCAGATCCTTGCGTTCCATGCCCGGGCCGCGCGGACGGGCGCCGACCAGCAGCGCCACCTGGGCGTCCTTGAAGGCGACGTTGGGGTCATCGGTAGCGATCATGCCGGCGAGCAGCGGGAAGGCGCAGTCGTCCAGTTCCATCATCACGCCGCCAACAGCCTTCTGAGCCTGGGGCAGGTCGAGCAACTGCAGAATCACTGGCTGATCCTTGCCCAGCATTTCACCGCTGGCAATGCGGAACAGCAGGCTGTAACCGATCTGACCGGCGGCGCCGGTGACCGCAACGCGGATGGGGGCTTTGCTCATTTCCTTACTCCCTCGAAAGCGACGTGACGTCTGAAATAAATCGAACTGGCGAATTGCGAGACTGTGAGTTCCGTGAATTCGGTGCATCGATGAAACGGCCCGGCGAAACGCGTCGGAGGTAAATCGCCGTGAGGAGCGGGTCCGTCGGCGCGACATGCCGACATGTGTGCGGGCGCAAGGATGTTAGAAGTTGATAGGCTTTCTGTCAAATCATGTCTTTTGTCTTATATAAGACATGAGATGATGAATGGACGATGCGAAAATTTTGTGCTGAAATAGCGGGATCATGCACGACTCACCGACCTTCAGTCCTCTATATCGGCAGATCAAGGGCCTGATGCTTCAGGCGCTTGAGGCGGGCGAATGGCGTCCGGGTCAGGTGATTCCCAGCGAGCAGGAACTGGCCGCGCGCTTCAATGTGTCCCAGGGTACGGTGCGCAAGGCCATCGACGAGATGGCCGCCGACAACCTGCTGGTGCGCAAGCAGGGCAAGGGTACGTACGTTGCCTCGCACAACGACCCGCGCGCGCTGTTCCGTTTTCTCCGGCTGGTGCCGCTGGACGGCGAGATCTCCCATCCCGAAAGTGTTCCGCTCGATTGCTGGCGTGCCAAGGCCGGGCAGGAAGCGTCTCGCATGCTCGACATCAAGCAGGGTGATCCGATCATTATCGTACGCCGACTGCTGAAGTTTGCCCAGAAACCAGTGGTGGTCGACGAGATCTATCTGCCGGGCGAGGTTTTCCAGGGGCTTACGCTCGAGGTGCTGCAGTCCTGGAATGGCTCGCTCTACAGCTTGTTCGAGACCCGTTTCGGGCTGCGCATGATCCGCGCCCAGGAAAGTATCCGGGCTGTTGCGGCGGATCGCGGTGCGAGCGAGGCGCTGAAGGTGCCCGAGGGGAAACCCTTGCTGTCGGTCGAGCGGGTGACCTACACCTATGGTGACAAGCCCGTGGAGTGGCGCCGTGGGCTGTATCTGACCGACGAGCATTTCTATCTGAATGAACTGAATTGAATCGCGCCGGGCAGTGACGCCCGGCGCGACGCAGTGCGACGCCGTTTTGCAGCAGTAGTGAGTAAGAATCGCGGATTGAAGCCGCAATGAGAGAGGTGAAGCGAAAATGTCGGAAGCCACAGTGCGCAAGCAGCGGCCAAAGTTCCTGGCGCTGAACGAGATACGCCTGCCCTTGCCGGGCATCGTGTCCATTCTCCATCGCATCAGCGGAGCGGGGCTGTTCCTCTTCCTGCCGTTCCTGCTGTTCCTGTTTGATCGCAGCGTGAGTTCGCCGGAATCGTTCGCGGCCTACAAGAGCATCGTTGGTAATCCGCTGATCAAGCTCATCCTGTTTGGCCTGTTGTGGGCTTACTTGCACCATTTCTGTGCGGGCATCCGGTTCCTGTTGCTCGATCTGCACAAGGGACTGGAACTCGAAGCCGCGCGCAAGAGCTCGCGCATCGTCCTCGTGGTCAGCATCGTGCTGACCGTCCTGATCGGAGTGAAGCTATGGTGAAGCGTATCGTCGTAGGCGCGCACTACGGTCTGCGCGACTGGATCGGTCAGCGCGCGACTGCGCTGTTCATGGTCATCTACACGGTGATCTTCGCGGTCAATGCGCTGCTGCTGCCCGAGATGAGCCACGAAGCATGGTCCGGGATGTTCGCCGGCGGCTTCATGGGCTTTCTGACCTTTCTGTTCTTCCTTGCCCTGTTCTACCACGCCTGGATCGGCGTGCGTGACATCTTCATGGACTACATCAAGCCGACGGGCATTCGCCTGACGCTTCACCTGTTGGTCCTGTTCCTGCTCGTCGGCTATGCCGGGTGGGCCGCGCAGATTCTTTGGAGGCTTTGAGCGTGAGCGTAGTCAAGCGTACCTTTGATGCAGTCATCGTCGGCGCGGGTGGCGCCGGCCTTCGCGCGGCGCTGCAGTTGTCGGAAGCCGGCCTCAAGACTGCGGTGCTGACCAAGGTCTTTCCGACGCGTTCGCACACGGTTGCGGCCCAGGGTGGCGTTGCGGCCTCGCTCGGCAACTCCACCGAGGACAACTGGCACTGGCACATGTACGACACCGTCAAGGGGTCGGACTGGCTGGGCGACCAGGATGCCATCGAGTTCATGTGCCGCAAGGCCAACGAGGTGGTGATCGAGTTGGAGCACTATGGGATGCCGTTCGACCGTACCGACAACGGCAAGATCTACCAGCGCCCGTTCGGCGGTCACTCGATGAACTACGGTCAGGCGCCGGTCATGCGCTCCTGTGCGGCGGCCGACCGTACCGGCCATGCGATGCTGCACGCGCTGTATCAGCGCAACGTGCGGGCCAACACGCAGTTCTTCGTGGAGTGGATGGCACTTGACCTGATCCGCGACAGCGAAGGCAATGTGCTCGGCGTGACCGCGCTGGAGATGGAGACCGGCGAGGTCTGCATCTTCCATTGCAAGGCCACGATTTTTGCGACCGGCGGTGCCGGCCGCATCTTCCACAGCTCCACCAATGCCTTCATCAATACCGGCGACGGCGTGGGTATGGCGGCGCGCGCAGGGATCCCGCTCGAGGACATGGAGTTCTGGCAGTTCCACCCCACCGGGGTGGCTGGTGCGGGCGTGCTGATTACCGAAGGCGTGCGTGGCGAAGGCGGCATTCTGCGCAACAGCAGCGGTGAGCGCTTCATGGAGCGCTACGCCCCCAACTTGAAGGACCTGGCATCGCGCGACGTCGTTTCGCGTGCGATGACCACGGAGATCAACGAAGGGCGCGGCTGCGGTCCCGACAAGGACTACGTGCTGCTCGACATCACCCACCTCGCGCCCGAGACCATCATGAAGCGTCTGCCGGGTATTCGCGAGATCGCGATCCAGTTCGCCGGGGTGGACCCGATCAAGGAGCCGATTCCGGTGGTGCCGACCTGCCACTATCAGATGGGCGGCATTCCGACCAACTACAAGGGGCAGGTGGTGGTGCCCAAGAATGGCGATCCGAATGCGGCGGTGGCCGGCTTTTATGCCGCGGGTGAGTGCGCCTGCGCGTCGGTGCACGGCGCCAACCGGCTCGGCACCAATTCGCTGCTCGATCTGCTGGTGTTCGGCAAATCGGCCGGTGAGACGGTGGTCGAGGATATCCAGGGCGGCAACCTGTCGCTGCGTCCGCTGCCGGCAGATGCCGCGGATTTCTCGCTGGCCCGCATCGCCCGTCTCGAGTCGCAGACCAGTGGCGAGAGCGTCTTCGATGTCGGTCTGGAGATGCGCCGCACCATGCAGAAGCACGCCGGCGTGTTCCGGTTCGACAGTCTGCTCAAGGAAGGGGTGGCGCGCATCGGCGAAGTTGCCGAGCGGGCCAAGCGCACCGAGATCAAGGACAAGTCCAAGGTCTGGAACACCGCGCGGGTCGAAGCGCTGGAACTCGACAACCTGATCGAGGTGGCGCGCGCGACCATCGTCTCGGCCGAGGCACGCAAGGAATCCCGTGGCGCCCATGTGCGTGACGACGCGCCTGATACGGCGGAGTTCCCCAATGGCCGCAACGACGCGGAATGGCTGAAGCACACCCTTTGGTACAGCGAGGGCGACCGGCTGGACTACAAGCCGGTGAACCTGAATCCGCTCAGCGCGGATACCCAGCCGATCGCGCTCGCCAAGCGCACCTACTGATCGCCGGAGAATTGTGAGATGAGCAAGCGCACCGTCAATTTCAAGATTTACCGCTACGATCCGGACAAGGACGAGAAGCCGTACATGCAGGACATCTCGGTCGAACTCGAGGCGTCCGACAAGAAGCTGTTGGATGCCCTGGTCCGGCTCAAGGCCAAGGACGACAGCCTGTCCTTCCGCCGATCCTGCCGCGAGGGTGTGTGCGGATCGGACGCGATGAACATCAATGGCAAGAACGGCCTGGCCTGCCTGACTGACATCGACGACCTGCCCGGGACCGTCGTGCTGCGTCCGTTGCCGGGGCTGCCCGTGATCCGCGACCTGATCGTGGACATGACGCAGTTCTTCAAGCAGTACCACTCGATCAAGCCGTATCTGATCAACAATGATCCGCCGCCGGAGCGCGAGCGCCTGCAGACGCCGGACGACCGCGAGGAGCTCAACGGGCTGTACGAGTGCATTCTGTGCGCGTGCTGCTCGACTTCGTGTCCGTCGTTCTGGTGGAACCCGGACAAGTTCGTCGGCCCCGCCGGTCTGCTGGCCGCCTATCGCTTCATCGCGGATACCCGCGACCAGGCGACCGGCGAGCGCCTCGACAATCTCGAGGATCCGTACCGGCTGTTCCGTTGCCATAGCATCATGAACTGTGTGGACGTCTGTCCGAAAGGGCTGAACCCGACCCGCGCGATCGGCAAGATCAAGGACATGATGGTGGCGAGGGCGGTATGACGATCGACAGGGGGCGGGTGCGATGGCAGTGTCGGCGGGCCTTGCTGGAGCTCGACCTGGTGTTCGCACGCTTCCTGGAGCGGCATTTCGATCGTCTTGACGATGAGCAACTGGCTGCGCTCGACGATTTGTTGCGGACCGAGGATCACGACTTGTGGGCAATGGTCAACGGGAGCAAGCCATGCACGAATGATCGCTGGGGGGAGATTCTCGAGCTGCTGCGTCAGACCTGACGCGCCAGTTTGGGCAAGCGATTCGTTGTTTAAACACGGGTAAGCAACAAAAGGGATGAGACCTATGAGCACTGAACGCACCGCAACCCTGACCGTCGACGGCAAGACCGTCGAGTTTCCGATCATGTCCGGCACCCATGGCCAGGACGTCATCGACATCCGCAGCCTGGGCGCCAAGACCGGCCTGTTCACCTACGACTCGGGTTTTCTGTCGACCGGCAGCTGCAAGTCGTCTATCACCTTCATTGACGGTGACAAGGGCGAGCTGTTGTATCGCGGCTACCCCATCGAGCAGCTGGCCGAGCAGTGCAACTTCCTGGAAGTGGCCTACCTGCTGAAGAACGGCGAGCTGCCCAACGCGTCCCAGAAAGTCGAGTTCGAGAACACCATCAAGAACCACACGATGGTGCACGACCAGCTTACCCGCTTCTACAACGGCTTCCGCCGTGATGCGCACCCGATGGCAATCATGGTCGGCGTGGTCGGTGCGTTGTCCGCGTTTTACCACGAGGCGATGGATTTCTCCGACCAGGAGCACCGCAACATCTCGATCAACCGGCTGATCGCCAAGCTGCCGACGATCGTCGCAATGGCCTACAAGTACAACACCGGCCAACCGTTCATGTACCCGCGCAACGATCTCGACTACACCGCCAACTTCATGCACATGATGTTCGGTACGCCGTGCGAGAAGTACGAGCCCAACCCGGTGCTGGTGCGTGCGCTGGACGTGATCTTCACCCTGCACGCCGACCACGAGCAGAATGCCTCCACCTCCACGGTGCGTCTGGCAGGTTCCTCGGGCGCGAACCCGTTCGCGTGCATCTCGGCCGGCATCGCCTGCCTGTGGGGTCCCGCGCACGGCGGCGCCAACGAGGCCTGCCTCAACATGCTGGAGGAAATCGGCGACGTGTCGCGCGTCGGCGAGTACATCAAGCGTGCCAAGGACAAGAACGACAGCTTCAAGCTGATGGGCTTTGGCCATCGCGTGTACAAGAACTTTGATCCGCGTGCCAAGCTCATGGGCAAGGTCTGCGCCGAAGTGCTGGGCGAACTGGGTCTGGAGAACGATCGCCTGTTCAAGCTCGCCAAGGAGCTCGAGAAGATCGCGCTGGAAGACGACTACTTCGTCGAGAAGAAGCTCTACCCGAACGTCGATTTCTATTCTGGCATCGTGCAGAAGGCGCTCGGCATCCCCACCTCGATGTTCACCTGCATCTTCGCGTTGGCGCGTACGGTGGGGTGGATCACCCAGTGGGAAGAAATGATTACCGATCCGGAGTACAAGATCGGACGTCCGCGTCAGCTCTACATCGGCGCCGCGCGGCGCGATGTTCCGCCGCTGGCGCAGCGTTAAGCAGTGATGGCGGAGAGGGAAGGGAGAGGAACCCGGGCCTGAATGCTGCGGGATGGTCGCGTCTGCGGCCATCCCGTTTTCGCATCCTTGCCCGGGATGTTCGTTTCCGCTTTGATGTTTCGTGCTCGAAGAAGCCGATAGGTGGCAAAACCATGATGAAAGAACACAGATCCACATCGCATTTGTTCGGCAGCAATGCGCCGTTCGTGGAAGAGTTGTACGAGCAGTATCTCGACGACCCGTCCTCCGTCTCGGAGAGTTGGCGCGAGTATTTCGACAAGCTGCAGTCCCAGGCTGGCGCCGCGGTTCGCGACGTCGCCCACGGGCCGGTCATCGAGGCTTTCGCGCAGATGGCCAAGCAGGGCCGGGTGCGCACCGTCCAGGCCGGCGGTGATGACCAGCGCCAGGTCAGCACGCTGCAGTTGATCAACGCCTATCGCTTCCTCGGCAACCGCTGGGCCAATCTCGATCCGCTCAAGCGCACCGAACGGCCCGAGATCGCCGAACTCGAGCCCTCGTTCTATGGCTTTACCGAAGCCGACCTGAACAAGAGCTTCAACGTCGGCTCCTTCCACGGGTTCTCGACCGAACGCGCCACCTTGCGCGAGATTCTCGAAGCGCTGCGCCAGACCTATTGCGGTTCGATCGGCGCCGAATACATGTACATGTCGGATATCAGCCAGAAGCGCTGGATCCAGAGCCGCCTCGAGAGCATCCGCGGCACGCCGCGCTTCTCGGTGGAGGCCAAGCGTCGCATTCTCGAGCGCGTGACCGCCGCCGAGACGCTGGAGCGCTACCTGCACACCAAGTACGTGGGTCAAAAGCGCTTCTCGCTCGAGGGTGGCGAATCGCTGATCGCGGCAATGGACGAGATCATCCGCGTAGGCGGCAGCCTCGGTGCCCAGGAGATCGTGATCGGCATGGCCCACCGTGGCCGTCTCAACGTGCTGGTCAATACCCTCGGCAAATCGCCGCAGATGCTGTTCTCCGAATTCGAGGGCAAGGCCGCCAGCGACCTGTCGTCGGGCGACGTGAAGTACCACATGGGCTTCTCCAGCGACGTCATGAGCCCAGGTGGTCCGGTGCATTTGACGCTGTCGTTCAACCCGTCCCACCTGGAGATCATCAACCCGGTGGTGGCCGGCTCCGTCTACGCGCGCCAGTTGCGTCGCGACGACGTGAAGAAGGAGCAGGTGCTGGGCGTGCTCATCCACGGCGATGCGGCGGTGGCTGGCCAGGGCGTCAACCAGGAGATGCTCAACTTCTCCCAGACCCGTGGATACGGTACGGGCGGCACCATCCATCTGGTGGCCAACAACCAGATCGGCTTCACCACCTCGGATCCGCGCGATCTGCGCTCCTCGCTCTACTGCACCGACGTGTTCAAGATGGTGGAGGCGCCGATCTTCCACGTGAACGGCGACGATCCCGAGGCGGTCGCGCTGGTCACGGCGCTGGCGGTGGAGTTCCGCAACGAGTTCAAGAAGGATGTCGTGATCGACATCATCTGCTACCGCAAGCTCGGTCACAACGAGCAGGACGAGCCGATGGTGACCCAGCCGCTGATGTACAGCAAGGTGGCCAAGCATCCTGGCACGCGCAAGCTGTACGCTGATCGTCTGGTTGCCGAAGCTTCGATCTCGAACGACGAACCCGAGCAGATCATCAAGGAGTACCGCGAGCATCTCGACCGCGGCGAACTGCTCTACAACCCGGTGCTGTCTGGCCACAGCAGCAAGTACGCGGTGGATTGGAGCCCCTTCCTCAAGCAGCCCTATACCGACGAGGCGGATACCGCGATCCCGGCGCAGGAGGTGGTACGCCTGTCCGAGCGCCTGACCACGCTACCAGAAGGGTTCACGCTGCATTCACGGGTGAAGAAGATCATCGACGACCGTGCGGCGATGGCGCGCGGCGAGTTGCTCTTCGACTGGGGCATGGGGGAGAACCTCGCGTATGCCAGTCTGGTGGCGCAGGGCTACGGTGTGCGCATCTCGGGTGAGGACGTGGGCCGTGGCACCTTCTTCCATCGCCATGCGGTGCTGCACGACCAGAAGCGCGAGCGCTGGGACCACGGCACCCACATTCCGCTGCAACACATCCAGGACGGGCAGGGTGGCTTCCATCTCTACGATTCGGTGTTGTCCGAAGAAGCCGTGCTGGCCTTCGAGTACGGTTACGCGACCGCCGAACCCAACCAGTTGGTGGTTTGGGAAGCCCAGTTCGGTGACTTTGTGAACGGTGCCCAGGTGGTGCTCGACCAGTTCATCAGCTCGGGCGAGGCCAAGTGGGGCCGGTTGTGCGGGCTCACGTTGATGCTGCCGCACGGTTTCGAAGGCCAGGGGCCCGAGCACTCCTCGGCACGTCTCGAACGTCTGATGAACAACGCCGCCGAGCAGAACTGGCAGGTGTGCGTGCCGACTACCCCGGCGCAGATCTTCCACCTGCTGCGCCGCCAGATGGTGCGCAAGGTGCGCAAGCCGCTGGTGATCATCACGCCGAAGTCGCTGCTGCGCCACAAGGAAGCGGTGTCGACCTTCGATGATTTCGCCAAGGGCCGCTTCCAGACCGTGATTCCCGAAGTGGATGCGCTCGACCCGAAGAAGGTCAAGCGGGTGGTGTTGTGCCAGGGCAAGATCTACTACGAACTGCTCGCGTATCGCCGCGAGAACGAGATCAAGGACACCGCCATCCTTCGTATCGAGCAGTTGTATCCGTTCCCGGCCGAGGCCTTCTCCAAGGCCGTGGGACAGTTCCCCAATGCCAAGGAGGTCGTGTGGGTGCAGGAAGAGCCGCGCAACCAGGGCGCCTGGTACTGGCTGGCATCGCGTCAGCACCTGACTGACGTGCTCGGCGCCAAGCGCCGGCTGTTGCTGGTGAGCCGTCCCGCCGCGGCCGCGCCCGCCGTCGGGTACTACGCCAAGCACAACGCACAACAGAAAGAAGTGATTGAAAACGCGTTCAAGCCGATCGCCGACTGACGGCACGTGCCAAGAATGCTCAACCGAACGACAGGGGAGAGAAATCCATGCTGATCGAAGTGAAAGTGCCGCAGTTGTCCGAATCCGTTGCAGAGGCCACGCTGGTCGCCTGGCACAAGAAGGAAGGCGATGCGGTATCGCGTGACGAGAACCTGATCGACATCGAGACCGACAAGGTCGTGCTCGAGACCCCCGCGCCGGCCGATGGCGTGCTGGTCAAGATCATCAAGACGGATGGCGACACCGTTACCTCCGGTGAATTGATCGCCCAGATCGATACCGCCGCCAAGGCCGCGACGGCAGCAGGTGACAGCAAGCCGGCCGAGCCGGTGCCCGCCGTGCCCGCACCGCCGGCGGCCAAGGCACCCGCTGCGGGTGCGAGTGCCAGCCCGGCCGCACGCAAGATCCTGGACGAGAAAGGCATGTCTGCCGCCGAAGTGACCGGCACCGGTCGAGGTGGGCGCATCACCAAGGAAGACGCGGTAACGGCCCAGCCGCGCGCGGCAGCACCCGTGGCGCCGGCCGTGGCCATCTCCGGCGACCGGCCGGAAGAGCGCGTGCCGATGACACGCCTGCGCGCGCGTATCGCCGAGCGCCTGCTCCAGTCGAAGAACGAAAACGCGATCCTGACCACCTTCAACGAAGTCAACATGGCGCCGGTGATGGCGCTGCGCAAGCAGTACGGCGAGAAGTTCGAGAAGGCGCATGGCGTGCGTCTGGGTTTCATGGGTTTCTTCGTCAAGGCTGCGGTTGCCGCGCTGAAGAAGTATCCGATCCTGAATGCCTCGGTCGACGGCAACGACATCGTCTATCACGGTTACATCGACATCGGCATCGCCGTGGGCAGCCCGCGTGGTCTGGTGGTCCCGATCCTGCGTGACGCTGACCAGATGTCCATCGCCGACGTCGAGAAGAAGATCGCCGAGTACGGCCAGAAGGCCAAGGACGGCAAGTTGTCGCTGGAAGAACTGTCCGGCGGCACCTTCTCGATCTCCAACGGCGGGGTGTTCGGCTCCATGCTGTCCACGCCTATCATCAATCCGCCGCAGTCGGCGATTCTGGGTATTCACGCCACCAAAGACCGGCCGGTGGTCGAGAATGGCCAGATCGTGATCCGTCCGATCAACTACCTGGCGATGTCCTACGACCACCGCATCATCGACGGCCGCGAAGCCGTTCTGGGTCTGGTGACGATGAAGGAAGCGCTGGAAGATCCCGCCCGCCTGATCCTCGACGTCTGATCGTTCAGCCGGACCATGGCGCGTTGTCGCGCCGTGGTCCGCGCCTCATCTCAATCCAGGGAGATCCCAATGTCCAAAGAATTCGACGTGCTCGTCATCGGCGGCGGCCCGGGCGGCTATGTCGCGGCGATTCGCGCGGCGCAGCTCGGTTTCAAGACCGCGTGCTGCGAATCCAACCCGTATGCCGATCCCAAGGGTGAGCCGCGTCTGGGCGGCACCTGCCTGAACGTCGGCTGCATTCCGTCCAAGGCCTTGCTGCATACCTCCCATCTGTTCGAAGAGGCCGGTCACGGTTTTGCCGATCAGGGCATCAGCGTCGGTACGCCCAAGATCGATGTGGCCAAGATGCTCGCGCGCAAGAACGGCATCGTCGACCAGCTCACGGGCGGCATCAAGGGCTTGTTCAAGAAGAACAAGGTCACGCTGCTCAACGGCCATGGGTCGTTCGTCGCCCAGCAGTCGAACGGCTGGCAAGTGAAAGTCGGCGACGAAGTCGTCAGCGCCCGCCAGGTCATCGTTGCCACCGGTTCCAAGCCCCGCCACCTGGCAGGCATTCCGGTCGACAACAAGATCGTGTGCGACAACGTCGGTGCTCTGGATATCGACAATGTGCCGAAGAAGCTGGCGATCATCGGGGCTGGCGTGATCGGCCTGGAGATGGGGTCGGTGTGGCGCCGCCTCGGCGTCGAGGTCACGGTGCTGGAAGCGATGCCCGACTTTCTCGCTGCAGCCGATCAGGACGTCGCCAAGGAGGCGCTCAAGGTCTTTGCCAAACAAGGGCTCAACATCCAGCTCGGGGCCAGCATTGGCGACGTCAAGGTGGGCAAGAAGGGCGTCTCGCTGGCCTACACCGACAAGTCGGGGGCGGCACAGAAGCTTGACGCGGATCGCCTCATCGTGTCGGTGGGCCGGGTGCCCAATACCGACGGCTTGAATGCCGAGGCAGTGGGGCTCAAGCTCAACGAGCGCGGCATGATCGAGGTCGACGGCCACTGCCGTACCAACCTGCCCGGCATCTGGGCGGTGGGTGACGTGGTACGCGGCCCGATGCTGGCCCACAAGGCGATGGAAGAGGCGGTGATGGTCGCCGAGATCATGGCTGGCCAGTCCGGGCACTGCAATTTCGACACCGTACCCTGGGTGATCTACACCGCACCGGAAATCGCCTGGGTCGGCAAGACCGAGCAGCAGCTCAAGGCCGAGGGCGCGAAATACCGTGTCGGCAAGATTCCGTTCGCCTTCAACGGCCGTGCCATGGGCATGGCTGCGCCGGAGGGGTTCGTGAAGATGCTGGCGTGCGCTGAAACCGATCGCATCCTGGGGGTGCATATCATTGGCGCCAACGCATCGGAACTGATCTCCGAGGCCGTGGTGGCGATGGAGTTCGGTGGGGCGTCGGAAGATCTCGCCCGCATCTGCCATGCCCACCCGACGCTGTCCGAGGTGGTGCACGAGGCTGCCCTGGCCGTGGACAAGCGCCCGCTGCACTTCTAATAGCGCCCGCGGGCCGCCGGCGCGCGGTCCGGGAGCGCCCCGAACACCTGTGAGCTACTCCGCCCTGATGGGCGGGGCGGGTCACAGGTGATTGTCTTTTGGGCACAATCGCATTTGGGAAGCCCTGATTAAATCCCTACCGTTCCGGCTGAGCCTGTCTAAGCCTTGAGTTTCTCAGGCATGCCCTTAGACAAGCTCAGGGCGAACGGATTTAATCAGTGCTTCATTTGTGATCCGGCCCCTTTTCGTCCACACCATCATGCCCCACCGCATACTCAACGTTCCCGAGCACGGCATGCTCGACGCCTACGAGGCGCAGTTGAAATCCCGCGGCTATCGTTCCGATCCTGCCCAGCGCGCAGCTGCCCAGCGTCTGCAGCAACTCTATGCCGAGCTGATCGGTTTCAAGGCGGCGCGCAGCTCCGCCCTGCGCAAGTTGTTCACCCGCCCGCACATGCCGCGCAGCGTGTATTTCTGGGGCGGCGTGGGGCGGGGCAAGAGCTTTCTGATGGATTGCTTCTTCGACTCGGTGCCTTATCGGCGCAAGCGTCGGGTGCATTTCCACGCTTTCATGCAGGAAGTGCAGAACGATCTGCGCCAGTTCAACAATGCGCCCGATCCACTGCAGAAGGTGGCCGACCGGATCGCACGCGAAACCCGGTTGCTGTGCTTCGACGAGTTCCACGTCTCCGACATCGCAGACGCCATGATCCTGGGCCGGTTGCTCGACGCCTTGTTTGCCCGCGGCGTGATCTTCGTCATGACCTCCAACTACCCCCCTGAGGGGCTTTATCCGAACGGCTTGCAGCGCATCAACTTCCTGCCGACCATCGAGATGATGAAGCGGCGCTTCGACGTGATCGAGGTTGACCACGGTACCGACTATCGTTTGCGCACCTTGGAAAAGATGGAGATCTACCTGGTGCCGCCGGACGAAGAGGCCGAGCGCAAGATGCGCGACGACTTTCGCCGGCTGGCGGCCACCGAACGGGCCGGCGGCAACATCGAGATACTCGGGCGGGCGCTGTCGGTGGTCGGGCAGGCGCCCGGGGTGATCTGGTTCGACTTCGCAACCCTGTGCGGCGGTCCGCGCTCACAGAACGACTACCTGGAGATCGCCCGCGAGCACCACACCGTGCTGCTGTCCGGCGTGCCGCGGATGACCGCTGGACAGGCGTCGGAAGCACGGCGCTTCACCTGGCTGATCGACGTGCTCTACGACCATCGCGTCAAGCTGATCATGAGTGCCGAAGTCGAGGCCCACGACCTCTACACCGAAGGCCACAATGCCGGCGAATTCGTGCGCACCGTCAGCCGCTTGATCGAGATGCGCACCCGCGACTACCTTGCCGAAGCGCACCGCGTCGATTGATCGGGAGGTGTCGCGATGACCACGCTGGAGCAGGCTTTCGCGCCGGACGGGGCGCTCGCGCAGGCGATCCCGAGTTTTCACCCGCGGGCGCAGCAGCTCGAGATGGCAAACCAAATCCATGAGGCGATCCGCGACAACCGCGTGCTGGTGGCCGAGGCCGGTACCGGTACCGGCAAAACCTTCGCCTACCTGGTGCCGGCGCTGCTGTCCGGCGGCAAGGTCATCGTATCGACTGGCACCAAGACGCTGCAGGATCAGTTGTTCAAGCGCGACCTGCCGACGGTGCGTGCGGCCTTGAAGGTGCCTGTGTCGGTCGCCTTGCTGAAGGGGCGGGCGAATTACGTCTGCCACTACCACCTTGAGCGCAACGCGCACGATGGCCGCTTCCAGACCGCCCAGGACGCTGCCGACCTGCGCGCCATCACACGCTTCGCCCAGACCACGGCCACCGGCGACAAGGCCGAATGTACGGCGGTGCGGGAAGATTCCGCAGCCTGGCTGGCGGCGACGTCGACGCGCGACAACTGCCTTGGCCAGGATTGCCCCAACGTCAAGGAATGCTTCGTCCTGGCGGCCCGCCGCGCGGCCATGGAGGCCGACGTAGTGGTGGTGAACCATCACCTGTTCTTCGCCGACGTGATGCTGCGCGACGAGGGCATGGGCGAGCTGTTGCCCGCCTGCAATGCGGTGATCTTCGACGAGGCGCATCAACTGCCCGAGACTGCCAGCCTGTTCTTCGGCGAAACCACCTCGACCGCGCAGGTGCTTGAACTGGCGCGCGACACCCGCTCCGAGACGCTCGCCGGTGCGCGCGACTGCCGCCTGTTGATCGACGCCACCCGCGCGCTGGAGAAGGCCGCACGCGATCTGCGGCTGGTGTTTGGTGCCGAGCCTGCACGGCTGGCCCATGCCCAGGCAGTGGCGGTTGAGGCCTTTGGACCGGCGGTCGAGGCGCTGGACGCCGAGTTGGCGGCCTTTCACGAGGTCCTCGCGACCCAGGCGGAGCGCTCGGAGGGGCTGGCCAACTGCCTGCGCCGCTGCGAGGAGCTCGGCCAGCGGCTGGACCGATGGCGGGCGCAGGACGAGACCGACCTCATCCGCTGGGTGGAGGTGTTCATACAGTCGGTGGCACTCAACGCCACCCCGCTGCATGTGTCCGGCGTCTTCAAACGACAACTTGAGGCTCAGCCGCGCGCCTGGATCTTTACCTCGGCCACGCTCGCGGTCGGTCGCGATTTCACCCATTACTGCAACGAACTGGGCCTGTCCTGGTTGGAGCCGCCGCCGCTGACCGCGGTATGGGGCAGCCCCTTCGACTACGGCGAGCAGGCAATGCTGTACGCCCCGCAGGACATGCCCGACCCGAATCACCCGGACTATCCGGAGACGGTGGCAAAGGTGAGCGTGCCATTGATCCGGGCGGCGCGGGGCCGAGCCTTCGTGTTGTGCACCTCGCTGCGCGCGATGAAGCGCATTCACGCGGCACTCGCCGAATCGCTCGCGGAGGATGGGTTTCCACTGCTGCTTCAGGGCGAAGGGTCGCGCAGCGAATTGCTGGAGCGCTTCCGGCGCCTCGGCAATGCGGTGCTGGTGGCCAGCCAGAGCTTCTGGGAGGGCGTGGACGTGCCTGGTGACGCGCTGTCACTGGTGGTCATCGACAAGCTGCCGTTCGCGCCACCCGATGATCCGGTACTGGCCGCACGGGTGGAGCATATGCAGAAATCGGGCCGTAATCCGTTCATGCACTACCAGTTGCCCCGCACCGTGATCAACATGAAGCAGGGCGCCGGGCGTCTCATCCGCACCGAGCGCGATCGCGGCCTGCTGTGCATCTGCGACCCGCGCATGATCGACAAGCCTTACGGCAAGGTGGTGTGGCGGAGTCTGCCACCGATGCGTCGCACCCGTGTCGAGGCCGAGGCCGCGGCGTTTCTGGCAGCGCTGTCGGCGCCGCCCGCCGATGGCGAGGTGCCGGCCTGATCACTGCGGGGCGGCCGGGTACCCCCGGGTTGGCGCCTCCGGCAGGGGTTGCGGTATGCTCTGGGGTCGCCGCATCGAGGAGAGACAATGATTGTGTTCGGAATCGCGGGTTGGTCGGGGTCGGGCAAGACGACGCTGCTGGAGCGTCTGATTCCCGCGTTGACTGCGCGCGGGCTCACGGTGTCGACGATCAAGCATGCCCACCATGGTTTCGATCTCGACCGTCCGGGCAAGGACTCCTTCCGGCATCGCGCCGCCGGCGCCACTCAGGTGTTGATGCTGTCCGGCGACCGCTGGGTGTTGATGCACGAACTGCGTGGCGAACCCGAGCCGGGGCTGGACGAGCAATTGCGGCTGCTCGCACCGTGCGACGTTGTATTGATCGAGGGCTTCAAGGCCGCTGCAGTGCCCAAGATCGAAGTCTTCCGGGCGGAGAACGGCAAGCCGCCGCTGTGGCCGGAGAACCCGCACATCGTCGCGGTGGCCGCCCAGTCGCCGTTACCCGATTGCCCACTGCCGGTGTTGCCGCTGGACGATGCGCGGGCCATCGCCCAGTTCCTGGTCGAATGGAGGCCACGGGCGCCCTGAACGGGCAACCCGTGCGCGGACGGGCGTGGCGACGCCATTCATGAGCCTTAGGAAGACCAGAACATGAACACCAACATGCTTTCATTCGACGATGCACTGGCGACACTGATCGCGCGGGCGCGGCCGATCCGCGAGGTTGAGCAGGTCGACACCGCGATCTCGCGCGGTCGGGTGCTGGCGACGGAGCTACGCTCACCGATCGCCCTGCCAGGTCTGGACACATCGGCCATGGATGGCTATGCGTTGCGGGCGGAGGACGTGACCGAGGCCGGCGTGGTGCTGCCCGTCAGCCAGCGTATTCCCGCCGGCAGTGTGGGCCATGCGCACAAGCCGGGTAGCGCGGCGCGCATCTTCACCGGAGCACCCTTGCCGGCTGGCGCGGATACCGTGGTGATGCAGGAGTTGTGCGAGGCACACGCCGATCAGGTGACGGTCAACCACGTGCCGCGCACGGGGGAAGCCGTGCGTCGCGCGGGATCCGAGGTTGCCGCCGACCAGCCGGCGCTGTCGGTGGGCACGCGGCTCGGGGCTCAGCATATTGGTCTCGCGGCATCGGTGGGGGTGGCGCAACTGACCGTGGTGCGGCGCATGCGGGTGGCGCTGTTTTCCACCGGCGACGAGCTGGTGATGCCTGGCGAGCCCCTGCCGCCGGGCGCGGTGTACAACTCGAACCGCTTTCAACTGCGCGTCCTGCTCGAACAGCTTGGTTGCGAAGTCAGCGACTTCGGCATCGTGCCGGACAGGCTGGAGGCCACCCGCAAGACCATGCGCGAAGCCGCCCAGGGCCACGACCTGATCCTGACGAGCGGCGGCGTGTCGGTGGGCGAGGAAGATCACGTCAAACCCGCCGTCGAGGCCGAAGGCGCCCTGGAAATGTGGAAAATCGCGATGAAACCGGGCAAGCCGCTTGCGTTCGGCCAGGTTGGCGCGGCCGCCTTCATCGGTCTGCCCGGCAATCCGGTCTCCAGCTTCGTCACTTTTCTGATGATGGTCCGTCCGTTCATTCTTGCCACCCAGGGTGCCAGCGAGCTGGCACCGCGGCGGTTTGCCTTGCCGGCTGCGTTCGACTGGCCGCGCCCGGACAGCCGGCGCGAGTTCCTGCGTGCCCGCGTGAATGCCGAGGCTGCGGTGGCGTTGCACGTGAACCAGGGCGCGGCGGCGCTGTCGTCCATCGTATGGGCGGACGGACTGGTCGACGTGCCGGCCGCCACCGCGGTGCGCGCCGGCGACACGGTGCATTACATTCCCTATGGCGATCTGCTTTACTGACACGATGACGATCAAGATTCTGTATTTTGCTGCCCTGCGCGATGCGGTCGGGCGTTCCGAGGAATCCTTGGCCCTGCCGGCGGGCGTGGCGACAGTCGGCGAGTTGCGTGCCTTTCTCGCCGACCGGGGCGACGCATGGTCGGCGCTGGACAGCGGCCGCAATGTGCGCGCCGCGCGCAACCAGCGCATGGCCCAGGCTTCCGACCCGATCATGCCGGGCGACGAGGTGGCATTCTTTCCGCCTGTGACCGGAGGTTGAGCATGAGCGTAAGCGTGCAGGAGTCGGATTTCGACGTCGGAGCGGAACTGGCTGCGCTCACTGCCGGGCGTGCCGACATCGGCGCGGTAGCGAGCTTCGTGGGCTTGGTGCGCGATGCCAACGACGGTAGCGGCGTGCGGGCGATGACCCTGGAGCATTATCCCGGCATGACCGAGCAGGCGCTGGAGGATATCGCCGCCGAGGCGCGCAGCCGCTGGCAGTGCGCTGCGCTGCGGGTCATCCATCGCGTCGGTCGACTGGAGCCGGCCGACCGCATCGTGTTTGTCGCGGTCGCCAGTGCGCATCGCGGAGACGCCTTTGCGGCCTGCGAGTTCATCATGGACTATCTCAAGACGCAGGCGCCGTTCTGGAAGCGCGAGGAAACGCCGGAAGGCGCACGTTGGGTGGATGCGCGCGACAGCGATTGCGAGGCCGCTGCACGTTGGGACGAAGTCGAAATGCGCCGATGATGCGGGCGCCGCGCCGGAGGGGTGGCGCTTCCGCAGCGCAAGCGGATTGACAAAAAAACGGCGCCTTGGTCAGGCGCCGTTTGCACGTTGGGGAGGGGGCGGGTTATTTCTTGCCTTTGGTGCCACCCGCCTGGTTGAACATCTGGAATGCTTCGGTGGAGGCGCGGGCCATCTGTTCGAATGCCGCACGGGTGGTGTCCATGGCGGTCTGGATGGCGTTCAGGGCGTTCTGGTCGGTGACCGGCATGCCCTGGAACATTTTCTGCATCGCGTCAAACACGTCCTGGCCGCCGCTGCTCAGTTGTTCGCTCACCAGCTTGCCCACTTCCGCCTGGGTCTTGCTCGTCAACTCGGCGATTTCGCGCGCGCACTGGAGCATTCTCTCGGTCGAACTCTGAGCGAACTGGCTGCGCAGATCCATCATCGCCTTGGGGTCCTTGGCGGCGCTCAGCGCCTTGGCGTTATTGACCCCTTCCTCGAACAGGCTTTTCGCAGTCGAAACCTGCAATTCCATGATTTTCTGGGAATTCTCGATGGACATCTGCGCCAGGCGCATCGCTGCTTCGAGATTTTTTTTCTGGAGTTCGTTGAACTGGTCCTGCTTGGTTGCCATGACGCTTCCTCCCGCAAGTGATATGGAATGGAACCCGGTTCGTGGCACGTTCGGCGACCGGGGTGCCAAGCTGCGGGTTCATCGTCAAAAGTATCACACTTAACCCGTGTTTGATTGCATCACCAGCGGGAAGTGAGTGTGAACGTCAAGAATGTTGCAGTGCAACAACAATTCTAATGGGATCGCTTGATCTGGCACCCATGGGAACTCAGACGTGTTTGGCGCCGCTTCCGTGTGTGTCGGATATTGAAGTTCGCCGGCATGCCCCCACCTTCGGCTTCAGTCAAGTCATCCACGGGAATGCCCATCATGCGTTTCGACAAGCTCACTACCAAATTCCAACAAGCCTTTGCCGACGCTCAGAGCGTCGCCGTAGGGCATGACAATCAGTTCATCGAGCCGGTGCACCTGCTGTCCGCGCTGATCGAGCAGGAGGACGGTGCCACTGCCTCGCTGCTCGCACGCGTCGGAGTGAACGTGCCACCGCTGCGCGCCGCGCTCAAGGCCGCGATCGGGCGGCTGCCCAAGGTCGAAGGCCACGGCGGCGAGGTGCAGGTCGGGCGCGAGCTCACCAATCTGCTCAATCTCACCGACAAGGCCGCGCAGCGGCGTGGCGACCAGTTCATCGCCAGCGAGATGTTTCTGGTGGCGCTGACAGAGGACAAGGGCGAGGCCGGACGCCTGCTCAAGGAGCATGGGCTGGCGCGCAAGGCGCTTGAGGCGGCGATCGATGCGGTGCGCGGTGGCCAGAGCGTGGGCAGCCAGGAAGCGGAAGGCCAGCGCGAGTCGCTTGGAAAGTACTGCCTGGACCTCACCGAACGAGCGCGTCAGGGCAAGCTCGATCCGGTCATCGGCCGGGACGACGAGATCCGTCGTGCGATCCAGATCCTGCAGCGCCGCACCAAGAACAATCCGGTGCTGATCGGCGAGCCGGGCGTGGGCAAGACCGCCATTGTCGAAGGGCTGGCACAGCGCATCATCAACGATGAGGTCCCTGAGACACTGAAAGGCAAGCGCGTGCTGTCACTGGACATGGCGGCACTGCTGGCCGGCGCGAAGTACCGCGGTGAATTCGAGGAGCGGCTCAAGGCGGTGCTCAAGGAAATCGCCCAGGACGAAGGGCGCATCATCCTCTTCATCGACGAGATTCACACCATGGTGGGCGCGGGCAAGGCGGAGGGGGCGATCGATGCCGGCAACATGCTGAAGCCGGCGCTTGCGCGCGGCGAGTTGCACTGTATCGGCGCAACCACGCTGGACGAATACCGCAAATACATCGAGAAGGATGCCGCACTCGAGCGTCGCTTCCAGAAGGTGCTGGTCGACGAACCAACGGTGGAGGCAACCATTGCGATCTTGCGTGGACTGCAGGAGAAGTACGAGATCCACCACGCCGTCGAGATCACCGACCCGGCGATCGTCGCCGCGGCGGAATTGTCGCACCGCTACATCACCGACCGCTTCTTGCCGGACAAGGCAATCGACCTGATCGACGAGGCCGCCGCGCGCATCAAGATGGAGATCGACTCCAAGCCGGAGGTCATGGATAAGCTGGATCGCCGCATGATCCAGCTCAAGATCGAGCGTGAGGCGGTGAAGAAGGAGAAGGACGAGGCGTCGCTCAAGCGCCTGCAGTTGATCGAGGACGAGTTGGCGAAGCTGGCCCGCGAGTACAACGATCTCGAAGAGGTCTGGAAGGCGGAGAAATCGCGCGCCCAGGGGTCGGCCCACATCAAGGAGGAAATCGACGCGCTACGCGCGCAGATGGCGGATTTCCAGCGCAAGGGGCAGCTCGACAAGGTGGCGGAACTGCAATACGGCCGCCTGCCGCAATTGGAGGCGCAGCTCAAGGCCGCGGAGCAATCGGGCGAGTCGGCCCAGCCCAACAAGCTGCTGCGCACCCAGGTGGGAACGGAAGAGATTGCCGAAGTCGTTTCGCGCGCCACCGGCATTCCGGTGAGCAAGATGATGCAGGGCGAGCGCGACAAGCTGCTGCAGATGGAGGCACGCCTGCATCAGCGCGTCGTTGGCCAGGACGAGGCGGTGCGCCTGGTGGCGGATGCCATCCGGCGGTCGCGTGCCGGGCTGGCGGACGAGAACCGGCCCTACGGTTCCTTCCTGTTCCTGGGGCCGACCGGTGTCGGCAAGACCGAATTGTGCAAGACGCTGGCCGAGTTCCTGTTCGATTCCGAAGAGCATCTCATCCGTATCGACATGAGCGAGTTCATGGAAAAGCACTCGGTCGCGCGACTGATCGGAGCGCCCCCGGGCTATGTCGGCTACGAGGAAGGCGGCTACCTCACCGAGCAGGTGCACCGCAAGCCCTATCGCGTGAGCCTGTTCGACGAGGTGGAAAAGGCCCATCCGGACGTCTTCAACGTGCTGCTGCAGGTGCTCGACGACGGCCGCATGACCGACGGCCAGGGACGCACGGTGGACTTCAAGAACACCGTGATCGTGATGACCTCCAACCTCGGCAGTCACATGATCCAGCAGATGGCGGGGGACGACTACGGCGTGATCAAGCTCGCGGTAATGGCCGAGGTGAAGACCTTCTTCCGACCCGAGTTCATCAACCGTATCGACGAAGTGGTGGTGTTCCACGCGCTGGATGAGAAGCACATCGCCGGCATCGCACGCATCCAGCTGCAGTACCTGGAAAAGCGCTTGGCGCGCCTGGAAATGCGCATGGAAGTGTCGGATGCCGCCCTGAACGAGCTGGCGATGGCGGGCTTCGATCCGTTGTTCGGTGCCCGCCCGCTGAAACGGGCGATCCAGGAGCGCATCGAAAACCCGCTCGCCAAGGGCATTCTCGAAGGGCGCTTCGCGGCCAAGGACACGCTGCGGGTCGATGCGGTGGATGGCCGACTGGTATTCGACAAGGTGGCGTAAGCCCGCGCGGACAGGTGATGGTGCTCAACGCATGCCGGGCAGAAGCCAGTCCGGCGTGGCCTCTGCCCCCTCCAGGGGAAAGCGGGCTTCGAAGGCGGCCGCGTCCAGCGGCCGAGAGAACAGGTAGCCCTGCATGATGTGGCAGCCGCGCGCAGCGAGGTATTCGAGCTGCGCGCGGGTTTCCACGCCCTCGGCCACGATCTCGATGCCGAGGTCGCGCGCCATGGAGATGGCGGCGGATGCGATCGCGGCATCTTCCGCATCGCCCGGCAAATCTTTCACGAACGATCGATCGAGCTTGAGCCTGCGGATCGGCAGGCGCTTGAGATAGGCCAGACTGGAGTAGCCGGTACCGAAATCATCCAGCGACAGGCTGATGCCCAAGCCGACCAGCCGATGCAATTGGGCAAACAACTCGTCGGTGGGTTGCATCAGCGCGCTTTCGGTGATTTCGAGTTCGATCATTGCCGGATCAGCCCCGGCTTCTTCGATCCTGACGCGCACGCTGTCCACGAAATCCGGTCGGCGGAACTGCAGCGCCGAGATATTGACCGCCATCATCAGTTGGCGGCCCGCGTCTGCCCAGGCGCGCTGCTGACGGAACGCAGCTTGCATGACCCAGGCGCCGACGGGGGAGATCAGGCCACAGTTTTCCGCGACCGGGATGAAGCGGTCTGGTGGCACCAGCCCCAGTTCGGGGTGCTTCCAGCGCAGCAACGCCTCCACGCCCAGCAGGCGTCCGGACGTCCCGTCGACCTGCGGTTGGTAGTGGAGCATCAGCTCATTGCGCTCTATCGCCCGGCGCAGACCACTTTCCAGCATCAGCCGGTCGAGGGCGCGGGCATTCATTTCGGGGATGAAGAACTGGAAGTTGTTGCGGCCTGCGTCCTTGGCGCTGTACATCGCGATGTCGGCGTGCTTGAGCAAGGTGTCGACGTCGCCACCATCGGCCGGGTAGACGGCGATGCCGATGCTCACCGAGAGGCTGAGTTCGTGGCCGTCCAGGTCGATTGGCTCGGCCAGCAACGCGAGCATCTTGCGCGCCACGGTGGCGGCATCGTCATCGTGACGCAGGCGCGGCAGCAGGGCGACGAATTCGTCGCCGCCCAGGCGCGCAAGCACGTCGTCCTCACGCAGGGATTCGGCCAGGCGTCGTGCGACGATGGCCAGCAGACGGTCGCCTGCAGTGTGGCCCAGGGAGTCGTTTACCGTCTTGAACTGGTCGAGGTCCAGGAACAGCACGGCGACGAGATCTTCGTGGCGTTGTGCGGTGCGTAGCGCCATCTGGGCCTTCTTCAACCAGAAACTGCGGTTCGGCAGGCTGGTGAGCGCGTCGTAGAGTGCCAGTTGGCGGATGTCGCTTTCGGCTCGGCGGGTGGCGGTGACGTCCTGGGCGGTGCCCAGGACGCGTTCCAGCGCATCGCCGCTCCATTCGCTTTCCATCACCACGTGCAGAATGCGGGGCGGTGTGTCGGCGGTGCGCATGTCCTGGCCGCTCAGCGTGCGCCTCGTGCTTGCGGCAGCGAACAGTTCGTCGAGGCGCGCCTGGTCGTCGTCATGCAGGGCGGCGCGCAGGTGGGCGAGTGTCGGGTATTCCTCCGGAGCCAGGCCGAGCAGGGCGCGCAATCCCTCCGAACAACTGAATTCGCCGCTGACCGGATCCAGCTCCCAACTGCCCATGCGGGCAAGGTCCTGGGCGCGGTCGAGCGCGCTGCGCTGTTTGACCAGATCGCGAGTGGTGGTGGCGAGCTCCGCGGTGCGCTGTGCCACGAGTGCGGAGATGCGCCGCGCGTGGCCGGTGCTCACCAGCAGGAAGGCGCCGAGAATCGCGCTGGAGATTAGCCCGACCACGATGGACAGCCAGCCCATGGCGCTGCGCAGGCGGGCACCGTAATCGGGTGCGGCGCGCACGCGGATTTCCCAGTGGCGGTTGGTGAATGCGATTGGCACTGAGGTCGCGAGCGGCACCGACAGCCAGTCGTCGTGTTCGCAGCCCTGAGGTCCGGACAGGCGGCGGTTGGCCGGTGCCGCATCGCGATCGAGCAGGCAGAACAACAAGGCCTGTCCGCTCACTTCATCCAGCGTGGCGGCCAGCACGTCGTCCATGCGGAAGGCGCTGGTCACCAGCCCGACGAAGCGCGCCTTACCACTCGCTTCGTCGCCCGTCAGTTGCCTGACTGCGTAGTAGATCACGACGCCAAGCTGTTGGGCACGCTCCTGGGTAAGGGTGAATGCCTCCGAAGCGATCGGATGATGGGTCTCGCGGCTCTGAGCGATGGCATGCGCCGCATTCGGAATCGACAGCGGGTTGAGCCCGAGCACGGCTTCGTTGCCGGCGATGGGCTCGACGAACAGAATGGGCAGGTATTCGTCCGCGGGGTCGGCTGGGCGGGTACGTGTTGGGCTGGACTCGTCGCGGTCGACGATGCCGAAATTCGGCAAGCGATCGGCGAAGCGCACGACGGTCTCGAAGGTGGCACGCTCGTCGCGCTTTACCAGTGGATTCCAGGTGAAGTTCTGGGTGCCGGGGTAGCGTTGGAGAAAAGGGGTGGCGTAGTTGCGGAAGTCCTCGCGGGTGAAGCCGAGGCTGAGGGCGACGAAGCGTTCGGTGGCGAACAGGATCTCGATCTGCGTCGCGAGCCGCTTGTCCACCTGTGTGGCAAGGTGCTCCGCTTCGCGCAGAAACTGGTCGCGAATGCGCTGTTCCTCGCCGTCGCGAATGAAATTGAAAACCAGCGCGGTGAGCAGGCTCATCAACAGCATCGGCAAGGAAATTGCCAGCCGCCTTCGGCGCCAGGCGTCGCTGGGTTGGCCGATGAATGCCAGGGCCAGCGGTGCGGCCAGCACCACGCCCAGGGTGTCGCCCAGCCACCAGCTGAAGGCATTGAAAGGGGCCTCGCCCACGGCGATGACCCCGCTTGCCACCAATGCCGGCACCGACAGCAGGGG
Organism: Rhodocyclaceae bacterium; assembly: GCA_046295975.1. Classification (GTDB taxonomy): domain Bacteria; phylum Pseudomonadota; class Gammaproteobacteria; order Burkholderiales; family Rhodocyclaceae; genus UBA2357. The sequence continues at coordinate 55,908 of JBKBMG010000023.1, forward strand.
CCCGGCGAGGCTGCTCAGCGGGGCGACGACGCCGAGAAACATCAGGATGTCGCGCGGCGTATCCAGTGTGGCCGGCAGTCCGATCAGGCGTTCGCACAGCCACAGACCGAGGCGTGCCTGCAGGGTGGCGACCAGCGGCGGTATCGCCGAGGCCCAGCCCAAGGTGCCGAGATCCGGGCTGGCGAGCAGGTTCACCGCAATCGAACCGGCCAGTACGCCCGGCCATACGCCGACCCCCCAGGTCATCATCGCCGCAAGTGCAATGCCGGCCGCGGGAAAGACTACCGAGACGAAGTCGGGTGGAACCGAAACCTGCAGCGACGCCCAGCCAACGAGGGCGTACGCAAGTCCCAGTAGGGCGGAAGCAGGCAGGTTGAGGGGCATGCGCCATTATAGGCCCCAGCGTGCATCGGGTATTGCCGCTACCAGGCAGTGGCGGCCCAACCGGCGCCTGCGCGTGCTGAGAAGGGGGGGGTGCCACAGGACCAGCGCGTACTCGTCGGCACTTGTGGCCGGCGCCGCGCTCAAATGCGATAATGCCGGGTTCAAACGCGCGCCGCGCAAGCTGCGGCCGTTCATCTTAGGCTTCCACGGAATATCACGATGTTCGAGGCAGTACGCAAAAACAAGCGCATCTCCCAGGTGATTCTGGCGATCATCATCGTCCCCTTCGCGTTCTTCGGGATGGACGCGTATTTCACGGATGCACCGGGACGCTCGGAAGTGGCCACCGTGGGTGGGCATGCAGTCACCGTGTTCGAGTTTGACCAAGCCTTGCGCGATCAGCAGCAGCGCCTGACCAACCTCTCGGAAGGCCAGTTGGACATGGCGTTTTTTCAGACGGAAGCCTTCCGCCGCTCGGTCCTGGAAAGCCTCATCAACCAGCGGCTACTGGCCTTGCATGCCCTGGACAATCGCCTCGTGATCACCCAGCAGCAACTGCAGGAGGCGATTGCCGCGGTTCCGATGTTTCAGGAGGAGGGGCGTTTTTCGCTGGCGCGATACGAACAGGTGCTGCGATCCCAGGGCACGTCGCCGGCCGGTTTCGAGGCGGGTGTCGCCCATGACCTCAGGATGCAGCAGATTGCCGCTGCGGTTCAGGGTTCGGCGTTCGTCAGCGAGACCACGGCGAGGCAGTTCCTGCGCGCCCAACTCGAAGAACGCATTGTGCGCGAGCTGCGTTTCCCCTTTGCGGAGTTCGAGTCCGAGGTGTCGGTCAGCGACGACGAGGTCAGCGCCTTCTATGCGGCAAATCAGTCCTTGTACCAGCGTGCACCGCGCATGAAGGCGGACTACCTGATATTCGACGAACTGGCCCTGGTCGGGCGCGAGGCAGTTTCCGAAGAGACGGCGCGTCAGTATTACGAAGCCAATGCCGAGCGTTTCGGGCAGACCGAAGAGCGGCGTGCGCGTCACATCCTGGTCCGTCTGGATGCAAACGCCAACGAAGCAGCGGTGACCGAGGCGATGGCCAAGGCCAACGAGATCCTCGACGCGGTACGCGAGGATCCCAGTCGTTTCGAGACGCTTGCGCGCGAACGTTCAGAGGATCCAGGTTCGGCGCGCAATGGAGGCGATCTCGGTTTCTTCGGTCGTGGCGCCATGGTCGGCGCGTTCGAGGAAGCCGCCTTCGCGCTGGAGAAAGGCGCGATCAGCGACGTTGTCCGTTCCGACTTCGGGTTGCACGTCATCCAGCTTGTGGACGTCAAGCCGGCGGCCTTGCGGCCCTTCGACGAGGTGCGCGACGAGATCCTGTTCGAGCTGGGGCGTCAGGAGGCTGGCCGCCAGTTTGCCGCGAAGGCCGAGCACTTCACCAATATGGTGTATGAGCAGCACGACAGTCTTGAGCCCGCGGCTGCCGAGTTCGGTCTGGAGATTCGCACGTCTGACTGGATCAGTCGTGACGGTGGCAGCAACGTCGGCCCGTTTGCCAATGAACGCCTGTTGAGCGCCTTGTTTGCCGATGAGGCGGTGCGTGACGGTCACAACGTCGAAGCAATCGAGATCGAGCGCGGTACCCTGGTCTCGGCGCGGGTGCGCGAGTACGAGGCGGCACGTCTGCAGCCGCTGGATGAAGTGCGCGAGGACATCGTGAAGCGCTTGCGCGACCGTGCGGCCGAGCGTTTGGCTCAGGAGCGGGGCGAGGCGGTGCTGGCCCGTTTGCAGGCTGGTGAGGAGGTTGAGCTGACCTGGAGCGAGGCGCGTTTCATGCGGCGCGGCGAGCCGTCACGCATTGACGATGCGATGCGGGCAATCTTCTCGGCATCCTCGGAAGTCTTGCCGGCCTACGTCGGCAGCCTTCAGCCAGGCCTTGGCTTCAGCGTGTTCAAGGTGGAGAGTGTGAAGCGGCCGGAGATCGAGGCCGACGATGTGCGCTTGGAGGGAATCGCACGCGAGTACGAGCGACTGGTGGCCGAGGTCGAGATGAAGGCCTTCGTCGATACCCTGAGGAGCCGCTACAAGGTGGAGATCCGCGAGGCAGCGCTGCGCCGGAATCTGGAGCGTTGAGCGGGTGATGAAGCGCGCGCTTCACCAGGTGTCGTAGCGTTTCAGCCCCCAACAAAAAACCCGGCCAAGCCGGGTTTTTTGTTGGGGGCTGCTCAACCGCTGCCCGGGGTTTGGGTGCGCCGCCGCTTGCTCCTCATGCGGCGCATGCTGCCGTGTTCAACTGGCCTGTTCCGGATTTCCGAGTGCGGTGGTGTTGAAGCCGCCATCCACATACATGATCTCGCCGGTGACGCCGCTGGCGAGGTCGGAGCAGAGGAATGCGGCGGCGTTGCCCACTTCCTCGATCGTGACGTTGCGGCGCAAGGGCGCGTTGTGCTCGTTGAAGGCCAGCAGCTTGCCGAAGCTGCCGATGCCGGAGGCGGCCAGCGTCTTGATCGGGCCGGCGGAAACGCCATTCACCCGAGTGCCTTCCGGGCCGAGGCAGACCGCAAGGTAGCGCACCGAGGCCTCCAGGCTGGCCTTGGCCAGACCCATGACGTTGTAGTTGGGCATGGTGCGCACCGCCCCCAGGTAGGAGAGGGTGAGCAGCGCACCGTTGCGTCCCTTCATCAGCGGTCGGGCGCCCTTGGCGAGCAGCGGGAAACTGGCCGCCGAGACTTCGTGGGCAATCCGGAACGCTTCGCGGGAGAAACCGTCGAGGAAGTCGCCCTCGAGCGCATCCGAGGGGGCGTAGGCGATCGAATGCACCAGGCCGTCCAGTCCGTCCCAACGCTCGCCGATGCTGGCGAACAGGGTGTCGATGTCGGCGTCGCTCTGGACGTCACAGGCGAAGATCATGTCGCTGCCGAAATCGGCGGCCAGCTTGGCCACGCGCTCCTTGAACCGGTCGTTCTGGTAGGTGAAAGCGAGATCCGCGCCTTCCCGGTGCATTGCTTTCGCAATACCGTAGGCGATCGACCGATTGCTGAGAAGGCCGGTGATCAGAATGCGTTTTCCGGCGAGAAAGCCCATGTTCCAGTATGCTCCAACAGGATTGTCGCGGGATTATAGCCGAAGTGCTTGCGAACTGAATTTCCGTGCAGTAGTCGACCCCCGACCGCCTTGTCCTGCTGGGGCGGCCATTCAACCGTCCATCCGCCATCGATGAATCCGAATTTCCTGACCGAACTGCGTTTCGACAACCGCTTTGTTCGCGAACTGCCTGCCGATCCGCAGACCGGGCCGCAACTGCGGCAGGTGCATGGTGCCTGCTATTCGCACGTACTGCCCACCCCGGTGCGTGCCCCCAGGCTGCTGGCCTGGTCTCCAGAGGTCGCCGCCTTGCTCGATCTGCGTGAGCAGGATGTGCTGTCCCCGACCTTCGCCGAGGTCTTCGCGGGCAACAGCGTGTTGCCGGGCATGCAGCCTTATGCGGCCTGCTATGGCGGGCATCAGTTCGGGAACTGGGCGGGGCAACTGGGTGACGGCCGCGCGATCACCCTGGGCGAGGTCGTCAACCGTGACGGTCAGCGTTGGGAGTTGCAGCTGAAGGGGGCGGGGCCGACGACGCCGTATTCACGCCGTGCCGACGGTCGTGCGGTGCTGCGCTCGTCCTTGCGCGAGTTCCTGTGCAGCGAGGCGATGCATCATCTGGGCGTGCCGACGACGCGTGCGTTGAGTCTGGTTGAAACCGGCGAGGACGTCGTCCGGGACATGTTCTACGATGGTCGGCCGCGGGCCGAGCCCGGGGCGATCGTCTGCCGGGTCGCACCGTCCTTCATCCGCTTCGGTAACTTCGAGATTTTCGCATCACGCGGTGACGAAGCGGTGCTGGGGCAACTGGTGGACTTCACGATCGACCGGGACTTTCCCGAACTCGCCGCGGCGGGGGATGGGCGGCACCGGCGGGCGCAGTGGTTTGCGGGCGTCTGCGAACGTAGCGCACGGCTGATGGTGGATTGGATGCGGGTGGGTTTCGTCCACGGCGTGATGAATACCGACAACATGTCCATCCTGGGGCTGACCATCGACTACGGCCCCTACGGTTGGATCGACGATTTCGACCTCGACTGGACACCCAATACTACCGACGCGACGGGCCGGCGCTACCGCTTCGGCAACCAGCCCAGCGTCGCGCACTGGAATCTCGTTCAACTCGCCAATGCGCTATATCCGCTGTTCGGTGAGGTGGCGCCGCTGCAGGACGGGCTGGATCGATTCGTCGCGGTGTTCGAAGCGGAGAATCGCCGCATGCACGCGGCCAAGCTGGGTTTGCGCGAGTATGGCGAGGGAGATGCGGAGCGGGTGGCGAATCTGCACCAGTGGTTGACCCGCTGCGAGGTCGACATGACGATTTTCTATCGCACCCTGGCCGGACTGAACCCCGGGCAGGCGCGCGCAGAGCACTTTGCAGAGGCCTATTACGACGAGGCCAAGGTGTTGCAGCATCGTGAGGAGATTGACGCATGGCTCACCGACTATGCACGGCGCGTGGCACGCGACGATGAGACTGAGGCGGTGAGATCGGCGCGGATGAATGCGGTGAATCCACGCTTCGTGTTACGCAATTACCTCGCCCAGCAGGCCATCGATGCCGCCGAGCAAGGCGATCCCGGCATGATTTCCGAATTGCTGGAGGTACTCAGAAAGCCCTACGACGAGCAGCCCGGGCGTGCGGCCTTCGCCGGGCGTCGCCCGGAGTGGGCGCGCAATCGCGCCGGATGCTCGATGCTGTCGTGCAGTTCGTGAGCGTGGCCGCGTTGTCCTGAATCAGGATCAGCCGAACGGCGCAATGCCGAACAGCCAGGCGTGGAGATGGCGGGCAAACACGAACCATGCAAGCACGCCGACCACTACCGCGATCGCGTCTCGTTGCCAGCCGAGCGCGGGGCGACGCGTTCCGGCCAGCCGGTCACGCCGCCGCGAGACCGCAAAGCATGCGATGGACCAGGCCAGGAAGCTGCCGAACAGCAGGACATCCGCCAACATGCCGTTGGCGATCAGGTGCGCCAGCGCCCACAGCTTCACGCCGGCCAGCATGGGATGGCCGATGCGGGCGCGGATATGGGTGCCGGGCACATAGGCGGCTACGAGCAGCACGAAGGCTGGTAGTGTGAGGAGGGCCGCGAGGTGGCGTGTCCATATTGGAGCCCACCACAGCACCACTGGATCCTGACGCGCCAGCGCGTAGCCCCACACGATCAGGCCGAAGCCGAGCAGAGAAACCGCGGAATAGGCCGCCTTCCAGGTGTGTTCGCCGAGGCGCGCGATCTGCGCACCGCGCCATCCGTCCGCTACCATGCGTAGTGAATGGGTGCCGAGAAAGATCAGCAGTCCGACAATCAGTATGTTCATTGCAGTGCGCTCATTGCAGAGTTACAAAGCCGGCTCAACCGGCCTCACGCCGCGCGAGAAGGCGCCATGAGTGCAGGGGGAGTGGGGCTGCGTCCCGCCGTCAACTCTTGATCCGCATCAGACGGCCTTTCTCGCGTTCCCAGTCACGCTTCTTCTCGTCCTCGCGCTTGTCGTACTGCTTCTTGCCCTTGGCCAGGCCGACGGTCGCCTTCACCCGCCCCTTGGCATAATGCAGGTCGAGCGGCACCAGGGCGAATCCGGCACGTTCCACCTTGCCGATCAGCTTGTCGATCTCAGCCGCGTGCAGCAGCAGCTTGCGGGTGCGCGTTGCATCCGGACGTACGTGGGTGGAGGCGCTGTTCAAGGCGGTGATGTGCATGCCGAGCAGAAAGATCTCGCCATCCCGGATGATGACGTAGGCTTCCTTGATGTTGGCCCGGCCGGCACGGATCGCCTTGACTTCCCAGCCTTCGAGTACGATGCCGGCCTCGTATTTCTCCTCTATGAAGTAATCGTGAAAGGCCTTGCGATTGTCGATGATGCTCATGTCGGACCAGAATTGATGTGCGGGCGCGCTGGCGCACAGCCGCGTTGCGAGCGGCGGCGGGCGGTGGCCATGCGGTAGAATGGCGGATTCTAGCAGTTCGATACCCCGATTGCTCCGACATGGCCGACGTCAAGAAGCTCGTTCTGATCGAATTCACTCCCGCACAGATGTTCGACCTGGTCGATCGCTGCGAGGACTACCAGCATTTCCTGCCGTGGTGCGGCGGCGCCGAGGTACATGAGCGCAGCGACACGCTCACGGTCGCGACCATTCACATCAATTACCACGGCATCAAGGCCCACTTCACGACCGAGAATACCAAGCATTTTCCGTCGGAGATGCACATTCGCCTCAAGGAAGGGCCGTTCCGCCATCTGGACGGCGGCTGGCATTTCATCGCGCTTGGCGAGACGGCGTGCAAGATCGAGTTCAACCTGCACTACCAGTTCTCAAGCAAGCTGCTGGAAAAGGCGCTCGGTCCGGTGTTCAACCATATCGCCAATACCTTCGTCGATTCCTTCGTCAAACGGGCGGAGCAGGTCTATCGCAAGGGGGCGGCGTGACAAGGTTCGAGGTGGGTATGTCGTCGCCTGGAGTGAGGGGCGGGTGGCGAGTGCCGGGTTGGAGGAGGGGGCTGTGAGCGAACGGATCAGCGTGGAGGTGGTGTATGCGCTGCCTCATCGTGCCGAAGTCGTCCAGGTAAGCCTGCCGGAGGACGCCACGGTCAAGGACGCGCTTTCGGCGTCCGGGCTGCTGGCAAAGTATCCGGATATCGAGCCCGATGGTGCGAACAAGATCGGTGTCTTTGCCAAGCTGGTGAAACTCGATGCTGTGCTGAGGGACCGCGATCGCGTCGAGATCTACCGGCCGTTGATTGCCGATCCCAAGGCCGTCCGCAAGAAGCGTGCGGAAGAAGGCAAGGTGATGAAGAAAGGTGGTGGCGACGCCGAAGCTGCGGCCACCTGAGCGATTGATGCGGGTGGCGCTGCCCGCATGTGAAAGCGAGGGGTGCGAGCGTCGCCCCGCCAGCGCGTCTCGCAGGTGCGTCCGCCCGCACTTCGCCCGGCCATGATGGCGCGGGCCTCGAGTGCCGCAGTCAGTTGTCGCAGTTCTGGGCGATGAAGCCGCGATTGCGCTCGATCTCGGCCGCGCGGCCGGCGTCGTCCAGGAATTCCCGTTCGCCGCGTTCATTGAAGCGTGCCACGCGCTGGCCGGATTCCAGGGCGGTGAGTTGGCTGCGAGCCTGAGTGCAGGCGCGCTGCCGCTCTTCTTCCTGGGCGCGTTGGCGCTGTGCCTCTGTTGCTGCTTCGGCCTCGGCAGCGCGCCGTTGGCGGAATTCCAGCTCGCGCTCGGCGAGGCTGGGTGCAGCAGGTTGCTGCACGGCGGTCGTGCCGTCGCCATCGCCGCCGGTAGCCGGGCTGCCCGAGCGGATGAGTCGTGCTTCCACCCCAGGGGGCGGGCGGTCGGAATAGTTCAGGTTGCCCTGCGCGTCGCGCCATTCATAGACCTGCGCGGCCGCCGGCAAGGCCATGGTGGTGAGCAGGGCGAACAACAGGCCTGCGCGTCGCAGGTGGCAAGAGTCGATCATTGGCAGGTGCTCCGCGTCGCGTGCGACGCTTACATGTCGTGGTAACCGTCTGTATAATACGGATTTGGCCGTAAGGATAAAAGCCATGCGAGTGATTCAGAAGGCACTGACCTTTGATGATGTCCTTCTCGTTCCTGCCCACTCGACCGTTCTTCCGCGCGATGTCTCGCTCCAGACTTCGATCACGCGCAACATCCGCCTGAACATTCCGCTGGTTTCCGCCGCGATGGACACCGTGACCGAGTCGCGTCTCGCGATTGCGCTGGCCCAGGATGGTGGTATAGGTATTGTGCATAAAAACCTCAGCCCCAAGCAACAGGCGGCCGAGGTGCACAAGGTCAAGCGCTTCGAGTCCGGCGTGCTCAAGGATCCGATCACCGTGCCGCCGACGATGAAGGTCGGCGACGTGCTCGCGTTGACCCGCCAGCACAAGTTTTCAGGCCTGCCGGTGATCGAGGGCAAGAAAGTGGTCGGCATTGTCACCAACCGCGATCTGCGTTTCGAAACCAATCTGGAGCAGCCGGTTTCCCGCATCATGACGCCGCAGGAGCGGCTGGTGACGGTCAAGGAAGGCGCCAGTCTCGACGAAGCGCGCGAACTGCTGCGGGTGCATCGCCTGGAGCGGGTACTGGTGGTCAACGACGCCGGTGAATTGTGCGGCTTGATCACGGTGAAGGACATGATGAAGTCCACCGAGCATCCGTTGGCGGCCAAGGATGAACTCGGCCGGCTGCGGGTCGGCGCGGCGATCGGCGTCGGTGCCGGCACCGAGGAGCGGGCAGAGTTGCTGGCAGAGGCGGGGGTGGACCTCATCGTCGTCGATACCGCGCATGGTCATTCGCAGGGCGTGCTGGACCGCGTCAACTGGGTAAAGAAGAATTTTCCGCATGTCGAAGTGGTGGGGGGCAACATCGCCACCGCCGAGGCTGCGCGTGCGCTGGTGGACTCCGGTGCCGACGGGGTCAAGGTCGGCATCGGGCCGGGCTCGATCTGCACCACACGCATCGTCGCAGGGGTGGGGGTGCCGCAGATCACCGCCATCGACAACGTCGCGTCGGCCCTGGCCGGCACCGGTGTGCCACTGATCGCGGACGGCGGCATCCGTTATTCGGGTGATATCGCCAAGGCGGTTGCGGCCGGCGCCCATGCGGTGATGTTGGGCGGGCTGTTCGCAGGCACCGAAGAGGCGCCGGGCGAGACGGTGTTGTTCCAGGGACGCTCCTACAAGTCTTATCGCGGCATGGGGTCGCTAGGCGCGATGGAGAAGGGTGCGGCCGATCGCTACTTCCAGGACAGCTCGGCGAACATCGACAAGCTCGTGCCGGAAGGTATCGAGGGGCGTGTCCCCTACAAGGGTGCGGTGGGTGCGGTGATTCACCAACTCGTCGGTGGTCTGCGTGCCTCGATGGGCTATCTGGGCTGCGAGAGCATTCCGGCGATGCATACGCGAGCCGAGTTCGTCGAGATCACCTCGGCAGGGGTGCGCGAGTCCCATGTCCATGATGTACAGATTACGAAGGAAGCGCCGAACTATCAGGTCAGTTGAACGACCGGGCGGATGCAATTCGGGCGGCGCGGGCCGCCCTTCTTCTTTTCAGAGGCCGAAATGACGCACCAGAAAATTCTCATCCTCGACTTCGGTTCGCAGGTGTCCCAACTGATTGCCCGGCGCGTGCGCGAACAGCAGGTGTATTGCGAACTCCACCCCTTCGACGTCGGCGACGATTTCGTGCGCGAGTTCGCGCCTCAGGGCATCATCCTTTCGGGTGGCCCCAACTCGGTGTATGAAGCCGAGGAATGGCGCGCACCACAGGCCGCGTTCGAACTCGGCGTGCCGGTGCTGGGCATTTGCTACGGCATGCAGGCGATGGCGGAGCAGCTCGGCGGCAAGGTGGAAAGCTCGAGCAAGCGCGAGTTCGGCTACGCGGAGATGCGCGCCCGCGGGCATTCCCGTCTGTTCCGGGACATCCAGGATCGCAGCAACGACGCCGGCCATGGACTGCTGGACGTGTGGATGAGTCACGGCGACAAGGTCACCGAGTTGCCGCCCGGGTTCAAGGTGATTGGCAGCAACGAGTCAACGCCGATCGCGGCCATGGCGGACGAGGCGCGCGGATTCTACGGCGTCCAGTTCCATCCGGAAGTCACCCACACCCTCAAGGGCAAGGAGATTCTCGCGCGTTTCGTACATGAGATCTGTGGCTGCGGGCATGACTGGAACATGCCGGATTACATCGGCGAGGCGGTGCAACGGATTCGTGACCAGGTCGGTGACGAAGAGGTCATCCTGGGCCTGTCGGGCGGGGTAGACTCTTCGGTCGCGGCAGCGCTCATCCACCGCGCCATCGGCGACCAGCTCACCTGCGTGTTTGTCGACCATGGCCTGCTGCGCCTCAACGAGGGCAAGATGGTCATGGACATGTTCGCCGGTCGGCTGCATGCCAAGGTCGTGCATGTCGACGCGTCCGCGCAGTTCATGGGGCACCTCAAGGGCGTGACCGACCCGGAACAGAAGCGCAAGATCATCGGCCGCGAATTCGTGGAAGTGTTCCAGGCCGAAGCGAAGAAGCTGCCTAAGGCCCGCTGGCTTGCGCAGGGCACGATTTATCCGGACGTGATCGAGTCCGGGGGCGCCAACTCCAAGAGCAAGAAGGCGCACACGATCAAGAGCCATCACAACGTCGGCGGCCTGCCCGAAACGCTGGGGTTGAAGCTGCTCGAACCGTTGCGTGACCTGTTCAAGGACGAGGTCCGTGAGCTGGGTGTGGCGCTGGGCCTGCCGCACGACATGGTCTACCGTCACCCCTTCCCGGGCCCGGGTCTGGGTGTGCGCATCCTCGGCGAGGTCAAGCAGGAGTACGCCGATCTGCTGCGTCAGGCCGACGCGATCTTCATCGACGAGTTGCGCGCCTCGGACTGGTACGACAAGACCAGCCAGGCCTTCGCCGTGTTCCTTCCGGTGAAGAGCGTCGGCGTGATGGGTGACGGCCGCACCTACGAATACGTCGTCGCGTTGCGTGCCGTGCAGACCCAGGACTTCATGACCGCCCACTGGGCCGAACTGCCCCACGGCCTGCTGGGCAAGGTCAGCAACCGCATCATCAACGAGGTGCGGGGCATCAACCGGGTGGTGTACGACATCTCCGGAAAACCACCGGCGACGATCGAGTGGGAATGATTGGGCGTCTGGCAGTGCCCGCAACCAAGTAGCTCGAGACCTTCGTAACGCAATTCAGCACGATAACTATTGCTTTGTTATCGTGCTGTTTTTTTGTTATAAAAGTCGCATGGAACAGTTCAACATTGCCGTTAGGGAGTATCTGACCGAAGTTCTCCCCATCCGGGAGGTGGAAATTCGCCCTTACGCTGGAGTGGAGTCGCTGCCTTACTTTCTCAGAGATGCTTACGATTTCCGAGAACTTGGCCTGCGAGGAACACGCTTGTTGATGGCAATTCAGCGCACAGGTGAAAAGCTTCCTCTGGCAAGTGTGCGAACTCAGCTTCAAAAAATCGAGGCGATCACTGGATTGCCAGTGGTCTACGTCGTTTCCGCGATGGCTTCTTATGAGCGCAAACGCTTGATCGAGCATCATGTGCCTTTTCTCGTTCCGGGCAACCAGCTCTATTTGCCCGACTTGGGGCTTGATCTCCGGGAGTACTTCCGTAAGCCGCATCTGGTGGATGAAGAGGCTCTAAGTCCTTCGGCGCAGGCTATCGTGATAGCTGCCTTGGTGCAGCGCTCGTGGCGCGAAGGGTGCGGAACAATAGAGTCGGCGGAGCCGCTAGGCTACACCGCGATGACTTGGTCGCGAGCCACCAGAGAGATCGCCGGAACTGGTATTGCAGATGTTCAGGTCGCGGGCCGTTCGCGACAACTGAAGTTCGTTCAAGGACCACGGGACACCTGGGAGCGCATTCGTCCCAGGCTCCGCTCGCCGGTCAAGCGAACGGTCTGGGCGTTACCGCCTGCGCCTGAGCAAACTCCCTTGGTCAGGCAGGCGGGTCTTAGTGCGTTGGCCGCGCAGTCGATGTTAACTGCACCTCGAACCACCTGCTACGCTTTAGACCTGGCTGGCTGGAAAGCGGCGCTTCACGGTGGATGGAAGGAACTTCCGGGGCCTGATACTGGTGCAAGCGAGGTGCAAATATGGGCCTACAACCCAGGTATTCAGGAAAGCAGTCCCTACGTCGACCCGTTGTCGCTATGGCTTAGTTTGCAAGCCGCTAGCGATGAACGAGTTCAGTCGGCGCTCGATGAATTGATCGAGACCTTGCCATGGTGAAGGGGCTGGACGTGTTCCAGAGTTGGTTTGCGGACCACGCTGATCAGTACGTGCTGATCGGAGGGACCGCGGCAAGTCTCACCATGGAAGACGCGGGGTTGGATTTTCGCGCGACCAAAGATCTCGACATTGTGTTGCACGTGGAGGCGCTGACGCCTCAGTTTGGGCAGACGTTCTGGCGCTTTGTCGAGGCCGGCGGGTACGGCATCCGTCAGGCGAGCGATACGGGCAAGCCGGTTTTCTATCGATTCCAGAAGCCAGCAAACCCGAGCTTTCCTTTCATGGTGGAACTCTTTGCGCGAACACCTGATGGACTCGAAATTGCGGAGGGTAGCCAGTTAACGCCCATCCCTCTGGATGAGGCGGTGTCCAGTCTGTCCGCGATCCTGTTGGATACTGGCTACTACGACTTCATCATGGCAGGGCGGCGCATCGTGGCCGGTCTGCCATGGGTTGGCGAGGATCGCCTGATCCCGTTGAAAGCCGTTGCCTGGCTGGAGCTTTCTGCAAGGAAAGATGAGGGTGAGGCCGTGGACTCGAAAGACGTGCGGAAGCACCTCAACGATGTGCTTCGCCTGTCGCAACTGCTTGCGCAAGACAGGCGCATCGAAGTAACCGCACGGATCGCCAATGACCTCTCGCGTTTTCTCGAAGTACTGAGGGCCGATGACTCCATTGACCCGAGGGCGCTCAAGCTTGGAGATGTTACCGTTACAGACTTGGCCGCTCGTATCGCGCGTGCGTATGGTCTCGCTTGAGTTTGATTCAGTTTGTCGTGGGTGGGCTACGATTCGATGAGCTTTTCCAAAACAAGCGCCTTCGCAGGTGGTAGCGTGATCAGAACAACGAAAGCTGTCCCCATGCGGGTTTTAAGACCTCGGAAACAATCGAGTGGGAGTGAGGCGTCTATCTGACGCCATGAGTGCGAAATGGACTGGGGCCATGCACTGACCGTGCTCAGTTCGAGACTGAGCGCGGTGCGACGAAAGGATGGAGAGCTGCGCCTCGGAAACTGTGGCGGTGTTTTGCTGGCTTCCGTGCCCGAAGCGGGCGGCATTAGTTGACGCCAATGACGATTGTATTGGACGCCTGTGCTAGATCCAGACGTCGTTTCTCGCCGTCCTTTCCCCCGTCTGATCCCCCGTGTTGGGTGTGCCGCGAGGCTCGATCAGCATCAGCTTGACCTCCTGCTCGGCGTAGGGCTTGTGCTCTACGCCCTTTGGCACGACGTAGAGTTCACCTTGCGCCAGATGCACGTGACCGTCCCGGAAGTCGATCCGTAGTTGTCCGTCGATGACGAAGAAGGCTTCGTCGCTGTCGGAATGGCTGTGCCATACGAAGTCACCTTCGAGGCGAACGATCTTGAACTGGTAGTCGTTCATCTCGGCGATGACCTTGGGGCTCCACTGTTCTTTGAACAGCGCGAACTTGCTGGCGATGTTGATGGCGTCGTGGGTGGTGCTACGGGGAAGCGATGTCATGATGGGCTCTCGATCCTAAGATGGAGTCCGTATGCTAGGGATAGGCCATCATGGCGTCTTGAACGATCGTGCAACTGCCCGCTCGGTTCGTCCGAGCTGCTTCAGCCAACGCGAAGGCGTGACGCCAAAGGCTGAGGCGAATCTTCTCGTCATGTGGCTTTGATCGGAAAAACCCGCAGCCAGTGCCGCCTCGGCTATGGCGTGCCCGGTAACCATGAGCCTGCGCGCAAGGTCGAGGCGACGCATCGTAAGGTAGCGATAGGGACTGGTGCCATAGAGCGTACGGAAGTCACGACATAGCTGCCATCGGTCCAGTCCGCTGGTTTCTGCCAGATCATCGAGTGAAACGGTTTGTCTGATCGACTCGAGCATGTAGCTCCGGGCGCGCTCTATTGCGGCCAGATCGGGCAGGCGCCGCACCTGGCGATGTCCGGCTATGGCAACCAGGGCGTGCGCCAGATCGTACAGCGCCTCGTCTTCCTCGAGTGGATCGATGGCCGCATTCATCCCGGAAAGCAGCGGCGTCAGCGCGGTTTGCAACCGCGAATCCTTGGACAGCCCGCCGTCTACGAAAGGCAGTGCTTGGCCACCCAGAATCTGCTGGATCAGCGAGGGTTCGACGTACAGCATGCGGTAGCGGAAGCCGGCATCAGTGCCGGCTTCTCCATCATGTTGTTCGTCGGGGTGCAGAACCATGACGGTTCCGGGCAGGCTATGCCTTTGCGCTCGGCGATAGTGGAAGCGCTGTACTCCGGCCAGGGTGAAGCCGATCGCATAGGTATCGTGGCGGTGCGGGGTATAGCCGTGCCCGCTGAAGTAGGCTTCGATGCGTTCGACTCGACCATGGCCGGCGGAGCGATGCACCCAATCGTGAGAAGCGATCGTTTTTTTCATCTCGTCGGTTCCGGCATCCGGGGATTGGGCTATAGACGGGCTGGACGTGGTTCAAATGGCGGGTGAGTCGCGCTCAACTCCACAGGCTGCAAGCGGGGTGGACAGGAGGCTGTCCCGCGCGAAAAGAGGGTGCGACGAATCGCCTTTCGATACGTCTGCCTGTCACCCGGCGAAGCGGAAGCCGTTCTTGCCGGTGTTCTTGACTGCATACATGGCTTCATCGGCGGCGCGGAGCAGGATGATGGCGTCGTCACCGTGTTGAGGGTAGAGGGCAATGCCGATGCTGGCACCAATACGGCAGGCGGTGCCGGAGACGTCGATGGGGCGGGCGAGGGTGGTGAGAACCTTGCCGGCGACCGCGGCGATGTCGTCCTCGCGGTCAATATGCGATAGCACGACGACGAATTCGTCTCCACCAATGCGTCCGACGATGTCGGCGTCGCGTACGCAATCGCGCAGGCGCTCGGCGACACGACGCAGCGCGGCATCGCCACCGGCGTGGGTCAGGGTGTCGTTGATGGCCTTGAAGCCGTCGAGGTCGATGAACATCACCGCGCAGCGGAAGCCGTCGCGCCGGGCCAGTGCAAGCGTGCGGTGCAGGTGCTCGGTGGCCATGCGCAGGTTGGGCAGCTCGGTCAGCGGATCGAAGTTGGCCAGGCTTTCGGCGTGGCGCATGCGCTGGCCGGCGAGCACCGCGGCAAGATAGGCGCCGACCGCTTGTACGGTTTCGACGTCGCTGTGACCTAGCCGCGGCAGGAACGGGCGTTGTTCGCGCAGACGGCCGGTGACGAGTACCGCGACGATGTCGCCATGCAGCACGACGGGGGTCGAAATGAAGTAGTTCAGGGCGAGCGCCTGGCGCACGTCGGCGTAACAGTCGTCAGGGTCTGCGGCGGTGATCAGCACCGGTCGCAGCGGATCGCGGAACGCTGCCGGCAGGGCGATGCGCCGAGCGCTGACGGCGGCGCGTGCTTCGGGTGCATAGCCCTGGAGCACCCCGGCGCTGAAGCTGCCGTCGTCGTTGGGGGTGAGGACGGCGGTGCGCTGCATGTTGAGCGCGCCGTTGATGCGGCTGCTGATGGAGGCGAAGGCGTTCTCGTAGTCGGTATCCTGGCCTAATGTGACGGCGAGTTCGCCCATCAGCGTGAAACCACGGCGTTTTTGTTCCAGTTCGTGACGCATGGCTGCCGAGTGGGTGTCGGCCTGGACCAGGTTGGCGGCGAGGCGCTCGATGCGGCGCCGAAGATAGGCAGCCTCCCGGCGAAGTTCTTCGAGTTCCGAGTGCTGGGGCACGGGTGGCTGGTTCATGTCAGACACTGAAAAGGCAAAACACGCCGGTCCAGTCGAGCGGGCGGGGGCGTCCCAGTACCGAGCCGATCTCGACGCCGGTGTAGAGGCCGAGCAGTGGCACGCGGCCGCCTACCGCGCGCTGGACGATCGCCGCATCCTCTTCGTCGATGCCGGCGTAGCCCGCGGCCCTGCCGGCGCAGTTGATGTACAGGGCGAATACTGGCCGGCGCCCGTCAAGGGCGTTGAACAGGCTTTCCACGCGCGGCGCGATGTAGTCCAGGTTGACGCTGCGGTGCATGACCTGGAATTGGGTGCCCTCCACCATGTCGGGCTCGAACATGATCAAGCCGCGACGTTTGCTGTCGATTTTCAGGCACATGCGGTTCACGTAGGCGGATTCGTCGAAATCGCCCCATTTGTAGCCCTTGTTCACGCCCAGGGTGACGAAGAATCCGTAGTCCTCGGGGGCGACCGATGGGCCGAGGATGCTGCCGATGAAATCCACTGCCGGTTGGCCGTCGATCTCGAGAATGGTCTGTGCGTCGGCACGCGTGACGGTGTAATAGCCGGTGGCCGGCTGGCAGCCGTGCATGATGACGCTGTGCATGCGCACCTTGGCGTCCGGAAACAACAGTGCCAGGGCGTGGCGTTCGGCGATTCCGCCTCCTGTCCATTGATGGGTGGGCGTACCCACCATGTCGCCGGCAAGACCCGCGCCGGCGATGTCGGGCAGAAAGCCCAGGCTGTGTTCGATGCCGGCCAGCAACGGGGTGGCCATGATCATGCGCATGCGGCCGTGCACGCGGTTGACGGTGTCGTAGAGCAGCAGTACCGGCGAGGTCGGGGTGGTGCCGAGGTCGGACAGTTGCCGGCCCAGCCGTTCCCCGAGCGGGAATTCGCCCTCGGCCAGATCTCCTTCGGCCAGGACGTCGCAGCGCACGCCGCCCAGGTCAAACGCCGCCAGGCCGACCTGATCGCCGGCATAGCCCAGGCAGTCGTTGGTGATCGCGCCGACCGCCCAGCCACCGACGATGCGCGCTGCGGGGCCGACGACCGATGCGACGGCTTGGCGCAGGGCTTGGGGGTCGTGGCGGGCGGTCGAGAACAGCAACACCAGGTCGCAGTGCACGAGCCCGGCCTGCGCCAGGGCCGCGCGCGCGGCCTGGCTGCCCGCTGTGGTGCTGTCAGGGCTTTCGCTATAGCCGACGCCCGCTTTCATTCGGTCTGAAGTCCCTCGACCACGGTTTCGCTGCTGACCGGAATCGGCAGCAGGAAGCTGTTGAGAACTGCCGACTTGCGATCCAGCGTCTCCTTGCTGCGCAGCAAGTGCTCGCGGTCGCCCTTGCCCTTGAGGCGTACGGTGTAGTGAATGGCCTTGGCGCCGCAGGATACGTCGCGGTCCAGTCCGAGCAGGCCGAGCATGTTCCAGTCGATCTCGGTTTCCACTTCCAGGCTGTCGATCTCGGTACCGAACAACGCGGCGTTGGCGGCGATGCCGGCGGTGAGGCAGCCGCAAAGGGCCGCCGCGAGCATTTCGGCCGGGTTGGGATGCTGATCGGAACCGCCCAGTGGCGGGGGCTCGTCCATGGAAACGGTGAAGCTGCGTCCGGGTTGCGAGGCGGGCTGGCCGTTGGCGTAGAATTCGGTGACGGTCGCGTCGCAGCGCGTGCCGCCCTTCCAGGTCGATTTCGCGACAAATTTCACCGCCGCCATGTTGGCATCGGCCTTCACTGCGTCGACGTATCCCTGCATCGCTTCGATGTCGATGCCGTTCAGTCCCTTGCTCATGTTCGTCGCTCCCCCCATGGATGATGGTCTTGGCCGGTCGCCTGCGATCCTCGCATCACCTCGGCAATCCCGCAAGCAAAGAAGGGCCAAGCAAGGGCCCGTTCGAGAAAGTCATGACACGTCGCCGTGCACCAGTCGGCGGATGTAGTCTGGTACGCGCGCTTTGCCGGCAAGGTCGTGACGGTACTTGGAGGTGAAGGCCGGCTTGATGCCGAGCATGACCTCGGCGGTATCCACCGCGCCAATCCAGCATTCCTCCTGCAGACCGACGCCGGTGGTGTAGCCCCCCACCAGCCAGACGCCGGCATGGCCTTGCAGCGCAGGCAGGCGTTCCTGCGCCTGATAGGCCGCCATGGTCATGATGTTGTGCTTGAATCGGAACATCGTGCAGGCGCCGCCGTCGGCGTTCTTCCAGGGCGGCAGGATGATGCTGCGATCGGGCAGGGGCACCAGCGGGTTGAGCGTACAGAAGAAGTTGGGCAGATAGCTTTGCGCCCGGAACTGCGCGTCCTCCCAGTTGAACGCCGGGTTGTCGGGATCGTTCTGGTGGCGGTTGCACCAGTAGGTCATGGAGTAGCCGAGGTCTTCGGGCGCGTAGCTGCGCGGCAGGTTCAGGTTGTAGGTGCTCCAGGCGTTGACGTTGGGCGGCAGGACGTCGGTCGCGGTGTGCACGAACACCTGGTCATTGGAGTGGCCGAACTGCGTCAGGGTGGCGGACAAGCCCGGGGCCGCCTGCGTGGGGTCTTCGAATGCGGCCATGACGTCCCATGCCTGACGCGCGACCACCACCGCGTCGAAGTGTTCGCTGTGGGTGTGGCTGTCATCGCCGGTTTGCCAGGAAGTGACGACGATTCCGCCCGCCGGGTCGACACGAAAACGCGCGCTGGTATTGACCCGCAGGACGTCGGTGGCGGTGTTGCCGTCGTAGCCCGGGTCCAGAAAAGTACACAAGGCATCCACCCAGCTGCGCACGCCGTCCACCCAGTACATGCGCTCGGGATCGGGTTGCGGTTTTCGGCCCAGCCCCTCCTGCAGGTAGTAGTAGTGGAGAATCACGCGGAAGGGCAGTTCGCCGGGGGGGATGCGGCTGGTGAAGTACATCCCGACGATGCGCGGAAACAGGCACAGGTTCACGAAATCGGTGTTCTTGCCGATGCCGGAGACTTCCAGAAAGGCCGACACGGTCATGTACTTGAACGCCGGGTCGTCGCTGTACATCAGCTCTTGCAGGTGCGCTTCGCAGTACGCGCGGAAGTCGGCGAAACCTTGCTCGATGTGCGGCGAGGCCTCGGTGTTCCAGCCTTTCTCTATGGTGTAGCCGGTTTCCACCTCCGACGGCGGCAGGCCCTCGCGCGCGATGGAGGAGTAGGACGCCAGATCCTGCAGCGGACGGTAGCGCACGCCAAGGCTGTCCATGACTTTCACCAGCTCGACATAGCCGGTGCGGGAGAAATCGTTCACTCCCAGGTCCACCCAGCGCGTGCGCCCGTCGCCCATGCCCACGTCAAGCCCTCGCACCGTGCGCATGTTGCCGCCCATGTGGTGCACCGGCTCGAACACGGTGAAGTCCACGTCGTTGCGCTTGCAGACGTAGGCGGCCGCCAGGCCGCTCAATCCGCCACCGATGATGGCAACCTTGCCGATTCTGCCCACCCTCACCTCCGTGTCGTCGCCAGGCGTGATGTTCACCGCTTCGCTGAAATGGCCAAAGGATATGTTCGCGTAGTCGAACGATACCCGAGCGGCTGGCGATTGCAAGCGCCGAGATGGCGCAGACCCGCATCCAGTGCGCGTTTCGGGTCGGTGTGCGGCGTGTCGGGGGCGCGCGGGTTCCAAGGCGGGCTATTATCGGCGGGTTGACGATGTGCCAACAGCCTGCGACGCACCAACGGCTTGCGTGGATGTGTCACACTCGGCGCGTGGTCGTGAGACTGCCGCGGCGCGACCGGTGACCGCGGTTGTTGTGCGCGGCGCATGTGCGGTTCGTCGCACATGGATAATGGAATTCTGGAATTCTGGATGCTCGTCGCTCGGAGGATGGAATGGATCTTGAAAGCTATGTCCGGGCTTTGCCCAAGGCCGAACTGCACTTGCACATCGAGGGCTCGCTGGAACCGGAAATGATGTTCGAGCTGGCACGGCGCAACGGCGTTGCCTTGCCCTGGGCCAGCGTGGAGGAAACCCGAGCAGCCTATGCCTTTTCCGATCTTCAGAGTTTTCTCGATCTGTACTATGCCGGCGCGGCGGTTCTGATACACGAGCGCGACTTCTTCGACCTGGCGATGGCGTACTTCGAGCGCGCCCACGCCGATGGGATTGTGCACGCGGAGTTGTTTTTCGATCCGCAGACGCACACCGAGCGCGGCGTGGCCTTTGCCACCGTGGTCGATGGGCTGGAGCGGGCATGTCGCGAGGCGCAGTCGCGGTTTGGAATCAGCTCGCGGCTGATCATGTGTTTTCTGCGCCACCTCAGCGAGGCGCAGGGCTTTGCCACGCTGGAAGCCGCCATGCCACAGTTGTCCCGCATCCATGGCGTGGGTCTGGATTCATCCGAGCGTGGGCATCCACCGTCCAAGTTCGCGCGCTTGTTCGCGCGTTGTCGGGAGCTGGGCTTGCACGTGGTGGCGCATGCGGGCGAGGAAGGACCGCCGGCGTATATCGTCGAGGCGCTGGATGTGCTCAAGGCCGAGCGCATCGATCACGGCGTGCGTGCCGAGGAAGACCCGGCGCTGATCGCGCGGCTGGCCCGTGACGGGGTGCCGCTGACCGTCTGTCCGCTGTCCAACATTAAGTTGTGCGTGTTTCGCGACCTGCGGGAGCACAACCTGGGGCGGCTGCTCGATGCCGGTCTGAAGGTTACGATCAACTCCGACGATCCTGCCTACTTCGGTGGCTATCTCGCGACCAATTTCGTTGAAACCGCGCGTGCGCTGGCGCTCGATGCGGCAGCTTTGAAGCGCATCGCGCGCAACAGCCTGGAGGCAAGCTTCGTCGACGCCGGCCTGCGCGAGGCGTGGATCGCACAGTTGGAGGCGGTGACGCCGTGACCTCAGTTGTGCAGCAATGACAGGCTGAAGTGGTGTTTGATGAAGCCCTGAAAGCGTTCCACGCTTTCCAGCGCGATGCGCAGGTCCGCCTGTTCCATCAGGCTGAGGCGCTCAAGCTCCACGTAATTGCTCGGTGTGCGGCCGGCCCGCAGCGCCTCGACGTGGCCGCGCAGGCGTAGCTGCACCAGAAAGTCCAGCGCGGCGCGCCACTCGCGCGCGTCGGCCGGCTTGAGTACGCCGGCCGCCTCGAGGGCGTCTATGCGGTCGTGGGTGCCGCCGGCCAGGTTGCGCGCTTCCAGTGCGAGGGCCTTGATACCATCGGTAATCGCGAAGATGCCGGCCTTCTTGATGTCCAGCTCGCCCTTGTGTTCGCCCGAACGTTCCCCCTTGACCTTGCCAAACCAGCCCAGCGGCGGGGTAAAGCGGGTCATGTTCTGCGCCATGCGCATCAGGAAGCCACGGTCGCGGGCCACGTGTGCGAACACGTGGGTGCGCAGCGCCAATTCCAGCGTGGCGTCGCCGTGCAGGGTGCGCAGGTCCAGGAACATGCTGCCGGTCATGATGTTGTCTGGCGTCGGGGTGTCGAGCCAGCGGTCGATCTCGCGCCGCCAGTCGCCGAGGCTGCGCCGCCATGCGGCGTTCTTGGCCATGATGCCGCCAGGGCAGGGGGGGACGCCGATGGCGATCAGGGTGTCGATCAGATCGACCGAGAAGCGCTCGATGCGTGCGATCTCGTCCGCGTTCAGCGCGTCGGAGTAGATGATCGCGTTGTCCTGATCGGTGGACAAGGTCTGTTCCGAACGCCCTTCGCTGCCCATGACGACGAAGGCGAAGCCGTCCGGTAGATCGCGGTGGCGTTCGGCGCGCAGCAAGGCGATCAGGCGGATCACGATCTGGTCGTTGAGATGCGCGATCAGCCGGAGCAGTTCGCGGATGGCGATGCCCGAGCCGGACAGGTGCAGCACCAGCGCCTGGATGCGCGCATGCAGCTCGTGCAGGTCTTCCACCCGCTCGGCGCGTTCGATGTCGAGCACCAGGTGGTGCGGGGAATGCGCCTGCAGGCGCAGGATGTCGCTGTCGGTGATGATGCCGGCGAGCCGGCCGGTGGCGTCGACCACGCCCAGCCGGTGGATGCGTTCGCGCGACATGCGGTAGAGCGCGCGGTAGATCACCTCGTTTTCGGCGATGACGGCAAGCGGTGCGTTCATCACGTCGGCCACGGTGAGACTGGCCGGTGCGAGGCCGCGGGCGACGACCTTGTTGCGCAGGTCACGGTCGGTGAAGATGCCGACCGGTGCGCCGTCGGCACACACCACCATGCTGGAGATGTTGCGCGTGCTCATTTCGCGCACCGTCGGGACGAGGTCGTCGTCGGGGGCGCAGGTGACGATGTCGCGGCGGCAGAACGCGCCAACCGGGCGGAAGAACTGGTTGATCTCGGTCATGCCGGGCCCCGGGCTGAGAGTGATGGGGGTGATGGCCGATTATAGAGGCTGGATGAAGTGGCGTAAGGGGGGCGGAGCGTCGTCACTACCCAAACGCGCGCCGGGGTTGATCTGGATCAAGCGGGGCGCAGGACGGCGACCGGGGGATGGCACTCACCAAGGAGTGACCCCCGGCCGGCGGCCAAGGTGTTTCGAGGCACGTGTTGCGAGGTGCCCGAAGAGCTTACTCGTCTGCCGCCTCGGCTGTTTCGGTGCCCGGGCTGTTGCGGCGACGGTCTTCGAGTTTGCCGAAGGTGGTCTCGAGCGAGCGCTTGAGTTTCTGCGCCGCACCGTCGATCGCCTGGTGCAGGGTGTTGGCCTGTTCGGTCACAGCGATCGGCTGGCGGCCGGACACGCGTGCTTCCATCAGACAGCGCTTGTCGTTGTCGCCGCTTTTCTGGCCATTGACGTCGCTGAGGTGAACTTCGACGCGGGTGACCTGCTCGCTGAAACGCCCGAGTACGCGACGCACCACGTCGTCTACGTGATGGCCGAGTTCCGCGCGGCCGTCTACGCTCTCGTCGGTATTGAACTGTACTTGCATGCTGACTCCTGTGGTTTTCCATCGGGTAGTTCGAGGCGCTGGCTTGCGGCCGGATCGCATACGGTGCGCAGGCGCGGCCTGACGTTCAGGCCTGGCGCGCCCATGCGCGTGATGCGTTCCAGTCAACCGCCGCGGTACCTCGAAGCGCCCGGTTGTTGCCGCCAACCTGCCGCAATGCGGCGGCCGGGGGCGCGGCCGGGGCCACCGGGGGTGCGGGGGAGGGACGCCGGCGCGGCCCCGCTGGGGGCCGGGGGAGCCCCCCGCCCCCAGACCCCGGA
>JBKBMG010000024.1:0-75695 GCA_046295975.1 Rhodocyclaceae bacterium
ACTCAACGTCCAGAAGTTCGTCCCCGAACGCCATCGACCTCGAACCCCGCGCAACAAGCCTCACAAGTTCCATGCTTACAAGCCTGCTGTATGATCAATGCCTAAGTTGAGAGGATTGGGCTGCGAAGGGGGGTTGAAATTGCTTGTCGCATTTGTATCGGTTATACTTCGAAGGCTTTGATGGGCTTCGGTTTTCGAGGTGCCGTCATTTTCCGGTTGAAATCAACAGGGATGGGCGTTTCGCCCATTTTTTATTTGTGGCGAGAGAATGGACATCGAGCGTCTGATCGAGCAGGTTGCGAACGGACTCGGCTTCGAGTTGGTGGATATCGAGATGTCGCCCAAGGGGCGTCTGGTTCGCGTGTTCATCGATATCGAGCGTGGCATTACGGTAGATGATTGTGCGACCGTCAGCAATCAATTGACGCGCGTTTTCGAGGTCGAGAACATCGATTATGACCGCCTCGAGGTGTCGTCGCCTGGGCTCGATCGTCCATTGAAGAAGCAAGCCGATTTCGTGCGCTTCGCCGGCCAGGACGTGCAGGTGCGCCTACGCATGCCGGTTGGCAATCAGCGCAATTTTGTCGGTGTGCTCAAGGGCTGCGACAACGATCAGGTGACGTTCGAGACCGACAAGGGTGAACTGGTCGTTCCTTTCGACGAGATCGAGAAAGCTCGCCTGGTACCCAGGTTCTAAGTATTCGGATGTGGAGGTTTCAATAAATGAGCCGCGAAATACTGCTGCTTGTGGATGCACTGGCGCGCGAGAAGAACGTCGACAAGGATATCGTGTTCGGCGCGCTGGAGTCCGCGCTCGCGTCGGCGACCAAAAAGCGCATTCATGACGACGCGGATGTCCGCGTGTCCATCGACCGCAGCACCGGCGACTATGAATCCTTCCGCCGCTGGGTAGTGATGCTCGACGAGGAAGTCGTCAACGACGAGGCCGAGATCGGCATCATCGACGCGCGCGATATTCGTGCGGACGTTGAACTGGGTGAGTTCATAGAGGAACCGCTTGAGCCGATCGAGTTCGGTCGCGTGGGTGCTCAGGCGGCCAAGCAGGTCATTCTTCAGCGCATTCGCGATGCCGAGCGTGAGCAAGTGCTCAACGACTTTCTCGATCGCAAGGAGTATCTGGTATCGGGTTCGATCAAGCGCATGGAGCGTGGCAACGCGATCATCGAAGTCGGGCGTCTCGAGGCGATGATTCCGCGTGACCAGATGATTCCGCGCGAGAACCTGCGGGTCGGCGACCGGGTCAAGGCGGTGTTGCTGCGCATTGACCGCAGTGCGCGCGGTCCGCAGCTCATTCTCTCGCGTACCTCTCCCGATTTTCTGGGCAAGCTGTTCGAACTCGAGGTTCCCGAGATCGAGGAAGGTTTGCTCGAGGTCAAGGCCTGCGCCCGCGATCCGGGGCTGCGCGCCAAGATTGCGGTGCAGTCGCACGATGCGCGCATCGACCCGATCGGTACCTGCGTCGGTTTGCGCGGGTCGCGGGTCACTGCGGTGCGCAATGAGATCGCTGGCGAGCAGATCGACATCATCGTCTGGTCCGCCGATCCGGCCCAGTTCGTGATCGCCGCGCTACAGCCTGCCGAGGTGGTTTCCATCGTGGTGGACGAGGAAAACCGCAGCATGGACGTGGTGGTGGACGAGAACAATCTCGCCATCGCGATCGGCCGCAATGGTCAGAACGTCAAGCTCGCGTCCGAGCTCACCGGCTGGACGATCAATCTGATGAGCGAAGCCGAGTCGGCTCAAAAGTCCGACGAAGAGCGCCGCGGCGTACGCGAGCTGTTCATGAGCAAGCTCGACGTGGATGAGGAACTGGCCGATATCCTGATCGACGAGGGTTTTTCGTCGCTGGAGGAGGTCGCCTACGTGCCGCTTGCGGAGATGCTGGAAATCGAGTCGTTCGACGAGGAAACGGTCAACGAGCTGCGCGAGCGGGCACGCAACGTGTTGCTCACCGAGGCGATCGTTACCGAGGAGCAACTCGAGACGGTGTCCGAGGATTTGCTCGGACTCGAGGGCATGGAGAAGCAGCTCGCCGCAACGCTGGCGCAGCACGGTGTTCGCACCCGTGACGAACTGGCCGATCTGGCGGTCGACGAGCTGGTGGAAATGACTGGTGTGGATACCGAGCGCGCATCGGCGCTGATCTCGGTCGCGCGAGCCCACTGGTTCGAGGAATGAGGGGAGGGAATCGATGGAAGAAATGAGCGTAACCCAGTTTGCCGGCGAGCTTAAGATGCCGGCTGCGGTGTTGCTCGAACAGCTCCAGCGTGCCGGTGTCGTCAAGTCCGGGGTGAATGACACCCTGACCGAGCACGACAAGGCCAGGCTGCTCGAGTACCTGCGCCGTTCCCACGGCGAAACCCAACCCAAGGGCAAGATCACGCTCACGCGTCGGCAGACCTCGGAAATCCGGGCGACCGATTCGTCCGGGCGTGCGCGCACCGTGCAGGTGGAGGTTCGCAAGAAACGGGTGTTCGTGAAGCGCGATGAGCTGGCCGCGGATGTTCCCGGGGCTCCGGCAGGCGGGGAGGCGGTGCCCTCGTCGGTTGAGTCGGAAGTGTTGTCGTCGCCCGAAGTGGTTGAGACGGAACACGAAGGGAGTCACGTCCAGACCCCGGTCGAGCCTGTCGAAGTGGTGCATGAAGCCGAAGTGGCGGAGGAGCCCGTTGCAGACGTGGTGGCGGAGGCACCGGTTGCCGACATCGCGCCGGCCGAGGAGAAGCTTGAGGTCGACGCTGAAGTGGCGTCGCCGGTGGCCGACGAGGTGGTGCCGGTGGCGGAAAGCCCGGCGGCTGAACAGGTGGAGGCTGCGGTGCCGGTATCCGAGAGCCCGGCGCCGGCCGC
Source organism: Rhodocyclaceae bacterium (assembly GCA_046295975.1). Lineage (GTDB taxonomy): Bacteria > Pseudomonadota > Gammaproteobacteria > Burkholderiales > Rhodocyclaceae > UBA2357. The sequence goes on from JBKBMG010000024.1 coordinate 2,866, forward strand.
CCGGCCCAGTGGCGCGACCGTGCAGCGCAAGAGTGGCCAATTGCGCCCCTCCATATTGAGTGATGACGAGCGTCGAGTACGTGAGCGCGAGGCGCAACGCCAGAACGAGTTGCGCGCGCGCCAGGAAGCCGATTTCCGCGCCAAGCAGGAGCGTGAGGCGGCAACTCGGGCCGCCCAGGAAACGCGCCGCCTCGAAGAAGAGGCTCGCGTGCGTGAGGAAAGCGAGCGCGCTCAGCAGGCAGCCAAGGGGCCCAGCGGCACCTTGCACAAGCCGGCCAAGGCGGACGGCAAACCTGTCGCCAAGGATGTGAAGAAGACTGTACGCGCGGCACCGGCTGCCGACGACAGTGGCAAGCGGCGTGGCCTCAAGACGCGTGGTGATGTTGCGGCGACGGCCAATGCTGGTTGGCGCGGTGGACGTGCCGGCGGCCGCGGAGGCCGTGGTCAGCAACGCGACCAGAAGTCCTTCCAGGCGCCGTCCGAGCCCATCGTTCGCGACGTGCATGTGCCGGAGACCATCACCGTTGCCGATCTGGCCCACAAGATGGCGGTGAAGGCGGCGGAAGTCATCAAGGTCCTGATGAAGATGGGCTCGATGGTGACGATCAACCAGGTGCTCGACCAGGAAACGGCGATGATCATCGTCGAGGAGATGGGGCACAAGGCCTTCGCGGCCAAGCTCGACGATCCGGACGCGTTCCTCGAGGACACCGAGGCACATCACGACGTGGTTGAGTTGCCGCGTGCGCCAGTCGTGACGGTGATGGGGCACGTCGACCACGGCAAGACTTCGCTGCTCGATTACATTCGTACTGCCAAGGTGGCTGCCGGCGAAGCGGGGGGGATTACCCAGCACATCGGTGCCTATCACGTGGAGACGCCGCGCGGCGTAGTGACCTTCCTCGATACACCGGGTCACGAAGCGTTTACCGCGATGCGCGCGCGTGGTGCCAAGGCCACCGATATTGTGATTCTGGTGGTTGCGGCCGACGATGGCGTGATGCCGCAGACGCGCGAGGCCATCCACCATGCGCAGGCCGCCAATGTGCCGCTGGTCGTGGCGGTGAACAAGATCGACAAGCCCGAAGCCAACCCTGACCGGGTGAAGCAGGAACTCGTCTCCGAGGGGGTGCTGCCCGAAGAGTACGGTGGCGAAGTGATGTTTGTGAGCGTGTCGGCCAAGACAGGTCAAGGTATCGACGACCTGCTCGAAGCAGTGCTGCTGCAGGCCGAAGTGCTGGAGTTGACGGCACCGGTGGATACCCCGGCGAAGGGGCTGATCATTGAAGCCCGGCTGGACAAGGGGCGCGGTCCGGTGGCTTCGTTGCTGGTCACGTCGGGTACCCTCAAGCGCGGCGACAACCTGCTGGTGGGTGCGACCTACGGGCGGGTGCGTGCGATGCTGGACGAGAACGGTGCGCCGATCGATCAGGCGGGGCCGTCCATCCCGGTCGAAATTCTCGGCCTCTCGGACGTGCCTGCGGCGGGCGATGAGGCCATCGTGCTGGCCGACGAGAAGAAGGCGCGCGAGATCGCCTTGTTCCGCCAGGGCAAGTTCCGTGACGTCAAGCTTGCGAAGCAGCAGGCGGCCAAGCTCGAGAACATGTTCGAGCAGATGGGCGAAGCCGAGGTCAAGCTGCTGCCGTTGATCGTCAAGGCCGACGTGCAGGGCTCCCAGGAAGCGCTGGTACAGTCGCTCAACAAGCTGTCGACCGACGAGGTGCGGGTGAATGTGATCCACGGTGCGGTCGGCGGTATTTCCGAGTCGGATGTGAACCTGGCGCAGGCCTCCGGCGCGGTCGTCATCGGCTTCAATACCCGTGCCGATGCGGGCGCGCGCAAACTGGCCGAGAACTTCGGTGTCGACATCCGTTACTACAACATCATCTATGATGCGGTGGACGAGGTGAAGGCGGCATTGTCCGGCATGCTCTCGCCGGAGAAGCGCGAGAACGTGATCGGCATGGTGGAGATCCGCCAGGTGTTCAGGGTGCCGAAGGTTGGCGCGGTGGCCGGTTGCTACGTCAAGGACGGGATCGTCAAGCGCGGTGCGCTGGTGCGTGTGTTGCGCGACAACCTGGTGATTCACAGCGGCGAGCTGGAGTCGCTCAAGCGCTTCAAGGACGACGTCAAGGAGGTCAAGACCGGCTTCGAATGCGGCCTGTCCATCCGCAACTTCAACGACATTCAGGAAGGCGACCAACTGGAGATCTACGAGATCCAGGAGATCGCGCGGACGCTGTAAACAATGCCCAAGGAATTTTCCCGCAGCCAGCGGGTTTCCGAGCAGATCCTTCGCGAACTGGCCGAGTTGATCCGGCTGGAAGTGAAGGATCCGCGTGTCGGCTTCATCACTCTGACCGAGGTCGAAGTCACGCCCGACTATGCCCATGCCAAGGTGTATTTCACCTCCATGCGGGGCGAGGAAGGGTTGGACGAGATCCTCGCCGGTTTGCGCCGGGCGAGTGGATTCCTGCGCCGCGAATTGGGTCGCAGGGTGCGCATCCACACCACGCCCGAGTTGCATTTCCACTACGACCAGTCGGTGGAGCGGGGCAGTCGGATGTCGCAGTTGATCGACCAGGTGGTACGCGAGGACGAAGAACGCTCGCGCGGCAATCCGGACGATTGACGGGTGGCAGTGATTCAGAAGCGCATTCCGCGACGGCGCGTCGATGGCGTGCTGCTGCTCGACAAACCCCAGGGCATGACCTCGAATGCCGCGCTGCAGACCGCACGGAGGTTGCTGAACGCGGCCAAGGCGGGTCACACCGGTACGCTGGACCCGATGGCAACGGGTTTGCTGCCGCTGACTTTCGGCGAGGCGACGAAGTTTTCGCAGATGTTGCTCGATGCCGACAAGACCTACGAGGCGACATTGCAGCTTGGAATTGTCACCGATACCGGGGACGCCGACGGCAGAGTCCTGGAGGTTCTTGCGGTGGAGGTCGATGAGGCCCAGGTTCTGGCGGCCCTGCAGGCCTTCGTCGGTGACATCGAACAGTTGCCACCCATGTATTCTGCACTCAAGCGCGACGGTAAACCGTTGTACGAGTATGCCCGCGCCGGTATTGAAGTCGAGCGCGCGCCGCGGCCGGTGCGCATCCACTCGATCGAGCCGATCGCCGTCCGGCTGGAGGATGCCAGCGTGACGTTCCGGGTGAGTTGCAGCAAGGGCACGTACGTGCGCACGCTGGCAATGGACATCGGCGAACGCTTGGGCTGTGGTGCGCACCTGACGGCACTGCGTCGCACCCGCATCGGTGCCTTCGACATGAGTGCGGTAGTAAGCCTCGCTGAACTTGAGGCGGCGTCCGGTGATGCGCGTGACGGGCTGCTTGCGCCGGTCGATGCGTTGATAGCTGCCTTTCCGGTGCTGGCGCTGGACGGCGAGCAAGCCGCTGCCGTGCTTCAGGGGCGAAGTCTGCGCCTGGACAACGGCCAACGGGGATCTTGCCGTCTGTATGAAGGGGCGCGCTTCCTGGGGCTTGGTGAAGTCGATGAAGAGGGGCGTTTGTTGCCCAAACGCCTCATCGCGACCGTTTCTGATCACTGATTCCTCGGAAAAGATTGAGTTTTTTAGTGCGCCTTGGATATAATCCAAGGCTTCGAATTAGTAGAACGACTGAGTAAACACCCACATGGCTCTCGATACCGCATCCAAGTCGCAGATCGTAAACGACTACCAGCGTGCGCCGGGCGACACCGGTTCGCCGGAAGTCCAGGTCGCGCTGCTTACCGCTCGCATTAACGGCCTGACCGGCCACTTCAAGGCCAACGCGAAGGATCATCACTCGCGTCGCGGTCTGCTGAAGATGGTCAGCCAACGTCGCAAGCTGCTCGACTACCTGAAGGGCACCAACGCCGACAGCTACCGCAAACTGATCGAGCGTCTGGGTCTGCGCAAGTAAGCGCTCACCGCGCGCTCCCAGATTTGCCGACCGTGTCGCGTCGGGCATTTCAAGAACAAGAAGGCTCACTGAGCCGACAAGCCGGTACGGAACCTTACGGGCCGTACCGGCTTTGTTTTGCCCGGCATCCGAAAACAAGCAGTTGTAGTTCGCTGCGCCTTTGCTGAAAGGAATTCATCGTGCCTCAAGCCATCAAGAAGACATTTGCGTACGGCGCCCACTCCGTCACGCTCGAAACCGGTGAGATCGCCCGCCAGGCGGGTGGTGCCGTCATCGTCAACATGGACGACACCGTGGTACTCGCCACGGTCGTGGCCGCCAAGGACGCCAAGCCGGGCCAGGATTTCTTCCCGCTCACCGTCGACTACGTCGAGAAGTTCTACGCTGCAGGGCGCATTCCCGGCGGCTTCTTCAAGCGTGAAGGCCGTCCCACCGAGAAGGAAACGCTGACCTGCCGCCTGATCGACCGCCCTATCCGTCCGCTTTTCCCGGACGGTTTCTACAACGAGGTTCAGGTCATCGTCACGGTGTTGTCGCTGAATCCGGAAGTCGATCCGGACATTCCGGCGATGATCGGTGCGTCGGCGGCACTGGCGATTTCCGGCGTGCCGTTCAACGGCCCGATCGGGGCTTGCCGCGTCGGTTACCTCGACGGCCAGTACCTGCTCAACCCGACTGCCAGCCAGCTCGAGACCAGTGAATTGAACCTGGTTGTTGCCGGCACGGAAGCTGCGGTGTTGATGGTGGAGTCCGAGGCGCGAGAATTGTCCGAAGCAGTCATGCTTGGCGCGGTGGTTTTCGGCCATGAGCAGATGCAGGCGGCGATCCGGGCAATCAACGAGCTGGTTGAAGTGGCGGGCAAGCCGGAGTGGAACTGGCAGCCCCCGGCAAAGAACGAAGCGCTGGTCGCGCGGGTGAACGAACTGGCCCAGGCCGACCTGGAGGAGGCCTTCCGCATCACCTCCAAGCAGGCACGTACCGAGCGGGTCAACGAGATCCGCAAGAAGACCATCGCCGCGATCACCGAAAGCAGTGAGGTGGAGTTGTCCACGAACGAGCTCAAGGACATGTTCCATGAACTCGAGGCGAGCATCGTCCGCTCCCGCATTCTGTCCGGCGAGCCCCGCATTGACGGTCGTGATACCCGTACCGTGCGGCCGATCGACATTCGTGTCGGGGTGCTGCCGCGTACCCATGGCTCGGCGCTGTTCACCCGTGGCGAGACGCAGGCGCTGGTGGTGGCGACCCTGGGCACCGGGCGCGACGAGCAGATCGTTGACGCGATCGGCGGCGAGTACCGCGAGAGCTTCATGCTGCATTACAACTTCCCGCCGTTCTCCACCGGCGAAACCGGCCGCATGGGTGTGACCAAGCGTCGCGAAGTGGGCCACGGCCGGCTTGCCAAGCGCGCGTTGGTCGCGGTGCTGCCGAAGTCGGAAGCGTTCAGCTATACCGTTCGTGTGGTGTCGGAGATCACCGAGTCCAACGGCTCGAGCTCGATGGCGAGTGTCTGCGGCGGATCGTTGGCGATGATGGATGCCGGCGTGCCGCTGGGCAACCACGTGGCGGGTATCGCGATGGGCTTGATCAAGGAAGGCAACCGTTTTGCGGTGCTGACCGACATTCTCGGCGATGAGGATCACCTCGGCGACATGGATTTCAAGGTCGCGGGTACCGAGAATGGTGTGACTGCGCTGCAGATGGACATCAAGATCCAGGGCATCACCAAGGAAATCATGCAGGTCGCGCTGGCGCAGGCCGGTGAGGGGCGGCTGCACATTCTGCAGCAGATGAAGCAGGCCCTCGCTTCGCATCGCGGCGAGGTGTCCGAGTTCGCTCCGCGCATGATCACGATCAAGATCAACCCCGAGAAGATCCGCGACGTCATCGGCAAGGGCGGTGCGGTGATCCGCGGTCTGCAGGAAGAGACCGGAACGGTGATCGAGATTACCGACGACGGTCAGGTGACGATTTCCTCGGTCAGTTCCGAGGGCGCCCAGGAGGCCAAGCAGCGCATCGAGGCGATTACCGCCGAGGTCGAGATTGGCAAGATCTACGAAGGCACGGTGGTGCGTCTGCTGGATTTCGGTGCGATCGTGAACATCCTTCCTGGCAAGGACGGACTGCTGCACATTTCGCAGATTGCCAACGAGCGCGTGAACGCGGTCACGGACTACGTGAAGGAAGGGCAGGTGGTGCGCGTGAAGGTGCTCGAGACCGACGAGCGCGGCAAGATCCGTCTGAGCATGAAGGCTTTGCTGGAGCAGGGCGCGGCCGAGTAAGCAAGCCGCGAAGCGTCGCTTCGAAACAGCAAGGAAGTCACAAGCGGGGCACGAGGTGCCCCGTTTTTTTTGCTACGCTGTGCCCTCGGACAACCGGGAGGTGGCATGGACGCAGGGATATCGGGCTTTTCCCGTGCGGAGTTCGCGGCGCGGTTTGAGCGTGTGCGGGAGCGCATGGCGGCGGCTGGACTGGACGTGCTGATTGCACATGATCCGTCCAACATTGCCTGGCTGACCGGTTACGACGGGTGGTCGTTCTATACGCCACAGTGCGTGGTGGTCGGGCCGGTTGGCGATCCGGTGTGGTTTGGTCGGCGCATGGATGCCAACGGCGCACGACGCACGGTGTATATGTCCGAGCAGGACATTACCTGGTATCCCGACCACTTCGTGATGAATCCGCCGCTGCACGCGATGGACCATTTGTGCGGCGAGATCCTGCCGGCGCGCGGCTGGACCACCGGGCGCATCGGCGTCGAAATGGACAACTACTATTTCAGCGCGGCGGCCTTCGCGGCGCTGACACGGGGTTTGCCCGGGGCCACGCTGATCGACGCCACCGGCTTGGTCAATTGGTGCCGGGCGATCAAGTCACCTCAGGAGATTGCCTACATGCGCGTGGCGGCGCGCATCGTGGAGAACATGCACCGCGCCATCATGGAGATGGTGGCACCGGGGCTGCCGAAGAACCAGCTGGTGGGCGAGATCTACCGCGTGGCCTGCGCCGGACACCAGGGGCATTTCGGCGACTATCCGGCGATTGTGCCGATGCTGCCGTCGGGACGGGATGCGTCCGCCCCGCACCTGACCTGGGACGATCGTCCCTTCGTCAAGGGCGAGGGCACCTTCTTCGAGATTGCCGGCTGCCATCGTCGCTATCACTGCCCGTTGTCGCGCACGGTGTTCCTCGGCGATCCGCCGGATGCCTTCCTGCGGGCGGAGGAGGCGGTAAACGAGGGGCTGGAGGCGGGTCTCGCGGCGGCTCGACCTGGCAATACCTGCGGCGATATCGCGCGCGCGCTGGAGGCCGTGCTTGCACGCCACGGCCTGGACCGGGGTGGTGCCCGCTGCGGCTATCCGGTGGGCCTGAGCTATCCGCCGGACTGGGGCGAACGCACCATGAGCCTGCGCGCCAGCGACGCGTCGGTGCTGCAGCCGGGGATGACCTTCCATTTCATGCCGGGTCTGTGGATGGACGAGTGGGGACTGGAAACCACCGAGAGCATCCTCATCACCGAGACAGGGGCCGAAACCTTGTGCGATTATCCCCGTCGGCTCTTCGTGAAGCGTTGAGCCGGGCTGACGCGCGCTTTCTGGAGGATTCCGCCCATGCTGCAAGCAACCGATGCGATGCCATCGCGGTCGGGCACACCACACGCCGCCTCGCCGGCGAGTCCGGCCATGGATGACCGACCGACCACCGTTTCCGCAACTGTGGACCTTGACGCAGAGGGCGTGCAGCACGGCTTTCTGAAGCTGCCGTATTCGCACGACGACTCGGCCTGGGGTTGCATCATGATCCCCATTACCGTGGTCCGGAACGGGGTGGGGCCGACGGCGCTGCTGACCGGCGGCAACCATGGAGACGAGTACGAGGGGATTACCGCCTTGCTCAAGCTCGCGAACGTGCTACGGGCCGAGGAGGTACAGGGGCGGGTGATCATCGTGCCGATGATGAACCACCCCGCGGTGCTGGCCGGCAAGCGGACCTCGCCGATCGACAAGGGCAACATGAACCGGTCCTTTCCCGGCAGCCCCTATGGGACGATGACCGAACGCATTGCCGACTACTTCCAGCGCTTCCTGATCCCGGCGTGTGATTTCGCGCTCGATATCCATTCCGGCGGCCGTACCCTCGACATTCTGCCGTTCGCCGCTGCCCATCGTCTGCCCGACAAGGCGCAGGAGCAGAAGTGCATTGCGGCGGCGCGGGCTTTCGGTACGCCGGCGACGATGATCCTGTTCGAGCTCGACGCGGCGTCGCTCTATGACACGGCTGTTGAGTCGCAGGGAAAGGTGTTCGTCTCCACCGAGTTGCGCGGCGGCGGTACCAGCACACCGGCCACGCAGCGCCTGGCAGATCGGGGGGTACGCAATTTCCTGAAGTTTGCCGGCATCCTCGAAGGCGAGCCCGAAGCACCCGAGGCCCCGCGCTATCTGCTCGACATGCCGGATGCGAGTTGCTACGTGCAGAGCAGCCATCGCGGCATTCTCGAGATGCTGCACGATCTGGGTGATACCGTGAGGCATGGCGAGGTGGTTGCCCGCATCCACGACATGGAGCGCTGTGGCGTGCCGCCAGTCGAGTACCGGGCAGAGCGCGACGGCATGATCGTGGCGCGCCGGTTTCCCGCGCTGACCGGCATGGGCGACACGATTCTGGTGCTTGCCGACGTGGTTGCGTCCTGATACGCGGCGCATGCGGCTGGATCGGTACGACCTGAAGATTCTGCAGATACTGCAGCGTGACGGACGCGTTACCAAAACGCGGCTCGCCGAGGAAATCAACCTTTCGGTCAGCTCCTGCTGGGAGCGGGTCAAGCGTCTGGAGTCGCTGGGGGTGATCCGCGGGTATACCGTTCGGATCGATTTTGACAAGCTCATGCGCCGCTCGGCGGTGCTGGTCGAAGTCTCGCTGGGTCGTCACGACCTGCCGTCGTTCCAGCGTTTCGAGCAGGCCATGGCGGCATGCCCGGAGGTCGTGGAGTGCTACGCGACCGGCGGTGGGGTCGACTACATCGTGAAGGTGATGGCGCGCGACATTGCGGCGTATCAGCGCATCGTCGACGGCTGGCTGGAAGCCGGTCTAGGGATCGAGCGCTATTTCACCTATGTCGTCACCAAGACGGTCAAGGAGCAGGCGCCCTCGCTGGACGACTATGAACCTGGAGCACACCCAACCGAGGAATCCAGGATGAAATCGAAGGGTGAGGCGGTTGACCACGGGAGCGAAGAAAGCCGAAGAAGTCCGAAGAAATTGCCGCGGTGACCGAAACAATCGATCACCCGTTCGGGTGTTTCGGAAAATCCCGCGTCGCTGGCCGCGCTATAGTTGATGACTGCGACGCCTCCCGGTCCATGCGGGCGGTGCGCGCCATGGACAACCGGGGAATGTGGATGGATACCAGCAGACTGATCGAACTCGACCGCCAGCACGTGTTTCACGCAAGCACCCATCTGCGCCAGTACGCGCATGGCGAGGCACCCGGGCGGGTGATTACCGGGGCGGAAGGCATCCGCATCCGCGACTCCGAGGGCAACGAGCTCATCGACGGCTTTGCCGGCCTGTATTGCGTGAACATCGGCTATGGCCGAAACGAGATGGCCGACGCCATATACGCGCAGGCAAAGAAGCTCGCCTACTATCACACCTACGTCGGGCATACCCACGAAGCCTTGGTCGAACTGTCCGCACGGGTGATCCGGCTTGCCGGCCAGGGTATGAGCAAGATCTTCTACGGCCTATCGGGTTCGGATGCCAACGACACCCAGATCAAGCTGGTGCGCTACTACAACAACGTGCTGGGACGGCCTGCGAAGAAGAAGATCATCTCGCGCGATCGTGGCTACCACGGCTCCAGCATCGGTTCCGGCTCGCTCACCGGTCTGCCGCTGTTCCACGCCCATTTCGATCTGCCGATAGACGGCATCCTGCATACGGTGGCACCCAGCTACTATCGTCGCCCGGACGATGGCATGAGCGAGCTGGCGTTCTCCCGCTACTGTGCGGAACGCCTCGAGACGATGATTCTGGAGGAGGGGCCGGACACGGTCGCGGCCTTCATTGGCGAGCCGGTGCTGGGCACCGGCGGCATCGTTCCACCGCCGCAGGGCTACTGGGCGGAGATCCGAAAGGTGCTGGACAAGTACGACATCTTGCTGATTGCCGACGAGGTGGTCTGCGGCTTCGGCCGTCTGGGCGTAGACTTCGGCACGCAGTTGTACGAGATGCGCCCGGACCTGATCACCGTGGCGAAGGGCCTGACCTCGGCTTATATCCCCTTGTCCGGCGTGATCGTCGGCGAGCGCGTGTGGCCGGTACTGGAGCAGGGCAGCGAGCAGTTTGGCGCGATCGGCCACGGCTATACCTATTCCGGGCATCCCATTGCCGCAGCGGCGGCCATTGCCAATCTGGACATCATCGAGCGCGAAGGGCTGGTGGCCAACGCCCGCGAGGTCGGCGCGTATTTCCAGCAGCGCATGTGCGAGACCTTCTCGGATCATCCCCTGGTCGGCGAAGTGCGTGGTATCGGCTTGCTCGCGGCGTTGGAGTTCTCCGCCGATCGTGCGCGCCGCACCCATTTCGACCCAGCGCTCAAGGTCGGTCCGCAAGTATCGGCGGCTTGCCTGGAAGCCGGCCTGATCGCGCGGGCGATGCCGCATGGCGACATTCTCGGGTTTGCGCCACCACTGACGGTGAGTCGTGACGATGTCGACGACATCATTGTGTGCGCAGCCGCTGCCGTGGCCAGGGTCACCGACCGGCTCGTTGCGGCCGGCGAGTGGCGTGCCGGTTGAGCGCAGCACATCCGTGGGCGTCGCGATGCGTGTGTGATGCGATGCGATGCGATGCGATGCGCAGTGTTTGACGCCCCGGCGGGGGGTGTGTATTATTCGCGGCGCTCGGGGTGTAGCGCAGTCCGGTAGCGCGCTTGCTTTGGGAGCAAGATGTCGGGGGTTCGAATCCCTCCACCCCGACCAGCTATCCCCGTTTGCCCATGGAAATCTGCCCGTAGCTCAACTGGATAGAGCACCGGCCTTCTAAGCCGGGGGTTACAGGTTCGATTCCTGTCGGGCAGGCCAATCAAGCTCATCGCATGCGGTGGGCTTTTTTGTTTCTGGCTTCGGTGGTTTGTAACAGCCGGTTTCGATCAAGCACTTGCGCGCGTTCCGGTACGCCAGGCGGGTTGCCTTTGTCATTAGTCCCGGGGCAGAATCGGGCTCTGCGGCCTGCGTCCCCGGATACTCGACTCGATACCGGGGGCAAACGGTCTGACCTACCGGAGCCCAACGTCTTGCAAGCCCTTAATGAGAGTCCCGCCTGGCTGGCGCTGAATGCCCATCGTCGCGCGCATGTCGGTGCGAGCCTGAGTGCTCGTTTCAATGCCGATCCGGCACGTTTTTCCCGTTTCAGCCTGACCGCAGCCGGTCTGACGCTGGACTATTCACGCAATCCGGTCGATGCCGACACCATGGGGTTGCTCGTGGCGCTGGCGCGCGAGCGTGGGGTGGAACGCCTGCGCGAGGCGATGTTCGCCGGTGATGCGGTGAATACCACCGAGCGCCGCGCGGCCTTGCACATGGCCTTGCGCATGCCCGATGGCGCGTCGGGTGGTCCGGCTCTGAAGGGGGCGGCCCAGGTGGCACGCGAGGTGCGCACGCGTATGCTGGCCTTCACCGAGGCGGTGCGCGAGGGGCAGTGGACAGGCCATGACGGCAGGCCGATCACCGACGTGGTGAACATCGGCATCGGCGGCTCCGACCTGGGGCCGCGCATGGTATGCGAGGCCTTGCACCGACTCGCGCATCCACGGCTGAAGCTGCACTTCATATCCAACATCGACGGCGATCCGCTGGCGGCACTGTTGCCGCGCCTGGATCCGGCCACGACTCTGTTCGTGATCGTGTCCAAGACCTTCTCCACGCAGGAGACCATGACCAATGCCGCCAGCGTGCGCGCCTGGTTCCTCGCCAGCGGTGTGCCGGAGGCGGCCATTGCGCGCCACTTCGTGGCGGTCTCCTCGCATGCCGCAAGGGTTGCTGCATTCGGCATCGCGCCGGAGAACATGTTCCCTTTCCGCGACTGGGTGGGGGGGCGTTATTCGATGTGGTCCTCGGTGGGATTGTCGATTGCGCTGTGCATCGGTGCGGCCGGGTTCGAGGCATTGTTGGCGGGGGCGCATGCCATGGATTGCCATTTCGCCGATGCGCCGCTGGCGGCCAACATGCCGGTGCTGATGGGCTTGCTCGGGGTGTGGCAGCGGAACTTTTGCGGCGCGGCCAGTGTGTCGGTTGCACCGTACGCGCAAGCGCTTGCGCACCTGCCGGCCTATCTGCAGCAGCTTGAGATGGAGAGCAACGGCAAATCCGTGACCCATGACGGAACACCGGTCGGGGTGCCGACCTGCCCGGTGGTGTGGGGTGAGCCCGGCAGCAACGGACAGCATGCCTATTTCCAGATGCTGCACCAGGGTACGGATGTGATTCCGGTCGACTTCATCCTGCCTTTGCGTGCCGGTCACGCACTGGAACAGCATCAGCGTCTGCTGGTAGCCAACTGCCTGGCACAGGGGCGGGCGTTGATGGTTGGCAAGACGGCTGCCGAGGCGCGCGCCGAGATGCAGGCCGAGGGGCTGGATGCGGCGGATATCGAACGGCTGCTGCCGCATCGGGTGTTCGCCGGCGATCGCCCGAGCAACACGCTGCTGTTGCCGGATCTGTCACCCCGGTCCTTGGGCGCGCTGATCGCCGCGTATGAACACAAGGTCGTCGTGCAGGCGGCGATCTGGAACGTCAACCCCTTCGATCAGTGGGGCGTGGAGCTGGGCAAGCGGATTGCCGGGGAGGTGGCGGGACTGCTGGCCGACCCGGCAGCCGATCTGTCCGGGTTGGATGGGTCGACCCGCGGATTGATCGAGCGGATTCGCGACACCGACGCCACAACGCCCGCAGGCTGAGCCGGCCGCGCCCATCGGCGAACGTGGCGGACGGGTGCGCGCAACGACCCGGTCGCCCAACGCCAGGCATGTTCCGGCCCGCTTGACCGGACCGCCGCGCCATCGGCTTGTCACGCCTTCCTTTGTGCGGCCGGGGACGGTTCAGCTTGGGGCTCGCCGTCGTTCCGGCCATGCTCCAGTGTGCCCAATTCATCGACCATGCGCACAAACAGGCTGCGGGCCTCCTCGGCGTCGAAGCGGGTGCGCTTGAGCTTGCGCACGCCGAGCAGGTCCAGCCTTACGTGACGGGTGGGGACGATGTGCTCCTGAGCGAGGGTTTCGCGCACGCAGGCCAGTACGCAGCCGTCCAGCGCGAGAATCGGGCGCCCGGAATGGGCAATGCGCAGCAGGGTGGGCACCTTGCCGCCGACGCCGGCGATGCACGACATTTCCGCATGGCCGGTAGCGTCGAGTTCCAGCGCCAGGTGATTGGCCATCTGGGCGGCGCTGGAGCAGCCCGAACAGGCATATACCAGCGGCGGCTTGGCCGGCTTCGTGGCTTCCGCGCGTGCGGGTGCGTCGTGGCGCTTGGCCGAGTGAGCGCTGTCGGGCGGGCGATCGGGCGGACAGTCGGGCGAGGTGGGCATGTGCGAGCGCGTGTGGGCCGTTGCGTCGGTCATCGTTCCGTCGGGCTGGGGGCGGGGCTGGGGCCGGGCGCGATGCCATGCTCGACGGCATATACCGCGGCCTGCACCCGGCTGTTGAGGTCGAGCTTGCGCAAGGTGTTCTGTACGTGGATCTTGACCGTGCTTTCGGCCAGGTCGAGTTCGCGGGCGATTTCCTTGTTGCTGAGACCACGCGCGATCAGCCCCAGGATTTCGCGTTCGCGGGGGGTGAGCTTCTCGTGGGCGTCGCTGCGGGTGGCCGGCAGCGGCCGGTCGGGCGTCTCGCTGCGCAGACCGCCCAGCAGCTTGCCCATCATCTGTGGTGACACCACCGATTCGCCGGCGGCGGCCGAGCGCACTGCGGCCACCAGGGTGTCGGCTTCGATGTTCTTCAACAAGTAGCCGCAGGCGCCCGCTCGCAGGGCCAGGAACAGGTCTTCGGCCTCCTCGGAAGCGGTGAGGGCGAGCACGTGGGTGTCGGGCGCTTCCTCCAGAATCAGGCGCGCGGCATCCAGACCTGACAAACCAGGCATGTGCAGATCGAGCAGGACGACGTCCGGCTGCAACTGCCCGGCGCGCTTGACACCCTCGGTACCATCGCCGGCTTCTCCGACGATGGTGAGGTCCGGGTAGCGCTGCAGCAGCGAGCGGATGCAGCTGCGGAACAGGTTGTGGTCGTCTACCAGCAATACCCTTATCGGCGTGGCTTGGGTGGTGGGCGCAGCGGTATTCATCAGGCGGCCTCCCGGTGCTGGCGCGGCAGGACGATGCCGATCTCGGTGCCTTTTCCGGGGGCCGAGCGTACGCTGAAGCGGCCGCCGATGCGGCGCGCGCGCTCGCGCATGATGTCGAGGCCGATATGGGCTTCGTTGTCGCGGGTGTCCGGGCGGGTGTCTTCAAAGCCGACGCCGTCGTCATGCACGCTGACCGTCAGGCCGTCCATGCCGCGCCGGACGACCACGCTTACGGATTTGGCGTCGGCGTGCTTGCGGATGTTGGAAAGCGCTTCCTGAACGATGTAGAGCACCTGGGTCTCGGTTTCGGAGTCCAGCGGTACGCCGCCGCCCTGGATGTCCAGATGGGTGAGCAGTCCGGTCTGTTCGGCCAGCCGCCGCAGGGCCGCGCCGATCGCGGAATCGAGATCGTTGTGGCCGACGCGGGCGCGGAAATGCACCATCAGTTCGCGCAGGTCGGCGTAGCTCTCCTGCAGGCCTTGCCGAAGCATGTTCAAGCCGGGGCGGATCTCGTCGATGGCCTCGCGCGTCAAGGCGTATTCGAGCATCTGCACCTGCAGGTTCATGAAGGCCAGGGCCTGGGCGATGGAATCGTGCAGTTCGCGGGCAAGCAGGTTGCGCTCCTCGGACACTGCGAGCTCGCGCTCGCGCGCCTGCAGGCGCAGGTTGTCAATGGCAGTGCCGAGTTGCTGGCCGAGCGATTCGAGCAGTTGCCGGTCGGAGTCGCCAAAGCTGCGCGCTTCGCGGAAATAGAGGTTGAACACACCAGCAGGGCGGCGGTTGACGCTGATGGTGGCGACGGCCACTGCGGCGAAGCCGGCACGCAGGCAGGTGTCACGGGTGATCGGCAGGCCTTCGCGGGCGCGCATGTCGACGACGTAGCTGACGGTGTGCTGGGAGGCGTCGCCGCACAGGCAGTCGCCGCACTTGAGCAGCGCCTCTTCGTCGATGAACGCCTCGCTGAGACCTTCGCTCACGGTGATGCAGAGGTTTTCCGAACCTTTGTCGAGCAGTCGGACAGAACCGGCGCTGGCGCCCAGGGTGTCGATCACGCGGCGGATGAAGCCCCGGCACAGGCGGTCGATGTCGTTGGGTTCGTGCAGGAAGTCGCTGATCGAATAGAGGATCTGGAGTTCGCGGTTCTTTTCGGTGAGCGAGCGGGTCTTGCTGTCCACGCGTTCTTCCAGGGTCGCGTAGAGGTCCTGAAGATGGGAGGCGGCGCGGTTGAAACCACCCGACAGGCGGCCGAATTCGTCGTCGGCGCGCACGTCCACGCGGTAGCCGAAGTCGTCGCGCTCCCAGCGTTCGATGCCGGTGGTCAACTCGCCGATGGGGCGGATCACCTGCACGAAGAAGAACCGGAGCAGCATCATCGTGCCGAGAATGGCGAGCAGCAGCAGACTGACCTGGGACGCCTGCAGGATGTTGGTGCTGCGCGCGTAGCTCTTTTCCATCTGCCGCACCAACTGGTCGATGTCCGCGACGAAGTCGGGAATGGTGGCGGCAACGGACACTGTGACGGCTGCCAGCTGGGCCTCGCCGGGGCGGCGTGCGAGCTGTTCGAGGGCGGGGCGGAAGCCGGTGCGCCAGGCATCGGTGAGCCGGGCAACGTGTTCGGGGATGCCGTCGCTGCGCGGTATGAACAAGGGACGCGAGGGATCGCCGCTACGCAGGTCGTCGAGGGTGGCGTCGAAGCGCGCTACCAGGGCGGTCAATTGCTGCAGGGTATCGTCCGGGTGCGTTCGTGGGGGTCGCGGATCGGCCGCCGCGGCGGTGAGGAGGTAGCCGATCTGGAACGTTTTCATTCGCAGGCTGCCGGCGTCGTTGATCGCCGCGGACGCCCCCTTGAGCTGCCACGACATCGCCAGGGTTAGCCCGATCGAGGCCAGTGCCGCGGCGAAGAACATCAGCAGAATGCCGATGATCTTGGTTCCGAGGCTGTGGCGAAGTGAGATCGGCATGGAACTGGCTGACGACGGGAGCGGTGGGAACGGCGTGGGCGATGTGGTGGATGTGGCGGACAGGGCCGAGACGTGATGCTGGGACATACTCTAGACTCCGGCGGGTGGCGAAGCCTTGACCATAGACAGGTTTTGCCGCGGCCGGCCAGCGTGGGGCCGACCGCGGCATCGCCCGTGAGGATGCCGACCGGTGCACTCAGGCGGCGCGGACGCGGCGCTTGGTGCGCACGATCTGGTAGGCGCGAAGCGCATAGTTGAGCGGTGCGGTCAGGATGTGCACCAGGCGGGTGAAGGGGAAGATCAGGAACACTGACAGGCCGAAGAAGATGTGGGCGCGGAAGATCGGGTCCGCCTGGGCCATCAGCTCTGGCCTGGGGTTGAGCAGCAGGATGCTCTTGACCCACTCGGCCAGGGCCAGCATGACCGCCGGATCGCCCTTGTTGGCGTGGCCGATCGAGAACGGGATGGTGAGCAGCCCGAGCAGCAGCGTCGCCATCAGCCAGCTGATGACGAAGATGTCGGCGCGGCGGCTGTTCTTGCGGATGCGCGGATTGAACATGCGTCGATGCCACAGCATTGCACCGCCGACCAGGCACATCGTGCCGAAGATCAGGCCGGCCCAGATGGCGATCCACTGATGGGCGAGGTCGGACACGCCGAGTGCGAGCCACAGCCCGTGCGGCAGTACCAGACCGGCGAAGTGCCCGAGGAAGATCATCAGGATTCCGACATGGAACAGGTTGCTGGCGAGCAGCATCCTGTCCCGCGAGAGCAACATCGACGAGTCGGTCTTCCACGTGTATTGCTCGTTGTCGTAGCGAATCCAGCTGCCGATCACGAAGACGGTGAGGCAGATGTAGGGATAGACGCCGAAGAAGAAGGTGGTGAGTGACATGGTGGTTTCTCCTCAGGCCGCCAGTTGCACCAGCGAGCCGTGGTTTTCGATCACGCGGACCAGCGCCGCATAGGGACTGTCGGCCTTCTCGAGGTTGGACGCGAGTACCTGGAAGACCTTGGCTGCGTCGCTCAGGAACACCCGGGCCTCGGTCTCGTCCAGTTGCGAGACGAACTCCAGCATCAGCGGCAGGTAGTCCGGGATCTCGTGTTCGTCGTGCTTCAGGCCGTAGGACTTGTAGAACTCGGACAGGTCGATCAGCGCCGGGCCGCGATTCTTGTCGTCGCCGAACACGTGATGAGTCAGGTGCAGGCTGTGTTCCGGCGTGAGGTCGAAGGTCTTGACGTAGCCGGCTTCGAGGTCTGTCTGGTCCTCGGCCAGCAGCCATGCGAGGAAATCGGCGATGTGCTGGTGCTCCTCCGCCGAGAACACCTGATCTGGGTCGAGCGCGGCGACCCAGACCCGGGCGTTGCCGTGCGCATTCACCGTGGCGCGCAGCTCCGCGACGAGGGCTTCGCCGGGGTAGTCGAGCAGGGCGGCGAGCAGTTTGTAGATGGGCATGGTGGTCTCCTCAGTAGCGCTCGCCAGATACGTCGTGCGCGTCGTCGGCGTGGGGCGCGAGACGGCGCGATTCCACGGTGTCCTTGCGGCGTTCGGGGAACAGCGAGTTGGGTGAGATGCCGGTGGAGGAGTCGTTGCCGAAGCTGAAGCCGGCCTGGCCCTGGAAGCCGTAGTAGTCCTCCATGCGCATCTCCTCCTTGGAGGTGGGGATGACGAAGCGGTCCTCGTAGTTGGCGATGGCGAGGTAGCGATACATTTCCCGGGCCATCTCCTCGCTCATGCCAACGGCGTCGAGCGCACGGGTGTCGGGCTGGCCATCGACGTGGATGGAGCGCTGGTAGGAGCGCATTGCGATCATGCGGTTGAGCGCATCGACGATGGGCTGCTCCTGGCCAGCGGTGAGCAGGTTGGCGAGGTATTTCACCGGCAGGCGCATCGCCGAGGCCTTGGGAATCACGCCATCGGCTTCGGTGGGGAGTGCCTTCTGGTCGATTTGCGACTGCACCGGCGAGAGCGGCGGCACATACCAGATCATCGGCAGGGTGCGGTATTCGGGGTGCAGCGGGAAGGCGATCTTCCATTGCACGGCCATCTTGTAGATGGGCGATTTCTGGGCGGCGAGAATCCAGTCGTCGCTGATACCGTCGGCTTTCGCCTGGGCGATGACCGCCGGATCGAAGGGATCGACGAACATGTCCAGGTGCGCCTGGTAAAGGTCTTGTTCGCGGTCCGCACTGGCGGCGTCGAGGATCTTGTCGGCGTCGTAGAGAATGATGCCGTTGTAGCGGATACGGCCCACGCAGGACTCGGAACAGACCGTCGGCAGGCCGTTTTCGACGCGCGGGTAGCAGCCCACACATTTCTCCGCCTTGGATGATTCCCAGTTGAAGAACACCTTTTTGTACGGGCAACCGGAAATGCACATGCGCCAGCCGCGGCAGCGGTCCTGGTCGGCCAGTACGATACCGTCCTCCTCGCGCTTGTAGAGCGCGCCGGACGGACATGAGGCCACACAAGCCGGGTTGATGCAGTGGTTGCAGATGCGCGGCAGGTACATGTGGAAGGTGTTTTCGAACTGCTTGTACATTTCCTTCTCCATGTTGGAGAAGTTCTTGTCACGCGCCCGCGAGGCGAATTCGCCGGCGAGGTCGTCTTCCCAGTTCGGTCCCCAGGTGACCTTGTCCATCTTCTCGCCGGTGATCTGCGACACCGGGCGTGCCGTCGGGGCAGCCTCGGACAGCGGCGCGTTCTGCAGGCGGGCGTAGTCGAAAGTGAAGGGCTCGTAGTAGTCGTCGATCTGCGGCAGGTTGGGGTTGGCGAAGATCTGTACCAGCTTCTTCACCTTGCCGCCGGCCTTGAGCTCAAGCTTGCCGTTGAGCTTCTCCCAGCCGCCCTTCCATTTGTCCTGGTTCTCCCATTCCTTGGGATAGCCGATGCCGGGCTTGGACTCGACGTTGTTGAACCAGGCGTACTCGACGCCCTTGCGGTTGGTCCACACGTTCTTGCAGGTCACCGAGCAGGTGTGGCAACCGATGCACTTGTCGAGGTTGAACACCATCGCGAATTGCGCGCGGATTTTCATGTGTTTCTCCTGAATGGGTCTGGGTCGGGGCTCAACGGGTGCCAATGCCAGCCGGGTTGCGCTGAGCTTCGCGTTCCGGCGTCAGCGGCCGCTCCAGCCAGTCGATGTCCTGGTCCTCGATCTTGTGGATCACCACCACCTCGTCACGCTGGCAACCCACCGTGCCGTAGTAGTTGAAGCTGTAGGCGAGTTGGGCGTAGCCGCCGACCATGTTGGTGGGCTTGACGATGACCCGGGTGACCGAGTTCAGGATGCCGCCGCGCTTGCCGGTGGTGTTGGAGCCGGGAACGTTCACGTTCTTCTCCTGGGCGTGGTACATCAGTGCCATGCCGCGGGGTACCCGTTGCGAGACCACCGCGCGGGCCACCGTGGCGCCGTTGGTGTTGATCGCCTCGACCCAGTCGTTGTCCTTGATGCCGATGGTCGCGGCCTCGTCCTCCGACATCCAGATGTACGGGCCGCCGCGGAACAGGTTGAGCATGCGCAGGTTGTCCTGGTAGCTGGAGTGGATGCCCCACTTCGAGTGCGGCGTGATCCACGACAGGGTCAGGTGCGGTTTGCGCCGCACGCTGTCCGGGATGATCTCGTGCGCCTTCAGGTCGACCGGCGGCTTGTAGGTGCACAGGCCCTCGCCGAAATCCAGGAACCACTCGTGATCCTGGTAGAAGTGCGCCCGACCGGTCAGCGTGCGGAACGGGATGTGCTCATGGATGTTGGTGTAGCCGGCGGTGTAGGACACGGTCTCCGACTCGATGCCGGACCAGGTCGGCGCGGTGATGATCTTGCGCGGCTGGGCGACGATGTCGTGGAAGGTGATCTTGTCCTCGTGGCGGCCGGCGTACAGGTGGTGGTGGTCCAGACCGGTCTTCTTCGACAGCGCGGTCCAGGACTTGTGGGCTACTTCGCCATTGGTTTCCGGTGCCATGCGCATCACTGAGTCGCAGACATAGATGTCTTCCTCGAGCGACGGCATGCCCTTGGAGACGCCTTCGAGCTGCACCGGGTAGTTGCACTTCTTGAGCTCTTCGTACTCCCGAGTGGTATCCCAGTCCAGGCCCTTCACGTTGTTGCCGAGCTTGACCATCAGCGGGCCGAGGCCGATGTACTTGTTGTAGATCTGGGCGTAGTCGCGCTCGACGAGCTTGAGCATCGGCATCGTCTTGCCCGGAATCGGCTCGCATTCGCCGTGCTTCCAGTCCTTGCCCTCGCCCATCGGGGTGGCCAGTTCCATCGGCGAATCGTGCTGCATCGGTAGCGCGACGATGTCCTTGCGGGTGCCGAGGTGCTTGGCGGCGAGGCCGGTAAACGTTTTGGCCAGTGTCTTGAAGATCTGCCAGTCGGACTTGGACTCCCAGCCCGGCGTCACCGCTTCACCCAGCGGGTGGATGAACGGATGCATGTCGGTGGTGTTGAGGTCGTTCTTCTCGTACCAGGTCGCGGTCGGCAGGATGATGTCGGAGTAGGCGCCGGTGGAGTTGAGGCGGAAGTTGATGTCCACCATCAGATCGAGCTTGCCGGTCGGGCCGTTCTCGTGCCATTTCACTTCCTTGCAGTTGTTGCCCGCGCCACCTTCCTGCATGACGCCGTTCTGCGCGCCGAGGAGGTGCTTGAGAAAGTACTCGTGACCCTTGGCCGAGGTGCCGATCAGGTTCGCACGCCACACGATCAGGTTGCGCGGCCAGTTCTCCTCGGCGTCCGGATCGGCGAAGGCGACGTCGAGCTTGCCGGACTTGAGCTGTTCGACGACATAGTTCGACACGCCGACCTCGTCGGTCGCGCCTGCCTTTTCAGCCTCGGCGGCGAGTTCGATCGGGTTGCGGTTGAAGTGCGGCGCCGACGGCAGCCAGCCCATGCGAACCGCCTTGACGTTGTAGTCGGCCAGGGACAGCCCCTTGTTGCGGTTGCGTCCGGCCGGCGACAGCAGCGCGTCGGCGTCGATGGTCTCGTAACGCCACTGGTCGGTGTGGAAGTACCAGTAAGAGGTTGAGTTCATGTGGCGCGGCGGACGTTGCCAGTCGAGCGCGAAGGCGATCGGGGCCCAGCCGGCCTGCGGACGCAGCTTTTCCTGACCCACGTAGTGCGCCCAGCCGCCGCCGGTCTGGCCGACGCAGCCGCACATGTGCAGCAGGTTCATGATCGACCGGTACTGCATGTCGTTGTGGTACCAGTGGTTGATCGCGGCACCCATGATGATCATCGACTTGCCGCGCGTCCGGGCGGCGTTGTCGGCGAACTCGCGGCCGGTGCGCTCGAGATCGGCGGCCTTGACGCCGGTCTGCTTGGCGGCCCAGGCGGGGGTGTAGGCGACGCTGTCGTCGTCGTAGGATCGGGCGACGTTGTCGCCGCCCAGGCCGCGGTCGATGCCGTACTGCGCGATCAGCATGTCGAACACCGAGGTCACCAGCGCCTCCTCGCCGTTGGCAAGCTTGATGCGTCGGGCCGGTACGTTGCGGTAGAGCAGTGCGGGCTCGCCCGGCACGAAATGCGGGAAGCCGACCGACACGACCTCGTCGCGACCGTCGATGCACGACAATTCGGCAACGATGTCCTGCTGTGCGCCACCGGCTTTCTCGAGCAGATTCCATTTGCCTTCTTCGCCCCAGCGGAAACCGATCGAGCCATTTGGTGCGACGAAACGGCCTGTCTTGGCGTCGAAGACGATCGTCTTCCACTCCGGGTTGTTGCTCTCGCCGAGGTTGGCGTCGAAGTCCGAGGCACGCAGGTTGCGATCGGAGACATAGCCCTGGTCGTGCTTGCGCAGCAACACCTGCATCGGCAGGTCGGTATATTTGCGCGCGTATTCCTGGAAGTACGGCTGCGGCCGGTCGATGTAGAACTCCTTGAGCGCGACATGCCCCATGGCTAGGAAGGCAGCCGCGTCCGTGCCTTGCTTCACCGGCATCCACAGGTCGGCGAACTTCACGTATTCCGCGTAGTCCGGCGCCATCGAAACGATCTTGGTGCCCTTGTAGCGCACCTCGGTGGCGAAGTGAGCGTCCGGCGTGCGCGTCATCGGCAGGTTGGCGCCGGTGATGATCAGGTAGGTGGAGTTGTACCAGTCGGCGGCCTCGGGCACGTCGGTCTGTTCGCCCCAGGTCTGCGGGCTCGCGGCCGGCAGATCGCAATACCAGTCGTAGAAGGAGCCGCAGGCGCCACCGATGAG
The DNA here is from genome assembly GCA_046295975.1 of Rhodocyclaceae bacterium. Taxonomy (GTDB): domain Bacteria; phylum Pseudomonadota; class Gammaproteobacteria; order Burkholderiales; family Rhodocyclaceae; genus UBA2357. The sequence continues at coordinate 25,276 of JBKBMG010000024.1, forward strand.
CGACAGATAGCGGCTGCCGGCGGCGTAAGAGATCATGGACATCGCCGGAATCGGCGAGAAGCCGTAGATGCGGTCCGGGCCCCACTTCTTGATCGTATACACGTTGGCGGCGGCGACGATCTCGGTGACTTCGTCCCAGCTCGTGCGCACGAATCCCCCCAGGCCGCGCACGCGAACGTACTTCTCGCGCTTGGCAGGATCCTTTTGAATGGCTTCCCAGGCTTCGACCGGATCGCGGCCAGCGCGCCGTTCGGCGCGATACAGCTCGAGCAGGCGGCCGCGGATCATCGGGTATTTGATGCGGTGCGGCGAGTACAGATACCAGGAGAACGAGGCACCGCGCTGGCAGCCGCGGGGTTCGTGGTTGGGCAGGTCCTCGCGGGTGCGGGGGTAGTCGGTCTGCTGCATTTCGAACGAGACCAGCCCGTTCTTGACGAAGATCTTCCAGGAGCACCCACCGGTACAGTTCACGCCGTGCGTGGAGCGTACCACCTTGTCATGGCGCCAGCGGTTGCGGTAGGCGTCTTCCCAGTTGCGATCCTCGTTGGTGACGATGCCGTGTCCGTTCGAAAAGGTGTCCTGCACCTTGTCGAAGAACCGCAGGCGGTCGAGAAAGTGACTCATGGTTGTACTCCTCTCAGGTCGATGTTCGTTGCGAGACGATGTGTGCCGCACCACCGGGTGCGGTGGCCGGGGTTGGCGGGCGGCACCGGGGTCAGGGGTTGCGGATGTAGGCGTCGCGGCGCAGGTAGAACCACCAGTTCAGTACCAGACACAGTGCATAGAACAGGGCAAAGCCGTACATCGCGTATTCCGGTGTGCCGGCCTTGATCTGCGCACCGATCACCACCGGTGCGATGAACGAGCCATAGCCGCCAACTGCCGATGTCCAGCCCAGCACCGGGCCGCGCTGGTTCTGGTCGAAAACGTAGCCGACGGTGCGGAAGGTCGACCCGTTGCCGATGCCGGAGGCGGCGAACAGCACGATGAACAGCGCCATGAACAGCAGGAAGTACTGCTCCGGCGTGGCCGACTGGTAGGCCAGGTGCATCACGTAGCCGGTGGCGGCGGACGTGATGACGAGCACGATGGAGATCCACTGGGTGACGATGGAGCCGCCCAGCTTGTCCGAGATCCAACCGCCCAGCGGACGGATCAGCGCACCGACGAAGGGGCCGATCCAGGCGTACATCAGCGCCGATGGCGCGTTGGGGTTTTTGACGTGGTGCCAGGTCTGGGTGGCCGGGTCGAAAAGATGCTGGTCGCCGAAGATCACCGTGATGGAGAGCGGCAAGGCCATCGAGAAGCCGATGAAGGAGCCGAAGGTGACCACATAGAGCGCGGTCATCGACCAGGTGTGCTTGTTGCGGAAGATGGCGAACTGCTTGTCGAGGTTGGCCTTCATCTCGCCACCTGCGACCGTCTTCATCGCCAGCAGCGTGCCGACGATGACCAGGGGCGGCACCAGCCACATGCCGTTGCCGGACAGCACGCCGAGACCGGTGGGGGCGGGCAGGTAGAGATACAGCCCCAGTGCGGACACCAGCAGTGCCACGCCGTAGAACGACAGGATGCGGCCGAAGGCCGCAGCAGTGGAGCCAACGTTGGGCGACACGCTGCGCAGGTTGTTGAGTCCGAACCAACCCACCACCGCCAGCGGCACCAGCAGCACCAGCCATACGAAACCGGCGTTCTGCACCCAGGTTGGCGTGCCGGCGGCAATTCTGCCGATCAGCGTGGCGGAGTCCTTGGCCAGCGGAATCGGGTCGCCAGCCAGCACACCGAACACGCCGACCGTCATCACCGCCGGGATCAGCAACTGCGAGGTGGTGACGCCGAAGTTGCCCAGGCCGGCGTTGAGCCCCAGCGCCGTGCCCTGCAGGCGCTTGGGGAAGAAGGTGCTGATGTTGGCCATGGAGCAGGCGAAGTTGCCGCCGCCGATGCCGGACAGCAAGGCCATCAGCTGGAACACCCACAGCGGGGTGTCCAGGCTTTGCAGTGCCAAGCCGGTGCCCGCGGCCGGAATCATCAGCAAGGCGGTGGTCAGCCACACCGTGTTGCGACCACCGCAGATGCGAATGAAGAACGAAGCCGGTATGCGCAGGGTCGCGCCGGCGAGACCCGAGATCGCGGCGATGGAGAACAGCTCTTCGGGCGAAAACGGAAAGCCGGCGTTCGCCATCTGCACCGTGATGATGCCCCACATCAGCCACACGGCGAATCCGCACAACAGGCTGGGAATGGAGATCCACAAGTTGCGGTGGGCGATGCGCGCGCCCTGGCTGCGCCAGAACGTCTCGTCCTCCGGGTGCCAGTGCTCGATGTCGCTGCGTGGGCCGCGGGCTGGCGTGTCCCGCGCAAGATCGGTGCTGGTGGTGGGTGTCATGAAAAGCCTCGTTCGATGCGATTGCGGTAGGGGTCAGCGGGCCGTCGCAGGTGCGTTCGTGGTCGGACCGTCTTCATGCAGCACGTCGCGGTTGCGGACCTCGGTCCAGTACATCCAGATCAGCGATACCCAGGTGATGCCGTAGAGCAGCATGAAAGCGCTGGAGCGCACGCCGGTCAGATCGAGCAGTGCACCGAACATGATCGGCAGCAGAAAGCCGCCCAGTCCGCCCGCCAGACCGACGATCCCCGACACCGCGCCGATGTCGCGGGGGAAGTCGTTGGCGATGTACTTGAACACCGAAGCCTTGCCGAACGCCCAGGCGACGCCGACCACGAACATCAGCAGGGTGAAGAACCAGACGTTGTGATGAATCTCGAAGGTCTTCGGGCCGTCGACGGTGAGGACGGTGAACTGGGTATGCGGGTAGGACAGCAGGAACAGGCAGATCCATGACACCCACATCACCCACCAGGTGACCTTGTGCGCACCGTGGCGGTCCGACAGCCAGCCGCCGACGGCGCGCAGCACCCCGCCCGGCAGCGAGAAACAGGCTGCCAGCAGCGCTGCCACTTCCAGGCCGAGGCCGAACTCGGCGATGTAGTACTTGGTCATCCACAGGGCCAGCGCCACGTAGCCGCCGAACACGATCGAGTAGTACTGGCAGTACTTCCATACCCGCGGGTCGCGCAGCACGCGGAGTTGCTCGGCAAAGCTCACCTGTGACGACACGCGGTGGGCGGGGTCGTCGAAGCTCAGGAACCAGAATGCGATCGCCGTCACCAGCATCGCCCCGGCAAACACCACCGGCACGAACTGCCAGCCGAAGGCCACCACCAGTGCCGGTGCCACCAGTTTGGTGAGTGCCGCGCCCGAGTTGCCCGCGCCGAATACGCCCATCGCGAAGCCCTGGCGGTCGCGCTCGAACCAGCGTGCGGTATAGGCGATGCCCACCGAGAATGACCCCCCGGCGAGTCCGACGAACAGCCCCGCCACCAGGAACTGCCAGAACTCGGTGGCGTGCGAGATCAGGTAGATCGGCGCCACCGTCGCCAGCATCAGCAGGAAGAACACCAGGCGGCCGCCGTACTTGTCGGTCCACATCCCCAGCGGCAGGCGCACCAGCGATCCGGTGAGCACCGGGGTGGCGGCAAGCAGGCCGAACTGGGTCTCGTTGAGCGCGAGCACTTCCTTGATCGGGATGCCGATTACCGCAAACAGCATCCACGCCGCGAAGCACATCGTGAAGGCGGTCGTGCTCATGATCAGGACGGACAGTTGCTGGGTGCGGCGCGTGACCACGTTGGCATCTCCGGTACGTTCGCGGCGCGAGCCGCAGGACTGGGTGCCAGCTTAGGCAAGTGCATGCTGCTTGCACATTCGCCGGAAGCAGGGGGTGAGGGCTAGGCCTTTGGGGTAGTGCGGGTGGCGGCGGACTAGTCCATGCGGACTATGCAGATGTTTCCGGGGAAGACAGCGAGATGCCTTGAGCGGCCGGCGTGCGGTGGCGAGACGTGATGGGGCCCGGGCACCGGCAGGGGGTGAGCGGGCGATCGGGTTGCGACGGGAGGGCGATGGACGGCAGGAGACGTCGTGGGAATGGTCGGACCGGACGGTCTGCCGCCAGGGAGACGGCGTGGATCGGAGGGTGGGCCGGGTGCTCAGCGCCCGGCCAGCTCCCGCAGGCGCAGGGGGGCGCAGATCTGGATGCGACGGCCGGCGACCTTGATCAAGCCGGCGTCGCGCATGCGCCGCAGGGTGCGCGACAGGCTTTCCTGGGTGAGGTTGAGCAGCGAGGCGATGGTGCCCTTGGTGGCCGGCAAGGTCAGGCGGGGCTCACGTTCACCGGAGTGCTCCAGCGGTGCGGCGAGATCCAGCAGATAGGCGGCAATGCGCACGTCGGCGGTGTTCGGCGAGGCCACGCCGATGGCGTCGATGAGGCGTTGGGTGCGGGCGGTGACGGCGTCGAGCATGCGGCGGGTGAGATCGTGGTCGCGAGCAATGGTCTCCAGCACGGCGGTCTTGTCCACGTGAAGCAGGGTGGTGGTGGCGGTGGTCTCGGTCCAGGTACGGTAGGTCTGACCCGTGAACACCCCGATCTCACCGAACATGCGGCCAGGCTCGAACAACTCCACTACCCGGCTGCGGCGGTCCGGCCCCATGGCGACGAGCTTCACGCCGCCCTCGACGACGAAGAACAGCCCGGTCGGCTCCGAACCGCGGGCGAATACGGCCGCCCCGGGTGGGTACTCGCGCACTTGGGTGGCGGCGGCCAGACGTCGCAGCGAGGGCCTGGCTGCGGCTTCGAGCAGAGGCATGCGTTCCAGCAAGCGCAGCATCGGGTCGTCGGACGCCGCTGCGCGGGGCAGGTGTGGACGGATGCGGTCTTCCTGGGAGAGGCAGATCGGGTTCATGGCAGGGTCTCCTTCCGGGTCGCAGCCGCGCGCGACGGCGCCGACGATGGCCTCATCCTAGGCGGGCCGCGTGCCATGGGCCATAGTCATTTCGTACTAGACCGGTGCGTAAGCGGTGATGGCGCTGCGGCGCTCGGCCGACCAAAGCCGGAGGACGACGGCGATGCCCAGGCTTCCGCCGGGTGGAGGTGCCTAACCCGACCTTACGGGCTGCCGGGAAAGCGAATCACCGGCGCCAGGTCTTCGGCCCAGGTCTGGTTGGTGCTTTCCCCGATCGCAGCCAGAGCGTTCGTCATGAACTCGATGAACACCCTGACCTTGGCTGGCAAGTAGTCACGCTTGGGGTAGATCGCGAACACCCCGTTGTCTGGCTGAGGTGGCCTGTAGTGAGGGTAGAGCGAGACCAGGGCGCCACTATCCAGGCCTTGCTTCGCAAGAAAATGCGGCAGTTGCGCGAACCCCAGGCCATCCGCACACATATACGCCATCGCTTCACCGTCGTCGGTAATGTGGCTGCGCTCCAGCTCGTAGGGAACGTACTCACCCCTGTCGTTCGGCAGGAATATCGGCTGAAGCTGTCGTGTTTCCTTGATGCGAAATCCTATCCAGCTGTGGCGGTGAAAGTCTTCGGCATGGCTTGGCGTGCCCCGCGCCTCCAGATACCGGGGCGACGCACACACGAGAAAATCCATTGGGCTGAGCCTGCGAGCCACCAGACGGCTGTCCTTTACGTAGCCGGTGCGCAGTGCCACGTCGATGTCGTTCTCGATTACGTCCACGTGTAGATCGTCGATTTCGAGCTCCAGCCTGATTGCCGGATAGCGCTGGCTGAACGCCTGCAACCAGGGGCGAAGATAGAGATGGCCGTAGCAGACCGCCGAATTGATTCGCAGGGTGCCGCTGGGCGAGTCGTTCAGGTGCCTCAACTCGTCTTCGCACGAACTGAGGTCTTGCATCAACTTGCGGACGGTGTCCGCGTAGCGCTTTCCCGCCGAGGTAATGCGCAACTGCCTGGTGGAGCGTTGAAACAGCGTCAGTTTCAACTGAGTTTCCAGGCGGCCAATCGCCTTGCTCACGGTGGAAGGGTCTGTGTCACATGTCTTTGCCGCCGCGGCGAAGCTCCCGCAATCACAAGTGGCCAGGAAGATCTCCAGCAAGCGCAGTTTGTCCATGCGTTTTGAATGAGGGCGATCGGTTCATGGAGCCGATGAGCGTAGCACGAAAACTCGTGAAAAATCTTCACGAGTGAATGGGGGGATGGGGCATTCCCGCGTTTTTTCAACGGCATAGAATTCGACCGCCAGCCATCACCAGCCACTGCCGGCAACGGCCCGTGCCAGTCAGACGAGGAATCATGTTGACCAAGACGCCCGCCAACCATCCAGGCACCTACTTCTTCGTGGCCATCATCAGCATGGCCGGACTTTCCTACATCAACTTCTTGCCGGGCCTGGTGAATGCGTTGGCAGGGGGGATGGGTTTCGGCGAAGCGGGGGCCGGGCGGATCGTTGCGCTCAATGGCTACGGCGGTCTGCTGGGGAGTATTGCCGCAATCTTTCTGGTGCGTCGAATTCATTGGCGGTACGCCTTGTTTGCGTTTCTGGTCGTGCTGACCTTGATCGACATTGCCAGTGTCAGGGTCGATGACTATCTCATCATGCTGGCGTTGCGATTTCTTGCGGGCATGGCGGGAGGCCTCAGTATTGGAATTGCATTCTCGGTGCTGGCCCGCCTCGATAATCCTGACCGCGCCTTTGGCAGCTTGCTGTTCGTGCAATTCAGCATTGGTGCGTTGGTCATCTATGCCTTGCCAGGACTTGAAGCGTTGATCGACGCTGCTGCGGTTTTCTACGTCATGGCCGGTCTGTCCTTGCTCAGCCTGGCGTTATTGCTGATCTTGCCCGAACCGACTCTGGCAAGTGCGGAGCGCAACCGGCCTATGGCCCTTTCCGGGGCGTCTCGGGACGCCTTCATGCTCTTGGCGGCGCTGTTGCTCTATCAGATTGCTGCCAGTGCCATCTGGGCCTATGTCGGCCTGATCGGCATCGGGGCCGGGATTGCCTCCGACCACGTCACCGCATCCATCGCGATAACGGGATTGCTGGGCCTGCTGGGCGCAATGCTGCCAGTCGTCAGCGGTAGTCGTTTTGGTCGCTTGAACTGGGTGGTTGCGGGGGGCGCACTGTCGATTGCGGCTTCGGTGCTGCTCGATCTGTCGCAGTACGTCACGCTCTACGTGATGGCGATGGCGCTGCTGTTCTTTTCATGGCCAGCGGTTCAGTCGTACTTGTTGGCCACCACAGCCGAGATGGATGGCAGCGGAAGGCTGTCAACCGTCGCCGCAGTGGTCTCACTCGTCGGCTTGGCGACGGGGCCGCTGCTCGCTTCCAGCCTGCTCCGCGACGATGGTTTCTCACTGTTGCTCCACGCGTGTGCCCTGATGTTCCTGTTGAGCAGCGTATTGCTGTTCAAGCCGGTACAGGCACGGGACAAGGTGGATGCAGGAGGACTGCAATCGGAATGCAAGGCGTGAGATCCGTGGACACGTGCTTGGACTGAAGGCCGCTTCAGACAGCGTTCCGCGTTCAATCAATACCAAATGGTGCCAAAAATGATTCGATATGCCCTCAACAAGATGCTGCTGGCGATGAAGCGCCGCTACGACTACGACGTTCGCTATCAGCAGGACATCCTGGAAGCGGATCTGGGTGCATTCCTGAAGTTCATGGGACTGCAGGCGATGTCTGCGCATGCCGGTAATCTGCCTGCCGGGCCTTTGTTCGCGGCGAGATTGCGCGCGATCATCTGGGATGACTGCGGGCCATGTACGCAACTGGTGGTGAACATGGCGTTGGAGGCGAGGTTGGATGCCGATATCGTGCGGGCGATCATAGAAAGAGACATGAACAGTCTGCCGGAGGAGATCGCGCTGGTGCTGCGCTTCACCGAGCGTGTTCTGGCACACGATCCCGAAGCGGATGACTTGCGCGAAGACATCCGGGCTCGCTGGGGAGAAGGCGGGCTGATCGCAATCGGGTTTGCGATCGGTTCATATCGGGTTTATCCGGCACTGAAATACGCATTGGGGTACGGAAAGTCCTGCAGTCGCGTTCAGGTGAGCGAGTCCTTTTTGGTGCCCACCCGGAATTCGGTATCGGTGGAGGGGTGAAGCGTGCCGAGCAAACTCGCTACCACGATCGCTCTACTGCTTGGACTGGCCGCTCTGGCGAACGGCGTGTTCATGACGATTGTCCCCGAAACGTGGTACTGGCTGGCTCCGGGCGTGTCGGAGCGTGGTCCGTTCAATCAGCACTTCCTGCGCGACATCGGGATGAATTACTGCCTGATAGGTGCGGCTTTCGTGGGAGGTGCGCTGTATCAGACGCACAGGCGGGTACTTTGGCTGGTGCCCACGGCCTGGCTTGTGGGGCACGCAGTATTTCACGTGTGGGAGGTGCAGGTTGGAATTTGCGGGCCGGCATCGCTGACCCAGGACTTCGCCGGCGTGACCTTGCCCGCGCTTGTCGCACTGAGCCTGGTGTGCTTTGGCTGCAAGGCTCCACCAGCCTCCTAGCAGTCTGTCGGACTACGGACGCGAGTCCGCGGTGGTGTGCTCAATACCCCTGATCGCCGAGCGAGGCCCACAAGTGGGCGGCCACCAGTGCCCGCCATGGCGAGAATGGCGCAAGCCAGTCGCGTGTCTGCGCTGCGTCGATTTCGTCGATACCGAGCAACACGCGCAGTGCGCGGCGTACCGCGACGTCGCCATGCAGCGATCCGTCGAGCCAGCCGAAACCGCGCAGCAGCGTGTAGTCGATGGTCCATGGGCCGATGCCGCGTATGCGTGCGAGCGCCGCACGGACTGTTTCGGCGCGCGCGTCTGAGGGCGTCTCCGGCGTCGTCGTGGCGGCATGCGTGAGGGCGCCGGGCTGTGGTGGCTGTGGTGGCGGGGGGGGCTCGTCCCAGCCACCCAGAGCCAGGGCGCCCGTGCTTGCGGCTTGCGATACCGATAACAAGGCCTCGGCCTTGGCCCGGGAGTAGCCGACGGCGCGCAGGTCTTCCACGCCGAGTGCGGCGATCTGCGAGGCGACGGGGTGGCATACCAGGCCGTCGGGGTGTGGGGTGCCGAAGCGTTCGATGAGACGGCGGCGAATGCCGACGGCTGCCTGCACGCTGATCTGTTGCCCGGTGATGGCCCAGGCGAGGGCCTCGAATGGCGTGGCGGCGAGTGGCACGCGCAGGCCGGGACGGCGCCGGAGCAGGCGCCCCAGTTCGGGATGGTCGGCGAAGCGGTGTTCGAAGGTGGCCACCGGTTGGGCGAGCCCGAGCAGGCGGTGCACCAGGGCCCGCGTGGCGGATGCGTCGGGCGCCCGCGGGTTGCGCGCGCTTGCCGCGACCAGTTCGGCCTCGGCGACGTTTGCGCCTATGCGCACCGTCAGGCATACGGCCTGGCCGTCGAGCAACACCGCCTTGGCGATGCCTTCTGGCCCCGCCCGCTCCGACAAGGCCTGCGGATCGCGGCCATGAAAGGCCAGTGCTTCGTCGCCGCGAAAATCTGCTGGCAAGGTGATTGCGATGCGCGTGACAGGCGCGCGGCGGCGGCGCGTCATGCGTCTTGTTCGCGCGCGATCAGCGCACGCTTGCGTTCCACGCCCCAGCGATAGCCGGCGAGCTGGCCGTCGCGGCGGACGACACGATGGCACGGAATCATCACGGCGATGGTGTTCGCGGCGCAGGCATGGGCCACCGCACGCACCGCACGAGGCTGGCCGAGGGCGACCGCCAGTTCGGAGTAGGTGACGGTGCGCCCCGGCGGAAGCGCGCGCAGCGCCTGCCAGACGCGCTGCTGGAAGGCGGTGCCGCGGATGTCCAGCGGCAACGATGGCGGCCATGTGGCGGGCAGGGTGGCCGGCGCTTCGACCCAGCCGACGATGGTGGCGACACGTGTCATGAAATCCGCATCGTCCCCGACCAGGGAGGCGTTGGGAAAGCGGTCCTGCAGTTCGCGCACCAGGGTATCGGCATCGTCGCCGAGGGAGATCGCGCAGATCCCGCGGGTGCTCTCGGCGACGAGAATCGCGCCCAGGGAGCACTGGCCCACCGCGAACCGGATGTCGGCGTCGTGTCCGCCGCGCCGATATTGGCTCGGGCTCATGCCGAGCAGGGCGTCGGCGCGTTCGTACAGGCGTGCGGTGGCGTTGTAGCCGGCACCGAAAATTGCATCGGTGACCGGTATGCGCGCGGACAACCCCGCCCGGAGACGGGTGGCACGCACCTGATCGGCATAGGCGCGGGGCGATACGCCGGTGACCGCCTTGAACAGCCGCTGCAAGTGCCAGGGACTGAGCTCGGCCGCATGGGCCAGTTCGGCGAGGGTGGGCGGCGTTTCTGCCTGCTCGATCAGCCGGCACAGCCGCGCAATTCGTTCGGCATCGCGCTGCGCGCGGTCTGCGCCGTCCGGCCTGCAGCGCAGGCAGGCCCGAAAGCCGGCCGCCTCGGCGTCCGCCGCAGTGGCGTGAAAGCGCACGTTTTCCGGGCGGGGTGCGCGCGACCCGCAGGAGGGGCGGCAATACACGCCGGTACTGCGCACGGAGTAGACGAAGTGGCCGTCGGCGCGCCGATCGCGTTCGAGTACCGCCTGCCAGCGCGGGTCGGCCAGCGTGGCCGCCGCCGCTTGCGCACGGTCGGTGGCGCGGCGGGTCGGGCGGGACACCGGTCGGGCCGAAGTTGGTGGCAGCGTGGCGGATGCGGGTCGGGATGACATGGCGGATCTCGGTGGGGCGGACTATGGCGGTACTTTAGCGGTAACCATCGGGGATCACACTCCCGGGCTTGCGGTGAAATTCGCGCGTCGACGCCGTCGTGCATCCGTCGGAACGACTATCATCCTCCCCTTGCCAGTCTGTGCCGGCCGTGTGCTGGCGCGTCCACCTCCTTCGTAACTCACCCAAGCCGCCATGTCCCAGGAACTGCCCCAAGCCGCACGCCACACCTTCTTCGACGACGTCCAGGCCCTGGGCGCGGCGATTCTGCTGGTGGGCTTGTCCATCCTGTTCTTCCGCGAGGCCGGTCTGCTTACCGGCGGGGTGACCGGCATGGCCTTCGTGCTGCACTACGCAACCGGTTGGTCGTTCGGGTTGCTGTTCTTTGCCCTCAACCTGCCGTTCTATGTGTTCGGCTGGCTCACCCTGGGCCGAGCGTTTACCCTCAAGACCTTCGTCGCGGTCGGGCTGTTGTCGGCGTGCACCGAGGTGATGCCGCGCCTGCTCGACATCGGCCGCGTCAACACCGTCTTTGCCACGGTGATGGGCGGGCTGCTGGCCGGCACCGGCATCCTCATGCTCATCCGCCATCGCGCCAGCCTGGGCGGCGTCGGCGTGCTCGCGATCTACCTGCAGCAACGCCGCGGCTGGCGCGCGGGGATGGTGCAGATGGTGATGGACTGCGCCATCCTCGCCAGCGCCCTGTGGGTGGTGTCGCCCCGGCTGGTGGCTTTGTCGGTGCTGGGCGCGGTAGTGCTCAACATCGTGATTGCCGTCAATCACCGACCGGGGCGGTATATCGGGATCTGAGGGGCGGGCGCCGGTCCCCATGCGGCGAGCGCGACAGCCTGGTGTGGGTGGCGGAGGTGAGCCACGACAGTGCGAGCGATATCGCCCAGGCAAGCCAGAACGACCACAGCACGTGAGACAGAAAGTGTGCGCCGCGCATCATCTGCACGCCACCCAGCAACAAACCGGCGGTGGCCGCGACGATGAAGGCGATGCGTGCGAGCCTTCGATTCGCGGGGCGCAGCGCCGCTGCCCAGGCCAGCCATAGAAAGCCGACCGATGCATGGCCGGCGGGAAAGCAGGCTCCGTCCGGCAGACCCGCCGGCGGCAGGGCGAGCAGCGGCACGTAAGGGGCGTAGCCACCGAAGTCGATCACGTCCCACGGACAGTGGCGATGGGTGAGTGCCTTCAGCACGCTGGTCGCGAGTGGGATCAGCAGCATCCCAAGGGCGACGGTCCACGCCGGGCCGGGGCGCAGCCACTCGATGCGGCCGCGCATGCCGCGGACGGCCGGCACCAGTGTGGCCAGGGCCAGGGCGATCGATACTTTCTTGGCCCCATCATGCAGGATGGCCTGCGTGACGAATGCGCCGCGCAAGGGAAAGCCGCCGCTGACCGGATCGAACCACACTCGAGCGAGCGCGAGGTCCAGCGTGCCACTCTGGAAGACCGTTGCCAGGAAGACGGCCGACAGGGCGAGCACCCATGCCTGGGTGCGCAGCCAGCGGTCGATGTCGGCGGTCGGCGCGTGAGCCAAGGTGGCGGGGGCGTCGCCCGCTGGGCGCGGCGTCACGACCGGCATGGCTGGGCGACGTCGAGTTTGCGATCGTAGACCGAGGTGGCGATGTCCATGAGACCGAGCAAAGTGTGGAACAAGTGGTCATGGCTGGCCGGCTGGTCGGCCTGAGCGTGCAGACAGGCGGCGTCGAGACGATTGCGTTGGGCGAAACCGTCGGACAGCCAGATCAGCATCGGCACCCGGGTCTGTTCGGCCGGCGCCAGTGCGTAGGGCATTCCATGCAGATAGAGCCCCTTTTCGCCGAGTGATTCTCCGTGGTCGGATACGTACACCAGCGCGGTGTCGAAATCGGCCTGCTGGTCGGCGAGCCAGGCAAGGGTGCGCGCGAGCACGGTGTCGGTGTAGAGCAGGGCGTTGTCGTAGCTGTTGACGATTTCGTCGCGCGTGCAACGTCTCAGGTCGGCGGTGTCGCAGGTCGGGGTGAAGCGACGGAAGGATTCGGGATAGCGGCGATGGTAGGCCGGGCCGTGGTTGCCAATCTGATGCAGGACGACCAGACGGTTGGTGTTCCCGCCCTCGTCGGCCAGCGCTGCCAGTTCCTCCAGCAGGACTTCGTCCAGGCAGTACTCACCGTCGCAGCCGGCGCGTCCGGCGGTCCGGTCGGTGCTGCTGGAATCGAGATCGGTGCATACGCCTTTACATCCGGACTGATTGTCCACCCAGTTCACCGCAATGCCGCTGCGCGCCACCAGGTGCAACAGTGAATCGCTGGCGCGGATCGTGGCCTCGTCGTAGTTGCGCCGGCCAATGGCCGAGAACATGCAGGGCACCGAGGTTTCGGTGTCGGTGCCGCAACTGTCTACCGCGGTGAAGTTGATCGCGTCGCTGGCGGCGAGTCGAGGCGTGGTGTCACGTGCGTAGCCATTCAGCCCCCAGTTGGCCGCACGCGCCGTTTCGCCGACCACCACCACCATCAGCAGCGGCTTGCGCGCTGTCGCCCAGGTCGATCCCAGGCGGGCGTCTTCGCCTACCACCGCACGTATCGTGCTTGCCTGTTGGCTCTGGTGGCTGGCGGCGCGGGCGGATGAGTACACCAGTGCCGCCGGCATGATCTGGTAGCGCAGGTGCTTGTTGTTGCGCATGAGGGCGGCGATGTCCTGGGATGCAGCGAGTATTGCGGCAACGGCAATCAGCGTTGTCGCGCCGACGAAGGCGGTGCGCCTCAGCACGGCGCGCACGGACGGTGCCTGCTGCAGGTGGATGCGCGACAACATCAGTGCCGCCACGCCTGCTTGCAGGACCACCGTGGCGAACAGCCGCGGTGTGAGCAGTTCGCGGGCCTCCGCGGGGTCGGTGGTAAACACGTTGCGCATCATGCCGGGGCTGAGCGCGATCGCGTAGTTCGATACGTGGTAGGCCGCGACCGCGCCGATGATCGTGATCGTGGCGATTGCCGGTTTGAGTATGCGCGACGGCACGCACAGGCCGAGCAACAACGCATGCAGCGCGGTAATGAGTACACCCGCGCACAGTGCGAACCAGAGCGTGGCGGCCTGCAACGGTACGCGACCGGCGAGCGCGGCGTGCCAGAAGCCGGTGTTGAGGCACAGCGTCCAGTAAAGCGCGGCACCGAGCATCAGGGTTTCCGGCAGAACCGTGACACGCGGGATCAGGGCTGATCGCGCATGGGCATTGGTGCGGGTGTTGGCGGAGGTGGCGTGGGACATCGGCATTCGCAGGCGGTGGGCATTGAGTGCGCAGCCTAGCGACGCGGGTGTGAGCGCGATGTCGGAAAAACGTGAAGAAAACGTCAAACAGATCGGGGTGGGCCGAGTTATGGCCGATCTGCCGGATCTGACGGGGCTGCGGGCACTGAGGGCTTGGAGGGGGGCAGGGTCACGCGGAACTCGCAGCCGCCTTCCGGCCGATTGGTCAGTGTCAGTTGCCAGCCCTGGCTGCGGCAGATGCGGTCCACCAGCGACAGGCCCAGGCCGATGCCATCGCCGCGGGCCTGCTCGCCACGCACGAACGGCCGCAGGAGCAAATCCTGTTGCCCGGGCGGAATGCCCGGGCCGCTGTCGATGACGCTGAAACCGCCCGAGCGCACGACGAGGTCTACGAATCCGTAGTCGGTGTAATGCAGTGCGTTGCGCAGCAGATTTCCGCACACCGTGGCGAGCAGTGCCGACGGATAGCGACCCGGGTCGGTTTGCTCAACCCGGCAGTGCAATGCGAGCCCGCGTGCGCGGGCAAGCGGCAACCAGCGCTCGACCTGGGCCGCCGCCACGTCGGCAAGCGGTGCGAGTGGCAGGCCGGTGTGTTCGTCGTCACGGGCGAGTGCCAGCAAGGCTGTGGTGATCTCGCGCATGTCCTCGGCCGCGCGGGCGATGCGGGCGATGCGTGGGCAGGCGGGATCGCCCGCTGCCTGGGATTCGAGCAATACCTCGCAGGTGCTCGCAATCACCATCAGCGGGTTGCGCAACTCATGGCTGAGGTCGCTCGCGAACAACCGTTCGCGCGACAGTGCGGCATGCAGGCGTCCCAGAGCCTGGTCGAAACTGGCGGCCAGACGACCAATTTCGTCGTCGGCGAAGGCGGGGGCAAGTGGCTGTGGTGGGTCACCGTTGCCCCGTCCGACGCGTTCGGCCAACTCGCGCACCGGTGCGATGACCTTGCGGGCGAGTGCGGCGCCGAGCGCAAGCGCGAACATCAGACTGGCACCGAAGGCTGCGGCGACGATCAACCGCAACACGGTCTCGCGGCGTTCGAAGTCGCTCTGGTCGACCACCAGTACGTCCCGTCCCCCGTCGCGCGGGCGCACCAGCGCGTGGTAGGTGGTGTCGCCGATCTCGACCTCGTGGAAACCCGCGCCCAGATCCCGTATCCACGCAGGTATGTGGCTGGGGGCGTGACGCCGGTCGGCCCACGCTTCATCGTCGAGCCGATAGAACATGGCATCCGGCGTGTCGGCTGCGGCCATGGGGCCCGCGTCGGTGCCAAGGATGCGCGCATTCAACTCGCGCTCGAGCGCCATCGACGCAATCCGGTCCTCGGTATATTCCATGGTCACCAGCACCAGCACGGCAAACGCACCCGATACCACCGCCGACATTGCGACGAAGGCAAGCAGGATGCGCCGCGTCAGCGGCAGGCCGCGCCGGGAGCCGGGTCGGGATGCGCGCATTGGCTGCTCAGGCCCGCGGCGCACCCAGGCGCAGGCCGACCCCGTGCACGGTGTGCAGCAGCGGTGGATCGAAACCCTTGTCGATTTGCTGGCGCAGGGCGTGGATGTGGCTGCGCAGGCTGTCGCTGTCGGGTGGGCTGTCGCCCCACAGTGCGCGCTCGAGGGCTTCCCGGCGGACCACCGCGGGGCTGTCGCGCATCAGCAACTCAAGCAGCTTGAGTCCGCTTGGCCCGAGGTGCAGGGGGTGGCCGGCACGGGTGACTTCCAGGGTGTCCAGGTCCAGTGTGAGATCGGCGACCTGCAGCTGCCGTCGTCCCGCACCGTGGCTGCGCTTCAGGATTGCGGCGATGCGCGCGGCCAGTTCCGCGAGGGCGAAGGGCTTGGTGAGATAGTCGTCGGCGCCCTCGGCAAAACCGCGCAGGCGGTCATCCAGGGTGTCGCGCGCGGTCAGCATGATGATCGGCGTGACGTCGTGTTCGCGTTCGCGCAGACGTGCGCACAGGGTGAAACCGTCCAGACCCGGCAGCATCACGTCCAGCACGATGAGATCGTGCCGGCCCACCGCGGCCAGATGCAGCCCGCTCAGTCCGTCCTGGGCGCAATCCACCTCGTAGCCCTTCAGACCGAGGTAGTCGGCCATGCTGGCGAGCAAGTCGGGATTGTCTTCGATCAGGAGCAGTCGCATCGTGCCGGTGGCGTGGGACGGGTATCGGCACTCTAGCGCGAATTGCCGCCGTCGAGTCGCGGTGCTGCCGGATACGCGAGACGGGCGAGGGACAAGCAGGCGGACCAGCCTCCCGCGGCACCGAGGCCGACGAGCAAGAAGCCCAAGGGTTGTGTCCAGTAGCTCGTGGGTGTGAGCACGATGGCATGGAAGAGCAGCCCCAGGTACAGCAACGGCATGGCACGGTGCAGCTTGCGTAATGGCGTCAGCGCGGGGTGCCGCCACAGTGCCAGCAAGACCAGTGCGAAGAGTACGAAGATGGCGAACTCGCCGAGTTCTTCGGCCGCTTCCCGCAGCATGTGCAGCAATTGGCCGCGCCCGCCATGCGGTTCGGACGCGTCGCCGAACAACGCCTCCAGCACTTCGTCGGACATTTCGACGAGCCAGTGCAGCAGCGCGAAGCCAGCGGCAAGTATGCCGCTCCATTTGTGCAAGGGAACCACGGCGCGTGGGCCGCCCAGGCGATCGCACAGCCATTTCGGCCGAATGCCCAGGAGCATCGCGGCGGACATGCTGGAGATTGCCAGCAGTCCCGTCAGGACCAGGAGACGGTCGCGCACGAGCCAGGAGAGCGGCAGTGAAGTGGCGTCCCAGCTGGTGGAGAGGGCTGCGCACATCGTGACGAAAAGGACAAATCCAGCGAGGTAGATCCGGGTCATGAGCTGCTCCAGTGTTGAGAAGCAATGTACTGAAAGGGGACTGTCCCCGGTTGCCTTGGCGGTCGCAGTGGCGAGCGAGGACAGGTCTTGACCTGACAAGCAAGTACCGCGCGGGCCAGGCCTGCAAACGTCCGTTCGAAGGCGCTGCCGGCAAGCCTCTCTGGACATGCCCGAGGCGAGCGTGGCCATGGTTTTGCGCGTCCGCCCGGCAAGCACGACGGGCGGGCTTGCCGGGCGCCGGTCGCACGGTGCGATGCGCCTGATTGCCGCCTTGATGACGCATCTGCCAGTGGCGTATCAGCTCAGGCTGGAGAGCGGTCGGGAGGAGGGCGCCTGTGTGCGCGGCGTGCCGTCGTCACGCCGTTCGTCTCGCTTCACTTCACGCTTGAGCACTTCGCCGCTGCCCGGATCGAGCTTCAGTTCCACGCGACGGCCGTCGCGGTCGGTCGCTTTCACTTCGTAGTAGCCGTCGTCCCGTTCGATTTCCTCGATGGCCGAGTAACCCTCTGCCTCCAGCCGCTCGACCACGCGCGGGACGGGTAGCCATTCGCCTCGGGTGGTTGGCGACGCCTCGGGGCGTACAGTGTCGGACTGCGCGAACAAAGTCGGAATCGTTGCGGCGGCGGCTGCCGCCAGACCGGTGGTGGCCAGAATGGCGAACAGCATGTTGCGCTTGCGGGTATCCATGATCGAAGCTCCTGTAGTGCGTTGCACGTGGGTTGCGGCGCGCTTGGCGACCGTGAGCACAGTGTGGCGAAACCGAACTTAACGCTCAGTGAATGCACCGTTCACCCTCTGTTCATCCGCGAGCATGCGTCCCTGGGCGCGCCGCTGTCGGTGTTAACCCCGTGTTCATCGATGTCGACGGACAATCCTCCGCAACGGCGTGCCGGAGTGAAGGCGATGAGAGTGGGCGTATTGATGCTGGTGTGTGGGGTGTGTGTCGTGCTTTGGGGGGGCGGAGGGACACCTGTCCGGGCCGATTCGTCGCGCGATCACGACCGCGCCCGTTCGGCGCTTCAGTCGGGCGAAATTCTGTCGTTGCGCGAGATCGCTGCCCGGGTCGAGCGCGACTACCCGGGCGAACTCATCGAGGTGGAACTTGACCGTGGCCGGAGCGGGTGGGAGTACGAACTGACCATACTCGGTCAGGGGGGCAACGTGATCAAACTGAGGGTGGACGCGCGCGATGGCAGTTTTCTGAGCGTCAAGGGGCGGGCATTCGATCGAACACGTGATCGCGGGCGCGAGGAGCGGGACTGATGCGTATTCTGGTGGTGGAGGACGAACCCGTGCTGGCAGGGCAGTTGCGCAGCGCCCTGGCGGCTGCCGGCTACGCGGTCGACGTATGTGGAAACGGCCGTGATGGACAGCACATCGGAGAGACCGAGCCGATCGACTTGGTGATTCTCGATCTCGGGTTGCCGATGGTTGATGGGCTTTCGGTGCTGCAACGCTGGCGTGCGCTGGGCCAGCGCATGCCGGTGCTGATCCTGACCGCGCGTGGCGAATGGCACGAGCGGGTGGCAGGTATCGACGCCGGTGCAGACGATTATCTCGCCAAGCCGTTCCACATGGAGGAACTGCTTGCCCGCGTCCGGGCGTTGCTACGCCGCAGCGGCGGCGAAGCAACACCGGAACTGCGCTGCGGGTCGATTCGGCTTGATACGCGGAGCGGCCGCACGACGTGCGATGGGTTGCCGGTCGGATTGACCGGGCACGAGTTCCGCCTGCTCGCCTACCTGTTGCACCACAAGGGGCAGGTCGTGTCGCGAACCGAACTGAGCGAGCATCTCTACGCGCAGGACTTCGATCGGGATTCGAACACCATCGAAGTCTTCATCAACCGATTGCGCAAGAAGCTGCCCGAAGGCGCGATCGAGACGGTGCGGGGCCTGGGCTACCGCATGACGTGTCCGGAATGAACGGCCCCGAGACAGCGTCGCCTGGGGCGCGGGCGTCCCTCCGGGTGCGACTGCTGGTCGGTGCCCTGGCCTGGGTCACGATCACGATGCTCGCCTCGACATGGGTGCTGACCAGGGTCTTCGAGGCACATTTGGTGGAGCGCCTGGGCAGTGAACTGGGCGTACATATCGATCAATTGATTGCGCACCTCAGTGCCGATGAGGACGGCATGCCGGAGATCGGCGCGCCGCTCTCCGACCCGCGCTTTTCGCGTCCGCGCTCGGGTCTCTACTGGCAGATCGACACACTGGATGCCGGGGGCAGGCCGCTCGCCGTTGCGACGCTCCGTTCCCGCTCGCTGTGGGACGAGGCGCTGCAGGTGCCCGACGACGTGCTCGCCGATGGCGAACGACACATGCACCGATTGGTCGGCTCGGATGGTGCGCGGCTGAGAATGCTCGAGCAGGCGGTGAGGCCACCCGGTGCGGCGGGGAATCGGGTGAGACTGGTGGTCGCAATCGACGAGGCGAACATGGCCGATGCCATCGCCCACTTCAATCGGATGTCCATGCTCGCGCTCGCCATCCTGTGCGTCGGCGGTGTGCTACTGGCCGCCCTGCAACTGCAGATTGCGATGCGTCCCCTCGCGGTCCTGCGCAGGGAACTGACGGCGATGAGAGAGGGCCGGCGCGAGCGCTTCGAGGCGCACTATCCTTCCGAGATCCAGCCCGTGGTCGATGAACTCAACGGCGTGCTCGCGCGCAACGCCGAGATGGTTCAGCGCGCCCGAACCCAGGCGGGCAATCTGGCGCACGCGCTCAAGACGCCGCTTTCGGTACTTGCCAACGCGGCCGCAGCCGAACAGGGCGATCTGGCCGGGCTGGTGGCGGAACAGGTACGCCAGGCGCGCGCCCAGGTCGATCGCCATCTGGCTCGCGCACGCGCCGCGGCAGCGGCCAGTCGCCCGGGTCGGCGCACGCCGGTCGCTGGCGCCGTGGAAGGGTTGGTGCGACTGTTCCACAAGGTCCACGCGGGCCGCATGCTCGACATCGCCGTCACAGGACACCCCGAACTCGCTTTTCGCGGCGAGGAACAGGACCTGCAGGAACTGCTAGGGAATGTCATCGACAATGCCTGCAAGTGGGCGCGACACCGTATCTGCATCGATGTGGGCGAGTCGTCCGGGCGGCTGCGCATCGACGTCGATGACGACGGGCCGGGCGTGCCGGAGGCGCAGCGCGCGGCGATTCTCGCGCGCGGCGTACGTGCCGATGAACGAATGCCGGGTTCGGGGCTCGGTCTGGCGATCGTCGCCGAGTTTGTCGCGTTGTATGGCGGCCAGATCGAGTTGCTGACCTCACCGCTGGGTGGCTTGCGCGTGCGCCTGCTGTTGCCGGCGGCGTGAGGATTGACGGACAGGGCGTTACCCGCGGGGTGGCCGGTTCGGCGCCTCCCCGCGGGTGTGTGCGGCCCCGGACGCATCGTCGGATGCTGGGACCGATGGAGGACGCTCAGCGCGCGGTATAGATTTCGTCGAACACCCCGCCGTCGGAGAAGTGCTTCTTCTGCGCCGTTTGCCAGCCACCGAGGTCGTCGATGGTGACCAGTTTGACGTCGACGAACTGATCCTTGAACTTGGCCGCCACTTCCGGGTCGGTGGGGCGGTAGAAATGCTTGCCGGCGAGTTCCTGGCCTTCCTTCGAGTACAGGAACTCGAGATAGGCGTTGGCGATGTCGCGGGTGCCTTTCTTGTCGACAACCTTGTCCACCACGGTGACCGGCGGCTCGGCGAGGATGGACAGCGAGGGGACGATGATCTCGAACTTGTCTTCGCCAAACTCCTTCAGCGCCAGGAAGGCTTCGTTTTCCCAAGACAGGAACACGTCGCCAATGCCGCGCTGCACGAAGGTGGTGGTGGCGCCACGGGCACCGGAGTCGAGCACCGCTACATTCTTGTAGAGGTCGGCGATGTACTGCCGCGTCTTGCCTTCATCGCCGCCGTATTGCTTGTCCGCCCAGGCCCAGCCGGCCAGGTAGTTCCAGCGCGCACCGCCCGAGGTCTTGGGGTTGGGCGTGATCACGCTGATGCCGGGTTTGACCAGGTCGCCCCAGTCCTGGATGTTCTTCGGATTGCCCTTGCGGACCAGGAACACGATGGTGGAGGTATAGGGCGAGCTGTTGTGCGGCAGGCGTGTCTGCCAGTTGGTCGGCAACAAACCGGTTTCCGCGATCGCGTCGATGTCGTAGGCGAGCGCGAGGGTGACCACGTCGGCCTCCAAGCCGTCGATCACCGAGCGGGCCTGCTTGCCCGCCCCACCGTGAGACTGCTGGATGGTCAGTTTCTGGCCGGTCTTGGCTTCCCAGTGCTTGATGAAGATCGGGTTGAATTCCTGGTACAGCTCGCGCGTCGGGTCGTAGGACACGTTGAGCAGGGTCTGGGCGTGGGCACCGGTGACCGCGGCAAGACCGAGCGTGGCGCCGACGATGAGCGACTTGAGGTTGAGGATGGGCTGCATGCGAATCTCCTTGGTCAGTGTGAGTGGTCGCATTTAAAGCCGGTATTCATAGAATCTGAAGCGATAAAAAGCGAAACGCTCAGCAGGAAAAATGCTTTGAGCGGCTGTGCCAGCGGTTCTCCTGCAGCGTCATTGCCACTGGTGCTGCGAAGCAATGCAGATTTGCTTGGTATGGCGACGGTTGTGGCCACCGGATAATCGGCCGGTCAAACAACACGGAATGCCGAGTCCATGATTTCCACTTTGATCGTTCCGGGTCTCAACGGCAGCGGCGCCGGTCACTGGCAACGCTGGTTCCAGGGGCTGGTGCCGGAGGCGGTGTGGGTCGAGCAGACGCGTTGGGATGCACCCGATCTCGACGTCTGGTCGGCGCGTCTGGTCGATGAGATCGATAGCGCGAAGGGGCGGGTGTTGCTGGTGGCGCACAGTTTTGGCTGCCTTACTGCGGTGGCCTCGGCCATGCGCAGGCGCGACCGGGTGGCCGGCGCCTTGCTGGTCGCCCTGCCGATCCACGCAAGTTCGGCGTGAGCAAGCGCCTGAGCACCGGTCCGCTGGGCCTTCCGAGCGTGGTCGTAGCCAGTACCAGCGATCCGTGGGTGTCGATCACGACGGCCCGCAACTGGGCCGGACGCTGGGCGAGTCGCTTCGTGAACGTGGGCGACCAGGGGCACATCAACATCGATGCCGGCTTCGGGCCCTGGCCCGAAGGCTTTGCCTTGTATCAGGCGCTGTTTGCGTCGGTGACGCGACCAAGCGCCGGCCACACGCACCGGTTCGGCGATGCACCGCCGTCCCCAGTCGCCGAAACGATCTGCGCCGGCCCTTATCGGGTTTGGTGATTTCCATCGCAGTTCTTCTCACTAGCGCCGATCTGGTCCGGAGTGTTGCCCGGATATGGAAATAAATTATTGAAATCAAAAGAGAAAATGCGCCATTTCCGGTCGCGGCAAGGCACGGGATTCGCAAGCGTCGCTCTTATATTCTCTAAACGACATAAACAAATATTTTTTTAGATATTCTGGTTCTTTTGGCGATGCAATACGCTTCGCCAACTGCTTTCAGGGAGATTCGACATGCGTCTATTCAAGCTACGCCTGCTGCCCGGTGGTTCAGTCCGCCCCGGCGGCCGCGCTGCGCGATGGGGGGGCTGATGTCCGCCGTTGCCAACTTCTTCAATCCCACCCGGCAAACCCGGGTGCTGCCCGGTTTTGGGTTGTCGCTGGGTTTCACGCTCGTGTACCTGTCGCTGATCGTGCTGATTCCGCTGGCGGCGGTGTTCTTTCGGACGGCGACGCTGGGCTGGGCCGAGTTCTGGGACATCGTCACCGCGCCGCGGGTCGTGGCCACCTACAAGCTGTCGTTCGGCGCGTCCTTGCTGGCCGCGGCGATCAACGCGGTGTTCGGACTGATGCTGGCCTGGGCGTTGGTGCGCTATAGCTTTCCGGGCAAGAAGATCGTCGACGCGCTGGTCGATTTGCCGTTCGCGCTGCCCACTGCGGTGGCCGGTATTTCGCTGACGGCGTTGTATGCGGGTAATGGCTGGATCGGTAGCCTGCTCGAGCCGCTCGGCATCAAGGTGGCGTTTACGCCGCTGGGGGTGCTGGTTGCGCTGGTGTTCATCGGTGTGCCGTTCGTGGTGCGTACCGTGCAGCCCATCCTGGAGGACCTCGAGACCGAGCTGGAGGAGGCCGCCGCCAGCCTGGGGGCGCGGCGCTGGCAGACCTTCGTCAAGGTCGTGCTGCCGGTACTGACGCCGGCGCTGCTCACCGGCTTTGCGCTGGCCTTTGCCCGCGCGGTCGGGGAGTACGGCTCGGTGATCTTCATCGCCGGCAACATCCCCATGGTGTCCGAGATCACGCCGCTGATCATCATCACCAAGCTCGAGCAGTACGACTATGCCGGGGCGACCGCGATCGCGGTGGTGATGCTGGTGTTTTCGTTCGCGATGCTGCTCGCGATCAATCTGTTGCAGGCATGGAGTGCCAAGCGCACCGGGAGGAACCGCTGATGGCCGCGGCTGGGGTATTGCACGGGCGGGCCGACGCCCGCCGCTTCGAGATCAATGCGGCGACCCGGGAGTCGCCCTGGGTGCGGCGCGTGATTCTGGCTTCGGCGCTCGGCTTCTTCGCGTTGTTTCTGCTATTGCCGTTGGTGGCGGTGTTCGTAGAGGCCTTGCGCAAGGGCTGGGGAACCTATCTGACCGCGCTGGTGGAACCGGACGCACTGGCGGCGGTTCGCCTTACCTTGCTGGTGGCGGCGATCGCGGTGCCGCTGAATCTGGTATTCGGCGTGGCCGCAGCGTGGGCCATCGCCAAGTTCGAGTTCCGCGGCAAGCACTTCCTCACCACCCTGATCGACCTGCCGTTCTCGGTGTCGCCGGTGATCGCGGGCCTCATCTTCGTGCTGTTGTTCGGGGCACACGGCTGGTTTGGCGGCTGGCTTGCGGCCAACGACATCAAGATCATTTTCGCCGTACCCGGCATCGTGCTGGCAACCGTGTTCGTGACCTTTCCGTTCGTCGCGCGCGAGTTGATTCCGTTGATGGAAGCGCAGGGGCGCGAAGAGGAAGAGGCGGCGACAGTGCTGGGCGCCTCCGGGCTGCAGACCTTCTGGCGGGTGACGCTGCCCAACATCAAATGGGGGCTGCTGTACGGGGTGATTCTTTGCAATGCGCGCGCCATGGGTGAATTCGGCGCCGTCAGCGTGGTGTCAGGCCACATCCGTGGCCTGACCAACACCATGCCCTTGCACGTCGAAATCCTCTACAACGAATACAACTTCGCCGCCGCGTTCGCGGTGGCCTCGCTGCTGGCGCTGCTGGCATTGGTGACGCTGGGGTTGAAATCCTTCGTCGAATGGAAGGTTTCCCGCGGCGCGGCCCGATCGGATTGAGCACTTTGCGACAGGAATGAAGACATGAGTATCGAAGTTCGCAACATCAACAAGCGCTTCGGCGCCTTCACCGCACTCGACAACGTCAGCCTGGAGTTCCCGAGCGGCGAACTGGTGGCTTTGCTGGGGCCGTCGGGCTGCGGCAAGACGACCTTGCTGCGCGTCATTGCGGGGCTGGAAACCGCCGATTCCGGGCGGGTGATCCTGGAAGGGGAGGACGCTTCCGACACCCATGTACGCGAGCGCCAGGTGGGCTTCGTGTTCCAGCACTACGCACTGTTCCGCCACATGACGGTGTTCGAGAACGTGGCCTTCGGCCTGCGGGTGAAGCCGCGGCGACAGCGCCCCGACGACGCGGAGATCCGCAAGCGTGTGCATCGCCTGCTGGAACTGGTGCAGCTCGACTGGCTGGCCGACCGTTACCCGGCGCAACTGTCCGGGGGGCAACGCCAGCGCATCGCGCTGGCGCGTGCGCTGGCAGTGGAGCCGCGTGTGTTGCTGCTGGACGAGCCGTTCGGCGCGCTCGATGCCAAGGTACGCAAGGAATTGCGCCGCTGGTTGCGTCGCCTGCACGACGAATTGCACGTAACCTCGATTTTCGTCACCCATGACCAGGAGGAGGCGCTGGAAGTCGCCGACCGGGTGGTGCTGATGAACCAGGGTAGGGTGGAGCAGGTAGGCGCGCCGACCGAGGTCTATGAACACCCGGCCACCCCCTTCGTGTATGGTTTCCTGGGTGCGGTGAACCGCTTCCACGGCCGGGTGGACGGGGCCCATGTGCGGGTGGGTGAGGCCAGTCTGCCGCACGACGGCCGAGACGCCGACCATGGCAGCGAGGTGCAGGGCTTCGCCCGCCCGCACGAACTGGACATCGTCACCGACCTGTCCGCGCCCAACGGCGTGGACGCGCTCGTCAGCCGCGTGCTGGCCTTTGGTGCCGCCGCCCGGGTCGAACTCGACGGCTTGCCCGGTGCGAGCGAGCGCGGCGAGCCCACGCATTTCGAGGTGGTGATTGCCCGCGAACGGGTGGCCGAGCTCGCCCTGCAGGCGGGCCAGCGGGTGCGCCTGGTGCCATCCCAGCTCAGGGTGTTTCCGAGGGCGGTGGCATGAACTTTCAGCAACTGCGGATCGTGCGCGAGACGGTGAGGCGCAACTACAACCTCACCGAGGTCGCCAACGCCTTGTATACCGCGCAGTCGGGCGTATCCAAGCACATCAAGGATCTGGAGGACGAACTGGGTGTGGAGTTGTTCGTGCGCCGCGGCAAGCGCCTGCTGGGGTTGACCGAGCCGGGCAAGGAATTGCTGCCCTTCGTCGAACGGATACTGCTCGATACCCAGAACATCAAGCGCCTGGGCGAGCAGTTTGCGCAAAAGGACCGCGGCCAACTGACCGTGGCGACCACGCACACCCAGGCCCGCTATGCACTGCCACCGGTGGTGAGCCGCTTCAAGCAGGCCTTCCCCAAGGTGCATCTGGAACTGCACCAAGCTGGACCGCGGGAGATCGTCTCGATGCTGCGCGCCGGCCAGGTGGACATCGGCATCGCCACCGAGGCGCTGGGCGAGGAGGACGACCTGGTGAGTTTTCCCTATTACCAGTGGCATCACGCACTCATCGTGCCGGACGATCATCCCCTGGCAGCGGTAGCGGGGCCGATCACCCTGGAGGCGCTGGCCGAGCATCCGCTGATCACCTATCACGAGGGCTACACCGGCCGGGCGCGGGTGGACAAGGCCTTCGCCGACGCTGGCATTGCGCCGGACATCGTGATGTCCGCGCTCGATGCGGACGTGATCAAGTCCTACGTGGAACTGGGCCTGGGCGTCGGCATCATTGCCGCGATGGCGTTTCACCCGGCGCGCGACACCGGTTTGCGCCTGCTCGACGCCACCCGCCTGTTCGAGGTCAATACCACCCGAATTGCGTTGCGGCGCGGTCACTACCTGCGCGGCTACGCGCTGCGCTTTCTGGAGTACTGCGTGCCGGAGCTGGACGAGGCAACGGTGCGCGATGCGCTGTTTCCCAGGCCAGAGGCCTGACGGCCCGCAGCCCCGTCGGCATCGGGGCGGGGATCACTCGATGATCATGTAGCTCTTCGACATCCGCTCCAGGACCTCGAATTCCCCCTCGAAGTCGGGCGGGATGTAGATGGCTTCGCCCGGCCCGGCTTCCTGGTGGCTGCCATCGCTGGCGTGTACCCGGCAGCGGCCGTAGAGCA
Source organism: Rhodocyclaceae bacterium (assembly GCA_046295975.1). GTDB lineage: Bacteria > Pseudomonadota > Gammaproteobacteria > Burkholderiales > Rhodocyclaceae > UBA2357. The sequence goes on from JBKBMG010000024.1 coordinate 51,467, forward strand.
CGGTGAATAGCTCATGCTCGCCCGCACCCATCGCGATCCGCCAGCGGCCCGGGTCGCATTGCCAGATGCCGGCATAGACCCGCCCGCCCGCGGCCAGCGCGGCGTCGACCGCGTTCCAGGTGCGGCGCTGGGGGTTGCCGGTCAGCAGCCGCTCCGGACGGGGGTGGTCGATCTCGGGGGCACCGTCGGGTTCGGCGGTGAGTTTCAGCAGGCGGGCTGGAGAGGGGGTATTCATGCAAGGGCTCCGTTGAGTGGGGCCGCCATCGGCCATGCCGTCCGTGTGATGCCGTCAGACCGCGCCGGCTGGGTGGGCGTGGGCCGCGGGTAAGGCAGGGAAGGGTCAGCAGGATGGGCGGTGAGCTTGGGTGGGCGTGTGTGGGAACGTGCGCGGGAATGCGGATAGGGTTGCGGGCGGCCTGGCGCCGCGGCGCGAGCGCCAGGTCGAATTCGTGGAAACATCGCACGGGCATCACTCCCCGGAGAACGCATCCGCCGTCTGCGCCCGGCTGAATGCTTGCAGCAGCAAGGGCGTGAGCAGGTGCAGGTCGCCCAGGGACTGCGCAGCGGGCGTCATGCCAGGGACGAAGCCGGCGGCGATCAGGCGTTCGCGCAGCACCGGGTTGGTGGTGACGACATGGATGGGAACGTCCCAGGTGGCGCCCGGACCGGTGACCGAGCCGATCGGCTGGTGGTCGCCGATGACGATCAACACCAGGTCCCGTGCCGCCAGCTGGTGCAAGTAGCCGCCCAGCCAGTCGAAGGTGTAGCGCATCGCCTGAACATAGTTGGCCACCGGGCGCGCCCAGTCGATCGGTTGGGACAGCGCGGCGGCGACGTCTTCCTCGCGATACGCATTCGCGGCGGTGACGCGCGACCAGTCCGCCACATAGGGTGGGACCGCGCGGAAGGGCGCATGGGCGCTCACCGTCGGGAACACCGCGAACACCGGCGCGCGTTGGTGGCGCGGCGTGCGCAGTTCCTGCTCGTGCAGCAGCGCCAGTGCGGCCTGGTCAGGAATGCGCCAGAAGCCGAAATGCAGCCCGGTGTAGCCGATGCGGTCGGCGTCGGCAAGCCGGTCGAAGCGGTAGAACCGCCCTTCCGGCCAAGGTTTTTGCAGGCCGGGCATCCAGGCAATGCTGCGGTAGCCGTGGGCGCCGAAATGCGAAACCAGGCTGGGGCGGCGGGTGGTGAGTAGCAGGGCGTAGTGGTCCGGGTTACGGGTGTCGACGCCGGTCAGCGTCGCCGCGTGGGCGAGCCAGGATGCACCGCCGAAGGTGGGCGAGCGCATGCGTGCGGACACGACCTGGCGCCCGCTTCGCGCAAGCGTGTCGGCAAAGTGCGTGCGCGTTTCCGCCAGGGCCTCGGCAATGTCCGGTGCATCCAGCGTGATGGCGCCGTAGGCCTCGGCGAACACCACCAGTACGTCGGCGCCATCCAGCGCCCCCAGATCGCCGCTGAACGCCGGGCTGGGGGCCAGGGTGGCCGCCACGCGAGAAGGCGACAGCGACGCCGAAAGCATGCGCACCTGGCGGGTGGCGGTGTCGGCCACCGGGGCGACGAAATACTTGCGGGTGTTCACCCCCGCCGTCGGGCCGGCGACCCAGGCGAGGCTGACGACCAGGGCGATCACGCCGGTGAGCGCCCGCACCCCGGGCTCGCGCAGGCCGAAGGCCAGCAAGCCCGCCAGCAGCCGGGCGGCCACGTAGATCAGCACCGGCAGCGCCACCGCAGCGAAGGCGAGGGCGGCAAGCCGAGACGGCGGGGCGCCGGCGATGAGCATGCTCAGCACCTGCCAGGCGTGCTGCCCGTCCCAGTACAGATTGATCGGCCGGCCCATCAGCGCCGGCGCCGTCACCTCGGCGTAGCGCCCCACGCACCACAAGGCAATCGCCACCGCCAGCAGGCGCCCGCCCCAGGCCGGCGTGGCGCTGTGGCCGCGCAGGCGTTCGCGCAGGCCGGTCCACACCGCCAGTGCGCTGACCATGATCGCCAGTTCCGCCGACAGCATGGCCTGCCACACCACGCCGAAGCCCGGCCAGCGGTTGCCCGCGGTGAGCAGCGTGTTTAGGATGAGCACGGCGCTGACGACGGCGAGGGCCGCCAGCCAGGCGGGTGGGCGGTTCATGGCGGTGCCTCCGTCGGCTGGGGGGCCGCAGCGTGGCGCGCGCCACACCCTTTGGGAAAGGAGCACGAATGGCGGACGTGAACGTGGTTGGACGATACTGGCAGGACATGACCCCGGGTGACGTCGCCGCACTTGCGGCCCGCGACGCGGTGGCGGTGCTGCCGCTGGGGGCGATCGAGCAGCATGGCGAGCACCTGCCGCTGTCCACCGATCTGGACATCGCCGTCGGCCTGACCCGGGCCGCGGTCGCGCGCCTGCCCGACGAACTGCCGGCGTGCGTACTGCCGCCGCTGGCAATCGGCCTCAGTCTGGAGCATGGCCGCTTCGGCGGTACGCTGAGCCTGTCGCCCGACACCGCGCAAGCGGTGCTGGTCGAACTCGGGGAGTCGGTGGCGCGGGCGGGGTTGCGACGTTTGGTGGTGATCAACGCCCACGGCGGCAACAAGGCGGTGCTGGATCTCGCCGCGCTGCGCCTGCGCGCGGCGCATGAGATGCTGGTGGTCAAGGCCAACTACTTCCGCTTCGCACTGCCCCCCGACTGCCTGCCGGCCGATGAACTGCGTCATGGCCTGCACGGTGGGGCGCTGGAAACCGCGATGATGCTGCATCTGGCCGGTGAACGCGTGCGGCCTGCGGTCATCGACGGTGACAAAGCCACCGATCGCGGCGACGCCGGGCTGGGTCCGGCACTGGCCGCCGAGGGCTGGGCCTTCGGTCCGGAAGGCGAAACCGCTTTTGCCTGGCTGGCGGGCGATCTGCGCGCCGACGGCGTCGCCGGCAATCCCCGGCTCGCCACCGCAGCGCTCGGACAGCGCCTGGTGTCGCACTACGCCGACCGGCTTGCGGCGGTGATCACTGACGCGCATCGTTTCGACCTCGCCCGCCTGCGCGCCTGAGTGCTGGCCCACCGTTGCCATCAGTCCGCCGGGTTGTCGGGCAGGATGGCGGCTGCGGCGGCGGGCTCGTCGAGATCGTTGAGCAACTCGTGCAACCAGTGGCCGTGGCGGTCGGCCTTGGTGTTGAGGTAGCGCTGGTTGTGGTCGGTGAGTTCGCCGAAGATCGGTTGGCGGTTCACCACGTCGATGCCGGCCTGGCGCAAGGCTTCGATCTTCGCGGGGTTGTTGGTGAGCAGGGTGATGCGGTGCACCGCCAGGGCTTCGAGCATTTCCTGTGCGATGCGGAAGTCGCGCTCGTCCTTGCTGAAGCCGATCACCTGGTCGGCGTCTATGGTATCCAGGCCCTGATCCTGCAGGCGATAGGCGCGAAACTTGTTCGCCAGCCCGATGCCGCGCCCTTCCTGGGCGAGATAGAGTAGGATGCCGCCGCCCTGTTCGCGGATCGCCGCCATGCCGCGGCGCAGTTGTTCGCCGCAGTCGCAGCGCTGGCTGCCGAACACGTCGCCGGTGAGGCAGGCCGAGTGCAGCCGTACCGGCACTGCATCCGGCCATCCGGCCCGTTCGCCGATCAGGATCGCGACGTGTTCATGGATGCCGCCGGCTTCCCGGAACAGCACGAAGCGGCAGTCGCCGACGTTGGCGAGCGGCACACGGGCGTCGCTGACCTGGATCAGCCGACCCGGTCCGCCCGCGCACAAGGCCAGTGCCTCCGCCGCCGGAACGGCCAGCAGCCGGCCGTCGCACACCTGCGCGGCGACCACCTCGCGGCGCTCGGGCGCAACCCGCACGGCGATTGCGGCCGGTACCAGTTGTGCCCGGCGCAGCAGCCGCACTGCCGCAAGCTCGGCGTCGCGGGCGGGTGCGAACGCGGTTCCGGCGGGGAGGGCCTCGCCACGCTGGAAGGCAACCCGCTTGATGCCTTCGGCATCGATGGCCTCGGGCAGCGCCAGGGTGGCGGCTTCCTGGGCGATGATCTCGCCGATGCTGGCAAGACGATGGCGGGTGAGCGAGAGGGTGGGGCGGTTGCCGCTCAGCGTGCGCAGTTCGGCCAGAATCGTGTCACTCAGCGATTCGGCGGGATGGATCAGCGTGTCGGCGGCTTCGCCTCGCAACAGCACGGTCAGTCCGCGCCGGAGGTCGAAAACCGCGCGCTCGGCTTGGCGCATAATGGTTTCCTGGTCGGGGGTGTTCTTGTTCGAAAGGTCGTAGGGTAGCCGTCCTTGGGCAGCGGGCTCGCCGCCCGGTCGCGCCGAAGACGTTTCCTCGACTTGTGTGGGTGCCTCGGTGGCCGCTGCGGTCGGACGGCTGCGTTGCAGGGTGTCCGGCTCGCCCGTCATGACCGATGCCATGGGTTGCGCGTCAGTAATACGGTACGTCGTCTCCCTCGCATCCAGCAACTGGCGTCGCAGTTGCCCGCAGTGGTTCGTCGTGGCGCCCTTATGTCCTGCATTTTCACGGAACAAGCATGTCGGCGAAAGTACTTTCGGTGGATTCGGCCTGGTCCTTGCTGCTCGAGGCCCGCAGCCGCGACTGGTGCGGGCGGGCGTCGCTGGCGCTGGAACAGGACGGCATGGTGCTTGAGATCACCCGCGACGGGGCTTGGTTCAGCGCCGCGGAGGTGTTGCCCGAGGCGGTGTCGCTGCTGGATGGCTTCGCGCCGCTGGTGGTGCCATGCGAACGCCTGGCCATCGCGCAACTGGGGCAGAGTCTGGACGGACGCATTGCCACCGAGTGCGGCGCTTCGCACTACATCAACGGTGTGGCCGCGCGCACCCACCTGCACCGCCTGCGTGCGGTGGTGGATGCGGTGGTGGTCGGCGTGGGCACCGCCAACGCCGACGATCCGCGGCTGAGCGTGCGCCACGTACCGGGCCCGCAACCCGCGCGAGTCATTCTCGATCCACGCGGGCGGGCGGAGCCGGGGCTGCAGCTTTTTCACGACGACCTGGCGCCGGTGCTGCAACTCGTGGCAGCTGGCGCGGCGGTGTGCCCGGCCGGCGTGCGGCGTTGCGTGCTGGCCGCGGCCGACGGCGTATTCGAGCCCGCCGCGGTGCTGGACGCGCTTGCCGCGCGCGGACTCACACGGGTGCTGGTGGAAGGCGGCGGGGCGACGGTGTCGCGTTTCGTCGCCGCCGGTGTGCTGGACCGCCTGCATGTGCTCGTCGCGCCGATGCTGATCGGCTCCGGACGCGCCGGGCTGAGCCTGCCCGTGATCGACAGCCTGGACAGCGCCTTGCGTCCGGCATGCCGGATTGCCCGCTGCGGTGAGGACGTCTTGTTCGATCTGGACTTGCGGCCGCGGGCGTGAGCGTGTGTAGGCTGGAACATGCTGGCACGGCCCCTGCTGGAGCAGGCGGTCCGGTCCGGAGATTGCGCCATGTTGATCAATACCACGAGCTACCCCACCAGCATCTCGAGCGCCCACGCGGTGTCTGCTGCCGAGCGGGCTCCCAAGCCGTCCGGTGAGCACGACGCGGTGCCCGCGCCCGCTGGGCAGCTGCCGCCGTTGAAACTGATCCAGGGGAAGGAGTTGCCGCAGGCGACGGCGGATTTTGCCGCCGAACTGGCGGATCTTTTCCGCTCCGCCGGAATTTCGACGCCCCCCGATCCGGTATTGAGCATGGATTACGCAGGAAACGTCGTGGTGGCCAATGGCCACCCCGACGCGGCCCGCATAGAGCGTCTGTTCGAGGACGTGCCCCACATGCGCGACAGCTTCGCCAAACTGTCTTCGGCGCATTTACTGCAGCGCGCGGTGGAGGGGTACGACAGTTTTGTGGCCAACTACGAAAGCTTGCAGGGCAATACGGCGGCGCAAGCGGCGCTGCTGCGTGACCGGATTGCGCACAACAATGCGCAGTTCTTCATGAGCGTCGGCGCGGAAGGCGCCGAGCCGTTCTTCGGCGGACTGGGCCGCATCACCGCCTGAGGGGGCTGTCGCCGGGCGAGGGCGGACCGCTGCCTCACCCGGTTCGTGCGTGCGCCACCCGTCCGGTGGGATGTCGACCGGACGGGCGGCGCGATGGCCTGTGAGCCTACAGCCGGTACTCCAGCGTGATGCTGGCGTTTCGCGGAGCGCCGTAGATGGCGCCGTAGGCCAGGCCGCCGACATACTTCTTGTCGAACAGGTTGTTGACGTTCAGCCTTAGGGTGGCGTCGTCGGTCAGCCGGTAGGCGGCGAAGGCGTGCGCCACGAGATAGGCGTCCTGCTTCGCGCCGCCGTCCTTGCGGACGTCGGATTGCCAGCGCCCGCCGATGCCGAGCCGAAGGTCGGGCAGGGCGGCGACGCGGGTGTCGAGCTTGAAGTTGACGGTGGTCCGCGGAACCCATTCGTAGATGCCCCTGCCGTCCGGGCCGGTGAGCAGCAGCCGGGTCAGGCCCACGGTAAGCTGGGTGTCATCGCTGACCATGCCGGTGGCTTCGAACTCGAAACCCTTGGATTTGACGTCCTTGGGGACGTAGTAGTACTGGTTCGAACTGTTCATGCCCGCATAGGTGGCAAGACCCCGCTGTTCTGCGCTGAAGACGGCGAAGGTGGTGAGCAGGCGGTCGTCGAGCCAGTTCGCCTTCACGCCCAGCTCGTAGTTCACGCCCTTGGCGGGAGCCAGGTATTCACCATCGATGTCGTTCTGGTCCTGGTTCTGGAAGATGTCCGAATAGGATGCGTAGCCGAGGACGTTGGGGGTGAAGTCGTAGGTGAGGCCGAGGTAGGGGCTGGTTTCCTTGGTATCGGGGTAGTGCGTCGGCGTGACGATGCTGCCATAGCGCGAGCTGCCCTCGCGCTCGAGCCGGATCACATTCACCCCGACGATGGCCTTCAACTCTTCGGATAGGGCCAGTCGCGACGCGGCGTAGAGCCGGGTCAGCTTTTGCTCGCCACCGGTGCTGGGGCTTCTCGGATACCACTGCGGCTCGGGGTAGACGTTGCCGGCGTACGGAAATGCAGGCAACGGCAGGAACTGGTAGGTCGCGGTGTCGTACTCGTAGGTGTCGGTGGTGGTTTTCTGGCGCGAGTGGCTGACGCCGGCGATCAGGCTGTGCGCCCGGCCGAAGGCGTTGAACGTGCCGCTGACGTTTGCGTCCAGCAAGTCGTTGTCGGTCGTCGTGTGACTGCGATAAGGCCAGCCCACCAGGCCGGTGTTGTCGGGGTTCAGGCCGCCGAGGGGGGCGTAGGCATACAACAGCGCGGTGGCCTCTTGAGCGCGGCGCTTGGTGTAGGTGGCCTTGGCTTCCCAGCCCGCACCGAGATCGTGCGCGTATTCGATGAACGCGCTGTTGGTGCGCGTGTTCCAGTAGGTCCAGTCCTGGGAAGTCGATGAGGAGCGGCCGAACTCGGCCTGGGTGCCGTCCAGGTAGTTGAGTGTCAGCGAGCCCCACATTGGCGAGTCCTGCTTGGCATCCTGGTGGGTGAAGCCCAGGGTCAGGATGCCGTCGTCCCCGATCTGCCCGTCTACTACGCCGTAGACCGTGGTGCGCTTGTCGTGCAGCGCGCGCAGGTAGGAATCCTTGTCTTCGTGGGCCACCACCAGCCGCCCGGCCCAGGCACCGTCTTCGGACAAGATCCGGTTGTAGTCGATCGCACCACTCGCCAGGCCGTGCGAGCCGGTGGTGAGCTGGACTTCCCCGCCGTTTTCGTTGGTGGGGCGCTTGCGCACGTAGTTGATGGTGCCCGACGCATTGCCCACGCCCGTCAGCAGGCCGTTGGCGCCGCGGATCAGCTCGATCTTGTCGAACATGAAGGTGTCCATCTGGCCGACGATCGTGCCCCAGTCGTTGGTCATGCCCAGGCCGTCGACCTGGGTGAGCTGGATTTCGAAGCCGCGCGAGTTGAATGTTGCGCGGTTGGTCTCGTACTGGTCGATGTTGATGCCGGTGCCCAGGGCGAGGGCTTCGTTGCTGCTGGTGACACCGAAGTCGCGCATCTCGTTGGCGTCGATGGTGCTGATGGTCTGGGGCGTGTCCTTGATCGTCAGTGGCAGGCCGGTCGCGCCGGTTGACACCCGGTTGGCGCGCCGGGTGGTGACGACGATGGCGGACAGCTCGACGGCGTCTGCTGCCGCCTGCGTCGTCTCCTGCAGCACGAATTGTCCGCGCGTATTCGCCACCGCCTGCAGCCCGGTACCGGCCAGCAAGGTGTCGAGAGCGGTCTGGGGACTGAAGCTGCCGCGGGCGCCCGGACTGGTCTGGCCTTGCACCAGTGCCGGCGTGGCGGCCATCAGCGCGCCCGACTCGCGCGCGAAGCGCGCCAGCACTTCGCCCAGTGGGCCAGCCGGAATATCGTAGGCACGCGTGGCGGAGGCCGGCTGAGATGGTGCCGTGGCGGGCGCGACGGTTTGCGCTTGGGCGGTGGGCTGCCACGTCGTCAGCAGTCCGCCGATGACGGCGATGTGAACGGCGGTGGCGATCCGGGTGAATTGCAGTGGGCCGCGCGAGGGCTGGCGGGCTTCCGCTGTAACGAACGGCGCGCTGCGGGTGGGTTGCATGAGATGGCGGGGCATGGTGGGCGTGGTTCCTCGGACAGATGGTTGGATGAGCCGAATGCTGGCCGTCCCGCCTGTGACCGCGACGGGTGTTGCGGGGCGACCTCTCATGCCTTAATCGAACGAGGAGACGAAACGATGAACCGCGTGGCGGGAAAAACGTGGCGATGTGCGCTCGTGCCGGCCCGAGTCTGGCCGCGTCCACCCGCGTCCACCCGCGTTCGCTCGCATCCGCGCGAAGTTCGCGAAGCCGCGGATCAAGGCGTCGCGTCGTCCCGGGCTTCGACGCTGATCCACCACGGCAGCGGGCGGCGCACGCGGATGGGCATGACGGTTTCAAGCATCGCCAGTGCCTGCTCCGGATCGTTGGCCGGATAGCTGCCGAATACGCGCAAATGGCCAACCTCGGGTGCCAGTCCCAGGTGGCCGCGATGGTGCCGCCGCAGCTCCGCCACCACCTCGGCCAGCGCGATGTCCTGGGCGATCAGCACGCCCCGGGTCCAGGCTTCGCGTGCCGGGTCCGCCGGTACGGTGCCGGACACGTCGCCGGCGGTGAACCGCAGTTGCCGCCCGGCCTGGACAACGGCGTTGGCCTGTGTGCGGGTATGGACTTCGACTGCGCCCTCGTACACCGCGAGCGTGGTCTGCGCGTCGTCGTCCAGGCGCAAGGCGAAACGCGTGCCAAGCGCACGCAACCTGCCTTGGGTCGTCTCGACATAGAACGGGCGTTGCTGAGGGTCGTTGCCGGTATCGATGAGGATTTCGCCCCGCAGCAGTCGCAGCAGGCGCCGGTCCGGCCCATAGTCCTGGTCGAAGGCGCTGGCCGCGTTGAGCCATACGCGGGTACCGTCGGCAAGGGTGACCTCGCGCACCTCGCCGGTGCCGGTGCGATGGTCCGCCGTCCAGGCCTGGGCGAGCGTGGGTAGCGGGGTGTGGTGCCAGGTGCCCCACCCGAGCAGCCCCGAGCCGGCCAGCGTTGCCAGGCTTAGCAGCACCTGCCGCCGCCCCCGCCGCTGGTTGCTGAGCTGTTGGTAGGTGGAGGCGGCAAGGCGTGGTTCGGGGCCGGCCTTGATCGGCTCCAGGCGGCGGCTGAGCTTCTCGACATAGCTCCAGGCCTGCCGGTGTTCGCCGGATGCGGCGAGCCAGTTTTCCCAGCGGCGGCGCTCGGCGGCGGTGGCCTCGCCGGACAGCAGCAGGGCAAACCAGTCGGCGGCCTGCGTCAGCGCCTGGTTGGAAGGCTGCGGTGCGCGCGGCTGGGTGGGGGTGTTGCTCATAAGGCAGCTGCCGGGCCGTTCCGCGGAATCAGGATGCGGCCGCGGTGGACGCCAGCGCGTCGCCCGGCGTGAGCCCGCCCAGCGGCAGATCGTCCAGCACTGCGCGCGCCTCCAGGCGCAGGCAGTGCAAGGTGGCGCGGGCGATGTACTTGGCCACCATGCGCACCGAAACACCCAGCGCCTGCGCCACCTCCTTGTACGTCATGTCGCAGGCCACGGCCATGACGAAGGCCTGGGCGGCTTTGGGCGGCAGGCTGCGCAGCAAGGTGTCGATCTCGTACAGGGCTTCCAGCACGATGGCTTGATGCTCGGCCGAGGGCAAGGCCGCTTCTGGTTGGGCGGCCAGGGTGTCGAGCCAGGCCTGCTCGATGCTGCGGCGGCGCCACAGGTCCACGCACAGGCCGTTGGCGACCACGCGCAGATAGGCGCGCGCTTCCGGCCGACTGTCGAAGCACTGTGGCGAACGGATCAGACGCACAAAGGTGTCCTGCGCCAGATCGGCGGCGTCGGTGGCGTTGCCGAGCCGACGCCGCAACCAGCCCTGCAGCCAGTGATGGTGGTCGAGGTAGAGCAGTTCGACGGACGGCGGGGAGGGGTAGTCCGGGGCATTCACAAGAGGGCGCTCGCGGGCTGGGTTAAAAGACAAACAATAATGAGTTGCAATTATCCATCGCGCTCCCGTTCGACGCAATGCGGACGAAGCGCGCTGCGTGTCCCAGGTTGTGGCGTGATGCGCGTCAGGCGGCACACCTTCGTGGTGATGGCTCATCAGCGCGGCGATCGACGACATCAAACCGGGCGCCCTGAGCGGGTCGAAGAGGCGTCATCGGCAGCGCCATCGAACGGGCTTCTGCGCCCTCGGCCCGGGCGGCAGGCGTCTGTCGCGTCAGGGGATGCGCTCGGGAGGCAGCCCTAGCAAGTCGGTGTGGCCGACATCGATTTGCCATTCCGCCCGGGCGAGCGTCGCGAGGCGACGCGCATGCCAGGCGTGAATCCGCGGCCCCAGGTCGGGGCGTTGCTCGAACGCGGCGTCGCGCCAGCCGTCGAGCAGGCGGGCGGCCAAGGCTTGCGGTGCAGGCAGGTCGGCCCGCAGGCGCCATGGGCTGGGGGCGATGTGTACCTGGAAACCGCGCATGCGCAGCAGTGCGGCGAAGGTCGTGGCCGCTTCGGGGCCGAGGGCACCGCCCAGGCCTTTGTCGCGCATCTGGTGGGCGTTGAAGGCGTCGCGCACCAGCTTGTCGTCGTCATCGCCGGGGGTGATGTGCCAATGTCCGTCTACGCTGAGCGCCATGAGTACCGCGGCGCCGTGATGCTCGCACCAGTCGGCCAGACGGGTGAGCCAGGCGCGGCCGGCGAGATCGAGCAGGGCGGAGGCGGTGATCAAGTCGGGCGAAGGCAGGTGGGCGGCGGCAAGGGTGTTCAGGTCGGTATGGCAGGCACTTGCAATGATGGAGCGGCCGTCCGCGTCGCGCAGCGCGTCGCAGCGATCGCAGGCTTGTTTCAGCAAGACGGGATCGTGGTCCAGCAGCCACCAGTGCTGCGGGCCGGGCAGGCGGGGGGCGAGATGGCAGGGGTTGGCGCCGCTGCCGGAACCGAGGTCGAACAACCGCAGTGCCCCCGCAGCCTGGTGTCGCAAGGGGGATGACAGACGTGCGGAGAGCCAGTCGCGTGCGCGAAGCTCCAACTCGGTGGCACGCGCTGCAGTGTCGGCGGGAGCACGCAAGGCCAGCCACTCGGCGCTGAAGACGGCGTGATCACCGGGGCCGCAGCGACCACGGGGCGCGGGTTTCATGCGGTGTGTCCGGCTTTGGCGGCGTCCTTGTCACGGGCGGACGCAGGGGACGATTCGGTGAGGGTCTCGGCGAACAGGCGCGCCGTCGCAGCCCAGCTGGGAAAGCCCGTTCGCTGGTCGTGAACGGCGGCCTGCAGGTGGGCACGCAAGGTGTCGTCGGTCAGCACCGCACGCAGCGCCCGTGCCAGCGCCGAGGCGTCGCCCGGCGGCACGCTCAGGCCGCAGCCCGGTGGCACGGTGTCGGCGAGTGCGCCGCCATGGGTCGTCACCACCGGCAAGCCATGTGCGATCGCCTCGGCGACGGCCATGCCGTAGCCTTCGAAGTGGGATGGAAACACGAACAGGTCGGCGCCTAGGTAGGTGGCGGACAAGGCCTCGGGCGGCAGTTCGCCGCGCAGCAGGATGCGTGCTTCCAGGCCGGCGTTGGCGATTGCGGTACGCACGTGTGCGACATATCCGGGGTCGCGCGTGAGGCTGCCGACCAGTTCGCACTGCCAGGGCAGGTCGGCGATCTCGGCGAGTGCGGCCACCAGCACGTCCTGGGCCTTGCGCGGAATCAGGGTGGCGATGCACAGCAGATGGGTGCTGCGGGTGCTGGAGGGCGGGGTGTCGGCCGGTCCCGGTTGATCGCGGACAGCGGGCAAACAGGAAGAAGGGGACGAAAGGGCGCGCTGCCCTCCCAGGCCGTTGCGGCCCGGTGATGCGTCTGCCGCAGTTGGCCGGCGGTGCACGCCCGGCGGCAGGTCCACACCGGGCTCGACCACGGCTACCGGCGAGTCGCTTAGGCCGAGAGCGGCAAGGCGGCGGGCGGTAAAGCGGCTGGTGGTGACAATGCGGTGTGCGGCGGCGAGGGCGGCGCGTTCCGAGGCGAGCAGCGCCTGGCGGGTGTCCTCCGACCAACCGGTTTCGTCAGCGAGCGGGTGATGCACCAGGGCCGTCAGGTCGATCCGGTGCGCATGCCGGTGGGCAGGTTCGGGCAGCGCCCCGAGCACCAGCCCGTCGACCACCACGCGCGCACCGTCGGGCAACTCGGCGAGGGCTGCCTCGAAAGCTTCACGGGCGCAAGCATCGACGAGCGGAAAGCGGCCGGGGAGCGCGGCGATCCGTACCGTCCAGCCCAGCGCGCGCAGTTCGGTGATCACCCGTTTGTCGTACAAATAGCCGCCGGTGAACTGCTCCAGCGGTCCGGCGATCACAAAAGTGAGCACGGCCTGTGCGGGATCGACGCAGGCGGTCACAAGTCGGCCTCGTAGGCGGCCCAGGCTATGTGCGACTCGTGCAGTGTGACCTTGAGCCGTCGCAGCCCGGCTGCCGTTTCGCCCAGGCCGCCACTGCGGATTTCACCGGCGATGCGCTCGAACACCTCGCGGGCGAGGAATTCGGTGGTGGTATTCCGCCCTGCGAAGCGCGGTTCGTCGTCCAGGTTGCGGTAGTTGAGCGGGTCCAGCACCCGCCGCAGGGCGGCGCTGGCCAGGCCGATGTCGACCACCAGGCCGTCGCCGTCGAGTTCGTCGCGGATGAAGCTCACGTCGATCAGGTAGGTCGCGCCGTGCAGTTGCTGGGCGGGGCCGAAAATTGCGCCGTCGAAGCTGTGGGCGATCATGATGTGGTCGCGTACGGTCAGGGTGTACATGGCGCGGGGGTTCCTGGATGTGGGAGGGTAGCCGGGTTCTTGCTGCGCTCAGCGCTCCGGGTAGCGGATGCGGTGGCAGAGGGCGCCGGCCGGCTGGATGCTGAGCCGGTTCAGGGTCTCGGGCAGCGAGTCGAAATCGCTCTCGCCGCTGATCAGGCAGTCGAGCACCGGGTCGGCGAGCAGTTCGAGCGCCAGCGTCAGGCGGTCGCGGTGACGCCGGCGCGGTGCGCACCATGCTGGTATCTGGCCGACCTGGCTGGAGATCAAGCGCAGGCGGCGGGCATGGAAGCCGGCGCCGAGCGGAAGCTCGACGTCGCGATCGCCATACCAGCTGAGTTCGATGATGCGCGCTTCCTGTCCGGCCACGGTGAGCGCCTGGGTCAGTCCGGCCGGGTTGCCGCTGGCATGGAAGAGCAGGTCGAATCCGGCCTCGGGCGTGTTTTCGGGGAGGGCCTCCGGCGTGGCAAAGCGGCAACCCAGCGTTGCGGCGAGGGCGGCGCGCGTCGGCTGAGGGTCGACGAGCACGACGCGGGTGCCGGGAATGCGGGCGCACAGCCAGGCGACGAGACTGCCGACCACGCCGGCACCGATCACGCAGATCCGCTCGCCGACCGCTGGCCGGGCGTCCCAGCAGGCGTTGATGGCGGTCTCGAGGTTGGACGCAAGCACCGCGCGCGCGGCGGGTACGCCGTCCGGCAAGGGCACGGCGGCCTCGGCCGGCAGGTTGTAGCGTTGCTGGTGCGGATACAGGCAGAACACGCTGCGGCCGGGCCAGCCGTCCGGGCCGGCCTCGACCACGCCCACGCTGGCATAGCCGTATTTCACCGGGAAGGGAAAGTACCCCTCCTGGAAGGGGGCTCGCATGCGTTCGAACTCGGACGGGGGAACCCGTCCCTGCAGCACCAGGCTTTCGGTGCCGCGGCTGATGCCGGAGTAGAGTGTCCGGATGCGCAGTTCGCCTTGCCCCGGTGCGGGCAGCGGTTGCGGGCGCAACTCACCGACGCCGGGTGCGATGGACCAGAATGCGAGGGTGATGTCGTGGCGCATGAACTCGTTGGCGATGTCCGTGGACTAAATGGCATTGTGTCCGGCTTTGGGGGGGATCGTCCAGACGTTGCGGGTGCGGCGTATGCATGCTGAGCCGATGGCAGTGTGGTGGCGCGGGGCGGGCAGGGGCTTTCGAGGACGAGGGGCAGTCACGTTGCGGATACGAGGTCGCCCGGGACGTTGGAGAGCATGAGGCATGGCAAGGCGTGAAGCGACATAGGCGGCCGGAGCGGATGTGAGGATGCGATCGAATGCGTGGCTGGAATTGGCCGTGGGCGGCTGGGCGACGCTGTTGCTGGCGGCGACGCTGATGGCGACCACGGCCGGGCCGGCAAGCGCCGTGCTGGCGGCCGTGTCGGTGTTCGGTGCGATTGCGGTGCTGGTGGGTGTGACCTGGCGTTCACCGGCCCGGCCGCTGGGGTGGGCGAACCGCGTCACGCTGACGCGGGCGGCCTTGGTCGCGACCGTAGCGGGCACTTTGGTGGCGCCGCAGTGGCTGACGGAACACGCGCTGCTGGTGGCCGGACTCAGCCTGATCGCGTTGGCGTTGGATGGGGTGGATGGTTGGGTGGCGCGGCGCACCGAGAGTGCGTCCTCGTTTGGCGCACGCTTCGACATGGAACTCGACGCGTTCTTCATCGTCGTGTTGTGCCTGGCGGTGCTGACGCTGGACAAGGCGGGCGCCTGGGTGGTGCTGATCGCCGCGGCACGCTATCTGTTTCTTGCCGCTATGCGCGCCTGGCCCTGGCTTGCTGCGCCACTGCCGCCGTCCTTCCGCCGCAAATTGGTGTGCGTGGTCCAGATTGTGGCCTTGCTGCTGGCGCTGTTGCCGGTTGTCGTGGCGCAGTGGGCCGCCGCGCTGCTGGCGGTGGCGCTTGCGATGCTGCTGGCGTCGTTCGCGATCGACGTTGCGTACTTGTATTCGAACCGGGGCGCGGCACGGCCGGGTTGCGCCCCTCTGGCGATCCGGGCCGGTGGCACGGGCGATGTGCCCGCGTCCGGCGCGGCCGACCGGCCCCAAGGAGAGCGACCATGAAGAACCCGTCCCATAACTGGCCCGGTGGCCCGCGTGTCACAACCGGCGCGGTGGCCCTGAGCGTGCTGGTCGCGCTCGGTGCCGCGTCGCCGGCTGTGGCGGAACCGCGTGAGTACGTGATCGACCCCGAGCACTTTGCCATCGGCTTCCAGGTGCGCCACGTCGGCTATGCGGATGTGATCGGCATGTTTCTCAAGGCCAACGGCAGCTTCGTCTATGACGAGGAGACGCGTACCTTGTCGTCCGGGCGGGTGGTGGTGGACCCGGCCAGCGTGTTCAGCAATCACGAGGCCCGCGACGAGCATCTTCGCAAGGGGGATTTCCTGTACGTGCGGCGTCACCCCGAAGTGGTGTTCGAGGCCACTGCTTACGAACCTGGCGACGACGGGCACGGCAAGCTGCACGGCAAGCTGAGCCTGCTTGGCAAGACCCTGCCGGTGACGCTGGATGTGCGCCTCAACAAGGCGGCAGCCTATCCCTTTGGCCACCGCAAGCACACCCTGGGCATCTCCGCGACCACCATGCTCAAGCGCAGCGACTGGGGCATGACCTATGCGCTGGATGGAGACCTGGTCGGCGACGAGGTGCGCATGAGCTTCGAACTGGAGGCGATCCGCCAGTAAGCCGGCCGAATGCGTCCCGCCGCGGCATTCCGCCAACGCGTTCAGGCCTCCGGGGCGGGAGGAGGAGAGGGAGGAGGTGGGGGTGCGGTAGCGACCACCTTGTTCTTGCCGCTTTGCTTGGCTTCGTACATGGCTTCGTCGGCGCGGTTGATCACCCCGTCCATGGCCTCGCCGGGTTCCCACAGGCTGACGCCGGCGCTGAAGGTGATCAGGAGCTTTTGGTCGTCGGCGAGGAAGTAGGTCTTGGTGAGTTCGCGCTGCAGGCGTACCAGCGCGGTGGTGGCCTGCTCGAGGTCGGCCTCGGGGTAGACGATGATGAACTCTTCGCCGCCCAGGCGCGCGACCGTATCTTCGGGGCGGATGTTGCCGCGGATCACGCGGGTAAGGTGTATAAGCGCATCGTCGCCGGTGCGGTGGCCATAGGTGTCGTTGAGCCGCTTGAAGTTGTCGATGTCGAGCAGGGCGACGCACAGCGGGGCATTCCGGCGCAGCGCGCGGGCCGCCTCCTTGCCGAAGATTTCTTCCAGTCCCCGGCGGTTGAGCGCGCCGGTGAGTTGATCGTGGCGCATCAGGTGGCTGGCTTCGTCCAGTTGCAGCTGCAGTTCGGCGATACGTTGTTCGGCCTGGCGCGCACGTTCCTGGGCGGATTCCAGTTCCTCGCGCGAGCGTTGGGTGTCCTCCTGCATCTGGCGGGTCTCGCGCATTACCTCGTCGAGTACGTGGCTGATCTCGCTGATGTCCTTGGCCTGGGCGATACGTTGCGCGCTGCTGGAGATCCGGTCGTGGTAATGGCCGGTGCTGCGCGAGAAGTGGGCGAGTTGGTCGAAGAAACCGGCGAGCAGGGTGCGCAGTGAGTCCTGCGCCTGGGTGAGGCTGTGCTTGAGTTGGCTTTGCTTGTAGATCAGTTCGCGCAGCCGCCGCTCGGCGTCGTCGATCAGGCGGACGTTGGTGGGCCGGGCGACGACGTCACGCAGGACCTCCACCTGGCCCTTGAGCCAGCGATTGTCGACGACGATCTCTTCGATGTTCTCCAGCAACAGGCGCAGCAGGTTGAGCAGGCCGGCGCGGACTTCGCCATCGTCTGCGGCGGTGAGTTCGAGACGGTAGGCGAACTTGCGCAACTGCGTGCCGATGGCCTCGAACTGCGCGGGCTCGCGGCTGGTCCGGACGCTGGAAGCGAAGCCGGCCGCCTCGGCGACGAGTTCCGGATGTTCGCCAAGCACGGCGGGGATCACGGTCTCCAGCGTGGTCAGCAACAAGGTGCGCAGCTTGTCGATCAGTTCCTGGGCCTCGCCCTGGGCGACGAGCTGGACTTCGGGGCGAACCGCCGGAGCCGAAGCGGCAGCGATCGTGTCCAGGCTGCGCACGCCGTCGGCCACTGGCAGCTCGGGGTCGGTGGGCGCCTGGCTCCAGGCTTTCACCAGGCCGTTGAGCCGGGTGTAGAGGGTGCTCGGGTCGTTGGCGGCCAGCACCCGCTCCAGGGACTCGCGCTTGCGCGCCGTGGTCCAGCCGAGCTGGCGGGCGTCCCACTGGCGCAGTAGGGTGCCGATCAGGCTGTTCCAGGCCGGCACCTCGTCGCGGGCGATGGTCTGCAGATAGTCGAACAGCGCCGCTTCCGCCTCGGAGCGTTTCTTGTCGCTGATGGCACGTTGCAGCTGGCGGGTGAGGCGCAGCCGCTCCGGGGTGTCTACCGGCAGGCGGTTCGCCAGTTCGCGCAGCAGGTGCTCGTGGGCGGCTCCATTTTCGTCGGTGGTGCCGGCTACCTCGTGGTACAGGTCGCGAAAATTGTCGGGCGTGGGTGGCAGCCTGCGCGCGGCGAACAGGCGCAGGACCTCGCGGGCGATCTCGGAGGGTTGGGTCGGTGCGGGCATGCGTCCCCGTCGGGTTTTCTGGGTGGATGCAGCATTGTAATCGCCGCCGCCGCCAACGTATCAGCCGGAGATCATCACGCGGTTCTTGCCGGCACGCTTGGCGGCATACATGGCTTTGTCGGCGCGGTCGATCGCCGCGTACGGATCTTCGCCCGGGGCGATTTGACCCACGCCGGCACTGAAGGTGATCAGCAGGCGCTGGTTCTCGGTGAGGAAGAAGCGTTTGGTCAGCTCGCGCTGCAGACGCCGGACGATTTCGGCGGCGGACTCCAGGTCGGCGTCCGGCAGCACGATCAGGAATTCCTCGCCACCGTAGCGGCCGAGCAGATCCTGGGTGCGCAGCGCCTCACGGATGACGATGGCGAGGTGGCGAAGGGCATCGTCGCCGGTGCGGTGGCCGAAGGTGTCGTTGAGTTGCTTGAAGTTGTCGATGTCGAGCATCGCGATGCACAAGGGGGTGTCGTTGCGGCGTGCGCGCGCGATTTCGCGTTCGATCGCTTCGTCCAGCCCGCTGCGGTTGAGGATGCCGGTGAGCGGGTCGTGGCGTACCAACTCGCTGGTTTCATCGAGTTCGCGCTGGAGCCGGACGATCTCGTGATTGGCACGGTCAACCTCGCCACGCAGCGAGCGCAGGTGCAGGCAGGACCTGCGGCTGATGTCCTGGACCGAGCGGGTCTCGCTCAGAATCCCCTCGATCACGTCGGCGAGATCCGCCAGCGTGCTTGCCGATTCGATCTGCTTGGCACAATGCTCCAGCGAGCCGTGGTAATGGTCGGTGGAGTCGGTCAGTTCGGCGAGGCTGTCCACGAAGCCGGCCAGCATGTGTTTCAGGCGCTCTTGCGCCGCGTTGATCTGCTGCTTGAGGTGGCTTTGCTTGTCTATGACTTCGCGCAAGCGGCGCTCGACCTCGTCCAGCACGCGGATGTCCAGCGGGCGTGAGAAGGCCTCGGTGATCAGTTCGAGCTGGCCACGCAGCCAGCTGTCCTCGGCGATCAATTCGCTGATGTTGTCGATGATGAGGCGGAGCAGTTTGGTGAGCGCTTCGCGCACCGCCCGCTGCTCTTCGGTTGTCCATTTGAGGCGAGATGCGACGGTGCGAAAGCGGTCGGCGATGTCCTGCGGATCGGTACCGCGAACCGGCTCGGCCAGGCGTTCGGCCAGTTGGCGGATTTCGTCGGCCAGCGGTGGATGTTCATCGACGATCGGCCCCAGGCCCTGTTCCAGCAGATAGCGCAGCAACTCGACGAGCGATTCGGGCAGGCGTGCGTCGTCGTTTGCGACCGGGGCGATGGCGGCTGCCGGATGGGTGTCGTCAGGGTCGGCGGGCGTGCTCTTGCCATCGGCCCAGCTCCGGGCCAGCCCCTGCAGCCGCAGGAAGACATGTTCCGGATCGCTGACCGTGCCGGTTAGTGTGTGTTCGAGCAGTTCCAGCCGCTGCGCGACGACCCCGCCGGGTTGGCCGTGGTTGAGCTGACCGACCAGCTCGCGGATCAGCGGTCCCCAGTTGAGGCCGGCCTCGCCGCGGGCGCACAGACCGATCACCGCCTGCCGCACCATTGGCCATTGGCGCGTTGCCACCGCACGCTCGAACGTCAGTGCGCGCTTGAGCGCTTCCGGGGTTTCGCGCGGCAGGGCGCTCGCGATCACGGTCAGTGCGCGTTCGGGGAAGACCTCTTCGGCCTGGCTGCCGGCGATCTCGTGATACAGGGTGCGATAGTTGTCCGGCGTGGGAGGGAGCTTTCGCATCGCCAATCGACGCAGGGTTTCCCGAGCGATCTCGGACGGAGTGCGATGGGGTTCTGTCGGCATGAAGCGGATCCGGTGGTGGAAGGACGCGAGTCAATTCGTGTATCCACGTACCGAGTATATACCGCGCATCGCACGGTGCATCAGCGCGTTGGCGCGCCTGCGCGCGGCAGTCCGCCTGCGATCATCGCCTTTCCGCCGGATGGCGATCGCATGGTCTTGATGTGATGCGACATTTTGGTGCGCGACGCCGCGCGCGACTTTGGTGGGTCGGCCGACGTGGTGTCAGTCGCGTTCGTGGTCGTCGGGCAGATCGTAGCGGTCGGCGACGTAGGCGGGGCCTTTCATCAAGGTCACGATGATGCAGAACAGCGTCACCGTGAACACCACGGTCCAATGGACCAATACCAGACCCAGCGCGAGGAAGTCGTTGAGTTGTACCAGTTTCGCGAGTTCGTCCGGGGAGGTGGCGGTGACGAACAGCCGGTAGGCAAGCGCGTAGGCAGGCGGCAGCACCGTACCCGCCAGCAGCACCGTGGGCATGCGACGCAGCACGGCCCACTCCAGTCCGTGCGGTTCGCGGCGGGAGCCGGGTAGCCGTTGCAGCAGTTTCATGATGTCCTCCGCGCCGTCTCGCGGCCGTGCGCCAATGTGTGTTTCGACGCAGCTTGTGTTCCGACGGTTCCTGGGCGGCGGCAGATCTGTTGTGCCGGCGGGAAGACTGGCTTCTCTCCGCACGCGTTCCGGGTGCGGAAGGCCGTGGGCTTTGAGGTCGCCCCCAGCTGCCCTCGCGTTCGCGATCGACTCGTGGCGATTGCTCAAGTCCGACAGCCCGCCAGGCGATCCGCTATGCTACGGCCTTTGTGGCTTGCGGAAGCAGATTTGAAAGACGGGATTTCGCGTTTCGACGCACGCTGGTTGGCGGAGGCGTTGCGCATGGGCGCCGAGACCGCGACAGGGGACGCCGAGGCGCTGGTGCGCGCGCGCGCGACCGCCGGGACGGCCGAGGACAAAGTGCTCGCATGGGCCGCCACGCAGGCGCGCGAACACGGTGTGGACACGCTGGCGGCCGCGTTTCTCCGCCGTCAGAGGTGGATGCTGGTGGCGATGGTGGCGGCCGCAACGGTGGTCGGTTTTTCCGGTGCGCTCGGCGTGCTCGGTGATGGCAGCCGGCCGGTGAATGTGGTTTGGGCTCTGGGTGGGTTGCTCGGCATCCATTTCCTGAGCCTTCTGATATGGCTCGCGAGCTTCGGTGTGGGTGGGGCGGGCCTTGCCGACGGTGGTGGAGGATTCGGTCGTCTGTGGCAGTGGCTGGCCAGCCGCGTCGGCATGCCCGACGGCATGACGACGCTGGTGCGCGCGCGCATGGAATTGCTTGCCCGTGGCGGCGTGACGCGCTGGTGGCTGGGCGCGGCCACCCACATGGTCTGGGCCGGACTGTTGGCCGGGGTGGTGGCCGGACTTCTGGTGGCGTTCTCGACGCGTCGCTACGGTTTCGTCTGGGAAACGACGCTGTTGCCGGCCGAGGTATTCGAGACCTGGGTGGCGGCCACTGGGCATTGGCCGGCCTGGCTGGGCTTTGCGGTCCCCGACAGCGGGATGGTGAGGGCGAGCGCGGAGGCGGTGGCGCCCGGCGAGGCGGCGCGAATCGCCTGGGCATCCTGGTTGATCGGCTGTGTGGTGGGCTATGGCGTGTTGCCACGCGCCGTGCTCGCAACAGGATGTGCCGCGCTGGCGGCCTGGCGCATGCGTCGCGTGGGGCTGGATCTGGGGCTGTCCTGGTACGTGTTGCTGGGTGAACGGATCTCACCCGCGAGCGAGCGCATTGGCGTGACCGATGCCGCACCGGGCGGGACGCCGGACGCCCTGGCTCGGCCGGAGCATGGACACGGACATGGGCGCCCCGTGCTGGTTGGCGTCGAGTGCGAGCGTGTGCCGGCCTTGTTCGAGGCGGTGGCGCGAGGTGGCGTTGCCACCGAACTCGGTGTCATCGAGGGGCGTGAGCAGCGCCACGAGGTGCTCGCGCAGTTGGATGTGCTCCAGCCGCGGCGCCTGTTGGTGGTGTGCGACCCGCGGCTGTCGCCGGACCGCGGTAGCCTGCACCTGGTGGCCGAGCTGGCACGGCGGGCAACCCGCACCCGCGTGGCGCTGTTGCCGGTGGAGACGGCGCCGCCCGAGCGTCTGGCGTATTGGCGCGAAGGGCTGGCCGGGCTTGGCTTCGACGACACCCAGGTTGCCACCGATGCCCATGCAGCGCTGGGCTGGCTGGAGTACGGCAATGCTGGCTGAACGCCAACGACCGGTGCGGATTGCGGTGGTCGGCCACACCAATACCGGCAAGACTTCGCTGTTGCGCACGCTGACCCGCGACGCGGGCTTCGGCGAGGTTTCGAGCCGCCCCAGCACGACCCGACACGTGGAAGGTGCGCGCTTGAGGGCGGATGGAGAGGTGCTGGTCGAGTTGTTCGATACCCCCGGCATGGAGGACCCGATCGCGCTGCTGGAGCTGATCGAGGGCTTCGCTGACGACGGCGCAGGCGGTAGGCGCGATGGCCCGGACCGGGTGGCCTGCTTTCTCGCCCACGCGTCGGCACGCGCGCGTTTCGAACAGGAGGCCAAGGTGCTGCGGCAGTTGCTGGCGAGCGACGCGGGCCTGTACGTGGTGGATGTGCGCGATCCGGTGCTGGCCAAACATCGGGACGAATTGGCGGTGCTTGCCTGTTGCGCGCGGCCGCTGCTGCCGGTGCTGAACTTCGTCGGCAGCCCGCAGACGCGTGAATCGACCTGGCGCGAGGCCTTGGCGCGGCTGGGCCTGCATGCGATGGTGCGTTTCGACACGGTGGCACCGGAACGCGACGGCGAGCGTTTGTTGTACACGACGCTCGGCACCCTGCTCGATGCCAGGCGTGGAGATTTCGAACGCCTGATCGCGGGCCGCGCGCGCGAACACGCCGCGCGACGTCGCGCGGCGCTCGCGCTGGTGGCCGATCTGCTGGTCGACGCCGCGGCCTATCGCGCCACCGTAGCCGATGCCACCGAGGACCGCGTTGCGGCCCATGCCGCCGAATTGAACAAGCGGGTGAGCGCGCGCGAGCAGCAGTGCGTCGCGGCGCTGCTGGAACTCTACCGCTTTGGCGGTACTGCGCTGGAGGACGAGCAGTTGCCGGTGGTGCAGGGGCGCTGGGACGACGACTTGTTCCACCCGGAGACGCTGCGGGTCGCTGGTGTGCAGGTCGGCAGCGGTGCCGCGGCTGGCGCGGCGGCTGGCATGGGGGTGGATCTGCTGGTCGGTGGCATGACCTTGGGCGCGGCGGCAGCACTGGGTGCGCTGGCCGGCGGCGGTCTGCAGGCGGTGCGCCACCTGGGTAGTCGAGTGCTGGGACGCTTGAGCGGCAGGCGCGACCTGACCGTGGCCGACGAGGTGCTGGCACTGCTCGCGGTGCGGCAGCTGTACCTGGTGTCGGCGTTGGAGCGGCGCGGGCATGCGGCACTGGTGCCGATCAGGCGCTTCGTCACCGAGCTTGGGGCCGAGGTTGGCGTGCTGCTGTCGCAATGCCTTGCGACAGCGCGGGGCTATCCCCACTGGTCGGGGATCGATGCGCCGTTCCAGCCCGATGCGGCACGCGATGCGTGTGTGGAGCGGGCGGCTGACTGGCTGGCGACAGCCTTGCCGGACGAGGCGCATTCTGGTGGCCCGGCGAGTAAACACCCTTCGGGCTGAGCGCCAGTCGAAGCCTGATCGAAGACGCCGCCAATGCGAAGACGCCGCCAATAATCGCCTTCCGACGGGGTCAGGCGGGCAGAATGCGGTTGCCGCCGGCGCGTTTTGCTTCGAACAGGTGGCGTTCGGCCACTTCCAGCGCCATGCGCAGAACTTCCCCGACTTCGCCGTTGCCCAGCAGGCAGGCCGACATGCCGCCACTGGCGGTCAGGTTGAGGCCGTAACGGCGTGCGGTTTCGCTGTGTCGCCAGTTGCGCAGGGTGTCGAGCAGGCGCTCGGCGATCAGGTTGGCCCGCGTCAGACGCATGCCGGGCAGGACGATGACGAAGGTGTCTTCCTCTATGCGGGCAAGCAGGTCGCTGTCTCGCAGCGTCTTGCGCAGGGTGCGGGCAGCGCCCTGCAGGACCAGATCACCGACTGGGCGGCCATGTTGGTCGTTGATGCGGGCGAGCCCGTCGATATCGAGCACCAGCACGCAGGTGTCGCCGACCGGACAGTGGGCGATGGCGTGCTCCAGTCCACTGCGGTCCAGCGTGCCGGTCAGGGCGTCATGGTCGGACGTGCCTGGACTTTCAGTGCCACGGGCTTCGGCTTCTTCGAGGCGGCGCGTGGTGGTTTCGAGGAAATTGCGGGTTGCGAGCAGGGTCTGCCCCGTGCGATCCAGAGCGGTCGCAAGGGCGTTCACCTGATTCGCACATTCGGCGAGCAGGCTATGCGCTTCGTCAAGCGAGTTGCATGTATCCATACGCGTCTGGAAGTCCTGCATCTGCGCGCCGGAGTCCTGCACCTGCCCGAGGGAGGCGCGCACCTCGTTGTGCACGGTAGCGATCGTGAGCTTGAGGTCGGCCGAAAAGTCGTGCATTTCGCTAAGGAAGCTCTGATCTATTCAGAGCCGGTAAAATATCGAGGTCATAATCTGCCCCGCCGCCATGAAACAGACGACCTTCGCCTCGCTGGCTTTCGACCGCAAGAAGAAACGCACGCG
>JBKBMG010000025.1:0-73411 GCA_046295975.1 Rhodocyclaceae bacterium
AACCGATTGCTGCGTTACTCACTCGCTCACTCCTCGCCTATCTATCTGATATGTCTCGTCGTTCGCTCGCTCGCGCCTTGCACTCGGCTCTGCTCGCGACGATTTCTTCACAAGCTCTCAGACCACGCAGATCACGCCATTCCATAACTGGCCGCCCAGGGTCGGCGCATGGAACAGCCCGAATACGCCAAAGCCGAGCACCAGCAGCCCGGCCGCAAAACGCACCCGGGAGTTGCGCGTGAAGTCGCGAAAACGCTTGAACACCATGCCCGCGAGCATCAGGTTGGGCAAGGTGCCCAGACCGAACGCAAGCATCAACCCGGCGCCGCGCACCGCCGAGCCGGTCACCAGCGACGTGGCCAGTACGCTATAGACCAGACCGCAGGGCAGAAACCCCCATAGCAGACCGAGCGGCAAGGCCTGCGACACCGAACGCACCGGCAGAAAACGACGGGTGGCCGGCTGTATGCGACGCCAGAGCATGCCCCCGGCGCGCTCGATCGGTACCAGCAGGCGGGTGAAGCCGGTGAGATAAAGCCCCAGCGCCACCAGCATCAGATTGGCGAGCACGTAGAGTCCAATCTGTACCGGAAGAACGTCGTCGAACAGCAGGCCGGCCGTGCCTATCGCCCCCATCAACCCACCCATCAACGTATAGGTGGCGATGCGGCCAAGATTGTAGGCAAGGTGAATGGGCCAGTCGCGGGACCGCTGCCCGGGCATCTGCACGCTGAGCGCACCAACGATGCCGCCGCACATGCTCACACAGTGCGTGCCACCGAGAAGACCGATAAGGAAGACGGCGATGTAGCCGGTTTCGAGCATGGACAGGCCACCAGGAGGGTAAACACGATACGCGGGCCGGCTCGCCGTACGCGCCGGCCACCCGCCCTCAGATCACTTTGGAGTAACGCGCGCGTTCGCGGTCTGCCCGGATGTAGCGATCGAAGACCATCGCAATGCCGCGTACCAGCATCCGACCGGAGGGAAGCACGGTGATCCAGTCGTCCTCCACCTTGAGCAGTCCCGCTTCCTGCATCTCGCGCAGATCGGCGAGCTCGTCGGCGAAGTACTCCTGGAAGTTTATCAGGTGGGCGATCTCGATGGATTCGATCGACAGCTCGAAATGGCACATCAGCGCCTGAATGATGGCCCGCCGCAGCAGATCGTCCGCGGTCAGCTCCACGCCACGAAGCACGGGTAACTCGTCGCGATCGAGTGCGTCGTAGTACTCATCCAGCGTCTTGACGTTCTGCGAGTACACCGGGCCGATCTTGCCGATCGACGACACGCCGAAAGCCAGCAGATCGCACTCCGCCTGGGTGGAGTATCCCTGGAAGTTGCGGTGCAGCCGCCCCTGGCGCTGTGCCACGCTGAGTTCGTCGTCCGGCTTGGCGAAGTGGTCCATGCCGATATAGACGTAGCCCGCCTCGGTGAGACGGCGGATGGCCAGTTGCAGGATCTGCAGTTTGGTATCGGCAACCGGCAGTTCGACCGAGTTGATGCGCCGCTGCGGTTTGAACAACCCCGGCAGATGCGCATAGCTGTAGAGCGAGATGCGGTCGGGCGAGAGCGCGAGCACCTCCTCCAGGGTACGATTGAAGCTGATCACGTTTTGTTTGGGCAGACCGTAGATCAGGTCCATGCTGATCGACTTGAAACCAGTGGCCCGCGCCGCCTCCATGACCGAGCGCGTCTCATCCACGCTCTGCACACGATTGACCGCCACCTGCACGTCGTGGTTGAAGTCCTGCACGCCCACGCTCATGCGATTGAAGCCCAGGTCGGCCAACAGCTTGACGGTATCGAAATCGACCTTGCGCGGATCGACCTCGATCGAATACTCGCCGTTGGGCACCAGGGTGAAGCGCGACCGCACCGAATCCATCAGCTGGCGCATTTCGTCATGCGACAGAAAGGTCGGCGTGCCGCCCCCCAGATGCAGCTGCGTCACCTGGCGGCTGCCGCCCAGGTGAGCAACCTGCAACTCCATTTCCTTGTCGAGGTACTTCAGGTACTTCGCCGAACGCCCGTGATCCTTGGTGATGATCTTGTTACAGGCACAGTAGTAACAAATCGTGTTACAAAATGGGATGTGAAAGTATAATGAGAGCGGTTTGCCTACCCCACCAATGGCCCGCTTGGCGAGCCAGTCCGCAAGTGCGCGGGCATCGAAGGCTTCGACGAAGCGGTCGGCAGTCGGGTACGAGGTATAGCGGGGCCCATTCACGTCGAATCGACGGATGAGCTTCGGGTCGAAAACGAGATCGGTCTGGCTGTTCATGGTCTTGTTACTCTGATGGGTGACCTAACGATCTCAAAATTCGGCGCTTTTGTGGTTGACGTGGATCAACGTATGGTTTCGTCCTGCGTCATGCCCCTCGGGGCTCGTCTGCGGCACCCTGCGCCCATCGAAGTTGGAGTCTTGTTGACGTGCAAATGAAGGCGACGGTACCGATAACGGTCGCAGATCTGAAATCGGCGTGTTCCCAATGCAACCTGCTTGAGTTGTGCCTGCCGTTCGGTATGACGGAAACCGAGATCAACCGTCTCGACGAACTCGTGGGCAATCGCCGCAAGGTCAAGCGGCATCAGCCGCTCTACCGTTCGGGCGAGGCCTTCGACGCGATCTACGCGATCCGTACCGGCTCCTTCAAGACCGACGTATTGCTCGAGGACGGTCGCGAGCAGGTCACCGGCTTCCAGATGACCGGCGAGATCCTGGGGCTGGACGGCATCAGCACCGAAGTGCACAGCT
The DNA here is from genome assembly GCA_046295975.1 of Rhodocyclaceae bacterium. Classification (GTDB taxonomy): domain Bacteria; phylum Pseudomonadota; class Gammaproteobacteria; order Burkholderiales; family Rhodocyclaceae; genus UBA2357. The sequence continues at coordinate 2,759 of JBKBMG010000025.1, forward strand.
GTAACGCGATCGCGCTGGAAGACAGCGATGTCTGCGTAATTGCGTACGACAAACTCGAGGAGTTGTCGCGCGAGATGGAGGGGCTGCAGCACCAGTTCCACAAGGTGATGAGCCGCGAGATCGTGCGCGACCACGGCGTGATGATGCTGCTCGGCTCGATGCGGGCGGAAGAGCGACTCGCCGCATTTCTGCTCAACCTGTCTCAACGCTTCACCGCGCGGGGCTTCTCACACGCCGAATTCCACCTGCGCATGACCCGCGACGAAATCGGCTCGTATCTCGGATTGAAGCTGGAGACGGTGTCTCGCGCCTTCTCGAAGTTTCAGGACGAGGGCCTGATCAGCGTCCAGCAAAAACACATCCGCATCCTCGAAATCGCCGGCCTGCGCAAACTCGTGCATCACCCCTCGCTCGGCCGCTGAGCGCTTGTGAAGAAGCCGGCAGGAGCCCCACTAGGGGTGTAGGCGCCTATGCCTCGCCCCTGGCGGATGAGCACCACACCGCGAGCGTCGGCGGTCGGTAGTCGATTTGTTTGACGCTCGACCTACGACCGCGCTCGCGACCGGTACGCCCCCTACTGCGGCACACGGCGGCGCGCCACCATGCGTACGCTCATGTGCGCGATGTCCTCCTCGGTCAGCAAGCGGCGCGACAAAGGCAACAGCTCGGACTCCTCCCGCGCGATGTGGTCGCGATAGCGTTGGGCGAAGCCCGCAACCTCCTCTTCCCCCAGCGTCACCGCCTCACCGTGCGAAATCGCCTCGAGCTTCTGGCGCATCTGTGCCCAGGCGGCGAACATGCGCTGATGATCGGCCAACATCCACTCGATCAGCGCCTCCAGTGCCGGGCCATCGGCTTCGTCAGCATGCCCGCGCAAGGCGGGTATCAGGTCTTCCTCCTCGTCCAGGTGGTGGTTGACCGCCGCCAGATCGAAGTAGCGCATGATATTGACCGCCGCCTGGCGGGCCTGGCCATCCACGCCGTGTTCCGCCAGCCACGGTACCAACCGGGAAAGCGTCGTGAGCTGCGACTGCAGCCGCTCGTGGCAGGCTTCCAGCATTTCCAGCGGCGTTTCCATTCCGGGTGCAACCGGTATCAGGGACGGATTCGTCGCACTCATCAAACACCTCCAAGGGCCAGAGAGCCCAGACTGTTCTTGGTCATCGCAACCGACACGATCCAGGCGTACACCACTAGCGCGGCGACGAAAGTGCCCGCCTTCACGCTATGCGTGCGTCCGCGCCGGAGGGCGACCATGCCCAATCCGATATAAACGATCAAGCCCACTACCTTGGCGGTAATCCAGCCCGACACGAACGGATAGGCGCCGATCATGGCCGCCAGCACCACGGCCGACCCCAGCAGAACGGTGTCCACCACGTGCGGGGCAATACGTGCAACCGGATGGGCAAGCGCCGGACTACGCATCAGCATCAGGATGCCCCGCAACAGGAAGCCGAATCCGCTTAGAACCACGCACAAGACGTGCACATGCTTGATTGTGTAGTAAATCATGCCTACCCCGGTTTTCCGTCCACTCTCGGACGTAGATACATCGGCAGATAGCGTGCCGCCCAGATCGCGAACACTGCCAGCCACCCCGCAGCCGCCAACGCCATCCACCATGCGGACAGTGCGGACGGTACCAGGTCGGCCACGATGCGCACGACCGCCACCCCCTGCAGGCCCACGAACAGAATCACCGTTGGAAGGTCCGCCTGAAGCGCGCGGCCCGAATGCCCCAGGGTGACCCGCGACACCATGCCGAACAGAATGGACCCGAAGAAGCCGATGGCCAGGGCATGCAGCGGCGCCAGCCCGAGCACGTGCACGCCGAGGACCGCCGCCGCCCCCTGCAACGCGCTCAACGCCAGGGCGATACCCAGCCACGCGAAACCGACATGCAGTACCCCGAGCAGCGCCACCTGCAATGACGCGACCAGGCGCCAGCGCCAACTCAGCCACAAGGCCGCCGTCGCTGCCGCCGCATCCAACAGCCAGGCCAGCGGCAGTCCCCCGAGTGCCATCAGACCGTGTCCCACGCTGGCACCGCACAGCGCAAGCAATACCCAACGCGGCCTGATCATTTCATACCCCTGGATCACGTTCGCGGAAAAGAACGGGATCATCCTGTGGCACACCGTCACGAACACCGGCACGAGAAAACCCCATACGCCGATCTCGATCGCAAAGCGCACCCACAGCGGATTGCCGCCTGCCAGGTACAGCGGCCACCCGGCAAACGCCAGCGCGCCCGCGGCCAGGCCGCCCCAGGCAAGCATCGCGTGCAGTCGATCCGGCCGTGGCGCAAACGCAACCCGCCCAAGCACCACGAGCAGCCATGTCCAGCCTGCCAACGCCGCCAGGCTACCGGTCAGCATCAGTCCGGGCGCCCACAAACCGACTACAATCATCCCCCACCCCGCCGCCAGCAAACGCCAGGGCCACAGCCATTGCGCCTTGCCGACGTCTGCCTGCCCCTGCCAGCGCGGCATGGCGGTGAGCAGAAAGCCGAAGATGAAGAACGGGAACATTCCACCCAGCACCAGCAAGGCATGCCCCCATGCGGGCGGCAGTCGCCAGCCGAGCGACGGCCACGCCCCCAACCGTGCCACCAGCTCGACGCCCCACAGCAGGAAGCTCACCAGCAGCATCACCCCACCCGATAGAAACATGGCCCGGTGTGGCGCGGCAAACACCACCCGCCCCTGCGGCAGCGCTTGCACCGCTGCCGGCGTCTGCCCTGCCTGTGCCACATCCAGCCGCTTCAAGCCCATGCTCCACTCCGTATCAATGCGGGCGAAAACCCGCCGCTACCGCCGATGCTGGCTGGCAAGCCCCGCCAGCCGTTAGAATGCCGCCAAACGACAAGCATCGAGACAAGGATCCCAGCATGCCCACAGCCCCCGCCGACATCTCCACATTGCTTCGCCGCGTCTCGCTGTTCGGCGAACTGTCCGACGACGAGATCGGCCATGTCGCCCGCTATACCCGCGAGAAGCGGCTGGACAAGGGCGAGCTGTTGTTCCAGCGCGGCGATCCGGCCAGCGGGTTCTACTTCGTAGTGTCCGGGCAGATCAAACTCGCCGTGTCGTCTGCCCAGGGCAACGAAAAAGTGGTCGAGGTCATCAACCCCATGCAGAGCTTCGGCGAAGCGGTCATGCTCATGGACCGCCCTTATCCGGTGTTCGCCGAGGCCCTTGCCGCCACCCATCTGCTGCACATCGGACAGAGCGTGGTCTCCGACCTGATCGATACCGACCCGCGCTTCGCCCGCAAGCTGCTGGCCGGGATGGCGATCCGCCTGCACGGCATGGTGCAGGATGTGGAAACCTACTCGCTGCGTTCGAGCACCCAGCGCGTCATCGGCTATCTGCTGCAACAGACCGATGAGGACAACTCATCCTCCGCAGTCACCGTCGAGTTGCCTACCAGCAAGCAGGTGATCGCCTCGCGGCTCAACCTGACGCCGGAAACCCTGTCGAGGATTTTTCACGATCTGTCCGAGGCCGGGCTGATCCAGGTGCAAGGCAGACACATCACCCTGCTCGACCCCAAACGCCTGGCCCGCCATCAGGGCTGATGCACCATGACGCGACGGGAACCATTCTCGGCGCGGACGCCGGTGCCGGCATTGACCCGGGTCAAGCGCGGCCGGCCGGTTACAAACCCCGCAACCACGTCCTCCACGTATCGCCCCGTCGTGCTGCCAAGGCAACGCCGGCCATCCAGGCAATAACGAAAATCGGCCGCAGTTGCGGCCGAAGAAGGACCATCATGGCACCGGAATCGTAACCGTGCGCAGATCAGGCAGACTGGCCGCTCGCTGGAAAACGGCCTGTGGTGAGGTACTCGATCAGTTCGCGCACCGGGCGGATCGCCTTGCCGAAGGGCAAGCGCGCTGCACCACGAAAGAACAAGCCCTTTTCGAGATCACCGCGCAACGCAGCGGCCAGTTGGTTGTCGATGCAGAACTGCCCCGCCTTGTGCAAGCCGTCGCGCAGCCCGCAGGACACCAGGCAGTCCCACCCGAGGGTGCACTTGTGCGCGATCGACGCCGCCGCCTGCAGCTTGTGTTCGCGCCGCAGGTAGCGCTCCAGCCAGGGTGTGCGCACCGCGCGCGCCGGCAGTCCGGCCACGCTCATGAAGGTGAACACGTCGGCCGGCTCGGCCTCCGCCAGTACCTGTTTGAAGACCGGGTGGGCGTCGCCCTCCTCGGTGACTGCGAACGCGGTACCAAGTTGTACCGCGGAAGCGCCCAGTGCGAGCAGTTCCCGCACTTGATCGAAGCTGTTGATGCCGCCCGCCACGATCAGCGGAATCCGCCCCGGCTCGATACCAAGCTGCTCGAAGATCGTCATCACCGCAGGCACGACGTTTGCAAAATCGAAACGCGGATCCTCGATGTCCTCGGCACGCGCCGCGCCGAGATGACCACCGGCATGGCGCGGATGCTCGATCACGATCGCATCCGGCAGGCGCTGCTTGCGCATCCACTTCTTGAGCAGCAGGTTCACACCGCGCGCGTCCGACAGAATGGGCACCAGTGCGAGATCAGGATAGTCCGCCGCCAGATCGGGCAGATCCAGCGGCAAACCCGCCCCCATGACCACGGCGTGGGCGCCGCTCTCGCCGGCCTGGCGCACCAGGGTTTCGTACTGGCTGACCGCGCGCATCACGTTCACCGCGACCGCACCCTGCCCATCGGCAATGGTCAAGGCCGCACGGATCTCCCGATCCAGCGCGATGAGGTTGGCGTTCTCTATCTCGGTACGATCCCGGCTGCGCCCGGTCGCCTCCATCAAATCCGGATGGAGGCGGCGCAAATCGACACTGGCGATGGTGCCCATGCCACCGCAGCGCGCCACATGCCCCGCCAGCCGGTGGGCCGACACCCCGACCCCCATACCGCCCTGGACTACCGGCAGCAGGGCGCGGCCGCGAAGACGAAAACGCGGGAGGGTGGACGGATTCATGGGGATTCCTTGATGTCTCGACGAAAGCCGCAAGCGTAGCGGGAAACTCAGACGCACCGCTTGATCTGCCGCAAATCGACGTGACATCGGCGTGACATCGGCGTGACATCGGCGGATGATCGCCGCCGGCCCCATCGTTGAATCGCCCGCTGGCGAATTGACTCCAGAGGACCGGGCCCCTGAGGATTGGGGCTCCTGGCGAATTGCGCCGACAAGCGCACGTCCGACGAAAGGGAGGCGCGAGCGGCCCCGACGAACAGCCCTCGCCTTCGCGCCGATCAGCGCTCCAGAACGTAGGTGCCCGGCGCGTCGGCCAACCTGGGAAACTGTTTGCGCGATGTCGGCGGCGCTGCGCGCAGCTCGCCGCAACGCGGCTTGAGCCAAGCCATCCAGTCCTCCCACCAACTACCCTCACGCATCTCCGCCTCACCATGCCAGGCGTCGGGGCGCTGGGTCCGGTGCGCCGGGCCGACCCAGTACCTGCGCTTGGGTGGATTCACCGGTGGATTGACGATACCGAGTATGTGACCGGAGCTCGAGAGCACGAAGCGCTTGTCCGCGCTCACATGGTTGTTGATCCTGAACGCCTGCGCCCACGGCGCGATATGGTCGTCCTCTGCCGTCACCGCGTACAACGGCTGCACGATTCGGCCCAGATCCAGCGACTCCCCGGCCACCTGCAAGGCATCCGGCTGGATCAGTCGGTTGTGCAGGTAGAGCTCACGCAGATACCACGCGTGCATCGCGCACGGCATGCGCGTGGTGTCCATGTTCCAATACAACACGTCGAAGGGCGGCGGGGTCTCGCCGTACAGCCAGCCGTGCACCACGTAGTGCCAGATGAGACTGTTGGAACGCAGCAAACGGAACGAGGACGCCATTTCCTTGCCATCCAGGTAGCCCTTGCGCGCCATGTTGCCGACCAGGTAGCGGATGCTCGCCTCGTCGATGAACACCTCGATGTCGCCCGGCTTGTGGAAATCCACCAGCGTGGTCAGCAGGGTAAAGTCCGCCACCGGGACCTCTGCCGGGGCGAAATGCCGGTTCGCCCAAGCCATGTACATCGACAGCGCAGTGCCCCCGATGCAATAGCCGACGGCATGCACCTTGTCAGCACCAGTGAAGGCGCGCGCCGTCTCGACGATGGCGTGAACGCCCTCGCCCAGATAGTCGTCGAAGGTGACATCTCGCATCGACGCATCCGGATTCTTCCAACTGGTGATGAACACGTCCAGCCCCTGGTCCAGCAGATAACGCACCATGCTCTTCCGGGGGGTGAGGTCGAGCACGTAGAACTTGTTGATCCACGGCGTGACGATGACCACCGGACGTGCATGCACCTTGGGCTGGGTCGGCGTGTAATGGACCACTTCCAGCAAACGGTTGCGGAACACCACCGCACCTGGGGTGGTAGCGAGGTTTTCCCCCACCTTGAAGTCCGCCGGATCGGTCATGCGGATCTCGCCAGCCTGCAGGTCGTCCAGCATGTTCCGGAACCCCTGCACCAGGGATTCGCCATTGGACTCGACCGCTTTGCGGATCGCCACAGGGTTGGTCCAGAAGAAGTTGGTCGGCGCCACCGCGTTCAGCCACTTGCGCCACCAGAAGGCCGCGCGCCGGCGCTCCTTTCCCGACAGACCCGGCGTGTCGTAGAGCATGTCCTGCACGTTGTGGGTGATCGCGAGATACCACTCCTTGGACAGATCCCAGGTCGCCGTCTCCGACCACCATGGATCGGCAAAGCGCTTGTCGTCGGGATTGGGCTTCACCGGATCCGGATGTGGCACGCCCAGCATCCGGTACATCGAATGCCACTGAAGCCGCCACAAGTCGTTGGACAGCGCCGCCAGCCGATCCGACAACTCCTGGGGATGGGCCAGCCATGCAAGCTGGGCATGGACAATCGGCGCGGCCATGCCGAGCGGATCGATGGAACCCTCCACGGTCTCATGAATCTGGCGCAATGCGCGCTTCACGCTGCCTGCGGGATTGACGCTCTCAGCCTTCTGCATGTCCTTGCTCTCCGTTAATCGCCGCCAGCATGTCCGATTGTGGCGTGACGCTCATGACAGTTCGTAGATCTCGCCCACCTCCGGCAGGCACGCGCTGCGCCAGCCCAAGCGGGTTTCGATTGCATCGCAAAAACGCGCCGAAGCCGAACGCTCTCCGTGCACCACAAACACCCGCTCCGGCGCCTTCTCCAACCCGCCCAGCCAATCAATCAGCGCCGGCTGGTCGGCATGGGCGGACAACCCGCCAATGGTATGGACCGCCGCGCACACCTCGACCCGCTCTCCGAACAAGGTGACCACTCGCGCTCCATCGACGATGCGCCTGCCCAACGTGCCCCCCGCCTGAAAGCCGCAGATGACGACGCTGCATTCCGGGCGACCGATGTTGTGGCGCAGGTGGTGCTTGATCCGCCCCGCCTCGCACATGCCGCTGGCGGATATGATCACCAGCCCACTCTTCTGGCGGTTGAGCGCGATCGACTCCTCGACGTCGGCAACAAAGCGCAGCTTCATCCGCGCCGGATTGGCCACCACCCAGTCCCGCAACTCACGCGTGGCGTCGTCCCACAAGCTGTCGTACCGCAGCGTGAGTTCCGACACCGCCGCCGCCATCGGTGAATCAACGACGACCTCAAGGTCACCGACCTTGCCCTCGCGTACGAGTTTCGCCAGGACGAAGATGACCTCCTGACAGCGCCCGACCGCGAAGGCCGGAATAATGACGTTGCCACGGCGCCGGCGCAGCGTATCCTCCAGGATCTCCACCAGTTCCCGTTCGGTGGCGTCCATGGGCCGATGGGCCCGGTCCCCGTAGGTCGACTCGATCACCAGATAGTCGGCCCGTGTCACCCGTGCCGGGTCGCGCAACACCGGGCGGCCCGGTTGCCCGAGATCACCGGAGGCGACCAGCCGTTTCGCCCCCCCCGGACCCGCGATATCGACCTCGATCACCGACGAGCCAAGAATGTGCCCCGCTTCGCGGAATCGGCAGTTCAACCCGGCGGCTGGGCTGAACGGTGTTTCATAAGGAATCTTGCGCAACCGGGACAGACTTTCGCGCGCCTGCTCGACCGTATAGAGCGGCGCCAGATTGGACAGCGAACGGGCGTTGCGCGCACGTCGGCGGCGGTTGGTCCACTCCGCCTCTTTTTCCTGGATGAAGGCCGCATCCAGAAGCATGACCGCGAGCAGGTCCACGGTCGCCTCGGTCGCGTAGATCGGCCCACGGTAACCCAGCGCGACCAGTCGCGGAATCAATCCGCTGTGGTCGAGATGCGCATGGGTCAGAAGCACGCAGTCGAGTTTCCGCAAATCAAAGTCGAGCGCCCTGAGGTTCTTGGTCGCCGCCGCACCGCCGCCCTGGAACATCCCGCAGTCGACCAGGAACGCACCGCCGTCATGGACCACGCGCATGCACGAACCCGTCACTTCGCCGGCCGCTCCGTGAAACGTAATCTTCATCGCTCTCCGACGCCCTTCATGCCATGCGCCTTGCGGCGCCCGAATATCTTGATACCCCTACACTCGCCGATGGATATAATCGCGTCAACACCCACGAGAAAGGAGGTCGATCATGTTCAAGCACATTCTGGTTCCCACCGACGGTTCCGCGCTGTCCGATGCCACCGTGACGCGGGCTGTATCCTTCGCCAAGGATGCGGGAGCCCGCATTACCTTCTTCTACGCCCAACCGGATTTTCCGATGCCGATCTACGGCGAGGGCGCGCTCATCGACCCAACCACGCCGGAGCAATTCGCCCAGTCGGCAGCCAAGGAAGCGGAAACCATTCTGGCCAAGGCCAAAACCGCAGCCGACGCTGCGGGCGTGACCTCCGACACGGATACGCTGGTGAATGAGGTTCCCTACGAGGCAATCATCGACGCCGCCAACCGCCACGGCTGCGACCTGATCTTCATGGCCTCGCATGGTCGCAGAGGCATTGCCGGACTGCTCCTCGGCAGCGAGGCGCAGAAAGTGCTCACCCACAGCAAGATTCCGGTCCTCATCTATCGCTGAGACGGTCCGAACTGGGGAACGCAGGCGCGTCCCGTCCGTTCCCCGGACACGGCAAGCGGCAAACCGACGACCACCTTCCCGGCATTCGACGGGCGCCCGCCCGGCCCTCGGGTCAGTCGCCACGATTTCTTGACAGACTCTCAATGCGTCTGCGGACGATTGAGTTCCTCAGATCCCTGCTGCAGAAAAATCGTCAACAGGCTGGACGCAGCACAGACGAGCCACAGGCAGATGAAACCGATGGAATACGTCGCGATCGCCGAGAACTCAACCGGCTCACCAAACAAATAGAGTTGCTGGGGATCGATGATCGTGAAGAACACCCCCTCGGCGATCGCAGCGATCAGAAACGACGGCCAGAGCACCTGAATCCACTTCATCATCTCGCATCCCCCGGGTGATGGACGCGGGCACGCCGGTCGAAGTGACCGGCACGCCAACGCATCCGGTTGTAAATCGACTATCGGTGCGACTACCGGCCGAGCGGGCTGTTCGCCCCCTTTGCCTTGCGCTCGTCCTCCGCCATGTGTCGCAACACGAAGCGAAGCAGATACCCCCCCATCACCACCACGAAACCGATGGTAAACAGGCTGAGCAAGCCGATGTCAGTCGAGACCAACTCCTTCCAGGCCATGATGCACCTCCTTTCTCCAGTTAGGAACCATAAGGAACAATCCTTGTTTCCGTCTCTGTTGGGAGGTTTACGGTCCCGTTCAAGCGCCAGCTTCGGGACTCGTCTTCTATTTGCAGCAACCAACGGCCAGTGGTCAACGGCTCGGTCGGCGTCGAAAACACGCCATTGCGACCGACCATCAGCAGTTCCTGGTCCTGACCACCCCGCGTCGGGTGGGCGATCGTGAGCTTCAGCGTCGGCGGCAGGGTTGCGCCGGTCGACGACTGCAGCACCAGCGACAACTCGGTGGCCCGCACGGTGACGTCGGCGACCAGACCCAACTCGGCGGCCTTGGCAGAACGCGCGATGGTACGGTCGATCGCCCTACCCTCTCGGTAATAGTCGTCCACCACCATCCCGTCGAAGGTCGTATGCGCGGTCCAGAACAAGGACAGCCCGCCAACGACGGCGAGTGCGGGAAATAGAATCAGAAACCAAGGCCAGAACTGCTTGTACCAAGGTTGGGTGTCGCGGCTAGCGTCCATGTGCATGTGCATATCGTTAAGTACCATCTCGGTTCATCGCGGCAACAGGAAAGTGGTTTCTTCCTGCACGCGGGTTTGCTCGTCGCCAACGACGTCGAGCTCGAAGGTGATGCGGTGCGAACCCGGCTCGCCCACATCCGGCGGCGTGCGCACCTGCACCGTCGCCGACTCGGTGGCGGCCGGCGGCAGATACACGCGTGTGTCACCGACAATCCTCACACCGTCCAGTCCAGTGACCGAAATATCAACCGTACGTTCGCGCTCCACCATGTTCATGATCTGCAGGCGGTAGACGTTCTCGATCAGCCCGTCCTCCACCTCGCGCGCAAGCGCCGCTCGATCACGGATGATGTCCACCCGCAGGTCGGCACGCGTGGCAAGACCGACCACCAAGGCCAGACAGATCGCCGCGAGCACCCCGCCATAGACGAGCGTACGCGGTCGCGCAATATGGGCAAGAATGTCCTTGCGGCCCCAATGCTGGCGCATCGCGTTTTCGGTGGTATACCTGATCAGGCCGCGTGGGTAGTTCATGCGGTCCATCACCTGATCACAGGCGTCGATACAGGCCGCACAGCCAATGCACTCGTATTGCAGCCCCTGGCGAATGTCGATGCCAGTCGGACATACCTGCACGCAGATGCCACAGTCAACGCAGTCCCCCTTGCCGACGCTGCGCGGATCCACACCCTTGCGGCGAGTACCGCGCGGCTCGCCACGCTCGACATCGTAAGTAATGACCAGGGTGTCCGGATCGAACATCACCCCCTGGAAGCGGGCGTACGGACACATGTACTTGCACACCTGCTCACGCATCACGCCGGCGAACACGTAGGTGAAGGCGCCGTAGAACAGGATCCAGAACAACTCCCAGGGCCCAAAGCCAAAGCTCGCCGCCGACGCGAGCAACTCGCTCAGGGGCGAGAAATAGGCAACAAAGGTGAACCCCGTCCACAGCGAGAGCGCCCCCCAGGCACCGAACTTCGCAGCGCGCAACGCAAACTTGCGCCCATTCATCGGCGACTCGGCGAGCTTGCGGCGCTTGTTGTGGTCCCCCTCGATCTTCTCCTCTATCCACATGAAGATCTCGGTGTACACCGTCTGGGGACAGGCGTAGCCACACCACAGGCGACCGGCGATCGCGGTAAAGAAGAACAGCGCGTACGCCGAGATGATCAGCAGAATGGCGAGATAGAAAACGTCCTGCGGCCAGAAGACCCAGCCGAAGATGTAGAACTTGCGCTCGGTGAGATGAAAAAGTACCGCCTGCCGGTCGTTCCAGGTCAGCCACGGCAGTCCGTAGAACAACAACTGCGTGATCCAGACCAGCGCCCAACGCCAACGCGCGAACACCCCTGTCACCGAGCGCACATGCAACTTCTTGCGTGACTCGTAGAGACCTCCTGCCGCACCGGTATTTTCAACCTGGGGTTCGGCCTGCTTCGCGGTCTGGTCCGGCTTGGACATCTCGGATTATCCGTATAATCTAATATTCTTTCTTTTTAATCCCCGGGCCTGCGCCCGGGGACCGTACCCGTCGGGACGACGGGAAAACGCTTACAACCGCTTAACCGGCAAGGCTCAATTGCCCTGCTTGTTGCTCAAGCCCCAAACGTAGGCAGCCAGCAGGTGCACCTTGTCCTCGCCGAGGAACTCGCCAAAACCCGGCATGCGGTTCATGCGACCATGGGTCACGGTCTCGACGATGGAGGCCTCCGAGGAGCCCCACAGCCAGGCATTGTCGGTCAGGTTGGGGGCACCCAGCATCGGGTTGCCCTGCGCATCCGCTCCATGGCAGGCAACGCAGTTGGTCGCAAACAACTCGGCACCCCGCTGGGCACGCAGCGAATCGTGGGCAAGACCATTGAGCGAACGCACATAGGCTGCCACGTCACGCACACCATCACCGCCCAGAACCTGTCCGAACGGCGTCATCACGCCCATGCGGCCGGAGGTAATGGTCGCCTTGATGTGCTCCGGATCTCCGCCCCACAACCAGGCACCGTCGGTGAGATTGGGGAAGCCCCGCGCACCACGCGCATCCGAACCGTGACACTGGGCGCAATATGTGACGAACAGGCGCTGCCCCATCGCGCGCGCATCGGGATCGGCAGCAACCGCCTTCACATCCATGCCCGAGTACTTGGCGAAGATCGGACCATAGCGCTCATCGGCAACCTGGCGTTCCGTCTCGTACTGCCCGACCGAACTCCAGCCGAAGATGCCCTGGCGATTGCCGAAACCCGGGTACAGCGCCAGATACACCACGGCGAAGATCAGGGTGATCCAGAACAGGTACAGCCACCAGCGCGGCAGCGGGTTGTTGTACTCGGCCAGATTCTCGTCCCACACATGCCCGTGCAGCTCGACCGGGCCCGTTTCGCGCTTGTTGTTGGACAGCAGCACGAACAGACAGAACAACAGGCTCAGGGCCACCAGACCCATCACATAGTAGTTCCAGAAGCCGCTAACAAAGTCAGCCATTTTTTATCCTTCCTTTGAATGCCGGCCGCCGTCGGAGGCCGGAGCATCGTCTTCGGTGAAGGGTAGGCGTGCCGCCTCGTCGAAGCCCGCTTTCGAGTGCTTGCTGTATGCCCAGACACAAATACCAAGAAAACACAGCAGGCCGACCACCGTGATCAGACTTCTGAAATCGTTCAAATCCATGACACGCCTCCCGACCGGATTACTTGAAGTTCGACAGCGCGGTGCCCAGACCCTGAAGGTATGCGATCACCGCATCCATCTCGGTCTTGCCCTCGAGCTCGGCCCGCGCACCGGCGATCTGCTCGTCGGTGTAGGGGTGCCCCATCGTTCGCAGCACCGTCATCTTCTTCTCGATGTTAGTCGCCTTGATCGGGCGCTCGAGCCACGGGAAGGCCGGCATGTTCGACTCGGGCACCACATCGCGCGGATTGATCAGGTGCACCCGGTGCCATTCGTTGGAATAGCGACCGCCGACGCGATGCAGGTCGGGGCCGGTACGCTTGGAGCCCCACTGGAAGGGCCGGTCATAGATGAACTCCCCAGCGACCGAGTAATGGCCGTAGCGTTCAGTCTCGGCGCGGAACGGACGAATCATCTGCGAGTGGCAGTTGTAGCAGCCTTCGCGCACGTAGATGTCGCGCCCGGTCAGTTCGAGCGGGCCATAGGGCTTGATGTCGAGCGGGTTGCCCTGACGGTCGATCGCCTGCGTGGTCGATTTCTGGAAGAACAGCGGGACGATCTCGACGAGGCCGCCCACGCTCACCGTCAGCAGCGTCAGCACGATCATCAGACCGACGCTGCGCTCGATAACGTCATGTTTGGATTGAGCCATGTTGTTTTTCTCCGGTTTAGGCGTGCGCGGCCGCGGGTGCGATCACCGGCGCCTCGTAGGCCTTCTGGCCGGCGATGGTCCTGATCATGTTGTAGAACATGATGAACATGCCGGAGAGGAACAGGATCCCGCCGATCAGGCGAATCGTCCAGAACGGATAGCTCGCCTTGACGCTCTCGATGAACGAGTACGTCAGCGTGCCGTCCGGATTGGTCGCACGCCACATCAGGCCCTGCATCACGCCTGCAATCCACATCGAGGCGATGTAAAGCACGATACCGACGGTCGCGATCCAGAAGTGGGTCGTGATCAGCTTGGTCGAGTACATCTCCGTCTTGCCGTACATGCGCGGCAGCAGATAGTAGATCGCGCCGATCGAGATCATCGCCACCCAACCCAGGGCCCCGGAGTGCACGTGGCCGACGGTCCAGTCGGTGTAGTGCGACAGCGCGTTGACCGTCTTGATCGACATCATCGGACCTTCGAAGGTCGACATGCCGTAGAAGGACAGGGACGTGATCAGGAACTTGAGGATCGGATCGGTACGCAGTTTGTGCCACGCGCCGGACAAGGTCATGATCCCGTTGATCATGCCGCCCCAGGACGGCGCCAGCAGGATCAGCGAGAAGATCATGCCGAGGGACTGGGTCCAGTCGGGCAATGCGGTGTAGTGCAGGTGGTGCGGACCCGCCCACATGTAGGTGAAGATCAGTGCCCAGAAGTGCACCACCGACAGGCGGTAGGAATACACCGGTCGGTCGGCCTGCTTGGGAACGAAGTAGTACATCATGCCCAGGAAGCCCGCGGTCAGGAAGAAGCCCACCGCGTTGTGACCATACCACCACTGGATCATCGCGTCCTGCGCACCGGCGTAGGCGGAGTAGGACTTGGTCAGGGACACCGGCAGCGCCGCGCTATTGACGATGTGCAGCAACGCAACGGTCAGGATGAACGCGCCGAAGAACCAGTTGGCAACGTAGATGTGTGACGTCTTGCGCTTGGCGATCGTGCCGAAGAAGACAATGGCGTAACTCACCCACACCACCGCGATGAGGATGTCGATCGGCCATTCGAGCTCGGCGTACTCCTTGCCCGAGGTGAAGCCCAGCGGCAGGGTGATGGCCGCGAGCAGGATCACCAGTTGCCACCCCCAGAAGGTGAAACCCGCCAGCCAGGGCAGGAACAGGCCCGTGTGACAGGTCCGCTGGACGACGTAGTACGACGTGGCGAACAACGCGCAACCGCCGAACGCGAAGATTACCGCGTTGGTGTGCAACGGACGCAGCCTGCCGAAATGGAACCATTCGCCGAGTTCGCTCAGGTTGAGCGCGGGCCAGACGAGCTGGGCGGCGATGATCACGCCTACCAGCATGCCCACGATCCCCCACACCACCGTCATGATGGCGAACTGGCGAACGACTTTGTAGTTATAAGTCGCTTGCGATTGCATGTGAGTCACCCCTGTGATTGAAATCTTCTTCTTGCAGATCCTCAATGGTCACGCAATGAGCGCCAGACCATCCGGCAGAAGGATACGCGCCGCAAAAATGCGGAATTTGATGCAGGTCAATATTGTATTGCAGAGCACCACCGTCCGAAAGCGCGATGCTCAGGGGCGCGCACGCCTGCAGCAGCTTCTGCGGTGCAGAAACGAAAAAAAAGGGTGCGCACGAGACGCACCCCCAACCCCAACAGAGAGACAAAAAACCGGATTTTTCAGTTACTTCCGCGAACCCGCGGTTGCAACCTCGAAAACCATGGACGAAGTATGCCTTTGCACGCCCAAGCCGGCTTTGACATAGATCAACAAAGAATCCTGATATTGCAGCGCACACACCCCCTGCGCGGCCGCCTCCGGTACCCACGACTCACGTCTGGCCCCGCCCCTCGCCCCCACCATCGGCAGGCGGTGACGGTGGCGTAGCCTGTCCCTCGGCCCGTTCGGCGGGGTCAGGGCGGGGCGCGTCCTTGTCGTCCATCAACAAGCGATAGGCCGGCCCCTCCATATCGTCGTACTGCCCCGAGCGAACCGACCACCAGAAGATGACGCCGATGATGAACACCAGCACCACCGAGATCGGAATAAGCAGATAAATGCTCTCCATGTCGCGCTCCCGCTCAGGCCGACGGTCGCCGGCGAGGTTGCAACCGCAGGGCATTGACGACCACCAGCAGCGAGCTTGCGGCCATCCCCAGCCCTGCCATCCACGGTGTGATCAAACCCATCATCGCCAGCGGTACAGAAGTGAAGTTGTATGTAAACGACCACCACAGATTCTGCCGGATCACCCTGAGCGTCTGACGCGACAGACCAATCCCTCGCGACAGATCGGATAGATTCTCCGACAACAGCACCACGTCGGCCTGATTGCGGGCGAGTTCCGTTCCGCCGCCCATCGCGACGGAAACCTGGGCCTGCGCCAGCACTGGCGCATCGTTCACGCCGTCGCCGACCATTGCGACCACCGCCCCCGGCACTTGCTGCTGAGCCTGCACCCAGGCCTGCTTGCCCTCCGGCGTCATGCGCGCATGGTGATCGTCGATACCGAAGCGGGCGGCCACCTCGGCGACCGCCGCCGACGCATCACCGCTGACAATGGCCGTGGGAATGCGCTCGCGTCGCAGTCGTTCGAGCAAGACCGGGGCGTCTTCGCGTGGCACATCCCCAAGGAGGAACACCGCCAGCGGTCCGTTCGCATCTCCCAGCACCACCTTGGTGGCGCCACCCTGCCCTCCCTCATCCTCCACGAACGGCGCCCCGCCGTTGAGTTCGGCGACGAACGACGGCCGCCCGATCCGCATCACCCGCCCGTCTATGCACCCCTCGACACCACAACCAGTCACCGCTCGACGCGCCTCGACCATCGGCAGCGTCATGCCCTCGGCACCAGAACGAATGCCGTCCGCAATCGCATGCTCGGAGCCCTGCTCCAGCGCCGCCGCCCAGGCCCGGACCTCGGCCGCGTCGGCGGAACCCAATACCTCCACACGCTCCAGCGTCATCCGCCCGTAGGTAAGCGTGCCGGTCTTGTCAAACACGAAGCGGTTGGCAGTGGCGAGCGCCTCGATGGCATGTCCGCGGGTTACCAGCACGCCCATGCGCGCCAGCGCATCGGTGGCGACCGTCAGCGCGGTCGGCGTGGCCAGGGACAGCGCACACGGGCAGGCCACCACGAGCACCGACACGAATACCCACAACGCGCGGTCCGGGTCGACAAAGTGCCAGATCAGGTAGGTCAGCGCCGAAAGCGCCAGTAGCGCGATGATGAACACCCGTGCCACCCGATCAGCCTGGGTCGCAATACCCGGGCGCTCCGAGGCCGCGCGATCCATCAACTTGCGGATCGCCGCCAACCGCGTTGAGTCGCCAACCTGGTGCAACTCGATGACCAGCGGGCTCGAAACATTGACACTCCCCCCCGTCACCCGCATGCCACGGCACTTTGCCACCGGCCGACTTTCTCCCGTCAACAGCGCTTCGTTGGCTTCGCTCTCGCCATCGACCACCACCCCATCGGCGGGGATCACCTCGCCCGGACGTACCCGCACCCGGTCTCCGGGTGCCAGTTGCGACACCGGCACGCGCTCGCCCTCATCGCTACCGACGGTCAGCCGCTCGGCAAAGGCGGGAATGACCTTGCCCAGTTCCTCCACACCCCGCACCGCCTTTTGCCGCGCGAGCATCTCGAGATAGCGCCCGCACAAGAGCAAGAAGACAAACATCGTCACCGAGTCGAAATAGACCTCCGGTCCGTCTATCAGCGTCGCCCACACACTCGCCACGAACGCGCTGCCAACCCCCAGCGCCACCGGCACGTCCATGCCCAGACGGCGCAACTTGAGGTCACGTACAGCACGCTGGAAGAACGGCGCGGCAGAATAGAACACCACCGGCAGAGTAAGCACCAGGCTCGCCCAGCGCATCAGCGCCTCGGCTTCGGCGGACAGGTCACCATCCCCCGCGATATACGAAGGATAGGCGTACATCATCACCTGCATCATGCCGAAGCCGGCCACGAAGACACGCCACAACATCGAGCGGCGCTCGCGCTGAGCCACCTGCTCGGATCGCTCGGCGTCGTATGGATAGGCGCGGTAGCCAATCGCCTGGATCGCCGACAGAATCTCGGACAGCTTGATGCTTCGCTCATCCCAGCGCACGCGCGCCCGGCGGGTAGCGTAGTTCACCTCCACCAGCGACACACCAGGCTGACGCGCGACGTGTTGCTCGTTGAGCCATACGCAGGCCGCGCAAGTGATGCCCTCGAGAATCAACGACGCCTCGCGCTCGTGTTCGCCTATCGGCTGAACAAAGCGCTTCTGGAAATCCGGGTGATCGAACAGCCCCAACTCCTGCAACTCGGCCGGCAAGGCCTCCTTGCGCGACTCCGGCATCGCGTCGCGGTGCCGGTAGTAGTCGGTCAGTCCGTTATCGACAATGGACTGGGCCACCGCTTCGCAGCCAACGCAGCACATCCGCCGGCTACGGCCATCGACCTGCACATAGTGTCGGGAATCAGAAGGAATCGGGAGGCCGCAGTGGTAGCACTCCGACTCATCGGACGCCGTGTCGGGCACGGCGATGTCAGCAGAAATCATTGTTTTCCAGGCAAGCGTCGAACACCGCGCAGGCGATCGTCACCGCCCACGCCGCAACCTTTTAGCACAGATCAAAAGCCAGACCAATGCGCAGGGTCAAAGGTTCGTCGCGCCGTCGTCGGACTGTCTCAAGCCCGCTGGGCGCCGGTATTCCGACGCCCGCCACTGCCCTACTTGGCCGCCATACGGATCGCGCCGTCCAGCCGAATGACCTCACCGTTGAGATAGACGTTCTCGACGATATGCCGCACCAGCGCGGCAAACTCGGCCGGACGACCGAGCCGGGACGGAAACGGCACCATCTTGCCGAGCGCGTCCTGTACATCCTGCGGCATGCCCATGAGCATCGGCGTCTCCATGATGCCCGGCGCGATCGTCATCACGCGTATGCCCGAGCGCGCCAGTTCGCGCGCCAACGGCAAGGTCATGCCCACGATCCCCGCCTTCGAGGCGGCGTACCCCGCCTGACCGATCTGGCCATCAAAGGCGGCGACCGATGCGGTATTCACGATCACGCCCCGCTCCCCGTTCTCGTCCGCAGACGCAGCCGCCATGGCCGCGGCGGCCAGCCGGACCATATTGAACGTGCCGATGAGGTTGATGCCGACGGTGCGCGAAAACGACTCCAGCCGATGCGGTCCGTCCCTTCCGACCACCTTCTCGGCGGGCGCCACGCCGGCGCAGTTGATCAGACCGCTGAGTCCGCCAAACCCCGATACCGCACGTTCGATCGCAGCGGCGGCGCTATGCTCGTCGCACACGTCCGTGCGCACGAACGCCGCCGCTTCGCCTAGTTGCCCCGCAAGCGCCTCGCCGGCGTCCGAATTGACGTCCGCGATCACCACGCACCCCCCCGCATCCACCAGCATCCGCGCGGTTGCGGCGCCCAGGCCCGAGCCCCCGCCGGTCACGACAAAAACACCGTTTTCGATCTGCATGACGCTTCCTCCAGAAACACAGTCGCCAGACAAGGCAGCGCGACCACAGGATAAGTTGACGTTTACGTTAACGTAATTTGACTATCAAAACGAAATGGGAGCCCCGCAGGCGCCCCCATCTTTGTCCTTGCTGCGTCCGGAATCAGGCCGAGAACGACGATCCGCAGCCACAAGTACTGGTGGCATTCGGATTGCGAATCACGAACTGCGAGCCTTCCAGCCCTTCCGTGTAGTCGATTTCAGCGCCCACCAGATACTGATAGCTCATCGAATCGATCAACAGCGTGACGCCGTTCTTCTCGAGCGCGGTATCGTCTTCGTTGACCTCTTCGTCAAAGGTGAAGCCATACTGAAAACCGGAGCAGCCACCGCCACTCACGAACACCCTCAACTTGAGTTCGGGATTGCCCTCCTCATCGATGAGTTCCTTGACCTTGCCTGCGGCACTGTCGGTAAAGACGAGCAGTTCCGGGGATTCAACCGTTGCATCCATATTGGCTCCTCTGTCGGGCGCGGGCAAAAACCGGGGTTGCCCGTCCGCGTGTGTCACTTCGGCTCTCGGCCGGTCGAAAAAGTTCCTGATCCAGTAGAACGCCACTTAGGCCGGCCACGCCCGACATTATAGGCACATCGGCCGCAGCTCGCGCATCGTAGCCGTCCGCATCGTGTAGACGCGAAAAAGCCGCCTTCCGGCGGCTTGTACCAAAACGCCGTTCGATCAGCGCTTCGAGAACTGCTTGCGGCGACGCGCCTTGCGGAAACCAACTTTCTTCCGCTCGACCTCACGCGCATCACGCGTAACGAAGCCTTCCTTCTTCAGCGGCGACTTCAGCTCGGCATCGTAGTCGATCAACGCACGGGTAATACCGTGACGCACCGCACCCGCCTGACCGGACTCGCCACCGCCGGTGACGTTCACCATGACGTCGAAACGGCTCTCGTTTCCGGTCAACACCAGCGGCTGGCGCACGATCATGCGACCGGTTTCACGCGAAAAGAACTCGTCCACCGGCTTGCCGTTGACGACGATATTGCCGGTACCCGGCTTGATGAACACACGGGCGACGGCCGTCTTGCGGCGACCGGTGCCATAGTTGTAACTCACGGCCATTTATCGGCTCCTGTCAAATCTCGAGAACTTGGGGCTGCTGCGCGGAGTGCGGATGCTTGTCGCCCGCATAGCACTTGAGCTTCTTCAGCATCGCGTAGCCGAGCGGGCCTTTCGGCAGCATGCCTTTTACCGCTTTTTCGAGCACGCGCGCCGGGAAGCGCTGCTGCATCTTGGTGAAGTTGGTTTCGTAGATACCGCCCGGGAAACCGGTGTGGCGGTAGTACTTCTTGTCGAGCGCCTTGTTGCCGGTCACGCGCAACTTGTCGACGTTCACGACGACGATGTAGTCACCGGTATCAACGTGGGGCGTGTAGATCGCCTTGTGCTTGCCACGCAGACGGCGTGCCACCTCGGCGGCCAGTCGGCCAAGCACCTTGTCCGACGCATCGACAACAAACCAGTCGCGCTTGACCTCATGCGGCTTGGCGGAGAACGTTTTCATTCGAATCCTCGATCATGTCCGGCCTGGAAACGCGGCCAAATAAACAGAAAGCTCGTGATGGTACTCGACCAGCCGCGAGACTGTCAAACATCATCTACCGAATCAAGCAAAAAAAACGCAGCCCGCAAGGGCTGCGTTAAATCCACACCAAAGGAGGAGGGTGGAGGAGACACCGTTTGGATCATGTTGCTCAGCGATCCGACTGAGGTCAATTATCCAGCTCACCCCCACCACTGGCAAGCACTTTTTGTGCATTGCACTACAAATCTTTTGATTGATTCATAGAGCACATTTATGTCAAAAAATGCCAATGATTGTGCGCTTTGCGACAATACGCCAATGATAAGTCATATCCTCAGCCGAGTGTCGATATCCTTACTCAAGGCGGGGATATTGCGCCGCACAAGATTAGCTCATGTTGGTCTTGCCTTGCACCTCTGCGGTGCACGCCCACGAACCCCGCATCTCGAATCGCCCCCCACGCTTTGGCGTAGAATCCGCGACGCAGCGAGCAGACTCGGCAACGAGCAGGCTTGCACGCCCACCACGATGACCCACAGGAGAATCCAATCGATGGAATGCACGGTGAAATGGACCGACGGGATGACCTTCATCGCCGAGACCGGCTCCGGCCATATCGTCGCCATGGACGGTGCGCCGGAAGCCGGGGGACGCGACCTCGCACCACGCCCCATGGAAATGCTGCTCGCCGGCACCGGCGGCTGCAGCGCTTTTGACGTGGTGCTCATCCTCAAGCGCGGCCGCCAAGACGTGCGCGGCTGCGAGGTCAGACTGATCGCAGAGCGCGCGGAAACCGACCCCAAGGTGTTCACCCGCATCGGCTTTCGCTATGTGATCACCGGCAAAGGCCTGAAGCCCGAGGCCGTGGAGCGCGCAGTTCATCTCTCGGCCGAGAAATACTGCTCCGCTTCCATCATGCTGGCCAAGACAGCGGAACTCACTCACGAGTGGGAAATCGTCGAGGTCGACTGACTATCGCCATCCGGTGTGCAGCCATAACACGCTGCACGCTGCACGCCGCTACCGCCCCACTCGCGCTCGGCGACAGCGAGCCCCCTCGCATCTTTGGCGCCACAGGTGCCAACCATCACCACCCCCTGCCGCAGACTTCGAGGGGGGTATTCGCAGACTTAGACCCTATAGGCCACGGTGGTCATCACCCGCGACACGAGCTTCATCGCCAGTTTCGCGGGGGCGGGCAGCTCATGGGCACCGAGCGCGACTGCGGTCTGCGCATGACGCGCCTCATCCTCCTTCATCTGCTCGAGAATCGCCCGGGAACGCGCATCCCCCTCGGGTAGACGCGCCAAGTGCCCGTGCAGATGGGCTTCCACCTGTCGCTCGGTTTCCGCCAGAAACCCAAGATTCCAACGGTCCCCGAGCTTGCCGGCAACCGCACCTAGCATCAGCGAACCGCCATACCACAATGGGTTCAACAGGCTCTTGCGCCCGCCCAGTTCGGCAATGCGTTGCTCGGTCCACGCCAGGTGCTCGGTTTCCTCTTCCGAAGCCTGTTCGAGCTCCCGGCGTACGCCATCGTCGCGAGCGGTCATGGCCTGCCCCTGATACAAGGCCTGCGCGCAGATCTCGCCGCAGTGATTGACACGCATCAGGGCCGCAACGTGACGCCGCTCATCATCGCTGAGCGACGCATCGGGCAGGTCGGCGCCGGGCGTAGGACGAGTGCTTTGAGCCGGAGCGAAAACCGTGCGCAACGCACGATCGAAATGAACAATGGCCTGATCAAGCATGGTTTTCCTCACGAAACGGGGGGGTGGAACCCGGGAGCATCGCCTGCGGGCTCGGCGCCCTGCCCCGTCAGTTTCCGGTACTGGGCCCCTGCGGGCTGCGCAGCCGCCGCAGCGCATCTGCGCGATCGCGCGGCGGCACCGGACCGTCGCACAGGATGTCCTTGGCCAGCGCAACACGGGCACGATTGTATGCGTTGTCGAACAGCGGCTTCCATTCCGACTCTCTCACGACCTGCCACGAACCATCGTCACGGCCGGTCGCATAGATGCGATGCTCGCGGGTGACGCACCGCAGCCCCTCGAACGTGACATTGCGGGCACCGCCGGAAGCCTCGATCACGAGGACATAACGCACTACGCCATCCCCGCCGATCGCCAGGCTGGCCTCGTCAATGAAATACCTGTGCCCTGCCTCGCCACCCGGCGAATACGCCCGGAGTGCCTCCCCGGGCGGAGCCGGCATCTCGTACCGGTCTTCCACCCAGTTCTCGTTCGGATCGCCGAAAAAACCGGCATGAAGCACACCATGGGCGCCGGCCAGCACGAGCGCCGTGGAATGAAACGCGGCGCCGACAAGGCGCCGCAGAAAGATGGACATCGACAGCTTTCCTGGTAGGTAAGTCTATGGAGACGCGGTCACGATGCCGGACGAACCTCAGCCTGCTTGATCGCCAGAAAATCGCGGTAAGCCGGCGGCGGATCCGGTGGGCTGACGCGGAACAGCACCCCCGAGAGCTCGGACAAGGCCTGCTGATACACCTGGCGCTTGAACTCGATCACCGCATCGAGCGGAACCCAGTACTCGCTCCAGCGCCAGGCATCGAACTCGGGATGCTTGCTGGCACGAAGACAAACGTCGCTATCCCGGCCCACCAGGCGCAGCAGGAACCAGATCTGCTTCTGCCCCTTGTAGGTGTTGCGCCACTCCCGCCTTATCCAGTGCTTGGGAACGTCGTAGCGCAACCAGCCGCGCGTGCGTCCGAGAATCTTGACATGCTCGGGGCGCAGGCCGACCTCCTCGAACAACTCCCGGAACATGGCCTGCTGCGGCGATTCGCCGTACTTGATGCCACCTTGCGGAAACTGCCACGAGTGCTCACGGATTCGCTTACCCCAGAAGACCTCATTGCGCGCATTGACCAGGATGATGCCGACGTTTGGGCGATAGCCTTCACGATCGAGCATGATCAAACCTTTAAGTCAGTATTTGGCTGAATTCTTCCACACTTACCTGCGGTTGGAAAGCGGGCCCGCCCCACGGTTCCCAACCCCGGCGACACCCCCGACGCGGCACACCCCGGTCGCATCGCCGCGTGGGCCTGATAGAATCCAAGTCCCTTATTCGAAACGCCAGATTGGAAGTCAGCATGCTCGCCAGCCGATTCTTCGTATCCACCCTCAAGGAAGCGCCCTCCGACGCCGAAGTCGTCAGCCAGAAACTGATGCTGCGGGCCGGCATGATCCGCAAGGTCGCCGCCGGCATCTACACCTGGATGCCGATGGGGTTGCGCTCGGTACGCAAGGTCGAGGCCATCGTCCGCGCGGAGATGAACCGCGCCGGCGCAGTCGAAGTGCTCATGCCGGCGGTACAGCCGGCGGAACTGTGGCAGGAATCCGGCCGGTGGGAGTTCTATGGCCCCGAACTGTTGCGCCTGAAGGACCGCCACGAGCGCGATTTCGTGGTCGGCCCGACCCACGAGGAAGTGATCACCGATGTGGCGCGTCGAGAACTGCGCAGCTATCGCCAGCTACCGCGCCACTTCTACCAGATTCAGACCAAGTTCCGCGACGAGATCCGGCCCCGTTTCGGGGTGATGCGCGGACGCGAGTTCACGATGAAGGACGGCTACTCCTTCCACGCCTCCTTCGCCGACCTCGAGCGCGAGTACATGAACATGTACGACACCTACAACCGCATCTTCAGCCGCCTGGGGCTGCGCTATCGCGCGGTCGCCGCGGATACCGGCTCGATCGGCGGCACCGGGTCGCATGAGTTCCACGTGATCGCCGAAACAGGCGAAGACGACATCGCTTACTGCCCCGACTCCGATTACGCCGCCAACGTGGAGTTGGCCGAGGCCGTATCACCCGGCCCCCGCGCCGAGGCGAGCCGCAGCCTGAACAAGGTGCACACCCCCGGAGTGAAGACGATTGCCGACCTGGCGACCTTTCTGCAGATCCCGGTGGAGACCACCGTCAAGGCCATCGTCGTCAAGGGCGATGAGGAGTCTGGCGGCGCGCCGGTGTTGCTGATGCTGCGTGGCGACCATACCCTGAACGAGATCAAGGCGCAGAAGATGGACGGCATCCACGACCCCCTGACCTTTGCCAGCCCGGAGGACATTCTCGGCGCGTTTGGTGCGAACCCCGGTTCGCTCGGACCGATAGGCTTCAAGGGCCGCGTCATCATGGATCGCAGTGTCGCCGCGATGGCCGATTTCGTGATCGGTGCCAACGACGACGACTGGCATTACGTCGGCGCCAACATCGGCCGCGACTTCCCGGAGCCGGAGGTTGCCGACCTGCGCAACGTCGTTCCCGGCGATCCGTCACCGGACGGCAAGGGCACGCTCGCGATCTGCCGCGGTATCGAGGTAGGCCACATCTTCCAGCTGCGTACCAAGTACTCCGAGGCCATGGACTGCAAGTTCCTTGACGAGAACGGTCGCGAACAAGTGATGGAGATGGGCTGCTACGGTATTGGCGTGACCCGTATCCTTGGCGCTGCGATCGAACAAAACCATGACGACAAGGGCATCATCTGGCCGCGTTCGATTGCGCCGTTCGAGCTGGTGATCTGCCCCGTCGGCTGGGGCAAGTCCGAAACCGTGCGTGAAACGGCGACGGCACTGTACGAAACCCTTGTTGAGGCCGGCATAGACGTCATCCTCGACGAACGTGACGAGCGTCCGGGTGTGATGTTCGCCGACTGGGAGTTGGTCGGCGTACCGCATCGCGTGGTGATCGGCGATCGCGGACTCAAGGAAGGCGTGGCCGAATACCAGGGGCGTCGCGACGCGGAAGCGCAGAAGGTGGCCGTCGCCGATCTCGCCGGCTTCGTGCGCGCGCGCCTCGCCGAGGACTGAAGATGAACCACCGCCAATGCTCGCTGAGTTCGCTGCCGCCCCGGAGGGCGCCCGGGCGCAGGGTATGGCCGAGCGCTTACTGACATGCGGCAAGCCACATCCTCTGCCCCGCTCGTAAGGATTGCCGCGACCGCCGCGGCACTCTTGCTGATTCCGCTCGCAGCCTGGGCAGGGCAGCAGCAGTACGAGCCGATGTCCGCCAGCGTGCGGGCCGCGCTGCATGCGGCGGTGAGCGACGCGGGCGCGCCCAGCCTGATGATCGCCGATCCGGAGGAACGGGAAAACTGGCTGGCGGAAATGTCTCGCCGCCTGGAACGCCGCATACCCGACGCACGCTATCGCGAGGAGTTGCTGATCTCCATCCACTACGAGGCGACGCGCGCCGGACTGGACCCGCAACTGGTACTCGCCCTGATACAAGTCGAAAGCGCCTTCCGCAAATACGCGGTATCCAGTGCCGGCGCGCGCGGCTACATGCAGGTGATGCCGTTCTGGGTAGACGTCATCGGAGAATCCGGTGACAACCTCTTTCACATGCGCAAGAACCTGCGCTACGGCTGCACGATTCTGCGCCACTACCTCGACATCGAGAAGGGCGACCTGTTTCGCGCACTGGGCCGCTACAACGGCAGCCTGGGCAGGGCCACCTACCCCAACCTAGTGCGCACGGCCTGGGAAAAGCACTGGACCTACGAACCGGTCACCGTCAAGGTGGCGACACGTACCGATACGGCCTCGGCCGACAAACCAAGCCCTGCTGCAGCGAATTGATTCATCTGCTTGGCGAAGCCGAATCGGCGGGTCGGCGGATCAGCCGGCGGCTTCCAGCTTGGTCCCGGTATCGGTCGTACCGGTGTTGCCCGTGGCACGCGCAGCCCAGTCGGTCTTCTGAACGACGGGCTCTGCGGCGTCGATGGAGCGGATGTCGCCTGATATCTCGCCACCTTCTTCAATAAGGATCTTGCCGTAGCGGATCGTGCCACTGACCTTGCCAGTGGCGTGGATCACAAGTTGGGTGCGGGCGGTGAGCTCTCCGTCGAAACGGCCGAAGATCTCGGCCACATCGATGCAGACCGTGCCGGAGAAGGCGCCGTTCTCGGCGACCCGGATCACACGGCTATCCATCTTCGCCTCGACCCGTCCTTCCACGACGAGCGTGTCGCAATCCAGAATCTCGGCGCCCTTGAGCTTGACGTTGGGCCCGACGATGAGCTGGCTTTCGCCCGCGGGGGCTGCGTTCTTCTCCGCCGCGGCGACACTGCCGGCCGCCGCGCCAGCCAGTCCTGACGACGATGCAGGTGATGCCGACGAAACCGCCGCACCCGTTGCCAGAGGTTCCCGGGCGGAGAATCCGCCCTCGCTGCCACCACTTGCACCACCGGGCACCAGACGACCACCTCGCGGCGGGGAAACGGCTGCATCGGCGCCGGTTTTAGGGAAGAGCGAAGGCTTGTTGAACATGATCTCTCCTTAAGATTCCGCTGATAAACGAGCAAGACCCGAGTGTAGACCGGCGTACTCGGATTAGAAGCCGATCTTGTTTCAGAATCTCATGTCCAGACAGGCCAGGTCGATCACCTCACCACTTGCCGCTGACAAGCCTGCGCGCAGGGCCAGGAAGGCACCGAACCGCCTCGTTCATGCGTCTGGCGACGGCGTCGCGAATCCGGCTGAATCCTGCATCGCCGCGACCCCATGCCATTCGCACGACGACGAACGGACGGCTCCCCCGAACGCACTTACATGCGCTTACCGCTGCCGACTGCCGCAGCGCGCGCTGCGCCCGTTCAAGCGGTTCCGCCCACCGTCAAACCGTCTATGCGCAATGTCGGTTGCCCCACGCCGACCGGCACGCTCTGGCCGTCCTTGCCACAGGTTCCGACACCCGGATCAAGTGCCATGTCGTTTCCGACCATCGCAACCCGGGTCAGCGCGTCCGGACCGTTGCCGATCAGGGTCGCCCCCTTGACCGGTCGGGTCACCCTGCCATTCTCGATCAGATAGGCCTCGGAGGTGGAGAACACGAACTTGCCCGAGGTGATGTCCACCTGCCCGCCGCCGAAATTGACCGCGTACAAGCCCTTTGAGACAGAGCGGATGATCTCCTCGGGGTGCTTGTCGCCGTTCAGCATGTAGGTATTGGTCATGCGCGGCAGCGGCAGATGCGCGTACGACTCGCGCCGACCGTTGCCCGTCGGCGCGGCGCCCATCAGGCGCGCGTTCATGGTGTCCTGCATGTATCCGGTCAAAATGCCGTCTTCGATCAGCACCGTGCGCTCGGTCGGGTTGCCTTCGTCGTCTATCGTCAGTGACCCGCGCCGATCGGGCAGCGTTCCATCATCCACCACGGTCACGCCCGGCGCGGCGACGCGTTGCCCCATGCGGCCGGAGAAGGCCGAACTGCCCTTGCGGTTGAAGTCTCCTTCCAGACCATGGCCGATCGCCTCGTGCAACAGAATGCCAGGCCAGCCACTGCCGAGCACCACGGTCATGGTGCCGGCGGGCGCGGGATCGGCGGCAAGATTGGTGCGCGCCTGATGGACCGCGGCCCGGGCGTACTCCTTGAGCCGATCATCGGTGAAGTACGCATAGTCGAATCGCCCGCCACCACCGGCACTACCCTGTTCGCGGCGGGTGCCGTCCTCCATGATCACGGTCACCGACACCCGCACCAGGGGCCGCACATCGGCTGCCATGTGACCGTCGCTGCGCGTCACCAGCACAACCTCCCAGGTGCCTGCGACATGGGCCATGACCTGGGAGACGCGCGTGTCCTCGGCACGGGCGAACCCCTCCAGCCGCTCCAGCAACCGGACCTTGGCAACATCGTCCAGCGACACCAGGGGATCCTCATCGGAGTACAGTGCCGGCAAGCGGGGCGCGCGGGCAATGTCGATGCGCCGTTCGCTGCCGGAATCGGCAATCGCGCGCGTGGTCTGGGCGGCAGTCAGGAGGGCCGGCAGGGAAATATCGTCCGAATAGGCGAAGGCGGTCTTTTCACCGCTGATCGCGCGCACGCCAACACCTTGTTCAATGTTGAAACTGCCCGATTTGACGATGCCCTCCTCCAGGCTCCAGGCCTCGGAGCGCTGGTACTGGAAATAGAGGTCGGCGTAGTCCAGGCTGTGGTTCATCAGCGTACCGAACACCTTGCGAAGCTCGGCATCGCCGAGGTCGAACGGGGCCAGCAGGTGGCGGTCGGCGACCGCAAGCGCGTTGTTCATCGGGTTCTTCCGTCCTTGTTGTGGTCAGCCCACGGGTGCATCACCGCGTCCGGGCATCGATATGTGGCATGCACTGGTGGCATGCAGTGAATTGAAAAAGCTTGGATCGGTGGCAGTCGGCGACGTTCCGCAATCGGGCGAACCGCTCAGCCCGCCAGCAGGCATCGGTGCCGCAGAGCTGGCAGGCTTTGCCGAACCGCCGCGATCCGGTCGCGATCGACGTCGGCGAACACAACACCCGGCCCTTCCGCGTGGCAGGCGAGCAACTCACCCCAGGGGTCGCAGGCAAGCGTGTGGCCCCAGGTCTGCCGCCCGCCGGGGTGGCGTCCGCCCTGTGCGGGCGCCAGCACATAGCATTGGTTTTCGATCGCCCGGGCACGCAGCAGCACTTCCCAATGGGCCTTGCCGGTGGTCCAGGTGAATGCGGCCGGCAGCACGATGAGGTCGACCTCGCCCATGGCCCGGAACAGCTCGGGAAAGCGCAGGTCGTAGCACACCGACAGGCCAACCCGGCCGCAGGGTGCGTCGAACACAACGACCTTGCCCCCGGCCTCGATGGTGGCCGATTCGTCGTAGTGCTCTTCCCCTTTGCGAAAACCGAACAAATGGATCTTGTCATAGCGGGCCACGCGCTGGCCCCGGGCGTCGTACACCAGGGTGGTGTTGCGCACCTTGTCCGGCGCCTCGGCCACCAGCGGCAGCGTGCCGCCGATCAGCCATACCCCATGGCGGCGCGCCGCATCGGCGAGAAACGACTGCAACGGCCCATCGCCGTCGGCTTCGCGGATCGCGACCTTGGCCCGCTCGTCCGGGCTGATCAGCGGGAAATACTCGGGCAGCGCCACCAGCCGCGCGCCACCAGCCGCTGCCTCGGCGATGAGGGCTTCGGCCTGGGCGAGGTTCTCCGCGACATCGGCCCCGGAGACGGTCTGGATCGCCGCAACACGGCACGAATTCTGGGAAAGATTCTCGGACATCACGGTCACTCGGATTGGGTTGCGGTGCCGGTCTTCTCGACCTTGGGGTCGGTCCAGCTGCCGGTGATCGAGTAGGAATAGGAGAAGATCCGTTCGATCGGATCGCTCAAGGCCTTCTGCGCGAGATAGGTGACCACCCCGGCCACCGGGTTGATCAACCCCGCCGCCGCACCGATGGCCACCGACTCCGACAGGGTGGGCTGGACCACCGCGAGCAGATCCTGCGTCTCGGCGGTCACGTTGGCACTGCCACTGATTCCGACGCGCGCCGCCGGCCCGACGATGGTCAGGTTCTCGGTGCGCAGCACGCCGTCGCGCAGCCCGATGCTACCGGAAATGCTGTCGAAGGCGAACCCTTCGCTGAAGACGTCGCGAAAGTCCAGCGTGAGTCGGCGCGGCAGCGACTGCAGACTCAACACCCCGAGCAGCCGCCCCACCCCGGGTTCGAGCTGGCGGAACTGGCCGTTCCTGGCGTCGAGGTCGAACTGTCCCGACAGGCTGGCAAAATCGATGCGGGTCGGCGCCCCCCGCCAGCTTACCCGTCCGGCCAGCGTGGCACTACCGCGACCGACCGCCTCCACGTAGCCAAAGCGTTCGAGCAGGTTCCCGATATCACCGGCCTCCAGGAAAAACGCCAGTTCGGTAAGCGGTATCCGCCCGGGCAACCAGCGTCCGTTACCCAGCAGCCGTCCGTCCGGGTTGATGAGCTCCAGGTCCTCGAGCACCCAGAGGCCATCGAGATTGCGCGCCTGCAGGGCCAGCCGGCCGAGTTCGGCGCCGCGCAAGACGAAGCGGTCGGCAACGATGTCCAGCGCGGGCAAGGCCCGGGGAGGATGGTCCGCGGCCAGATCGCGCGCCACACCGGCCTCTTCCGGGACATCGACGGTCTCGCCCAGCACCAGCGAACTCATGCGGGCACGCAGCGCCCCTGCCCCGGCATTTCGCCAGTCGAACACCCCCTCCCCGGCCGAACTGCTCAGCCGCCCCTTCCAGCCCTCCGGGTCGGCGACGGCGGCAAGCGAGACCGAGTGGAGTTGGTGGCCGAACACCTGCAAACGCCCAGCCTCCAGTTCCACGTCTGCCAAGGGCGGGAGGCTTCCACCCTCGCCGCCCGCACCGGCGGTCGATGACGCAGTTGCCGCGCCAAGGTCCAGCGCCCGCCAGGCGTCAATGTCCAACTCGTCGGCGCGCGCGGTCACCGCCAGCCCGCTGGCCGGCATGCGTGCCGCGGCGTTCAGCCCGAGGCCGCCGCGCGGCACCTTGACCCGGCCGTCGCGCATTTCCAGCACGGCGGCCAGCGCGACGTGCCCCCCCAGATCGATCGACAACTGGCCCGCCGCCTGCTCCGTCGGCGGTTGGACGGAGACGGCGGTCGGCCACGCCTCGCTCGCCGACTTGGCGAGCGGCGCCGGGAGTGAGGACGCCAGCCCGACCAGATCGGACTCCAGGCGAAACGCCGTTCTTCCCAACCCCAGATCGAACTCGCCCCGCCATCTCAAACTACCCGACAGCGCCGACCAGTGCGCCAGATCAAAGCGCTCGCGCAAGCGCTCGACGTTCGCCCCGGCGTCGATCGCGAAGCGCACCCCCTCGCCCTTGACGGTACGCGCCGTGAGCTTGAACGGCTCGCCGAACCAGCGCCCCGACGCCTGCGGAATGCTGAGGTCGGTCTCGGTGAAGCGCAGCCGCCCGGCCACGCCAACCAATGGGGGCAAATCCTCGGACAGCCTCAGTCGGTTGTCAGCAAACCGGTACTCCCCCTTGACCGAGGTCTGGTCGGTATGGTGCAGCGGCACGGTCAAGGCGACCTCCAGCGTGCCGCGCCCCTCGGCCTTCAGATCGTCCGTGAAACCACCGATGTAGCGGCTGACGGGACTTTCGGCAATGAAGCGGAGAAAATCGGCGGTCGCGCCGGCTGCCTTGCCCTGAATGGTCATGACCTGGGCGCCGACCGCAGCCAGGTCGGCCACTTCCGCGCGGACCTCGCTGAGCGCAACGCCAAGAATGGTGGCGCTGTCGGCAGCGATCGACATGCCCGGCCCTTCGAAGCGGATCTCTCCGTTGATGCCGTTGATCTCGGGCCAGTCGTTGGCGTAGCGGAGCTGTGCGCCGGTGAAGCGGGTCACGACCAGAAACTGCCCGGGGCCATCTTCATCGAACGGGAAGTGGTCCAGATCCCCCTTCAGCCGGAAACGGCTCTCGGCGACGAACCCGCCGCGTAGCGCATGCCGCAGCCAGTCGCGCGTTTCGGTATTGACGGTAAGCGGCAGGTAGCGCCACACCGCCTCGCTATCGGCACGACTGAGGCGGCCGTCGAGGTCTACCCAACCGGCAGCCCCCGACGCCGGCACGTAACTACCCGAGAGCACGCCGGCCGCATCGGGATTCTCGAAGCGGCCGGCGTCTATGATGATGCGCAGCTGGCCATTCTCCTGCCGCCAGCCGCCCTCCACATCCAGGCGCGACACACTGAGGCGCGGCTCAGGGAACACCGCGGGCAGGTCGACCGTCGCATCGCGTGCGCGCACCTTGAAGTGCCCCGCCTCGTGGTTACCGTTGAGCACGCCGGACACCCCTTCGATGCCGGGCAGCAAGCCATCCGGGCGAAACGACACATCGGACAGGCGGGTGTCCAGCGTCCACCCCAGTTGCCCATCGGCGTCTCGGCGCCATGCGACGTCCAGGCCATCCAGACGGCCAGCCGGCGCCATGGTCTCCAGTCGCGCGCGCACCGCCACATCGAAGGGCAGGTGAGCGGCGAGCCCCAGCAGTGCGGCGACGTCCAGGCGATCGACGCGAAGCTGCCCACCGCGCCCACCCACGGCATCGTCAAGCGTCAACGAGAACGCTACCGGCCCGCCAGCCCGGCCGTCTGCGCCATCCGTACGCCGCCAGCGCACGCCCTCGCCCTGCAGCATCTGCCCGCCGGGCACGCTGTGCCAGTCCAGTCGCCCCTCGACCTCCGCCAAGGCAAGTGGCGGAAGATCGGCGCGCCATTGGGCAATCACATCGGTGGCAGCGAAACGCAGGCTCACCGCCTCTGCCCGTCCTTCGGTCACGTCCGCCCAGATCCGGAGCCCGCCCGCACCGCTGAGCGACAACGGATAGTCCACCCAGGTCGTCCACGCGCCCATCTCCGCGCCATCCAGGGCCAGAAACACCCGCCCCGACAGCCCCCCGGCGTCAATACCCGCGCCGTCGGGGCCGTTCGGCCCTGCCGCCAGGTCCGCACGCAAGTCCAGCGCACCAGCCAGATGCGGCGGCGGCATGGCACGCAAGCCCAGACGCATGCGGCCGTCGACCACGCCAAGGCGCAAGTCGACGGATGTCAGCTCCAGCGCGGGGGCGCCGCGCTTGTCGTCGCGCCAACTCAGCCGACCGTCGCGAACCGCGAGTTCGCGTTGTGCGACGAGCCAGGCGAGCAGTCTTCCGCCACCCGGCCCGCCGTCAACGGTCAAGCCCGCGACCTGCAGACGGCCGTCGTGGTCTCGTACCATCGTGATCTGCGGCGAAAACACGACCAGCCGGTGGAAATGCAGCTGGCGACGCGCAAGCGAGGACCAGGCGAAAGTGCCGTCCACCGCGTCCAGCCGCAAGGCTTCGCGCCCCTCCGCATCAAGCACCGCCACACCATGCAGATGGACGCGCAATCGCAGCCCGGACCAGTCGGCACTCATCCGGTCTATCGTCACCGTTTGCCCAATCGCCTCACCGATCGCCGCGGCCAGGGGCGACCGGAAACGGTCGACACCGGGCAGCACCACTTCGCGCAAGGCGAGCAGCGCGAATCCGAGCACGAAGAACGCGATCAGCGAGATACGCGCAAGGCCGCGCGAGGCCGCAATAAACCGGCGCGGGCGAGAAGGGGAAACCGAAGGCGTTACGCTTGTCATGACCTCGCGACGTCGCGGCGGCGAACGTCACAACACGATGCGGGGCAAAGCTTGGCACGGCGACCGAGCGGACCAGCCACAAGGGCCAGCCACCAGGGCCGGCGACCGTGGTCGGTCCCAACCATCTGCACGGTTTCTCGGTACCGAGCTTCGCTACAATCAATGCCATTGCGAGGAGCGCGCCGCGGACACAGCCGCGGACCTTGCTGACCCCCACTGCGCAAGCATCAACAGACCATTTTAACAACGAACTTTCGGGCGTACCGATGTCTTTCGAATCTTCACACATTCCGGCGGCAATCGAACAAGCGGCGGCGCTGTCGCGCTTCTTCTCGCGCATGCTCGCAAGTCGCCCGTGGCTGCGCGAGGCGCTCGAACACAGTGCCGCCCGGCCGCTGACCGCGTCGGACATGCAGCAGTGGCTGGATGCCCAGTGTGTGAGCGAGGACACGGTGCAGTCGGCCCTGCGCCGCCTGCGCACATGGGCGATCTGTCACCTGATGGTGCGTGACCTGGCCGGGGCTGCGCCGCTTGCCGAAGTCACCGAGACCATGACGGCGCTGGCCGAAACCGCGGTACGGATCGCTCACGAGATCGCGATCGAGGCCTTGATGCGCCGTTACGGCGCCCCCCTGTCCCCGTCCGGATGGGAACAGCAGATGCTCATCATCGGCATGGGCAAGCTCGGTGGCCGCGAGCTCAACGTGTCCTCCGACATCGACCTGATTTTCGTCTATCCGGAGGACGGTGACACCGGCGGCACAAAGGTGATCAGCAACTTCGAGTTCTTCGAGCTGCTGGGCAAGCGCATCATCAAGACGCTCGCCGAAGTCACCGAGGACGGCCAGGTATTCCGGGTCGACATGCGCCTGCGCCCCAACGGTGACTCGGGTCCACTGGTGTGCTGCTTCGACATGCTGGAAAACTATTTCATCACCCAGGGCCGCGAATGGGAGCGCTATGCCTGGATCAAGGCCCGCGTCCTGCATGGTGAGCGCTTCCAGGAACTGGAGCGGATCGTACGACCCTTCGTGTTCCGCAAATATCTTGATTTCGGTGCGATCAACGCAATGCGCAGCCTGCACGCCCAGATCCGCCGCGAGGTGGCACGGCGGGACCGCGCCAACAACGTCAAGCTTGGCCCTGGCGGGATTCGCGAAATCGAGTTCATTGCCCAGGTATTCCAGCTCATCCGCGGCGGACGCGATCGCGAACTGCAGATCCGGCCCACGCTGAAGGTGCTGGCACAGCTGGCCGAGCGTGGCATCCTCACGCTGGACGCCACCGCCGAACTGGCCGAAGCCTATATCTTCCTGCGCCGGCTGGAACATCGGCTGCAGTACCTGGACGACGCCCAAACTCATGATCTTCCGGACGCAGAGGACGACCTCGCGCGCATCGCTGCAAGCCTGGGGCTGGATGGCCCTGGCGGCTTGCATGCGCGGCTGGCGCAAGTCCGCGCAACCGTCAGCCACCACTTCAACGACGTCTTTAGCGATCCCAGCGAGGAAGGCCATGCGCTCGACGACCTGTGGACCGGCAGCGGCGACGCCGGCCACGCCGATCCGGCGCTGGAGCAGCTCGGCTACCGCGACCCGCGCGCGGCCGCCGCGCGACTGGCCTCACTGCATGGCAGTCCGCGTTACCAGCAACTGCCCGACCACATCCGCAGCCGCCTGGACGCGCTGGTACCGCGTGTCATCGAGGCGGCCGCCGGCACGCCCATGCCGGATGACACCCTGGCACGCTGGTTCGATCTGCTCGAGGCCATCAGCCGTCGCGGCGCCTACCTCGCCTTGTTGCAGCAATACCCTCAGGCGCTGACACGGGTCACCGACCTCATCGCGGCCTCGCGTTGGGCCGCGCAATACCTCACCCGTCACCCGATTCTGCTCGACGAACTGCTGGACGACCGCCATCTCCAGGAGGAGCCCGACTGGGCGCGTTTCAGCGCCGAACTGGCGGAGAACCTGGACGCGATCGAGCCGGACATGGAACACCAGATGGACATGATGCGCGAACGCCATCACGCCCAGGTGTTCCGCCTGCTCACCCAGGACATTGCCGGCATGCTGTCGGTCGAGCGCCTTGCCGACCACTTGTCGGCACTCGCCGATGTCATTCTGGAACGTACCCTGCCACTGGTCTGGCGCAAGATCCGCAACCGCCATCGCGACACTCCGCGCTTCGCGGTCGTTGCCTACGGCAAGCTCGGCGGCAAGGAACTGGGCTACGCCTCCGACCTCGACATCATCTTCCTCTTCGACGACGATGCCCCCGAAGCCTTGGACTTGTACTCGCGCTTCGCTCAGCGCATCAACACCTGGCTGTCCAGCCGCACCGCTGCCGGCATACTGTTCGAGACCGACCTGCGCCTGCGGCCCAATGGCGACGCCGGCCTGCTGGTGACCTCGCTCGACGGTTTCCGCCGCTATCAACTCGAGAACGCCTGGGTATGGGAACACCAAGCCCTCACCCGCGCCCGATTCGCCGCTGGCGACCCGCGGATCGGCGAAGGCTTCGAGCGGATCCGCTGCGAAGTCCTGCGTCAGCCGCGCGACCTCGCCACCCTGCGGGGCGAAGTCCTGGAGATGCGGCGCAAGATGCGCGATGCACACGCCGGCAAGGGCTCGGATTTCGAGCTCAAGCATGACGCTGGCGGTCTCATCGATGTCGAGTTCCTGATCCAGTATCTGGTACTCGGACATTCGACGAACCATCCGGCGCTCACCGGCAACCTCGGCAACATCGCGCTGCTGCGGATCGCCGCCGAGCTCGACCTCATCCCACGCGATCTGGCCGAACAATGCGCTGACAGTTACCGTCTGTTCCGTCGCCTGCAACATCGCCAGCGCCTCAACGGTCAGGCCTCGCGCGTTCCTCCGCAGGACGTCGCGGCCGCACGCCGGCCGGTGCTGGCGCTCTGGGCACATGTGTTCGGCGAAATGGCATCCGGCGCGCCGGCCGATTTGTGACTGTCATGTTATTGAAATATTTCATGTCATGACACCGCCCTTGCTCCCCGATAGAATCCCGGCACTTGAGTCACTGTCGGACACGAACGCGTCATGAGTCATGAGATTGAGTTGAAGCTCGCCCTTCCGCGCAAGGCACTCGCCGCACTCAGGCGCAATCCGGTGATCGTCGCGTGCGATCGACCCGGCAACGCCGTCACACTGGAAAACACCTACTACGACACCGCCGAGCTGGCGCTCAAGCGTGCTGGTGTGGCCATCCGCACCCGCCGCCAGGGTCGCGTCTGGTTGCAGACGATCAAGTGTGCCGCCGAATCGGCCGGCGGCCTGAGCCAGCGGCCCGAGTGGGAACAAGCCTTTGACGGTACGTTCGATTTCTCGGTGGTGACCATCCCCAAGATACGCAAGCTGCTCGAACGTCATCGCGATGAGTTGGTGCCGGTCTTTTCCACCCGTTTCCGGCGCGAAACACGTATTCACGCCCCCGACGAACGAACCCGCATCCTCGTCATGACCGACACCGGCGAAGTCACCGCCGGCGAGCACACCGAGCCGATCTGCGAGGTTGAGCTGGAACTCGACCGCGGCCAACCGCTCGACCTGTTGTTGCTGGCGTGCCAGCTGGTGGCCGACGTGCCCATGCTGCCCAGCGATATCAGCAAGGCCGAACGCGGCTATCGACTGCACCTGGGCGAACCGCTTCAGCCGCTGCGCGCCGAGCCGTCGCGGATCACGGCCGGGCAGACCCCGGTCGAAGCCTTCCGCACGCTCGCGTTTTCCTGCATCCGCCAGTGGCAGGCCAATGCAGCAGGCGCCTCGATCAGCGAAGACCCCGAGTACATCCATCAGTTGCGCGTCTCGCAGCGACGCCTGCGCTCGCTGCTCAAACTGTTCGCCCCCGCCCTGCCCCAGGAATTCGTGGCCGACTGGAGCGAGCGCATCAAGGACAATGCCGCACGCTTCGGCGACGCACGCGACCTCGACGTGCTCTACGAGGAAATCCTGTCGCCGGTAGCCGGCACCTCGGTGGAGGAAGACGCCGCCCTCGCGCGCCTTCAGGGGGTGGTGCGCAGTGCCCGCGACACTGCACGCACCCACGCCTCCGCCAACCTCGATCCGGCCGCGCAGGGACGACTGATGCTGGGCCTGAGTGCGGCCCTGCTCGCCCTGCCCAGTGGCGCACTCGTCGATGCCGCCGACCTGACCGTATTCGCCCGTCTGCAACTGACGCGCCTGCGCAAGAAGATCCGACGTCGCCACGAAGCCGCGCGCGACCTCGTCCCTACCCGCTTGCACGCGCTGCGTATCGCGCTCAAGCAGTTGCGCTACGGCATGGAGTTCTTCGCCCCGCTGATGCCAGCGAAACCGGCCGAGCGCTACACCAAGGCGCTGGCCCGCTCACAGAACGCGCTTGGCTTCATCAACGACGTGGATGTGGCGCGGGCAAGGCTCGCGGCCTGGGCGGGAGACGACCCAATACTGCGTGCGGCGACCGGTTTCGCTTGTGGTTGGCATGGGCCACGCTACACCAGGCTGTCGCGACGCGCCATCGTCGAACTCGAGCCACTGCTGTGGGGCAAGGCACCGTGGGCATGAGGGCTGGATCACCGCGACGGTCGGGGCAACCACCCACCGCCACCCCGCCCGATACCGCCGAGGCTGCCTCCCCAAGCCGTATTGCCGAAATATTTCCGCAACATGTTGATCCCATCATTCCTGGGTTTTTGAAGGGACGCAGGAAAATGGACTTGTTGCTGTGGCGGCATGCCGAAGCAGTCGAGAGCACCCCCGATCACACCCGCGAACTCACCGACCGGGGCCACAAACAGGCGCGCAAGGTCGCCGCGTGGCTGCAGACCCAGCAGCCCAAGCGCTTGAAAGTGCTGGTCAGCCCGACCTTGCGCACCCGCCAGACCGCCAGCGCCTTCACCGACCAGTTCGAGATCATCTCGGCCCTCGGGCCGGAAGGCAACGTGGCCGACCTGATCGCCGCCAGCGGCTGGCCCGATGGCAGCACAGCCTGCCTGATCATTGGCCATCAGCCCACCCTGGGCCGCCTCGCTGCCTTGTTGCTGTCCGGCACCGAGGCAGACTGGACGATCAAGAAGGGCGCGTTGTGGTGGTTCACCAACCGCGTGCGCGATGGCGAAAGCCAGACGGTACTGCGCGCAGTGATCACCCACGATCTGGTCTGAACCCTAGTCAGGACATCGTAGCGGGCAGCCCGGGACCCACCCCGGGGCACCCTCCCCCGTGCGCGCGGTCCGACCCCGGGAGACACCCAGCACATGGCCGCCATTGCGGTTTCATCTGATTTACCGGGTGTAGCAAATTCAACAGACTGTCTCCTGCGTTCCGGTTAATATGCGCCACCTCGCAACGAGTCCTTCATGATCAAGCGGTTCATCCCCACTCGCGAAGCCATTGTCCGAAGCCGTCTGCTCAGATGGCTGGGGCCGCGCATCCATGACCCGCTGCTATGGCACATCAATCGCAACTCGGTCGCACGCGGCGTGTCGATCGGCGTGTTTTTCGGTTTGATGGTGCCGGTGGCGCAGATCCCCGCAGCCGCGGTGGTCGCCCTGGCAGTGCGGGCCAACCTGTGGGTGGCGGCCATCGCCACGCTCATCAGCAACCCGTTCACGTACGGCCCCATCTACTTCTTCGCCTACCGCCTCGGTAGCCAGATTCTGCCGCCCTCGGCGGCCAGCGGCGTAGTGGTCAGCGACGATCATGCGGTGACGACGCTGCAATGGATCGTAAACGGCGTACACTGGATGACGGGTATCGGCCGTCCGCTGGTGCTGGGCATGCTCATCATGGCGGTCGTCGGCGCCGTGGTGTCGTATTTCAGCGTACTGTTGTTCTGGCGCATCAAGGTCGTCCTCAAGCGTCGACGCCAGCGCAGCGAGCGCCTCGCCCTGCGACGCACCGCGGACTCGCGCTGACGTCGGCCACGGTACGACGTCTGACTGTATTGCTGCGCACAATAGGGGTATTCTTCGCACTCTCCCCCAAGCTCCGCCCCGAAGACATGAACGATTCGACCCCGAACGGCACGGTACGCGTCATCGATGGCATCAAGCGGGTCCATTACGACGGGTACTGGATCAAGGCCTACGACGCCCCTGCCGATTCGCTCAAGGCCAAGCGCCGGCTCATCGAGGCCCTGACGCGCCGGCTCTTCAACCACGTAGAGCACGGCATCAACATTCCCGGAAAACGTCTCAAGGAAGCCCGCGAGGCATTCGAGCAGGAGACCGACCCGGAACGTCGCCGCGTCAAGGGCGCGATGCTCGCAGGCGCGCTGTTCAACCGCGCCACCGACATCTTCACCAAACTTGTGGATCTGCAGGAGGAAGGCGTGGACGTGCAGCACGACAGTGCGCTGATGCGCGAGTGCGGCCAGTGCCTGCAGGAGTCGCTGACGCTCGGACGCATGGTGTTGCACCGCAGCGGCGACGAAGGCATCGACGAACTCTGGGGGGAGCCGTTCCGTGCCTTCTCCATCCCCATCGAGGCCTTCTACGAGAGCCGCTACATCAAGATCGCGCAAACCTTGCGCGACATTGACAAGATCGCCGCGGTCATGGTCGCCACCTTCGCCCCCAATCCCCTGTTCCGTGGCCTTGAGTGCGAGGTCCTGAAGTTCTGTGCGGCGGCCAAGAACAAGTGCGAAACACTGCGCACCGACGAACACGTATTCGACATCTGGACGGATTTCGTGGTCGCCAGCGAACACCTCACCGCCTTCACGCCCCTGCTGGCCGCCGCACCCACCCCGATGCTGATGCAACTGGCCAGCGACGGCAAGCAACTGCTGCTGCAGGGCAAGGAACTGGTGAGCTACATCACGCGCGCCCGCGTCCCCATGCCCAAGAGCACGCGCGAATACATCGAGCGCTGCGAGCACTACGCCGCCACCGTGCGCGATCGCCTGCACACGCCGCACGCCGCATGACGTGATGAGCGGCGCTGCCGACTCGGCAGCGAAACCCGCTACACCCTCCTGGGCCACGCCCAGCTTGTAAAGAAACCGCCCCCATCCAGACACCCGCCGTCGATTCGTTCACCGGCGTTTGATCACCGGTGTCAATTCGACGGTGTCAATTCACCGGCGTCAATTCACCGGTGCTCAGTGATGATGCCGCCGCCCAGACAGACCTTGGATTCGTAGACCACCACGCTCTGTCCCGGCGTCAGCGCCCATTGCGGCT
The DNA here is from genome assembly GCA_046295975.1 of Rhodocyclaceae bacterium. GTDB lineage: Bacteria > Pseudomonadota > Gammaproteobacteria > Burkholderiales > Rhodocyclaceae > UBA2357. The sequence continues at coordinate 43,475 of JBKBMG010000025.1, forward strand.
GGGCGAACACGATTTCGACACGGTCTTCGGCGATGCGGTCGATCTCGCACGGCATGTCGGGCGTGCGGTAGCGCGGCTTGGCGGTATACACCCAATGGGTATGAGGATCGCGGCCAGCGATCCAGTTCAGATCGGCCGCGATCAAGCGTTCGCGCAGCAGCGCGGGGTGGTCGTGGCCCTGCACCACGTAGAGTACGTTGCCCGCCACCGACTTGGCGGCAACATACCAGGCCTCGTGCTCGCCGGCATCGTCCTGGCGCCCCTTGATGCCGCCGATGTGCAAGCCCTTGCGCTGACCGATGGTGTGATACATCAACCCCTGGTGCTCGCCGAGCACGCGATTGTCGTCCAGCGAACGGATTTCGCCCGGACGGGTGGGAAGATAGCGCATGAGAAATTCGCGGAACGGGCGTTCTCCGATGAAGCAGATGCCGGTGGAGTCCTTCTTCTCCGCCACGTGCAGCCCGGCCTCGGCAGCAAGCGCGCGCACCTCGCGCTTGTAAAGATCACCAAGCGGAAACAGCGTCCGCGCCAGCTGCGCCTGGTTGAGGCGGTAGAGGAAATAGCTCTGGTCCTTGGTGCCGTCCTCGGCCTTGAGCAACTGATACTCGGTGCGGCCATCGTTGCACCACTCCCGCACCCGCGCGTAGTGGCCGGTGGCGATGCGCTCCGCCCCAAGCTGCATGGCGTGGTCGAGGAAGCACCGGAACTTGATCTCGGAATTGCACAAGATGTCGGGATTGGGGGTGCGACCCGCTTCGTACTCGTGCAGAAAATCGGCGAACACGCGGTCCTTGTACTCCTTGGAGAAATTGACAACCTCCAGGTCGATACCGATCACGTCACACACCGAGGCGACGTCGACCAGGTCCTGCCGGGTCGAACAGTACTCGGAATCGTCGTCGTCTTCCCAGTTCTTCATGAACAGGCCGGTCACCTCATAACCCTGGCGCTTCAGCAACAGTGCGGTCACCGCCGAATCCACGCCGCCGGACATGCCGACGACGACCTTCATCCCCTGGGGGTCTTGCTTACTGGACATTCGGTCCTTCTCCATTCATCCAATCGGCCAGCGGCATGATCACCGGCGGCTCGGCATGATCGACGAACCAGCTATCGACCGCGAACAACGGTCCCACCTCGTCGTGGTCGGCCCGGGGCTCGTGCCCCCCGGCGCCGGCAGCGTCGTTCACCACCTCGGGGCAATCGCACAGCGCAAGCAGATAGGCGATGTGATCCGGCCAGTCCGGACCGCCCTGCCCTCCGCTCGCGACCAGCGGCGCCGAACGCGCCTCGATCACCGCCGAGAAATGTTGGCTCAGGAACCAGCCGCGCCGCGCCGGCTCGCGAACCACATGGTGGCGCAACCAGCCTTGCTCGGCCATCAACGCCAGCAAGCGCGTCGTGGTGGTCGAGTGGTCTATGCAGTCCATGCGCCCCTCGCGCTCCTCGTCGCCGAGGTTGCCGGCCACGTCAGCGAAAACAGGCGTCTGCCCGCCGATCAGCCGGTACAGCGCGGCCAGCGCGTCGGCCAGGCGCTCGCGCTCGTCCTCGGCATCGCTCACGCCGTCGAACAAGGCGCCGACCCGCGTCAGTTCGTCGGCGAGGAACAGCACCGGCACGCGGCTCGCACAACCGTAGTTGAAGCACACCTCAAGCGTCCGCCCGGTGCCGGTCTGCGGCGCAGCGCTCGTGACACCTGCACCCGCGGTCATGGCGCCCGCGGTCATCAAACACAGCGCGAGACTCAGCCCCCCCCTCCTCAAGCGGAGGCGTCCGGGTTGGCGCAATCGCGCTCCTGGCATCCGCGTCAAGCGTAGTACCGCAGCAAGGCGAGCGAATGGCGGTTTCCTGCCGCCCAGTCGTCCAGGCATTGCATCACCAGCGGGCTGCGGTGTCGATCGCTACGCGCCACCAGTTCTTCACGGGTCAGCCAATGCGCGGCGACAATGTCCGGATCCAGCGCCCGTCCGGCATCCTCGCCAAGCCAGCTGCCACCGAAAGCAAAGCGCAGATAGGTGGCCTCGCGATCCGGACGGGGCCACTGATAGACACCGACCAGAAACTCTGGCCGGAAGCGCTGGGCAGTCTCTTCCAGGGTTTCCCGCGACACCGCGTCGAGCAGGGATTCGCCTGGCTCGAGATGGCCAGCCGGCTGGTTGAAACGCAATCCTGCCGAGGTGTGTTCCTCGACAACCAGAAATCGCCCGTCACGCTCGATGACGGCAGCCACCGTCACGTTCGGTTTCCACACGCGCTCCACCATTCGCCCGCTCTTCCTCCTGCTTTCAAGCCTAGTTCGACGCGCCCGGACGGCACTCGAAACCCACCCGGACACGGCTGGACGGACGCGCCGAAACTCGCGAAACCACGCATTCTACTCTCCCCTAAGCAGGCATATCATCATCCTATGTTTGATGTAAGACTCGCGAAAAAGGTAAAATCGAGAAGTTTTGTTCGGCGGGATTGCAGCATCCGGGACCGGTTTCCGCTCCGTTCGGGAGTGTGACGAAACCCCGGTCCAGGCGCATCCGGTCGGCGGGCAACCTGAGGGTCGAGTCAGACTTCCCGCGGGCCCCCTCATCTGGCCGCAGCGCGGCCATCGGGGGATGCCTTCGGGAACCGCCCGACCTCGGGCAACTCGAAGCGTCGCATTGCGGCTGCGGCACGCAACGTCGCGTGCGCGCGCCGGCGATGCCGGGCAGCGAACCAGGCGGGCAGCTTCGAGACGCCAAACAGAAGTTTCATACCAGGATCGAGACCTCTATGCATATAAAGATCAAGAATGGCCTGGATCTGCCGATCAGCGGAAAACCGGAGCAGCGTATCCACGCCCGGCCCGTGAGGCACGTGGCGCTCCTGGGCGTGGATCATGTCGATCTGAAGCCCACCATGCTTGTCACCGAGGGTGACAAGGTCAAATTGGGACAACCGCTGTTCGAGCACAAGAAGCTGCCCGGCGTGCGCTATACCTCACCCGGTGGCGGTGAGGTCGTGGCGATCCATCGCGGCGCGCGGCGCATGCTGCAGTCGGTGGTGATCCGCCTCGACGAGCAGGAGGCCGAAGAACAGTTCGATGCCTACCCGGCCGACCAGTTGGCCAGCCTGGCGCCGGAAAAGGTGGTGCACAACCTGCTCGCATCGGGTCTGTGGACCGCCCTGCGCACCCGCCCTTTCAGCAAGACGCCCGATCCGGAGAGCCGCCCTGCGGCAATCTTCGTCACCGCGATCGATTCCAATCCGCTCGCCGGCGACCCTGCCCCCATCGTGCGTGCCGAGGCCGAAGCCTTCGGCCACGGCCTGACGGTGCTGTCGCGCCTGACCGAAGGCACACTGTGGGTATGCAAGGCGGCCGGCGCCGACCTGTCGCTGGAGGGCGCCCCCGCCAGCGCGCGTGAAGCCAGCTTCGAGGGTCCACACCCCGCCGGGCTGGTTGGCACCCACATCCACTTCCTCGACCCGGTGCATGCCCACAAGACGGCGTGGCACCTCGGCTATCAGGACGTGATCGCGATCGGCAAGCTGTTCACCACCGGTCGCCTGTGGGTCGAGCGCATCGTGGCCCTGGGCGGTCCCCAGGTGCGCGAACCGCGCCTGCTGCGGACCCGCATGGGTGCCTGTATCGAGGAACTGCTGGACGGCGAACTCGAAACCCCGGCCAACGGCGGTGACAACCGCGCGATCTCCGGCTCGGTGCTGTCAGGCCGGCGCGCCGCCGGCTGGTCGTCGTACCTCGGTCGTCATCATGTGCAGATCAGCGTCATCGAAGAGACCTCGCCGCGCGAGGTGCTCGGCTGGCTCAATCCTGCCGGCAAGATCAAGTACTCCTTCCTCAACGTCACCCTCAACGCGCTCAAGCGCAGCACGGGACTGTCGATCAATTTCACCGCCAACCAGAACGGCAGCCCGCGGGCGATGGTGCCGGTCGGCACCTTCGAGGACGTCATGCCGCTCGACATCCTCCCCACCCAGTTGCTGCGCTACCTGCTGGTGCACGACACCGACATGGCGCAGAAGCTGGGCTGCCTGGAGCTTGACGAGGAAGATCTCGCGCTGTGCTCCTTCGTGTGTGTCGGGAAATACGACTACGCACCCGTGCTTCGTCAAAATCTGAATCAAATCGAGAGGGAAGGCTGATGTCACGCATGCGACGCTTCCTCGACAGCATCGAGCCGCAGTTCCACAAGGGCGGCCGGTTCGAGAAGTACTACTCTGTCTACGAAATGGTGGATACCTTCCTGTATTCACCCAACCACTCCACGCGCACCGCCCCGCACGTGCGCGACACCATCGACCTCAAGCGCATGATGAGCTACGTGGTCGTGGCGCTCATCCCGTGCATACTCTGGAGCTGGTTCAACAGCGGCTACCAGGCCAATCTGGCGCTCGCGGAACTGGGCGCCAGCGCCGACAACTGGCGTGGCGGCCTGTTGTCGATGCTGGGCATCGGCTTCAACCCAGGTAACGTGTTCGCCAACATGGCGCACGGCTTCCTGCTGTTCCTGCCCATCTACCTCGTCACCCTGATCGCCGGCGGCCTCTGGGAGGTGTTGTTCGCGACCGTACGCAACCACGAGGTGAACGAGGGCTTTCTCGTCACCTCCATGCTGTACACGCTGACGCTGCCGCCCGACATGCCGCTGTGGATGGTGGCGATCGGCATCAGTTTCGGCGTGGTCATCGGCAAGGAGGTATTCGGCGGTACCGGCAAGAACTTCCTCAACCCGGCCCTGACCGGCCGCGCCTTCCTGTACTTCGCCTATCCCGCCGAGATTTCCGGCGACCAGGTGTGGGTGGCGGTGGACGGCTTCTCGCACGCGACCCCGCTGGGTCTGGGCGAAGTGGGCGGCATGGCGGCGATCGCCGAAAGCGGTCTGAGCTGGAGCCAGGCGTTCTTCGGCCTCATGCCGGGGTCGCTGGGCGAGACCTCGACCTTCGCCATCCTGATCGGCGCGGCCTTCCTGCTCTACACCCGCATCGCTTCGTGGCGCATCATGCTCGGGGTGATCATCGGGGTGGTGGCGACCTCGTTGCTGTTCAACCTGCTCGCCACGCCCGACCGGCCGATGATGGCCATGCCCTTCTACTGGCACTTCGTGGTTGGTGGCCTCACCTTCGGCCTGGTGTTCATGGCCACCGATCCCGTATCGGCTGCCATGACCAATACCGGACGGCTGGTGTTCGGCATCCTGATCGGCTTCATGACCGTGCTCATCCGCGCGATCAATCCCGCCTTCCCCGAGGGGATCATGCTGGCGATCCTGTTCGCCAACCTGTTCGCCCCGCTCATCGACTATGTCGTCATGCAAACGAATATCCGACGGAGGGAGCGCCGCCATGTCAGCGCCTGACCAAAAATCCGCCGGCGGCCCGCTGGCATCCATTCTGGCCCTGCCCAACGACAATCCGAAGAAGACCATCTTCATGGCGTTGGCGGTATGCCTGTCGTGTTCCATCGTGGTGGCCTCGGCGGCCGTGGGCCTGCGCCCGCTGCAAGTGGCCAACCAGGAGGCGGACCGCATCCGCAACATCGTCGAGGTGTCAGGCCTGGCCCAGCCGGGCAGCGACATCATGGCCGCGTTCTCGCAGATCGAGGCGCGCGTGATCCGCCTGTCCGACGGCACGGTGGCGGACGACCTGGATGCCGCGTCGTTCGACATCGAACGCGCCTCCAAGGACCCGTCCATGTCCCGCGCCCTGTCGCGTGGCGAGGATCTCGCCAACATCAAGCGCCAGCCCGAGCACATGCCGGTGTACATCGTGCGTGACGACGCCGGTGCGGTGAAGACGCTGATCCTGCCGGTGCACGGCGCGGGCCTGTGGTCGACGCTGTACGGCTTCCTCGCCATCGAAGGTGACTTCAAGACCACCCAGGGCCTGAAGTTCTACCAGCACGCGGAGACGCCCGGTCTTGGCGGCGAGGTGGACAACCCCAACTGGCGTTCGCTGTGGCGCGGCAAGGTGGTATATGACGCGCAGTGGCAGCCGCGCATCGAACTCGCCAAGGGCTCGGTGGACGCCTCCGACCCCAACGCCATCCACAAGGTTGACGGTCTGGCCGGCGCCACGCTGACCACCCGCGGCGTGGAGAATCTGATCAACTTCTGGCTGGGCGACCAAGGCTATGGCCCATTGATCGCCAGGCTGCGTGCCGAGAGGGGGTAATCCATGAGCACCAAGACCAAGGAACTCGTCGCGAAACCGATTGCGGACAACAACCCGATCATCCTCCAGGTTCTGGGTATCTGCTCGGCATTGGCGGTCACCACCAAGATGTCGACCGCGCTGACGATGAGCATCGCGCTCACCGTCGTGCTGTGCGCGTCCAACGTGCTGATCAGTCTGATCCGCCATCACATCCCGTCGAGCGTGCGGATCATCATCCAGATCACCATCATCGCCTCGCTGGTGATCGTCGTCGATCAGTTGCTCAAGGCCTTCGCCTTCGGTTTGTCGAAGGAGTTGTCGGTTTTCGTCGGCCTGATCATCACCAACTGTATCGTGCTGGGACGCGCCGAGGCCTTCGCGCTCAAGAACCCGCCGTTGCCGAGCTTCTATGACGGCCTGGGCAACGGACTGGGCTACAGCGCAATCCTGCTTGGCGTGGGCTTCATCCGCGAACTGTTTGGTTCCGGCTCGCTGTTCGGCGTGCAGGTTCTCACACTCGCCAAGGACGGCGGCTGGTACGTGCCCAACGGCATGCTGCTGCTGCCTCCGAGCGCGTTCTTCATCATCGGTCTGATCATCTGGGCGGTGCGTGCCTGGAAACCAGCCCAGGTCGAGAAGCCCGACTTCAAGATCCAGACTGCCCACCAGCCCGAGGTGTCGTAAATGGCCAACTACTTCAACCTGTTCATCAGTGCGGTTTTCGTCGAGAACCTCGCGCTGGCCTTCTTCCTCGGGATGTGCACCTTTCTGGCGATCTCGAAGCAGGTCAGCGCGGCCTTCGGCCTGGGTGTGGCGGTGGTGTTCATCCAGACCCTCACGGTGCCGGTCAACCACCTGATCTACTACTACCTGCTGCGCGACGGGGCCCTCGCCTGGGCCGGCCTGCCGGACGTGAACCTGAGCTTTCTCGGGCTGATCAGCTACATCGGCGTGATCGCCGCGCTGGTGCAGATCCTCGAGATGTTCCTCGACAAGTACGTGCCGGCGCTCTACAACGCGCTGGGCGTGTACATGCCGCTGATCACGGTCAACTGCGCGATCCTCGGCGGCACGCTGTTCATGGTCGAGCGCGACTACAACCTGGGCGAGAGCATCACCTACGGCATCGGCACCGGCGTCGGCTGGGCACTGGCGATCACCGCGCTGGCGGGCATCCGCGAGAAGCTCAAGTACTCCGACATTCCGGCCGGCCTGCAGGGGCTGGGCATCACGTTCATCGCCACCGGCCTGATGTCCCTGGGCTTCATGGCCTTCTCCGGCATCCAGCTCTGACGCGACGAGGTATTAGCACATGACTGAAATCGTACTAGGGGTCATCTTCTTCGCCGCCATCGTGCTGGCGCTGGTGGCCGTGATCCTGTCGGCGCGCACCAAGCTGGTGGCGAGCGGCAACGTCAAGATCAACATCAACCACGAGAAGACCATCGAGGTGCCCACCGGCGGCAAGCTGCTGGGGGCACTGGCGGATGCCGGCATCTTCGTCGGTTCGGCCTGCGGCGGCGGCGGCACCTGCGCCCAGTGCCGGGTCAAGGTGTTCGAGGGCGGCGGCGCCATCCTGCCGACCGAAACCGGTCACATCAACAAGCGTCAGGCCCGCGAGGGCGAGCGCCTGTCGTGTCAGGTCGCGGTCAAGCAGGACATGAAGATCGAGGTGCCAGAGGAAGTCTTCGGCGTCAAGAAGTGGGAGTGCACCGTGCGCTCCAACGACAACGTCGCGACCTTCATCAAGGAACTGGTGCTCGAACTGCCACCCGGCGAACACGTGGATTTCCGCGCCGGCGGCTACATCCAGATCGAGTCCCCGCCGCACGTGCGCAACTTCAAGGACTTCGAGATCCAGGAGCGCTTCCACGACGACTGGAACCGCTTCAACGTCTGGCAGTACGTGTCCAAGGTCGATGAGGACGTGGTGCGCGCCTACTCGATGGCGAACTACCCGGAGGAAAAGGGCATCATCATGCTCAACGTGCGCATCGCCACGCCTCCGCCGCGTGCCGAAGGCGTGCCGCCGGGCAAGATGTCGTCCTACATCTTCGGCCTCAAGGCGGGCGACAAGGTCACCATCTCCGGTCCCTTCGGCGAGTTCTTCGCCCGCGACACGGAAGCGGAGATGGTCTTCATCGGCGGCGGCGCCGGCATGGCGCCGATGCGCTCGCACATCTTCGATCAGCTGCGCCGCATCAAGACCAAACGCAAGATTTCGTTCTGGTACGGCGCGCGCTCCAAGCGCGAAATGTTCTATGTCGAGGATTTCGACATGCTGGCGCGCGAGAACGACAACTTCGAATGGCACGTCGCGCTGTCCGACCCGCTGCCGGAAGACAACTGGACCGGCTACACTGGATTCATCCACAACGTGCTGTACGAGAACTACCTCAAGAACCATCCGGCACCGGAGGACTGCGAGTTCTACATGTGCGGCCCCCCGATGATGAACGCGGCTGTCATCCAGATGCTGCTGGATCTCGGTGTCGAGCGCGAGAACATCATGCTCGACGATTTCGGCGGCTGACTGCTGCCCCGCCCCGGCTGCAAGCCGGGGCAGCGAATCCACAATCGGAGGTCCAATGACCCTGTTCCTCGTCACCTTCCTCGTCATGGGCATCGCCATTCTTGGCATGGCAGTCGGCGTGCTCGCCGGCCGCAAGCCGATTGCCGGCAGTTGCGGCGGCATGGGCAAGCTCGGCGTCGAGTGTCACGCGGGCTGCGACAAGCCCTGTCCCAAGCGTCTGGCCCGGCAGCAGGCTGAAGAACAATGAAACCGAAAGGGGAAAAAATGCTCCAGTCTCTGCTCGTCAAGGACTACATGTCCGGCGATCCGCTCGCCTTTACCCCCGAAATGGACGTGCTCGACGCCATCCACAAGTTGCTCAAGCACGAAATGACCGGCGCGCCGGTCATCGACCATCTCGGCAAGGTCGTAGGCTTTCTGTCGGAGAAGGACTGTCTCAAGGTCGCCCTCAACGCCTCGTACTACGAGGAGCGCGGCGGGCAAGTGCGCGAGTTCATGACCCAGAACGTGCTGACCCTGGAAGGCGACGCCAGCCTCACCGAGGCCGCAGAACTGTTCCTGAACCAACCTTATCGCTGCTATCCGGTCGTCAGCGAGAGCAAGCTCATCGGCCAGTTGAGCCGGCGCAACGTGCTCAAGGCGCTGGAGAAGCTCTGGTAGGCGCAGCAATCCAGCCGGAGGACGGCGACCACCCTATCCGCGGGGCTTTTGCTCCGCTCGCAAAGGCCTTCCGAACACGGGAGGCCTTTGCGGTTTACGATTTCCCTGCCTCACCCCCTGCCCCCCGGATCCGTCCATCACGGTGCACTCCGGGCTCGACACCCCCTCGTTCGCCTCACCCACTTTGCGCTAGAATCTCAGGCTTGATTCGCGCGCCGACGGCACGCACAACAAACGCTACTCAGCTCACACCCAGCTCACTGCAGGAGACTCGATTCATGTCCATGGCCGACCGCGACGGTTTCATCTGGTACGACGGCAAGCTCGTTCCGTGGCGCGATGCCACGACGCACGTCCTGTCCCATTCGTTGCACTACGGCCTGGCCGTGTTCGAGGGCGTACGCGCCTACCGTACCGAGACCGGTACCGCGATTTTCCGCCTGGCCGAGCACACTCAGCGCCTGATCAACTCGGGCAAGATCTACATGATGAACATCCCGTACTCCAAGGATGAACTCATGCAGGCGCAACTCGAGGTGGTGCGCGCGAACAAGCTCGAGTCCTGCTACCTGCGCCCGCTCGCGTTCTACGGTTCGGAGAAGATGGGCATTTCCACCCGCGGCGCCACGGTACACGTTGCCATCGCGGCCTGGCCATGGGGCGCCTACCTTGGCGAAGAGGGTCTGGAGAAGGGAATCCGGGTAAAAACCTCGTCCTTCGCCCGCCACCATGTGAACGTGACCATGCCGCGTGCCAAAGTCGCCAGCACCTACGCCAACTCCATCCTCGCCAATCTTGAAGTCACCCAGGAAGGCTACGACGAAGCCTTGTTGCTCGACACCCAGGGCTTCGTCGCCGAAGGCGCCGGCGAGAACCTCTTTGTCATCAAGGACGGCAAGATCTACGAACCTGAAATCGCCTCTGCCCTGACCGGTATCACGCGCGACTCGGTGATCACGATTGCGCGCGAGTTCGGCCTCGAGGTCCAGGCCAAGCGCCTCACCCGCGACGACATCTACATCGCCGACGAAGCCTTCTTCACCGGCACCGCTGCCGAGGTCACTCCGATCCGCGAACTCGACTGCCGCATCATCGGCGAGGGCCGCCGCGGCCCGATCACGGAGAAGATCCAGGCGCGTTTCTTCGACATCGTCAACGGCCGTGCGCCCGAATACGCGCGCTGGCTTTCCCACGTCTGAGGCGATCATGGCGGAAGGCATAGACAAGTCGCAGGCCATCGCGGTGAGCGCCAAGGATCTTCCGCTCGCCTGTCCGCGCCCGGGCGCGCCACTGTGGACCCAGCACCCTCGGGTGTTCCTCGACGTACTCAAGGATGGCGAGGCGACCTGCCCCTACTGCAGCGCCCGTTACGTATTCACCGGTGAGCGTCCCAAGGGTCATCACTGAGGGTCATCACTGAGCGCAGGCCACGACCGGACGAGGCAGGCCTGCCACACACGACCTCGCTGTAGCAATACCGTTACGGGGGCCTTGGCCCCCGTTTTTTCGATCACGTCACGAAAAGGCCCAGGTGAGCACCAGGATCTTCAATTCAGCACTCGAGGTGGAAGCCGCCTTTTACGACGCGCTCGCGCGCTCCGATCTGGAGCTGATGATGTCGGTGTGGTCCGAGGATGACGAGGTCGTCTGCGTTCCCCCCGACGGTGGGCGCCTGGTCGGCTATGCTGCCGTGCGCTCCGCCTGGCAGCAGTTGTTCGAGAGCGGCGCCCGCCTGAACGTGCGCGTCACCCACGGGGTGATCAGCAACAGCATGCTGCTGACGGTTCACAGCGTGTTCGAGCACGTCGCGGTGGAGGGGGACGACAGGCTCGCGCCCCCAATGATCGCCACCAACGCTTATGCCCGCGGCCCCCACGGATGGAAGATGATTCTCCACCACGCTTCGCCGGGGCCCGAACTGCATGCGCCGGACGACAGTGCCGCGCCGCGCACCGTGCACTGATCGCGCCATGCGCGACGGCTTCCACAGCCCCTGGTGGCTCCCCGGCGGCCATCTGCAGACCATTTATCCGCTGTGGCGCAAACCTTCACCCCCCACCTACCGCCGCGAACGGGTGGACACCCCGGATGGAGACTTCGTCGACTTCGACTGGCTGGACGATGGCGAGCGCACCCACTCTGCGCCACTGGTAGTGCTGTTCCACGGACTGGAGGGCTCCAGCCAGTCCCATTACGCCCGCAGTCTCATGCGGACGCTCGCTTCGATAGGCTGGCGCGGCGTGGTTCCGCATTTTCGCGGCTGCTCGGGCGAGCCCAACCGTCTGCTGCGGGCCTATCATTCCGGTGACAGCGACGAAATCGACTGGATGCTGCGCTTGATCGTACAGCGCAACCACGGACCGGTATATGCCGCAGGCGTCTCCCTGGGCGGCAACGCCCTGCTCAAATGGCTGGGCGAGCGCGGTCCGAGCGCCAGGGCCCAGGTGCTGGCCGCTGCCGCCGTCTGCGCACCGCTCGACCTGAGCGTGTCCGGGCGCGCACTTGAGCGTGGCTTCAACCGCGTCTATACCCGACATTTTCTGGACACCCTGATCCGCAAGGCCGAGCTCAAGCACGCCCACATGCCGGGCGGCTTCGACGTGCAGCGCGCCCGGCGTGCCCGCAGCCTGTTTGAGTTCGACGACGCCTACACCGGACCGGTACATGGTTTTGCCGGCGCCAACGACTACTGGCGACGCGCCTCCAGCCGCCCATGGCTGCACGCCATCGACGTGCCGACGCTGCTCATCGCCCCCAGGAACGACCCCTTCGTACCGCCTGCGGCCCTGCCCGCTGCGAGCGAGCTATCCTCCGCCGTAAGCTTGGAACGCCCTGCCAGCGGCGGGCATGTCGGCTTTCTGCGCGGCCCCTGGCCAGGAACGCTCGACTGGTTGCCGCAGCGCCTGCTCGACCATTTCCGAGCCTTGTCTGGCGAGCGGGCGCAATGTAAGCACTTATTAGGACATCATCCTGACACCGCGCATCAGGGATAATGACCCCCGCTTGAATCCCTGGCCACGGCCGGCACGCCGGATGAGGCTGCGACCACATGCGTACTCCTCCGGACTGGCCCCGGACAACTGAAACGACTCTGCGAGCCTGATCGATGACCCAGACAACCTACCCCGTCCCCGCCCCCGAGATCTTCAAGGCCTACGACATCCGCGGCATTGTCGATACCACCCTGACGCCTGACGCGGTTCGCGCGATCGGCCACGCCCTGGGCTCCGAAGCAGCCGCCCGCGGCCAGCGCGAAATCGCGATCGGCCGCGACGGCCGTCTGTCCGGGCCGGCGCTCGCCAGCGCCCTCGCCGACGGCATCCGGGCGGCCGGCGTCGACGTGGTGGATATCGGCTGCGTGCCTACCCCACTGACTTACTTCGCAGCCCACCACCTCGGCACCCAATCCTGCGTCAGCGTCACCGGCAGCCACAATCCGCCCGACTACAACGGACTGAAGATGGTACTCGGCGGTGAGACCTTGCATGGCGCGGCCATCAAGGCCCTGCGCCAGCGCATCGCCGACGGCGACCTGACACAGGGCGCCGGAAGCCTGCGTCATGCCGACGTGAACGAAGCCTACATGGACCGGGTAGCCGCCGACATCAAGCTCGCCCGGCCGATGAAGATCGTCATCGACTGCGGCAACGGCGTCGCCGGGGCCATCGCCCCGGCCCTCTTCCGCCGCCTGGGCTGCGAGTTGGTCGAGTTGTTCTGCGAGGTTGACGGCCGTTTTCCCAACCACCATCCCGACCCGTCCAAACCCGAGAACCTGCGCGACGTCATCCAGGCCCTGCGCGACACCGACGCGGAGTTGGGGCTGGCCTTCGATGGCGACGGCGACCGTCTCGGCGTGGTCACCAAACAAGGCGAGATCATCTACCCCGACCGCCAGCTGATGCTGTTCGCCGAGGACGTGCTGAGCCGAGTGCCCGGTGGCGAGATCATCTTCGACGTCAAATGCACCCGCAACCTCGCCCCCTGGATCCAGGCGCGCGGCGGCAAGGCAACGATGTGGAACACCGGCCACGCGCTCGTCAAGGCCAAGCTCAAGGAGACCGGTGCGCCCCTGGCGGGCGAGATGAGCGGCCACATGTTCTTCAAGGAGCGCTGGTACGGGTTCGACGACGGGCTGTATTCGGGTGCGCGCCTGCTCGAGATCCTGTCCGCCCGACCAGACGCCAACGCGGCACTCACCGCCCTGCCCGACGCCTTGAGCACCCCCGAACTCAACCTGAAGATGAACGAGGGCGAGCCCTTCGAACTCGTCGCCCGGTTGCGCGAGGCGGGGCGCTTCGAAGGTGCGCGCGAGATCATCACCCTGGACGGTGTCCGGGTGGAATACCCGGACGGTTTCGGCCTTGCCCGCGCCTCCAACACCACGCCGGTCGTGGTGCTGCGCTTCGAGGCCGACGGCGAGGCGGCCATTGCGCGCATCCAGGCGGACTTCCGTGCCGCCATTGCGGCGGTCTGGCCCGGCCTGGCCCTGCCCTTCTGACCGCTCGCGCAGCGGTAGCCGATCGACGATAGTCGATCGACAGCAAAACGGGGAGCCTTGGCTCCCCGTTCGACATAAAGCTCAAGCAGTGCATCGAGGCCCGCGCCCGCAGCCCCCCGCCCTCACGCGGACAACTTGCCGCCGACCCAGTCCGCCACTTGCGTCAGCGCGGTGGGCAGCTTGGCCGGCTCGGTACCCCCGGCCTGCGCCATGTCCGGCCGGCCACCGCCCTTGCCACCGACTTGCTGGGCGACGAAGTTCACAAGCTCCCCGGCCTTGACCCTGGCGGTGAGATCCGGCGTCACCCCGGCGATCAAGCTCACCTTGCCCTCACTCACCGAGGCCAGCACGATCGCCGCGGACTTGAGCTTGTCCTTGAGCTTGTCCATGCTCTCACGCAGCGTCGGCACGTCGGCGCCATCCAGCTGCGCCGCCAGTACCTTGTGCCCGCCGACCTCGACCGCCTGGGCCGCCAGGTCGTCACCCTGCGATGACGCCAGCCGGGACTTCAGGCGCGCCAACTCCTTCTCCAGGCCGCGCACGTTCTCCATGATCGCCGCCACCCGCTCGCCGAGGTCGTCGGGCTGGATCTTGAGCAAGGCCGCCACGCCCTGCACCCGCCGCTCCTGCTCCTGCACATAGCGCAGCGCGTTGGTGCCGGTAATTGCCTCGACGCGGCGCACCCCGGCGGCCACGCCCCCCTCGCTGACGATCTTGAACAAGCCAATGTCGCCGGTGCGCCCCACGTGGGTACCGCCGCACAACTCGGTGGACGATCCGATCGTGAGCACCCGCACCACATCACCGTACTTTTCGCCGAAAAGCATCATCGCACCGGTCTTCTGCGCGTCGTCCATCGCCATCAACTCGGCCTGCGTTTCCGCATTGGCGAGGATCTCGGCGTTCACCAGTTCCTCGACTTCGCGGATTTCCTCCGCGCTGAGCGCCGCGCTATGGGTGAAGTCGAAACGCGTCTTGTCCGGGTCGACCAGCGACCCTTTCTGCTGCACATGACTGCCCAGTACCTCGCGCAAGGCCTTGTGCATGAGGTGGGTGACCGAGTGGTTGCGCGCGGTCGCGGCACGCGCCGAGCCGTCTACCCGCGCCACCACATCCGCGCCAACGATCAGGCTGCCGGTCTTGACCACGCCATGGTGACCGAACACCGCGGCCTGGATCTTCTGCGTGTCCTCGACCGCAAAAATGCCGGCGCCGCTGCGCAACTCCCCGCAATCACCCACCTGGCCGCCGGATTCGGCGTAGAACGGCGTGTTGTCCAGCACCACCACACCGGTGTCTCCCTCGACCAGTTCATCGACCGGGCTGCCGTCCTTGTACAACGCCAGCACGCGCGCCTTTTCCTCCAGGCGCTCGTATCCATGGAAAGCCGTTTCCGGACCTGCGTATTCGAGGTTGGTCGCCATCTTGAACTTGCCCGCCGCACGCGCCTGCGCTTTCTGACGCGCCATCGCGGCGTCGAATGCGACCGCATCCACCGTCACCTCACGCTCGCGGCAAACGTCGGCCGTCAGGTCGAGCGGAAAGCCGAAGGTATCGTGCAGTTTGAAGGCGGTCTCACCGCTGAACACGCTGACCCCACTCTGCTTCATCGCCGCAAGTTCGCCCTCGAGAATTTCCATTCCGTTCTCTATCGTCGCGAAGAAGCGCTCTTCCTCCTGCCGCAGCACGTCGACGATGCGCCGCTGACCGGTGCCGAGCTCGGGGTAAGCCGCCCCCATTTCGGCAACAAGGTCGGGCACCAGCCGGTGGAAGAAGGCCGCTCGCGCGCCCAGCTTGTAACCGTGGCGGATGGCGCGGCGGATGATGCGGCGGAGCACGTAGCCACGCCCCTCGTTGCCCGGAATGACACCATCGGCAATCAGGAAGGAACAGGCACGGATGTGGTCGGCCAGCACCCGCAGCGACGGCGAATCCATGTCGGCGCCGGAGGTCTCGCGCGCCGCCGCGCCGATCAGGCGCTGGAAGAGGTCGATCTCGTAGTTGGCATGCACATGTTGCAACACCGCCGAGATGCGCTCCAGGCCCATGCCGGTGTCGACCGAGGGCTTGGGCAGCGGATGCATCACGCCGGCCTCGTCGCGGTTGAACTGCATGAAAACGTTGTTCCAGATCTCGATGTAGCGGTCCCCGTCTTCCTCCGGGCTTCCCGGGGGACCGCCCCAGATATCCGGGCCGTGGTCGTAGAAGATCTCGGTACACGGGCCGCAGGGGCCGGTGTCGCCCATCATCCAGAAGTTGTCGGAGGCGTAGCGCGCGCCCTTGTTGTCGCCGATGCGGATCACCCGCTCGGCCGGCACACCGACTTCCCTGGTCCAGATGTCGTAGGCCTCGTCGTCCTCGGCATACACGGTGACCCACAGCTTGTCCTTGGGCAGCTTGAAGACGTCGGTGAGCAGTTCCCAGGCGTAGGTGATGGCGTCGCGCTTGAAGTAATCGCCGAAGCTGAAGTTGCCCAGCATCTCGAAGAAGGTGTGGTGGCGCGCGGTGTAGCCGACGTTCTCCAGGTCGTTGTGCTTGCCGCCGGCGCGTACGCATTTCTGCGAGGTGGTAGCGCGCGTGTAGGGGCGCTTGTCGAAGCCGAGGAAGACGTCCTTGAACTGGTTCATACCAGCGTTGGTGAACAACAGCGTGGGGTCGTCGTGCGGCACCAGCGAGCTGGACGACACGATCTGGTGCCCCTTGGACTCGAAGAACTTGAGGAACTTATCGCGGATTTCGGCGGATTTCATAAAGTCGACGTATCGCTATGCAGGGAACACCCGGCGGCTGCGGGCGAATACGCCAGTCTATCATGAGCCCGTACCGTCGCCGGGACCAGACAGGCAAGCTCTCCCCTATAATCCTAGAAACCTCAGTTGACCGCTCTCCATGATCTTGAGTGCCTTAGAAAGCGTGGGATGCACAGCTTCGACTACGGTCACCCAATGGGTGAGTCCGCTACGGGCCCGATTGCACGCCCGGTGCGCCGCCTGGCTGCGTTGCGCCTCCTTGCAGGGAGCAACCCTGCCGCGTCGTCGCGCCTTGCCAGACGACGCCCCAGACGCACACTCGGACACGTCCAACTGAGGTTTCCAGGATAATTGACGCACACGTCAACCAACAGTAGAGACCACCATGGGCAACCGCCTCTCCAAGATCTACACCCGCACCGGCGACGCCGGCACCACCGGCCTGGGCGACGGCAAACGGGTCTCCAAGAACAGCCTGCGCATCCATGCCCTGGGCGAAGTCGACGAGGTCAACGCCATCGTCGGCCTGTTGCTCACCGAGGCCTTGCCCGAGGACGTGCATGCGCTGCTCACCAACGTGCAGCACGACTTGTTTGATCTGGGTGGAGAGGTATGCATTCCGGGCATGAGCATGATTACCGACAAGCAGGTAACCCATCTCGAGAACGAGCTCGACCGCCTCAACGAGCCCCTTGAAGCACTCAAGGACTTCATCCTGCCCGGCGGCACCCGTTCCGCCGCCATCGCCCACCACGCCCGCACGGTGTGCCGGCGTGCCGAGCGTGCGCTGGTCGCGCTGGCGCTGGAAGAGGCGGTGAACGATGCACCGCGTCAGTATCTCAACCGGCTCTCCGATCTGTTGTTCGTGCTCGCCCGCGTGCTCAACCGTGCCGAAGGACGTGGTGACGTGCTGTGGCAGAAGCGCAAGAACGCCTGAACCTCAACAAGCGGGGCGGATTCCGATGCACGCCGCCTCGCTACCGTACCGTTCCCAAGCACGGCACGCCTATTCGTCGAACAAGACCAGTTGGCCCGTCGCAAGGTCATCCGCCTGTTCGGCAAAACGGATGCCGACACCGAGCAGACGCACCGGCATGCGCTTGCGCTGCCAGGCCTCCTCGAGCAGGGCATGCCAGGTGGCGTGCGTGGGGGCGCTGTCCATGCACTCGGCCGTGGTCTGGGTGAAATCCGCAAAGCGGATCTTCACGAACGCCTTGTTGCCCGGTCCGGCATGGCGCGCACGCTCGCGCCGCGTCTCGAACTCGGCCACGATGGCGACCAGCGCCGTTCTGCATGCTTCCAACCCGGGCAAGTCCTCCGCATAGGTGGTTTCCACCGACAGCGACTTGCGCGGGCGGTCGGGCACCACCGCGCGCAGGTCGATGCCGCGACACAGCCGATGAAGTGCTGCGCCAAAGCTGCCGAAGTGGTGCGCGAGTTCCACCGCGCTCCAACTGCGCAGGTCGCCGCAGGTGCGCACCCCCAGGCGGGCAAGTTTGTCGGCGGTGACCTTCCCGACCCCGAACAACTTCGACACCGGCAAGGCGGCGACGAAGGCATCCACATCGTTCGGTCGCACCACGAACTGCCCATCCGGTTTGTTCCAGTCGCTCGCAACCTTGGCAATGAACTTGTTCGGCGCAATGCCGGCGGATGCGGTAATACCGACCTCATCGCAGATCCGCGCGCGGATCTCGGCGGCCATCAACGTCGCACTACCGGAGCAGTGCCGGGCGTTGCTCACATCGAGATAGGCCTCGTCCAGCGACAGCGGCTCGACCAGCGGCGTATAGTCGCGATAAATGCCCAGTATCTGGCGCGACGTTGCGCGGTAGCGCTCGAAACCCGGCGGCAGCAGTATCAATTGCGGACACAACCGCAAGGCATGCGCACTCGACATCGCTGAACGCACGCCAAAGGCGCGCGCCTCGTAGTTGCACGTGGCGATGACGCCTCGCCCGGACGGGCGCCCGCCGACCGCCAGCGGGCGCCCCCGCAGACGGGGGTCGTCGCGCATTTCGACGGCCGCGTAAAAGCAGTCACAGTCGCAGTGAATGATCTTGCGCTGCAGGAACGCCTGATCAGCTCCTTGATTGGGACTATCCACAATTGCTCGCGCGCTCCGCACTGCCTAAATTGAGAAGAATAATGCCGGGCCGTGCGCAAAATCACGGTCACCCGACCACTCGCGTGATCGCCCGGAAAATATCAGACAAGACACCTAGGAGGAGCAATGGCCGATTCCGATCAGTCACTCGACGACTTGAGCGCGGAGGATCGCAAGAAGGTCCAGGAGTTGATGGAGAAGGACCAGAAGACCGAGCGCCGCGTCAACGGCCCTTGGTTGTGGCTCACCTCCGGGCTCGCCGCGGCCATGGTGCTCATCTACTTCTACGGCGCCGGCGTTCAGGCACTGGGTACCCAATACCATCTGGGCGTCTACGTACTGATCACCTTCGTTCTGGTCTTCCTGCTTTATCCAGCCGGCGGTCGGGTCTCGGTCGGGGGCGTCTCCATCCTGACCGCCGCGATGCTTTCCGCTGCAGCGAGCAGCTTCGTGCTGTTCGACTCCCCCACCGCATTCTATTCCCAGATCACGATGTTCCGTGAAACCTGGGAATACGACGGCCTGAGCACCGCACTTGCCAACGATTTCGGCAATCTGCGCTGGTCGCTGCTGTTGATCGTGCCGTTCTCCGCCTTGCTGCTGCCACTCGATCAATGGCTGGCACACCGCCACCACAACGCCCCGACCGCGAGCGACGTGCTGATGGCCGTCGGCATTGCGGTGATGGTGATTTACTGGATATCGCAGTTCGAGGCGCTCAACTACCGCGCCGGCGCCGAGAATGAACTCGACAAGCTGGTTTCCATCATCGGCCTGGTGCTGTCGCTTGAAATCTGCCGCCGCGTGCTGGGCTGGTCGCTGACCATCATTGGCATCCTGATGCTGTGCTTCGGCCTGTTCGGTCCCCATTTGCCGGAGATCATTGCCCATCGCGGCTTCTCCTTCGAGCGCCTGTCGACCGCGCTGTTCATCACCACCAACGGCGTGTTCGGGATCATGGCCAGCGTGCTCGCCACCTATGTGATCCTGTTCATTTTCTTCGGAGCCTTCCTGATGAAGTCCGGCGCGGGCCGCTTCTTCATCGACCTGCCGCTGGCCATCGCCGGCAAATCGGCGGGCGGCCCGGCCAAGGTTGCGGTGATCTCGTCCGCCCTGTTCGGTTCCGTATCGGGTAGCGCGATCGCCAACACGGTGTCTTCCGGCGCCTTCACCATCCCGATGATGAAGCGCGCCGGCTTCCGGCCCCACGTGGCCGGCGCCATCGAGCCGGCCGCCTCCATCGGCGGTGCCTTCCTGCCCCCCATCATGGGCGCGGGCGGCTTCCTGATGGCCGAACTGACCGGCATGTCCTACGCCAACATCATGCTACTGGCGGTCGGTCCGGCGCTGCTGTACTTCCTGTCGGTGTTCTTCATGGTGCACTTCGAGGCCAAGAAGCAGGGGCTGATCGGCATGCCCGGCGAAGCCCTGCCCGACTGGCGGCACGTGCTCAAGACCGGCTGGTATTTCTCCCTGCCGCTGGTCATCATCACCGTGCTGATGATGATGGGCCGCTCGCCGGGCAACGCGGCATTCTGGGCCACCCTCTCATGCATCGTACTGAGCTGGGTGAACAAGGAAACCCGCATGGGTCCCGCGGAAATCTGGGAGGCCGTCCAGATCGGCGCCAAGAACACCCTGGTGGTCGGCGCGACCATGGGGGTGATCGGCATCATCGTTGGCACCATCTCGCTGACCGGCATGGGCCTCAAGTTCGCCGACCTGGTGATCTCGCTGGCGGGCGACAGCATGCTGATCGCCATCGCACTGGTCGCGATCGCGTCGCTGATCCTAGGCCTGGGCGTGCCCGTAACCGCTGCCTACCTGATTCTGGCGGTGCTGTCGGTGCCGGCTCTGGGCGCCCTGGGACTGCCGATCATCGCCGGCCACATGGTGGTGTATTGGCTCGCGCAGAGCTCCAACATCACCCCGCCGGTGTGCCTGGCAGCGTTTGCCGGAGCGGCCATCGCCGGCTCCGACCCATGGAAGACCGGCTGGACCTCGATGCGCTTCTCCAAGATGCTGTTCGTCACGCCGCTGCTGTTCGCCTACATCCCGGCGATTCTTCTCGACGGCAGCGCCTTCGAGATCGGCACCGCGTACTTCTCCGCCATCCTGGGTACGATAGCGTTCGGCGCCCTGGCAATGGGCTACCTTCGCCGCAGCACCCGCGTGCATGAGTGGGTCATGCTGGCCTTCGCCACCTTCCTGCTGTACTGGCCGACCTTCCTGACCGACGCCGTCGGCCTGGCGATCGTGGCGCTGGTATGGTGGATGCAGCGTGATGCCAAGCAGGCCCCCGTGGTCGCCACGGCGGCCTGACCGAAAAAAACGAGAGGACACCCGACATGGCCGACATCAAGACCATTCTGTTCGCCACCGACTTCTCCGAAGGCTCGGCGCGCGCCTGCGACATGGCCCGTACCCTGGCCGCGCTGAGTGGCGCCCGGCTGCACGTGCTGCACGTGATCGGCGAACTGGTCGACAAGCGCAGCCGCATGCTGACCTCCGAGGTCGTCGCCACCCTCGCCCGCGAGGTCGAGCGCCACGCGGTGGAAGACATGCACCGGTTCGTCGACGCCAATTTCGCGGGCCTGACGACGACCACCGAAATCGTCATTGGCGTAGCGCACGAGGAAGTGGTCGACCAGGCCCGCAAGGTCGGTGCCGATCTGATCGTGATGGGCACCCACGGCCGAACCGGTCTCGAGAAGATGCTGGTGGGCTCCACCGCCGAAAAGGTGGTGCGCAGCTCGCCCGTTCCCGTGCTGACTGTGCGCGAGTAACGCCGCACGGCACAAGGCGGGCGGCACATGCCGCACCGCGCGTACTTTTTACTCACCAAGAGGAGACTCACAATGACCTTTACCCGACTGTTCAAGCTGCCCGCCAAGATGAGCGGCTTCGCCGCCGCCACCCTGATGGCGGTCACGCTCGGCGCCGCTCCGGTGGCCGAGGCCCAGACCCAGCGCCTGGCCTTCTCCGGCGGTCCGGACGGCGGTACCTTCCAGTTCTTCTCCAACGGCATCGCCACCCTGCTGTCGCGCGCCATCGACGGTGTTGACGTGTCCAACATGGCCTCTGCCGGCTCGGTGGAGAACCTGCGCCGTGTGAACTCGCGCGACGCCGATTTCGGAATCGTGTATTCGGGCGACCTTTTCCTCGGCATGAACGGCCGCCTGACCAACGACACCAACCGCTACCGCAACGTGCACGCGGTGTCGTATATGTTCGGTGCACCGGCCCACCTGATCGTGCTCGACGGCTCTGGCGTCACCGAAGTCGCGCAACTGGCAGGCAAGAAGGTCGCCGTCGGCCCCGCTGGCTCGGGCGCCGCCGCATCCGCACAGCGCTTCTTCGAAAGCCTGGGGCTGTGGGACAAGATCGAACCGCAGTACATTGGCTACTCGCAGGGTGCCTCCGCCCTGGGCGATCGCCAGATCGACGCACTGTGGGTTTTCGCCGGTTTCCCCAACGCCTCGGTGATCCAGGCCGCATCCTCCAACAAGGTGCGCCTGCTCCAAGTGTATGAGGCCTCGGAAAAGGGCACCCTCGCCCAGGACCACCCGTACTACGCCAAGGTCACGATCCCGGCCGGTACCTACCCGGGCGTTGACTACGACGTGCACACCATCGAAGACGGCGCCCTGTGGGTCGCCGGCCGCCACGTAAGTGAAGATGACCTGAACAAGTTCATGGCCACCATCTACTCCGACGACGGCATGACCTTCATGCGTTCGGTCGCCAAGGCCGCCGAAGCGATGACCATTGAGAACGCGCTGAACGGCATCGTGACCCCGGTGCACAAAGGTGCGCAGAAGTTCTGGACCGAGAAGGGCAAGACCCTGACCGAAGCTCAGCAGCAGTAATCGGCCGTTCCGGGGGAACACGCCCCCGGACGCGCGCCAACAAAGAAACAGGCCCGCCGGGTGACCGGCGGGCCTGTTTCTTTTTACGTCCGCGGGGCGGGAACGCCCCACTTCATGCTTACTCGAACTGCGCCCGCTTGACCCGGCGGTTGCGCACGCCCTCGGCGAGGATTTCCAGCACGTTGACCGAGTCTTCCCAACCAATGCAGGCATCGGTAATGCTCTTGCCGTACTCCAGCTCCTTCCCCGGCACCAGATCCTGCCTGCCCTCCTTGAGATGGGACTCCACCATCACGCCGATGATGCGTTCCTCGCCCGAAGCCATCTGGCCGGCGACATCACGCGCAACCTCCACCTGTAGCTTGTGCTGCTTGCGGCTGTTGGCATGGGAAAAATCGATCATCACCTTGCCCGGCACGCCCGCCGCGGCGAGCTCCTTGCAGGCGGCGTCCACGCTTGCAGCATCGTAGTTCGGCGCCTTGCCGCCGCGCAGGATCGCATGACAGTCCTCGTTGCCCCGGGTGGAAACGATCGCCGAATGGCCTGCCTTGGTAACCGACAGAAAATGGTGCGGAGACTGCGCCGCCTTGATCGCATCCACCGCAATGCGGACATTGCCGTCGGTACCGTTCTTGAACCCGACCGGACACGACAGTCCCGAAGCGAGCTCGCGATGCACCTGGCTCTCGGTCGTACGCGCACCGATTGCGCCCCACGAGATAAGGTCGGCGATATATTGCGGCGTGATCATGTCGAGGAACTCGGTGCCGGCCGGAAGCCCCAGTTCGTTGATCTCCCACAGCAACTTGCGCGCAAGCCGGACGCCTTCGTTGATGCGGAAGCTGTTGTCGAGATAGGGGTCGTTGATCAGCCCCTTCCAGCCCACCGTGGTGCGCGGCTTCTCGAAGTACACCCGCATCACCACCAGCAGGTCGTCCTTGAGGCGGTCGGCCTCGGCCTTGAGCTGCTTCGCATACTCGATGGCTGCCTCGGGATCGTGGATGGAACACGGGCCGATCACCACCAGCAGTCGATCGTCGGCGCCGAACAGAATACGATGGATGCCCTGCCGGGTCTGAAATGCAACCTCGGCCGCGGTGGGTGTGGCGGGAAACTCGCGCAACACGTGGGCGGGCGGAATCAATTCCTTGATTTCCTGTATGCGTACGTCGTCAATATGGATTTTCACCGAGGCGGACATGGATCTACTCGCAAGGCTCATGCAAAGAGAAACAGTGTAACCCAAGCGGCCGACTCGGACGAAACCCGCGGCCAGTCACGTGGTCCGTGGCCCAGTTGGGTCGATCGGGAAACCCGGTGACGGATTTTCTGTCCGAGCGTGACGCGGGCCCGATCCACAAGAAGCGCAAGACGCCCCGACGCAGGCGCTGCGAAGTCCGCCTGCGTCGAGGTCGAGATGCCCCCCTCGCAACCGCCGGTTTTTGCCGAACCCCGCCCCTCACCGAGATACCGACATGTTGATCAAGCGCCCCGCCGACATCCTTCCGTCCGAGATCACCCCGTACGACGTCTTCCTCGACCGCCGCCGCTTCCTCCGTCGGGCCGGCGCCGCGACAGCAGCCGGCCTGGCCGTGCTCGGAGGGCTTCATGCGCCGACTGTCCGCGCCGCCGAGGGCACGCTGCAAGCGCTCGCGCCCAGCTCGTTCAGCACCGACGAGGCCGCCACCGATCTCAAGTCCATCCTGACCTACAACAATTTCTACGAGTTCGGCACGGGCAAGGAGGATCCCCTGCGCAACGCGCAGAAGATGCAGGTACGGCCCTGGTCGGTGAAGGTCGAGGGCCTCGTCGGCAAGCCACGCGAGTTCGACATCGACGATCTGCTGCGACTCGCCCCACTGGAGGAGCGCATCTACCGCATGCGCTGCGTCGAGGCCTGGTCCATGGTGATCCCCTGGGTGGGGTTTCCGCTCGCCGCACTGCTGCGTGAAGTGGAGCCGCTTGGCAGCGCCAAGTACGTGGAGTTCGTCACCCTCTACGATCCGAAGATCATGACCACCCGCCCGATTCTCGACTGGCCCTACACCGAAGGACTGCGGCTCGACGAAGCCCTGCATCCGCTCACCATCCTGTCGGTGGGACTCTACGGCGAGATGTTGCACAATCAGAATGGCGCACCGATCCGGCTGGTCGTGCCCTGGAAGTACGGCTTCAAGAGTGCCAAGTCGCTGGTCGCGATCCGACTCACCGAACACCAGCCAGCGACGGCGTGGAACAAATCGGCCCCGCACGAGTACGGCTTCTATTCAAACGTGAATCCCGAGGTCCGTCACCCGCGCTGGAGTCAGGCCACGGAACGGCGCATCGGCGAGTTCCGCAAGCGTCCGACGCTGATGTTCAACGGCTACGCGGAAGAAGTCGCGAGCCTGTATGCCGGCATGGACCTGGCAAAGTCATACTGAAGTAAGGAGTAGGCGAGTGAGCCACGCAACAACCGATACGCGCAGCAGCCCTATACCCTGCCCCGGAACGCGAGGCATGCCTGCATGACAACGACTGCCGCGAGCCGCTTCGTTCCTTCCGCCCCACAACTGGTTGCGATCAAGCTGCTGGTGTTCCTCACCTGCCTGGGGCCGGCGGCATGGTATGCGTATGGCTGGTCCGCCGACGCCCTGGGGGCAAATCCGATCGAGGCAATCACCCGTGCGAGCGGCGAGTGGACACTGCGCCTGTTGCTGATCACCCTCGCCGTCACGCCCTTGCGTCGGTTCACCGGACTGCACTGGTTGCTGCGCCTGCGCCGCATGCTGGGACTCTTCGCCTTTGCATACGCCTGCGTGCACCTGCTGACCTACCTGTGGCTGGACCAGTTCTTCGACGTCGCCGCGATCGCCCGCGACATTCTGGAGCGCCCCTTCATCACCGTGGGCGTTGCCGCTTTCCTGCTGCTAGTGCCGCTGGCGGCGACCTCCACGCACTTCGCGATCCGCCGCATGGGTGGACGACGCTGGCAGGCCCTGCACCGCTCCGTATATGGCATTGCGATCCTGGGCGTGGTGCATTACTGGTGGCTGGTCAAGGCCGACATCCTGGCCCCGTTGATCTACGCGCTGATTCTGGCCGGACTGCTTGGCACACGTGCCTGGTGGCGGGAACTGGAGCGTCGCCGGCAACAGGCCAACATCCCGGAGCCGGCGCGCTTCAAGGGGCGGGTCATTCCCATCGTGCCGAAATGACGCACGCCTGGCGGTCGCGGCGCTCGCGGTGAGCGCCCCGGCTTGTGTCACTTCGCACGAATCGCGTGCTTGGGACGAAACGCCTTGATCACTGCCTCATCGGTCTCGATGTAGGGGCCGCCGATGAGATCGATGCAGTAGGGTATGGCCGCGAAAATGCCGACGTGGGCAACCGATCCATCGGCCGCCCGCACGCCTTCGAGTGTCTCGCGAATCGACTTGGGCTGCCCGGGCAGGTTCACGATCAGGCAGCGCCCGCGGATGACCGCGACCTGGCGCGACAACACCGCGGTGGGGACGAAGTTCAGGCTGATGCGGCGCATCTCCTCGCCAAAACCCGGCATTTCCTTCTCGGCCACGGCCAGCGTCGCTTCCGGGGTCACGTCACGCGGCGCCGGGCCGGTTCCGCCAGTGGTCAGGATCAGACTGCACCCCGCATCCACGAGCTCGACCAGCGTTGCCTCGATGCGGGAGCGGTCATCCGGGATGAGGCGGGCAACGGATTCCCACGAGCTGGTCAGCGCCCCCCCCAGCCACGCCTGCAAGGCGGGGATGCCTTGATCCTCGTAGGTGCCGTCGGACGCCCTGTCGCTGATTGAAACCAGTCCGATACGTGCGTGATCGCTCATGTGTCGCGGTGCTCCCTGTCTTCGTTTTCGATGGCTGATTCCTCCCCGGTGCCCCCCTTCTCACCCGCATCGAGGTCGCGCAGCATGCGGAACAGTTCGCGGTAGGCGCGCGGCGGCTTGCCCTGCTCGCGCTCCTTCCGGGCGTTGCGACGCAACACGCGCAGGTGCTGCAGATCGGCGCTGGGCCACTGGCTGGCAATGTCGCCAATGCGCTTTTCGTCTTCCAGAAAATCGTTGCGCAGTCGCTCAAGCCTGTGCTGGCGAGCCACCTCGGCCTTGGAAACACCATTGAAGGCATCCAGCTGGGCCTGGATTGGCGCGGGGTCGACGCCGCGCATCAGCCTGCCGATGTACTGGAGCTGGCGTCGGCGCGCACCGTGGGCACTGATGCGTTGCGCCTCACGCACCGCGTCGCGCAGCGTGTCCGGCAACGGCACCTTGGCGAGGCGTTCGGCCGACAAGGCCACGAGTTGCGTCCCGATGTCCTGCAAGGCATGCATCTCGCGCTTGAGGCTGCTCTTGCTCGGGCCGCGCGTGGCATCGTCGTCGGCTTCGGGATCGTGATGGTCGGATGGATGAATCATCGGCTGTGAGGGGTCGGTATCGGGGTAAGATTATAGCCTTTGTACCCAACTCGCTCGCCCATGTCCGACACTGGTTTCTCCTTCCCGCCCGACCGTCTGCGCGAAATCGCCCAGGATGCCCTGAACTATGCCCGCAGCCGAGGCGCGACAGACTGCGAAGTAGACGTCTCCGAGGGCTTCGGCCAGACCGCCTCGGTGCGCGTGGGCGAAGTCGATACCATCGAATACAACCGCGACAAGGGCCTGGGCGTGACCGCCTACGTCGGCCAGCAGCGCGGCCACGCCAGCACCTCGGACTTCTCGCCGGAGGCGGTCCGTGCGGCAGTCGATGCTGCGCTGTCGATTGCCCGGTTCACAGCCGCCGACCCCTGCGCGGGACTGGCCGAGGCCGAGTTGTTCGCCACCCACTGCCCCGACCTCGACCTTCACCACCCGTGGCGCCTCAGCGTCGAGGACGCCATCGAGATGGCTCGTCGCTGCGAGGACGCGGCCTACGCGGTCGGTCCCGAAATCAGCAATTCCGAAGGGGCGAGTGTTTCCAGCCAGGAGTCGCAGTTCGTGCTCGCCAACAGCGCCGGCTTCATGGGTGGCTTCGCCAGTTCGCGGCACAGCGTGTCGTGTTCGGTCATCGCAGGAGAAGGCGATGCGATGCAACGAGAATACTGGTACGACTCGCGCCGCGACGCCGCCGACCTGGAAGCCATCGAGGCGATCGGCCGCAAGGCAGGTGAGCGCGCACTGGCCCGCCTCGGCGCGCGCAAGATCGACACCTGCGAGGTGCCGGTGCTGTTCGAGGCGCCACTGGCGGTATCGCTGCTGGGCAACCTGGTGCAGGCAATCAGCGGCGGCGCGCTCTACCGCAAGTCCTCATTCCTGCTCGACAGCCTCGGGAAGCAGGTGCTTTCCCCCATCATCAACATCTCGGAGCGCCCTCATCTGCCCAAGGGTTTCGGCTCGTCGTGGTTCGACGACGAAGGGGTGGCCACCCGCGACCGCGAGATCGTGGTCGACGGCATCCTGCAAGGCTATTTCCTGTCGAGCTATTCGGCCCGCAAACTCGGCATGCAGACCACCGCCAACGCCGGCGGCTCTCACAACCTGATCGTCAAACCCGGATCGCTAGGGCTGGACGGCCTGCTGGCGCAAATGGATCGCGGCCTGCTGGTGACCGAACTGCTCGGCCACGGCGTGAATTACGTGACCGGAGACTACTCCCGCGGAGCAGCGGGTTTCTGGGTCGAGAACGGCCGGATCGCCCACCCGGTGGAGGAAATCACCATCGCCGGCAACCTGCGCGAGATGTTTGCCGGGATTGTCGCGGTGGGCAACGACGCGCTCGCCCGAGGCGCCAAACACTGCGGCTCCATTCTCATCGACCGGATGACGGTCGCCGGAAGCTGACCCCGCCGACCCCACCTTCTGGGGCCGTTCCGTACGCCATCGCACTTTTCTCTCGCGCGGCTGCAACGCACGCAGTCGCGCAGTCTCTCCATCACAGTCGCTTCCGTTCCGTCCCGCTCCCCCCCGCTTCCCGAACCCACCCTCCGCTTCGGAAGAGCGCGGCGAAGGCCCGCTGCGTTAGGGTTTTCCGCGCTTTCACGCCGAGGGGCAGTCCCTATAATCAGTCGCGCATCTCAAACAACTTACAAGCAAAGGAGAGTGTTGTGGAACGTCGCAAATTTCTGAAGGGAGCCGGTATCGCCGGGGTGCTTGCAAGCGGAACCGCGCCCGCGATCGTGATGGCCCAGGAGAACATCCGCTGGCGCCTCGCGTCGAGCTTTCCGAAAGTGCTGGACACCATCTACGGCGCCGCCGAAGTGTTCGCCAAGAACGTCTCCGAAGCGACCGACGGCAAGTTCCAGATCAGCGCCCATGCTGCCGGCGAACTGGTGCCCGCCTTTGGTGTGACCGACGCAGTCGAGCAGGGCACGGTCGAGTGCGCCCATACCGCCCCGTACTACTTCTTCGGCAAGGACGAGACCTTCGCGATCGACTGCGCCATTCCGTTCGGCATGAACTCGCGCCAGCTCACCGCGTGGTTCTATGACGGCAACGGCATGAAGCTGATGCGCGAGTTCTACGCCCAGTACAACATCGTGAACTTCCCGATGGGTAACACCGGTGCGCAGATGGGCGGCTGGTACCGCAAGGAGATCAAGTCCGTCGCCGACATCAACGGCATGAAGATGCGCATCGGTGGCTTCGGCGGCCGGGTGCTCGCCAAACTTGGCGCGGTGCCCCAGAACATCCCCGGCGGCGAGATCTACCAGGCCCTGGAACGCGGCACCATCGACTCCACCGAATGGGTCGGCCCCTACGATGACCTGAAGTTCGGCTTCCACAAAGTCGCCCCGTTCTACTACTACCCCGGCTGGTGGGAAGGTAGCGCCCAGTTGTCGCTGTACATCAACGACAAGGCGTGGAACTCGCTGTCGCCGCAGTACCAGTCCGTCGTCCGCCAGGCCGCGTCCGACGCCCACGTGACCATGCAGGCGATGTACGACGCCCGCAACCCCGGTGCGCTCAAGCAGTTGATCGCCGAAGGCGCGAAGCTCAGCCGCCTGCCGCGCGACGTGATGGACGCCGCGTTCAAGGCCCGCAACGAAGTCTACGCCGAACTCAACGAGTCCAACCCGAACTGGCGCAAGGTCTACGCCGACTACGAGGCCTTCATGCGCGACCAGTTCCAGTGGTTCGCCCTGGCCGAGGGCAGCTACGACCAGTACATGGCCGCCCAGAAGCTCTGACCGCCTTTGCCCGGGCCTGCGCCTGTGCGCACCGGCGCGCGCCGACTGCCGCCGGCCATCCTGTTCGCCCTTGTGGCGGGCAGCGTGCTGACGCTTTCCGGCCTGCTTGTGCTGGCCAGCCTCAACGCCGCGCCCGACTGGTCGCAGGGCTGGCGCCCGATACGCTCGCCGCTGGAGCTTGACGGACGCTTCTGGGTGGCGGTGATGACCGGAACG
>JBKBMG010000026.1:0-72384 GCA_046295975.1 Rhodocyclaceae bacterium
CGCCACGAAGGCCAGCGCCACGAAGGCCAGCGCCACGAAGGCCAGCGCCACGAAGGCCAGCGCCACGAAGGCCAGCGCCACGAAGGCCAGCGCCACGAAGGCCAGCGCCACGAAAGCGGGCGAGGCGGGGGTGAGCAAGAGCGGGCGCAAGGCCACCCCGAAGAAGAAGGTCGGCGAGGTGGCCGCCAGCGTAGAATCCGCCGCTTCGACCAACAAGACCAAGGGAAAGCGTGGTGGCTAAGAAGTCTTTTTCGAACCCGATGGAGGAGCGGCCCGCGGAATCGGGCAGCCGCCTGATCTACGGATTTCACGCCGTACTGGGCAAGTTGCGGCGGGATCCCGAGGCGGTGCAGGAGCTCTACCTGTCGCCGCAGCGACAGGACGCGCGTGCGCGCGAAGTCGCCCAACTGGCCGAGTCGCTCGGAATGCGTACCGTGCAGGCCGATGCCGAGCGCCTGGACAAGATGGTCGGCACCCGCCGTCACCAGGGGGTGATTGCCCGCATCGACGCGCGCAGCCGCGAACTGAAGCTGGCCGATGTGCTCGAGGGACTGGAGGGGAGTAGCGATCCCGCGCTGATTCTGGTGCTTGATGGTATCCAGGATCCGCACAATCTTGGTGCATGCCTTCGGGTTGCGGACGCTGCCGGTGCGCATGCGGTGGTCGCACCCAAGGACCGTGCCGTGGGCTTGACGGCGGCCGCGGCCAAGGTGGCGAGTGGTGCGGCCGATACCGTGCCCTATGTCACGGTGACCAACCTCGCGCGGGCCTTGCGCGAGATGCAGGAGGCAGGCGTTTGGGTCATCGGCGCCGCCGGCGAAGCGGACAAGACCCTTTACCAGATCGAGCGGAAGGGGCCGGTGGCCTGGGTGCTGGGGGCGGAGGCCGACGGCCTGCGGCGCCTGACCCGCGAGACCTGCGACGAGTTGGCGCGCATCCCGATGCTGGGCAGTGTGGAAAGCCTGAACGTGTCCGTGGCGAGCGGCGTATGCTTGTTCGAGACCCGGCGCCAGCGGGGGTGAGACCCTGCCGATCGCGCCGGGCACGTTGATTGCTATGTCGACCCTGCAGGCGTCGCCGTATTACGACGGAATCGACGCCGGAATCATGAACGACGGGGTCGGAGACATGGATGCTGCGCTGAAATTCCTGCTGGCCGCCAAGCGCGCCGAGATCCAGGTGCTGGAGCAATTGGCAGTCACCTGCGAGCTGGTGAGCGGCATCGCCCAGTTGGTGCATATGCTGCAACGCGAGCGTGGCGCATCCAGCATGTACCTGGCTTCGCGCGGAACGCGCTTCTCGGAGCAGTTGACCGCGTGCCGCGCCGACAGCGTGGCCTCGGAACGCAGCGTTCGGGATCATTTCGATCGCCTGGAAACCGATGCCGTGCGCGGGGCAAGCAGCGTGCGTCTGTTCAGCGGGATCGCCCAGGTGTTGCACGGCTTTGGCAGCTTGCCGGAGTTGCGCGGGCGGGTGCGGTCGCTCGCGCTCACGCCGGACGAAAGCGCATTTGCCTACAGCCGACAGATCAACGGTTTGATGGGGGTGGTCTTCGAAGCGGCGGACGCTGCACCCGATCCGGACGTGTCTCGCGCCCTGGTGGCGATGTTCAACTTCATGCAGGGCAAGGAACTGGCCGGTCAGGAGCGGGCGCTGGGCGTGGCCGGCTTCGCCGAAGGGGTGTTCGAGCTCGACCGGCAGCAGCGTCTTACCCATTTGATCGAAGGGCAGGCACGCTGTTTCGACGTGTTTTCGGAGTTTGCCGCGCCCGAGGTGTGGATGCGCTGGCACAACGCGGTGTCGCTGGAGGATTCCGCCGAGATCGAACGGCTGCGCCGCCTGGCCGCGACCACCCGGCAACTCGGGCCGGAGCATGGCGAGATCGGCGGCTGGTGGTTCGAGCTGATGACCCGCCGCATCGATGCCATGCGTCAGATCGAGGCGCTGTTGACCGCCGGATTGTCGGCATTGTGCGCGTGCAAGGTCGAGGAGGCGCAGGCGGCACTCTCCAGTCATCAAGCGGCGACTGCGGCCTTGTCCGGACTTGCACCGCCCGATGCAGGTGCCCTGGCGGCGTTCATCGACTCCAAGGCGGCTGGCAGCGATCCGGATAGCCCCGCAGTCGGCAGCGCCACGCTGGGTCGGTCGGTACTCGATCTCATCCAGGCGCAATCGCAGCGCATCCAGAGCATGGCTGATGAACTGGGGGCGGTGCGCGCCGCACTCAATGAACGCAAGCTCATCGAGCGGGCCAAGGGGGTGCTCATGGCCCACCGCGGCCTGAGTGAAGAGCAGGCTCACCGGTTGTTGCGGCAGACCGCGATGGACCAGGGTCGGCGTCTGGTGGATGTCGCCGAGTCGGTGTTGGCGCTGGGCAGCCTGTTGAAAGCATCGGGAAAATGACGTTGTCCGTGACTTAGCTCGCAGAGGGCCGCTCGCCGGGCCTTCCCGCCGGGGCGGCGGTACAGCACAATCGCGCGGATGTGCCGCCGTCACCTCCATTGCCTCTTTGCCCAAGTTTGCGCTTACTGTTCCGACGATTCCGTCCGTCCGCATGCCTGCGGATGGCGGTGGGCGCGGTGGCGGCCTCACGCCGCATGAAGCTGCGTACCAAGGCTTCGCTGTCGGTCGCCGTGCTGCTCCTGGTGGTGTTCGGCCTGGGGCTGTTCGTGCACGACTACCTCATCCGCACTGCCCTGGTAGGCACGATCTCCGCGCAGCACGGTGCGTTGGTGTCGCGCGTGGCGGAGCAGGTCGATAAACGCCTGGCGACCAACCTGGATGCGCTCACGCGCTCTGCCGCCGACATTACCCCGGCCCTGCTGGCTGACCCGGAGGCCCTGCAACGCCATCTTCTGGCCAAGCGTGGAATGCTGGCGCTGTTCGACAACCTCATCGTGGTCGGCTCGGACCTGCGGGTGCGTGCCGACATACCACGGTTGGCGGGGCGGGTAGGTTCGGATGTGTCCGGGCTGGCGCATCTGCAACGTTTGCTTGAAGATGGCGTGGCGGTGATATCGGAGCCAGTGCTGGGGCGGACCACCGGACGGCCCACCTTGTCGATGTCGGTACCGATCCGCAACAGTGCGGGCGAGGTGGTGGCGATGCTGTCCGGTACGGTGGAATTGCGCGCCGCCAATTTTCTGGGGCTGCTCAACCGCGACGCCTATTCCCGCGGGGTGCATTTCGTGGTGGTGACGCGCGCCGGCACCACGGTCGTCGGCGCCCGGCCCGAGGACGCGTTGCAACCGCTCGCTCAGCCCATGACGGCCGCACTGTTTGCCCGTGCCTTGGGGGGGTGGGAGGGTACCGAGGAGATTCTCACCGCCGACGGCGATACCATGCTCTTCGGGCTGCGTCGGCTGCATAATGCTGACTGGATTCTGGCCGGCTTCCTGACCACCGACGAAGCCTTCGCACCGGTGCGGGAGTCCCGTCGCATCGCCACCGGCTTGTTGCTCGCAACGTCGCTGTTGATTGCGTTGCTGATCCGCTGGGTGGCTGTACGCAACTTCGTCAGACCCTTGCTTGACTTGAGGGAGCGCACCCGGCGCTTGCGCAATGATCCGGCCACGCCGCTGGAGCCCGATGAGCGCGATGATGAGATTGGCGAAGTGGCGCGCGCGTTCTGCGAGGTTTTCGGTGAGGCCACCCGTTCGCGCGAAGAAAGTGCGGCGCGTGCGGCGGAGCTCCAGTCCATCCTGGACGCCAGCCCGGTGGCGATCATCATCGTTCGCGACGGCTGCATCGTGCGCGCCAACCCGGCCTTCGAGCAATTCTTCGGCTATCCGTTGAAGCAGGTGATAGGCCACCCCACGCGGCATTACTACCTCGATGATCTAGCCTACGAGGATGCGATGGCACGTATCGCCAAAGGCGTGGAAGGGGGGCGGGTGCTGGGTTACGAGCAGATCTACCGACATCGCGACGGGCGGCACGTCATCGCCAGCGTGCGTGCCCGTCTGCTCGATCCGGCGGCACCGGACAAAGGGCGGGTGTATGTGATCGAGGACATTACCGAGAAGCGCGATCACGAGGCGCGCATACGCCACCTTGCCGAGCACGATGCCCTCACGGGTTTGCCCAATCGCTTGTTGATGTCCGACCGCCTGACCGTGGCGATCGAGTGGTCGCGGCGCGAACGCAAGCGTTTTGCCTTGTTTTTCATCGACATCGATCGCTTCAAGAACATCAACGATGCGCTGGGTCATCCGGTGGGCGACCGGCTGCTCAGAGAGCTTGCGCGGCGCTTGCGTACTGCGGTACGTGACAGCGACACCGTGAGTCGTACGGGGGGGGACGAGTTCGCCTTGCTCACGCCCGACATCGGCGATCCGGACAATGCTGCGCGCCTGGCGGAGAAGTTGCTAGCGTCGCTCTCCCAGCCGTGGATGCTGGATGGCCGCAAACTGGTGGTGACGGCCAGCATAGGCATCGCGCTCTTTCCGGAAGACGGCGGCGACGTCGCGACCTTGTTGCGCAACGCCGACACCGCCATGTACCACAGCAAGGAAAGTGGTCGGAACGCCTACCATTTTTTCCGTGCGGAGATGAATACCCGCGTGCACGAACGCATGAGCCTCGAAAGCGCGATCCGTGTCGGCCTGGAGCGCGGCGAGTTCCTGTTGCACTATCAGCCGCAGATCGACGTGCGAGAAGATCGGGTCGTGGGGGCTGAAGCGCTGCTGCGCTGGAACCGCCCCGGTGTGGGGCTGGTGCCGCCGGCGCGTTTCGTGCCGATCGCCGAGGAAACCGGGTTGATCCTGCAGCTTGGAGAGTGGGTGTTGCGCGAGGCCTGCCGGCAGAATCGAGCCTGGCAGGCCCAAGGGCTGCCGCCAGTTCCGGTGGCGGTTAACATCTCCGCACTGCAGTTTCGTCAGGCGGGCTTCCTCGATGTGGTGCAAGACGCCCTGGCGCAGTCGGGGCTGGCGGCTGGATGTCTGGAACTGGAGCTCACCGAGAGCGCCACCATGCATGCGGCCGAACGTGGGGTGGAGGTGCTCGGCGCGGTGCGCAGATTGGGGGTGCGGGTGTCGATCGACGATTTCGGTACGGGTTATTCGTCGTTGTCCTACCTCAAGCGCCTGCCCATAGACGAGCTCAAGATCGATCAGGCTTTCGTACGCGACGTGGTCGACGATGCCGACGACGCCGCGATCATCGACGCCATCATCGGCCTGGCCCGCAACATGAAACTCAGTGTGATCGCCGAGGGAGTCGAGAGCGCGGCGCAGGTGGAATGCCTGCGTGCGAGCGGCTGCGAGCGCTTCCAGGGCTACCATTTCTCGCCGCCGCTCGCGCCCGACGAGTTCGCCGTTTACTGGCGCAGGCGTCTTCCAAGCCGGGTCGGTGCCGGCCTCAGTCCGATCCGTTCGACGTTAGACGATTGACCTGTCGGCTGGAACTATGTCAGTCAGGCGTTGGCGGTGCCTCGAGGTCACCGTGGACGTCGTCGTTGCGGTAGTCGCACACGCCATCGGGGAAGGCCCGCAGTAGCGGGTCGCGATAGGGCGCCATGTCCACCGGTGTGTACAGACCCGCAGCCAGCGCGGCGTCCACGGTGATCTGCGGGCACTGGAAGAGGTCGCCGGTGAGCGAAGCACCGGCCGCGCTGCGCGAGGTGCCGTAGGACGGATAGACACGGCTGCAGGCGCCAGGCAGGCGACCGTTCCAGTCGCCATCCCACACCGCGTCACCCTGAGCAATGAGGGCGCCCGAGGCGTCGAAGCAGGCATCGGCGGCGGCGGTCGGTCGGCTCGCTGCGGTGTCCCGTGCGGAGGTGGCACGCCCGGGGGCGTCGTCCCCTTGGGCGGCTCGCAGCGCTGCGAGCCAGTCGTCGATCAGCTCCAGGGCACGCAAAGTGGGGTCGTGGTCGGGGTGGGCAACCCATAGCGCATGGTTGCCGGCGTGGCCCATGGCGCGCTGCATGCGCAGCCGGGTCGCGAACGACGCCGACAGGTGGTGCATGTTGAGCGCGGGCTCAAGATAGTGGCGGACCTCTATGACCGGGATGTCGATATGCCCGCCGAACACCTGCCCGCTGCGCCATGCGGCGCTGATCGCATCGGCATCACCGCGGCTGCGCGCCGCGGGCAGGTCGCCGTCGGCGCGGGTCATGTTGTGTGCGCTCCACAGCGAGAACCACAACGGCAGCTTGCGGCCGAAGGGCTGCCAGATCGTCTCCGGGCGCAGATCGGCGGCCGGCTTCCAGCCGCCGATGCGCAGGTTCAGGTCGAGAAAGTCCGCGGGCGAGATCCGTCCCGCGCGCAGGGCCTGCAGTCCGTATTGAACACCCACGTTGTCCCAGGTGCGGCGAGCGTGGCCGGTGGCGTCGCGGCCGTAGATCGCCACCAGATCGTCCCAGTAGGTCCAGTTCACCTGGGCGTGTACCTCCGCTGCGTAATGCGCGGCGTGGGGCGTGAAGCGCGGGTTCAGGACCAGTGGCGTGAGTCCGCGCCAGCCTTGCACGCATTCGCTGGCGCCGCGCGGCAGGCGCGGCCAGCGGCCGTTGAGCGCCAGGTTGGCGGGGTAGAGCGGGGCGTAGCGGTTGTCCGCCCCGGCCAGCGCGTTCAGTCCCTGCACTGCGCGCCGCACTTCGAAATCCGCCCAGATCGGGTTGTCGGCGGCAACCACATCGAAATAGTGTTCCAGCAACTCGCAGTCCAGCGCGTGAATGGTCTGGGTGACCATGTCGGGGTAGGCGTACTGCGGCACGGCCGCGTCCAGCAGGCCCGGCAGGTGCTCGCCGAACAGGAACTGCTGCAGCCCGCCACCCGAGCCGCCCAGACCC
Organism: Rhodocyclaceae bacterium; assembly: GCA_046295975.1. Classification (GTDB taxonomy): domain Bacteria; phylum Pseudomonadota; class Gammaproteobacteria; order Burkholderiales; family Rhodocyclaceae; genus UBA2357. The sequence continues at coordinate 6,791 of JBKBMG010000026.1, forward strand.
ACGGTGTAGTCCGGCTGGCCGTAACGCGCCACGAACTGGCGCTTGACGCGCAATGCGGTGTCGCCGGCCAGGCGCATGTTGTAGTGGTTGGTGGTGTGGTTGCCGGTGGAGGTGGCAATGGCATAGCCGCGGGCGAGCAGTTCGATGTTGTCGCGACCCAGCACGCGGTGCTCGGACAGTCGCCCCTGGCGCCGGCCTATGCCCACGCCGCCGGCGAAGTGGTAGACCAGCCGTCGGTTCCAGTAACGTCCGTCGGGGGCTTCGGCGTCTTCCGCAGGGTCGGTGAGTACTGCAATCGCATACAGAAAGCGGTTGATCGTGCCCCGTTCCAGTCGGACGATGAAAGGCAGGTTGTGGCCGTCTCGGGTGAGCATGGCGACGTCCTCGACACCGGGGTGCCAGGGCAGGAGTTCGTCGCCGTCGACCGGCATGTAGAAGTGGTCGATACGTGTGGCGACCAGGCAATCCCGGCTGTAGCCGGCCACCTCGGAGGTGGGCGTGCCGTCCGCTGCTTCGCGATATACCGGGATGCCGTGCCCCAGGGTGTTGTCCACGATCGGCTGCCCCAGCCCGGAGCGTTCGCTGCCACAGAGGAACGGATATTGTGCTGCCGGTTCGCTGAGCGCGTGCACCGGTCCGAGTCCGCCGACCGGGATGGGATAGGGGAAGTCGTCGAGCGGAGGTGGTGCCTCCGCAGCGGTCGGGAGTTGCAGTCCGTTGTCTTCCGCATCCGCGGTGTCGTTGGCAGCGGTCTGGCGCTCGGGCAGGCCCACCACCACCGGTGCCACCGGCTCGTGCGACAGATACAGGTAAGCCGCGACCAGCCCGGTCAGCGCCAGGGTGGCGACGATCGCCTTGCGCGGCCAGCCGTGCCGCGGTGGCGGCCGCGTCTGCTGCGGGCCGTCGGGCAGTGACGGTAGCGTGGAGTCGGAGGGCGGCGAGGGGCTGAGGCGGGGGCGCGTGGTCACGGGGGAGCGGGCCTGAAGGAGTGCGTCATGGCGGCGGTGTTCAGCGTGTTGACAGGATGTTGGCGCCGCGATTCCGTCCAGGGCAGCGTGCATTGATGCCGGAGCCGAAGCGGTGGTTGCGAGCGGCGCGAAGTATAGGCCGGAGGCAAGCCGCGGTGTGAGCCCGGGGCGGCTGTCAGCAAGCGCCGTGCTGGCCCCGGATCCATGGCAGAGTGCGGCGAAAGGAGACGTACGCAGCGTGCCGGGCACACGCCGCAGCCTCTGCGGCCTGCCCTACAATGGTGAAATGGCTGCCGACAACACCGGAATCGACTACTGGACCCAGCACCTCGCCGAGGTGCAATTGCCTTTGCTCAGCGATGCGGCGTCGCTGGAGGCGATGCTCGATCCCGGGGTGTCGCCGCAGGCGCTGGCGCGCATGCTCAGGGCCGATCTGCCCTTGGCGCTCGATGCCTTGTTGATTGCGGCACGTCTGCCCAGTGTGGGCGGGGAGCCGCAAGGTCTGGTGCAGGCTATCGGTCTGCTCGGGGTGGTCCGTACCCAGAACCTGGTGCGCGCACGCATGGATCGCTTGCTCGAACCCGCCAGGCCGGCCCACCGGGGGTTCTTGCAGGCCTTGTCGGTGAGTCGTTTCGCCGCCTTGCTGGTCGAGCGCTGGGAGGGCGCGCGCCAGCCGGGGGGAGGTGAAGCCTTGTTCTGGACCACGCTGGCGCTGGGTGCGGTGCGCTGTCGCCTGCCCTTGCTGGCGCCGCGTGCGGCGGCCGAGATCGAACAGCGCGTGCGCCGCGGGGAACGCCGCGCCCGCGCCGAGCAGGCGGTGCTCGGTTGCCACATCGCAGCGCTCGGACCGCGGTTGCTGCGGGCGCTGGGGCTGGTGCCCGACCCTGGACTGATCGATGCCTTGCGAGCCGATGGCCGGCGCGTTGCCATGGCGACCCGCGGCGCGTGGACCGGCGCTTTTCCACCAGAGCCCGACGGGCGCGGCGCGGCCGTGGCGGCCTGGCTGAAGCAGCGCCACGCTTTGTGCGCGCTCGGCCACGAGTTGGCCTGGGCGGCGTGGGACGGCTGGTACCACGGACATACCGCGACCTTGATGGCGGCGCTGTCGGCACAACTCCATTGGCCGGTGGACAAGGTGATCGCCTCGTCCCACCAGACCGCCGCGCGCGCCAGCCGCAGTTTCGTGCACGCCGGCCTGGTGGTGAGCCTGGCGGAGCAGTTGTTCTGGCCACCTCCGCCGCCCCGCAAGTTGTTGCGCGCGACGGCGCAAGGCACGCAGGGGGCAGCGCCGGGGCGGGCTGCAACATCGCCACCCGCCGCGGTGGAACGCGTCGATGCCGTGCGGCTGCAGCGCTTCCGAGACGATTGCGCCTTCGGCCGCTTTCGCGACAGCCGGGCACTGCTGGCGACGACGATGGGCGTCTTGAAAGACGGTCTGGGGCTGCCGCGGGCGCTGTTGTTCCTCAAACTGGTGCGCACCGATGTGTTGCGCTGCCAGATCGTGCACGGCGTGCCGGGTGCGCCCGAGCCCGCCAAGCTGGAGACGCCCAGCGAGGGGGAGGATTTGCTCGCGCGCCTGTTCCGCCACGCCGGGGCGCTGCACGTTGATGCCCGGCGGCTGGCGGTCGCCCGGCAGCAGATGCCCGAGTGCGTCCGGCCGTTGCTGCCGGGGGGCGGGCTGTTGCTTGCCTGTGTGAAGGTGGGGGGGCGCCCGGTGGGCGTGTTGTGGGCCGACGCGGGTGATGGGCCTACCCCTGACGAGGTGCAGTACGCCGCCTTTCGCCAGCTTGTGGACGACTTCGGCGAGGCCTTTGGCCGGCTTGCCCGCAGTGGCGCACGCTGAGCGGGGGCGCCCGGTACGGTGCCGATGGGCGCCCCCTGATTGTGCGCTGCCCCGGCGTGCTGCACTGCAATAGGGCGGGTTCGATGCCAGCACGGTCGTCCTCCGGCGTCCGTCGTAAGCTCGCAAAACCATGACAGACAAGCCTTTCGGCCACATTTCGATGATCTGGCACGGCTTCTGCTAAACAAGCCCAGGAAGTCGGGTTCGTCCAACGGCGGGCGGATTCGAACGAAGAAACGGGCAACGGCGTCCATTTCCAACGCGCAAGACGCAGGTCTGCGCGTGTGGAAATGGGCGCCGTTTTGTTTTTGTGGTTCCAGTTCAGGGGGTCGATGATGGACAAGAAAGCACGTAGCACTTCGGAGCTGTCCCGCCGCGGATTCGTCAAGGCGGCGGCGGCCATGGGCGGTGCGGCCATGCTGGGTGGCCTGCTGTCGGGCGGGGTGTGGGCAGCGGGTTCGGACGCCCCGGAGAAGAAGGAAATCCGCGTCGGCTTCATTCCGCTCACCGACTGTGCGTCGGTGGTGATGGCGGCGGTCAAGGGCTTCGATGCCAAGTACGGTATCAAGATCGTGCCGAGCAAGGAGGCGAGCTGGGCCGCAGTGCGCGACAAGCTGGTGAACGGTGAGCTCGATGCGGCCCACGTGCTCTACGGCCTGGTGTACGGCGTGCATATGGGGGTGGGCGGGCCCAAGACGGACATGGCCATGCTCATGAGCCTGAACAACAACGGTCAGGCCATCTCCCTGGGCAATGGCATGCGCGAGGCCGGTGCCACCGACGGTGCGTCGCTGAAGAAAGTGGTGGCCGCCAGCGCACCGGGCACCTACACCTTCGCCCAGACCTTCCCCACCGGTACCCACGCGATGTGGCTGTACTACTGGCTGGCGGCCAACGACATCCATCCCTTCCAGGACGTGAAGGCCATCGTCGTGCCGCCGCCGCAGATGGTCGCCAACATGCGTGTGGGCAACATGCACGGTTTCTGCGTGGGCGAGCCCTGGAACCAGCGCGCCATCATCGACAAGATCGGCTTTACCGCGGTAACCACCCAGGACATCTGGACCGATCACCCCGAGAAGATCCTTGGTACCACCGGCGAGTGGGTGGCCAAACACCCCAACTCGGCACGTGCGCTGACCGCGGCGGTGCTGGAGGCCTCCCGCTGGATCGATGCCTCGGAGGCCAACCGCAAGGAGACGGCCAAGGTGATTGCCGCGCGCTCGTATGTGAACACCGATGTCGACGTGATCGAAGGGCGCATTCTCGGCCACTACGAGGATGGCGCCGGGAAGACCTGGAACGACGCCAACAGCATGAAGTTCTTCAACGACGGCAAGGTGAACTTCCCCTACCTGTCTGACGGCATGTGGTTCCTGACCCAGCACCGGCGCTGGGGCCTGCTCGACGCCGAGCCGGACTACCTGGGGGTGGCCAAGGCGATCAACCGCATCGACATCTACCGCCAGGCGGCCGAGGCGGTGGGCGGGGTGTCGCTGCCCGACGGCGACCTGCGCAGCAGCACGCTGATCGACGGCGTGGTATGGGACGGCAGCGACCCGGCGGCATATGCAGCCGGTTTCAAGGTCAAGGCCTGACGGCCGGCGCGCGGAGGACACGAGCATGAACGCAGCAAGCATGAACGAGGCGGTGGGCGATGGCGTGAGCGTCGCCGGAGAACCGTTGGTGCGCACGGCGACATCACGGCATGGCCGCTACGCGCCCGAGACGCCCAAGCCCAGCGCTGTGCCGGTCGCCGCCGGTGCCACCCCGCCAGCGGCATGGTCGACACGGCTGGGCGGCGTCGCGGCGGCGGCCGGGCGGGCCATGCTGCCCCCGGCCATTGGCCTGGTATTGCTGCTGGCGGTGTGGCAACTCGCGACCATGAACGGTGGCGGCATTCCCACCCCGGGGCAGACCTGGCAGGCGGCGGTGGTGTTGTTCGCCGATCCCTTCTACGTCGATGGCCCCAACGACCAGGGCATTGGCTGGAACGTGCTGGCCTCGCTGCAGCGGGTCGGCATCGGCTTCGGTATTGCGGCTTTGGTCGGGATTCCCGCCGGCTTCATGCTGGGGCGCTTTGCGCTGCTGTCGAAGATGCTCAATCCCATCATCAGCCTGCTGCGCCCGGTGTCGCCGCTGGCCTGGCTACCGATCGGGCTGCTGGTGTTCCAGCGCGCCGATCCGGCGGCGATCTGGACCATCTTCATCTGCTCGATCTGGCCGATGATCCTCAACACCGCCCAGGGCGTGACGCGTGTGCCGCAGGACTATCTCAACGTCGCACGGGTGCTGCAGCTGTCCGAGTGGAAGGTGTTCACCAAGATCCTGTTCCCGGCGGTGCTGCCCTACATGCTGACCGGCATCCGGTTGTCCATCGGCACCGCGTGGCTGGTGATCGTCGCGGCGGAAATGCTCACCGGCGGCGTCGGCATCGGCTTCTGGGTGTGGGACGAGTGGAACAACCTCAAGGTCGAGCACATCATCATTGCGATCTTCGTCATCGGCATCGTCGGTCTGATCCTGGAGCAGACGCTGATGCTGGTGGCCAGGCGCTTTACCTACGAAAGCCGCTGAGGGAGGGCGCCATCATGAAGAAGATCGTGCAAATCCAGAACGTACAGCAGTCGTTCGACACCAAGACCGGCACCTTCGTCGCGTTGCGCGACGTCAGCCTGGACATTGTCGAGGGCGAGAGCGTGAGCCTGATCGGCCACTCGGGCTGCGGCAAATCCACGCTGCTCAATCTCATCGCCGGGCTGACCACGCCGACCTCCGGCGTGCTGTTGTGCGATGGCCGGGAGATTACCGGGCCGGGACCGGAACGGGCGGTGGTGTTTCAGAACCACTCGCTGCTGCCGTGGCTGACCTGCTTCGACAACGTGTACCTGGCCGTGGAGCGGGTGTTCGGCGGCCGCGAGCCCAAGGCGCGACTCAAGGAGCGCACCCGCGAGGCGCTCGCGTTGGTCGGCTTGACCCATGCGGAACTCAAGCACCCTCACGAGATTTCGGGTGGCATGAAGCAGCGCGTCGGCATTGCGCGGGCCTTGTCGATGCAACCGCGCATCCTGCTGATGGACGAGCCCTTCGGCGCGCTCGATGCGCTCACCCGCGCCAACCTGCAGGATGAGTTGATGAAGATCCTCGCCGCCACCGGCGCGACCATGGTGATGGTGACCCACGATGTGGACGAGGCGGTGCTGTTGTCCGACCGGGTGGTGATGCTGACCAACGGCCCGGCCGCGACGATCGGCGAGATCCTGGAAGTGAAGCTCGATCGTCCGCGCGACCGCCTCGCCCTGGCCCATGACGCCCAGTTCGGCGATTGCCGTGCGGCGATCATGGAATTCCTCTACCAGAAGCAACTGCGCGTGGCTGCCTAGCACCGGAGACGACAATGCCCAGCGTATATCTCATCGGCGCCGGACCGGGCGCCGCGGACCTCCTCACCCTGCGCGCGGCCCGTCTGCTGCGCGAAGAGGCCGAGATCGTGCTCGCCGACGACCTGGTGAGCGACGACGTGCTCGCGCTCGCCCGCCCGCAGGCGCGGGTGCTGCGGGTCGGCAAGCGCGGCGGCCGCGCCTCCACCCCGCAGGGTTTCATCCACCGCCTGATGGTGCGCTATGCGCGCCAGGGCAAGGTGGTGCTGCGGCTCAAGGGCGGCGACCCGTTCGTGTTCGGGCGCGGTGGCGAGGAAGTCCAGGCACTGGCAGCGGCGGGCATAGACGCCGAGGTGGTGCCGGGACTCACCGCTGGCCTCTGTGTGCCGGCTGCGGTGGGCATTCCAGTGACACACCGCGCCCATACCCACGGCGTGACGCTGATCACCGGCACCACCGGTAACGGCGACGAGCCCGACTGGGCGGCGCTGGCCCGCAGCGGCACCACGCTGGTGATCTACATGGGCATGTCGCGTCTGCTCAACATCGTCGCACGCCTGATCGCGGCCGGCCTGCCGCCCGACACCCCGGCCGCGGCGATCGCCTCCGGCTGCCTCCCGAACCAGCGCCATGTGGCGACCCGGCTGGCCGAACTGCCAGCACGGGTGGCGGCCGAGGGGCTGGGGTCGCCGGCGATCATCGTCGTCGGCGAAGTCGCCGCCTTCGCGCAAACCCTGGTGCTGCCCGAAGCGGTGGCCCACGCCGCCTGAGCGCGGACCGAAACACCTTGCAGGAGAACACCATGAGAAAAATCAAACTCGTCCTCGTCGGCAACGGCATGGCCGGGATCCGCAGCATCGAGGAGTTGCTCAAGCTCGCACCGGACATGTACGACATCACCGTGTTCGGCGCCGAGCCCCATGGCAATTACAACCGCATTCTGCTTTCGCCGGTGCTGGCCGGCGAGATGACGCTGCCCGAGATCATGCTCAACGATCTCGACTGGTACCGTGACAACGGCATCACCCTGCACGCCGGCAAGGCCGTGACCAAGATCGACCGGGTGCGCCGCAAGGTGATTGCCGAGGGCGCTGACGGCGAGGTGATCGAGGCCGACTACGACCGCTTGCTGCTCGCCACCGGCTCCACGCCCTTCATTCCGCCGATTCCCGGCAAGGACTTGCCAGGCGTGCTCGGCTACCGCGACATTTCCGACACCGAGGCGATGATCGCCGCCGCCGGCCAGTATCGCCATGCAGTGGTCATTGGCGCCGGTCTGCTCGGACTGGAGGCGGCCAACGGGCTGATGCTGCGCGGCATGGACGTGACCGTGGTGCACATCGGCGAATGGATCATGGAGCGCCAGCTCGACCGCGCCGCGGCCGACATGCTGCAGGCCTCGCTGGAGGCCAAGGGGATGAAGTTCCTGCTCGCCAAGCAGACCGAGGCGCTGCTTGGCGGCGGAGCCGATGCGGGTGGCCGGGTAGCCGCGGTGCGCTTCAAGGACGGCATGCAGATCCCTGCCGACCTGGTGGTGGTGGCCGCCGGCATCCGCCCCAGCTATGCGCTGGCCGAGGCGGCCGGGCTGTACTGCGGCAGCGGCCGGGTGCGCGGCATCCACGTGTCCGACACGATGCAGACGGTGACCGACCCGCGCATCTATGCGGTCGGCGAGTGCGTCGCCCACCGTGGTGTCACCTATGGGCTGGTCGCGCCCTTGTTCGAGCAGGGCAAGGTCTGCGCCAACCACCTCGCCAACTTCGGCATTGGCCGCTACGAGGGGTCGGTGACCTCGACCAAGCTCAAGGTCACCGGCATCGACGTGTTCTCCGCCGGCGATTTCACGGGCGGCGCGGACACCGAGGAAATCGTGCTGCACGACAAGCAGGGCGGGGTGTACAAGCGCCTGGTGATCCGCAACAACCGTATCGTCGGCTCGGTGCTCTACGGCGACACCGCCGACGGCGCCTGGTACTTCCAGTTGATGCGAGACCAGCAGGACATCCACGAGATCCGCGACCACTTGATGTTCGGCCAGAATCACCTCGGCGACACCGGTCACAAGGGCGAGAACCGCGCCGCCAGCATGCCCGACACCGCCGAGGTATGCGGCTGCAACGGCGTGTGCAAGGGTACGATCGTGAAAGCGATCAAGGAAAAGGGCTTGTTCACCCTGGACGAGGTGAAGAAGCACACCAAGGCCGCATCCTCCTGCGGCTCATGTACCGGGCTGGTCGAGCAGATCCTGGCGTCCACCGTGGGCGGTGCCTACCAGGCGGTGAGCGCACACGACAAAGCGGTGTGCGGGTGTACCGACTTGTCGCACGGCGAGGTGCGCAAGGCCATCCGCGAGCACAAGCTGCTGACCATTCCCGATGCCATCGCCTTCATGGGCTGGAAGACGCCCAACGGCTGCGCCACCTGCCGTCCGGCGCTCAACTACTACCTGATCTCCACCTGGCCGCACGAGGCTCAGGACGATCCGCAAAGCCGCTTCATCAACGAGCGCGCCCACGCCAACATCCAGAAGGACGGCACCTACTCGGTGGTGCCGCGCATGCTAGGCGGGCTGACCACACCGGACGAGCTGCGCCGCATTGCCGACGTGGCCGACAAATACGCGATCCCGACGGTGAAGGTGACCGGCGGCCAGCGCATCGACCTGCTGGGGGTCAAGCGCGAGGACTTGCCGCTGGTGTGGAAGGATCTGGGCATGACCTCGGGCCACGCCTACGGCAAGAGCATCCGCACGGTGAAGACCTGCGTTGGCGCCGAACACTGCCGCTTCGGCACCCAGCGTTCGATGGCCATGGGGGTGGATCTGGAGCGCATGCTGTTCGGCATGTGGAGCCCGCACAAGGTCAAGCTGGCGGTGTCCGGCTGCCCGCGCAACTGCGCCGAGTCCGGCATCAAGGACGTTGGTGTGATCGGCGTTGATTCTGGCTGGGAACTCTATGTAGCCGGCAATGGCGGGATCAAGACCGAGGTGGCGCAATTCCTGTGCAAGGTGGCCTCCAGCGAGGAAGTGATGGAGTACTCGGCGGCGTTTTTGCAGCTATACCGGGAGGAGGGCTACTACCTGGAGCGTACCGTCCATTACGTGCACCGCGTCGGCCTGGAGCATGTGAAGAAGCGCGTGGTGGAAGACGCCGACAATCGCAAGGCCTTGTACCAGCGCCTGCTGTTCGCGGTGCAGGACTACAAGGACCCGTGGGCCGCGCGCGCCGACGATGCGCCCGCCGGCACACTGCGGCGACAGTTCGAGACCCTGGAGGCATGATGAGCATGGAGATGAACGTCTCGACGGCGCCAACCGCGCGTGGCGCGCACGAGGAGGAGGGTGCCTGGAAGCCGGTCTGTGCGCTGCGCGAGATTCCGGTGCTGGGCGCGCGGGTGGTGGCTTCGCGCCACGGCGACATCGCGATTTTCCGCACGGTGGATGACGAGGTCTTCGCCATCCACGACAAGTGCCCGCACAAGGGCGGGCCCTTGTCACAGGGGATCGTGCATGGCCGCGAAGTGACCTGCCCGCTGCACGGCTGGAAGCTGAAGCTTGACAGCGGCGAGGCCGTGGCGCCCGACGTCGGCTGCAGCCGGCCGTTCGCGGTACGGCTGGTCGATGGCATGGTGGAACTGAGGGTATAGCCACCTGTATTGGCGAGGAGACCCGCCCGCGACCGCGCCGCTACCGGGAGGCAGGTGGCACGGGGCGAGGCGAGACGACAACGACGAGCCGGCGCATGCGGCGCCGGCCACTACGCAAGTACGTGACGAAATGGATAGAAAAGCGTTTCTCAAGGCCGGCCATCCGCCAACGCTGCTGGCGGCCTTTCTCTACTTCGATCTGGCCTTCATGGTGTGGGTGTTGCTCGGCCCCCTGGGGGTGCAGATCGCCGAGGACCTGGGGCTGGACCATGCCCAAAAAGGCATGATGGTGGCCCTGCCGGTGCTGGCCGGAGCGGTGTTGCGGATCTTCATGGGTGTGCTGGTGGATCACCTCGGCCCCAAGCGTGCCGGCGCCATTGGCCAGGTGATCGTCATCGCCGCGCTGGCCGTGGCGTGGTGGTTCGGCATCAGCAGCTATACCCAGACGCTGGTGCTCGGCGTGTTCCTGGGCTTTGCCGGTGCGGCCTTTGCGGTGGCGTTGCCGCTGGCTTCGCGCTGGTATCCACCGGAACATCAGGGTACGGCACTGGGCATTGCCGGGGCGGGCAACTCCGGCACCGCGCTGGCGGCGCTGTTCGCTCCCGGCCTGGCGATCGCCTTCGGCTGGAACAATGTCTTCGGCCTGGCGCTGATCCCGCTGGCGGCGGTGTTCGTGTTCTATCTGGTCGTCGCCCGCGACGCACCGGAATGCCCGCCGCCCAAGCCGCTTGCCGACTACTTCAAGATTCTGCGGGACAAGGATGCCTGGTGGTTCATGTTCTTCTACTCGGTGACCTTCGGCGGATTCGTCGGGCTGGCCTCGTCGCTGACCATCTACTTCAACACCCAGTACGGGCTGGACCCCAAGATGGCCGGCTATTTCACCGCCGCCTGCGTGTTCGCCGGCTCGCTGGTACGCCCGATCGGCGGCGCGGTGGCCGACCGCATCGGCGGCATCCGCAGCCTGACCGCCATGTACGTGCTGGCCGCGGTATTCCTCGCCATCGTCAGCTTCGACCTGCCGGCGGCGTGGATCGCACTGGCAGTATTCATGCTCGCGATGCTGGCGCTGGGCATGGGCAACGGCGCGGTGTTCCAACTGGTGCCGCAGCGCTTCCGGCGCGAGATCGGGGTGATGACCGGGCTGGTGGGCATGGCCGGCGGCGTCGGCGGCTTCTACCTGGCGTCGTCGCTGGGCATGTCGCGCCAGCTCACCGGCAGCTACCAGACCGGCTTCCTGGTGTTTGCCGGACTGGCGCTGGTGGCGCTGGTGGGCCTTACGCTGGTGAAGACGCGTTGGCGCACCACCTGGGGCGCGCCGCATCTCACCTCGGCCAGGATTTGACGAGGAGGCAACGGCCATGGGCGTGGTGATGGCATTTCCGGCGGTCGATGGCGGGGCGGATGCGGCACCCGAGCCGGGCGCCCGGCCGACCCTGGACGTGCGCATCGGCCACGCCAGCCAGCCCGGCCCACGTGCGCGCAACGAGGACTTCGTCGGCGCCGCCACGCCGGAAGGCGTGGAACTGGCCGCCAAGGGCATGTTGCTGGCGGTCGCCGACGGGGTGGGCGGGCACGCCCACGGGCGTGAGGCGGCGGAGTACAGCGTGCGTGGCCTGTTGGCCGACTACTACTCCACGCCCGATACCTGGAGCGTGGAAAAATCGCTGGATACCGTGCTCGGCGCGGTCAACCGCTGGCTGCAGGCGCAATCGGCCAAGTCCCGCGAGTACGCCGGCATGGCCACTACGCTGACCGCGCTGGTGCTGCGCGGGCGCCGCTTCCATGTCGCCCACGTGGGGGATTCGCGTGCCTACCACTGGAGCGGCGGTCGGCTGCTGCGGCTCACCGAGGACCACACCTGGGAGCACCCCGAGTTCGACAACGTGTTGCGCCGCGCCATCGGCCTGGAGGCGCGGCTGCTGGTGGACCACAACGATGGCGAACTGGCTGTGGGCGACCGCTTCGTGCTGGTTACCGACGGCGTCTGGAATACGCTTGGCGACGCCGGCATTGCCGAGGTGCTGGGCGCCTGCCGCGGCCCGCAGATGGCGGCCGACGCGCTGGTGCGCGAGGCCTTGCGCGCAGGCGGCAACGACAACGCCACTGCATTGGTGGCCAACGTCGATGCCCTGCCCGACGACTCCCTGCGCGACCGCCTGGCGGGCGGACGGCGCTTGCCGCTGCCGCCGCGGCTGCGCGTGGGCGATGTGCTTGACGGCCTGCGCGTGGAGGAGTTGCTGCACGCCTCGCGCATCACCTTGCTCTACCGCGTGACCTGTCTCGCCGGTGGCGAGGCGCTGGTGCTCAAGACGCTGCGCCAGGAGGCGGAGCGCGACGAGGAGGCCCGCCGCGCACTGGTGCGCGAGGAATGGCTGGCGCGGCGCGTACCGGGGCAGGGCTTCCCGCGGGTATTCGATCACGCCGGGCGTGCCCATCTGTACTACCTGATGAGCTGGCACGAAGGCGAAACGCTCAAGGCCAGCCTGGTCCGCGGCCACCGTTACCTGCCGCACGAACTGGTCGATATCGGCCGCGCGCTGCTCAAGCATGTCGGCGCGCTGCACCGGCTGGGCATCGTGCACCGCGACGTCAAGCCGGACAACGTACACGTGGATCGCAACGGTCAGTTGCGCGTGCTCGACCTTGGCGTGGCCGCCTCCGACGGTGAGGATCTGCGCGAGATCAACAACCCCGGTACGCCGTCCTACATGGCGCCGGAGCTGTTCGCCGGAGAACTCGCCAACGAGTCGTCCGACCTCTACGCCTGCGGTGTCACGCTATACGAGTTGCTGACCCGCAAGTACCCCTATGGCGAGGTCGAGCCCTTCCAGGTGCCGCGCTTCGGCGAACCCGTCGCGCCCACGCGCTACCGGCCAGATACCCCGGCATGGCTGGAGGCCGTGCTGCTCAAGGCCTGCGCACGCGACCCCCGGCACCGCTTCGAGACCGCCGAGGAGTTCATTCTCGCGCTCGAGCGCGGTGCCCACCGTCCGCTCGCGTCGCGCCGCCGGGTGCCGTTGCTGGAGCGCGACCCGGGGCTGGCGTGGAAGCTGCTCGCGGGCGGCTCGTTGCTGCTCAACCTGGCGCTGCTGTACCTGCTGGGGCAGGCTTAGCCCCAGGACGATGACAACACAAGGCCGTGACCCCGACCCCATGACGAAGACACGCGTATGACCCCGACCGCGGAGACCACGATGGAAACGAAAGCCACCTGCCCCTACTGCGGCGTCGGCTGCGGCGTCCTGATCGAGCACGATGGGCGCAAGGTGATTGGCGTGCGCGGCGATCCCGCGCATCCGGCCAACTTCGGCCGGCTGTGCACCAAGGGCGCCACCCTGCACCTGAGCGCCGGTCTGGAAACCCGCCTGCTGTACCCGGAACTGCGCGAGCTACGCGGCCAGCCGCGCCGCCGTGTCGGTTGGGACGAGGCGATCGCTACCGCGGCCGAACGCTTCGCCGAGGTGATCCGGCGCGACGGTCCGGACGCCGTCGCCTTCTACATCTCCGGGCAGTTGCTCACCGAGGACTACTACGTCTTCAACAAGGCGATGAAGGGCCTGATCGGCAGCAACAATGTCGACACCAACTCCCGCCTGTGCATGTCGAGCGCGGTCGCCGCCTACAAGCAGACCCTGGGGGCGGATGCGCCGCCGTGCGCCTACGAGGACTTCGATCACGCCGACTGCGTGCTCATCGCCGGTGCCAACCCGGCCTACGCGCATCCGATTGCCTATCGCCGGCTGGAGGCGGCGCGCGAGGCGCGTCCCGGCATGAAGGTCATCGTGGTCGATCCGCGGCGTACCGATACCGCTGCCGCGGCCGACCTGCACCTTGCGCTGCTGCCCGGCACCGATACCTGGCTGTATTGCGCGATGCTGCACGTGCTGTTGTGGGAGGGGCTGGTCGATCACGTCTGGATCGCCGCCCATACCGATGGTTTCGACGCCGTGCGCGACCACGTGCGCGACGTCACGCCGGCCATCGCGGCGCAGGTCTGCGGTCTGCGCGCCGAGGACATCGTCACCGCCGCGCGCTGGTGGGGGCAGGCGCCGGCAGCCTTGTCGCTGTGGTGCCAGGGGCTCAACCAGTCCACCCACGGCACCCACAACGGTGCCGCCCTGATCGCGTTGTCGCTTGCCACCGGCAAGATCGGCCGGCCCGGCTGCGGCCCGTTCTCGCTCACCGGCCAGCCCAACGCCATGGGCGGGCGCGAGGTGGGTGGCTTGGCCAATCTGTTGTCCGCCCATCGCGATCTCGCCAATCCCGCGGACCGCGCCGAGGTCGCCCGTTTCTGGGGCGTGGACGACGTGCCCGCCAAGCCCGGCCTGACCGCGGTGGAGTTGTTCGAAGCCATGCGCGAAGGCAAGGTCAAGGCAGTATGGATCGCCTGTACCAACCCGGCTCAGTCGCTGCCGGACCAGGATCTGGTGCGCGAGGCGCTGAACCGCTGCGACTTCGTGGTGTTGCAGGAAGCTTTCCGCAGTACCGAGACCGCCACGTTTGCCGACCTGATGCTGCCCGCCACCACCTGGGCCGAGAAGGAAGGCACCGTCACCAACTCCGAGCGCCGCATTACCCATGTGCGGGCGGCGCTGCCGGCGCCTGCCGAGGCGCGGCCGGACTGGCGCATCGTGTGCGATTTCGCGCGCGCCCTGGCGCCCTTGATCGGCAAGCCCGAGGCCGCGGCCTTGTTCGACTACGCCAGCGCCGAGTCCATCTTCGCCGAGCACGTGGCGAGCACCGCCGGGCGTGATCTCGACATCACCGGCCTGAGCTATGCCGTGCTCGACGCCGAGGGACCACAGCAATGGCCTTACCCGGCCGGCGCCCGAGGTGGCCGCAGCCGCCTCTACGAGGACGGTCGTTTTGCCACCGCGGACGGCCGCGCCCGCTTCGTCGTGCCCACCCTGGCGGTGACCGCCGAAAAAATCGACGCCCGCTACCCGCTGCATCTGACCACTGGCCGCCTGCGCGACCAGTGGCACGGCATGAGCCGCACCGGCAAGGTCGCGCGCCTGTACAACCATGTGGATGAGGCGCGCATCGACATGCATCCGGACGATCTTGCCCTGCGCGGCCTCGCCGCCGGTGCGCTGGCGCGGGTCCGGAGCCGGCGCGGCGAAGTGGTGCTGCGGGTGAACCCCTGCGAGGACATCCGCAAGGGCCAGGCCTTCGTCGCCATGCATTGGGGGAGCAACGTGCTCAACTCGGCCGGGGTGAACGTGCTCATCGCCGGCGACTTCGACCCCTTTTCCAAGCAGCCCGAACTCAAGCACGCCGCCATTCAGGTGGACAAGGTCGAACTGCCCTACCAGATGCTGTTGATGCGCGCCGAACGCGCCGGCCGCGCCGTTTCCGAGGAGGCCGAGGCGCTGGCGCCGTGGCTGGAGCGCTTCGCCTATGCCTCGCTCGCCCTGGCCGGGCGCGACGATCCGGCGGTGGTCATGCGCATCGCCCACGACCAGCCGATACCCCCCGCCTGGCTGGAGGCGCTCGATGCGCTGATGGGCCTGGACGGCGACGATGTGCTGAGCTACGCCGATGCCCGCCGCGGTGTGAGCAAGCGTGCGCTGATCGAGCACGATCGCCTGGTGGGCCTGCGCCTCGCAGGCGAAACCGCCGCCGCCGCGTGGCTGGCCGAGATCGTCGTCGAGCGCCGCTCCACCGCCGAGTTGCGGCGCTGGCTGCTCGCCCCCATCGCCACCCCGCCAGTGCAGTCTCGTGCCCGTGGGCGGGTGGTGTGCAACTGCCTGAATGTCGCCGAAGCCGAACTGGCCGTCGCGATTGCCGGCGGCGCTGATTTCGACGCCCTGCAGGCCACGCTCAAATGCGGCACCTCTTGCGGTTCCTGCGTACCGGAAGTCAAGCGCATGCTCGCAGCCGGGCGAAGCGCGGCCTGAACGCATTGGCTGGCGGACCCCGTGGCGGACCGGGGGTGTCCGTCGAAGATCTGATTGCAAGGAGTGTGATCATGACCCATGGCGCGGATGCGACCGTTGCGGTTTCTTCGCCGGCAGTCACGCACAGTGGTGGGGTGGCTGGCGAGTGGGGCCGCAGACTGGTGTGGATGGCGGCCGGGGCAGGATTCGCGAGCGCCATCTGGACGGACGATTGGATGGGGGTCATGTTGGCCGCGTGCGTAGGCGTGGTGGCCGGCGGCTATGCCATCTTGCGCAGTGGTGCCTGGGCGCGGCGGGTGGATGAGGTCGGCCGCTTTGCCGGTGAGCTGGCGGCGGGCAATCTCATGGCACGGCTGGACACCGCGGGTGGCGACGGACTGAGCGTTGCCGCCGAGGGGCTCAACGAAGGCGCGCGGCGACTGTCGTCGGTTTTTCTCGAACTCGCGCGGGCGGTGGATGAACTGGGCAGCGTGGCCAGGGAGGCCACCGCCAATGCCGCCTCGGCCGAGCAAGGCGTGCGCGCGCAACGCGACACCACGGTATCGTCGGCCGCGACACTGCAGGAATTGATCACCAGTCTGGCCAGCACCCGCGATCTGGCCGCCGCGGCGCTGGAGGCGGCGGGCGGGGTCCGCGACCAAACCCACCGCGGCACCGGCATGGTCGGCGAAGTTGCGGTCGCGATGCGTGAGCTGGCCGGCGCCGCCGCCGATGCCAACGCCTGCACCGGGCAGCTTGCCGAGCGGTCGCGGCGTATCAATGGTATCGCCACGGCCATCGCCGAGATCGCCGCACGCACCAATCTGCTCGCACTCAATGCCGCCATTGAAGCGGCGCGGGCGGGGGAAGCCGGGCGTGGCTTCGCCGTGGTGGCCGACGAGGTGCGTCAGCTTGCCGAGCGCACCACGGAAGCCACGCGCGACATTGGCGCGCAGATCGGCGGCGTGCAGGCCGAAGTCGCGCGCCTCGCGGACTTGGTCGGGCATACCGACACGCGTGCGCGCACCAGCGCGGGGCTGGCCGACAACGCCGCGTCGGCCCTGGCCGCCATCGAAGCGGCGGTGGAGCGCGCGCGCGCTCACGTGCAGGACATTGCCGTGGCCAGTGCCGAGCAAAGTGCCGCCGGCGAGCGCATTGCCGCCGACGTCGAATGCGTGGCGCGGCTCGCCGACGACAATGCCGGGCGGGTGGAGGAAAGTGGTGAGCTGGCACGCTACCTCAAGCACCTGACCGAACGGGCTGATGCCCAGGTCAGCCGATATCGCTGCGAGTGAGCGCGGGTGGTGCCGCCGTGGCGAGTGCCGAGTGACGAGTTGATTCTGATCGTACAGGAGGGTCGCAAATGGACGCAGGGCTGTGGGGGGCGACGGGCGTCGCAGTTGCGATATTGCTGGGTGGCGTGGCAAAACGCCGCCGTTCGCATGGCCTGGCAGCGAGAAAGACGATGGCGGCGGATACGCTGGCCAGCACCGCCGTTTTGCTGCAGATGGTCGCGAGCGTGCAACAGCATCGCGGCATGAGTGCGGCGTGGCTGTCGGGCGACACGTGTTTTGCGGCGCGATTGCCCGGTCGCCAGGCGGAAGTCGAGCGGCTGCTCGCCGTCCTCGGCGCAACCGTGGCGACGGAGGCGGGCAAGTCGTTTCCTTTCATCACCCCGGGAGCGTTTGCAGGCTGGCAGGTAGCGTGGCGCAGGCTGCTCGACGGACTGGCGGAGACAACGCCAGACCAGAGTTTTCAAGCACACTGCGCGCTCATCGCGATCTTGCTGGAGTGGCTTGCGGCCCTGGTCGAAGCACGCATCGAGGCACCCTTGCCAGCCCAGGTGGAAATCTCATCAGCATGTCGCAACCTGGCGCGACGCCTGCCGGCACTGGCGGAGTCCCTGGGGCAGGCGCGTGCGCTCGCCAGCGCGGTGGCGGCAAGCGGGCGCTGCCGGCCGGTGCCGCGGGTGCGCCTGCAGTATCTCGTGGCCCGCGCGGAACGTCTGTTGGCCGACGCCGGGGCGGTAGCGTCGCCCGACGCGGGCGGGCCCGCCCAGGCCGCGGCGGGGGCGGTGGTGGCGTTTCTGAACATGCTGCGGATACGCCTGCTGCACGAGGATGGCCGGAGTCAAGGCGCGGGTCGTGGCCTGGATGGGGACGTGGACATCGCAGCCGACGAGGTTTTCGCTCTGGGTACGGCAGCGGTCGACGGCGTATTCGCATGGCTGGAAGCCGAGCGCCGCGCACTGGCAGGAGCGCTCGCGCCGCAACGTCAAGGCACGGCGGCGCTCCGGGGATACGCGCCCGCGGCGGTGCTGGCCTCGGGCAGCTGAGGCGCTGCGGTGGCGCGGAGCGGAGGCGCGGTGATGCGCCCCCGGTCCGCGCGCAATTCGCGGTAGACTGCGTCGCGTAGCTGGGCGCGGGGCCCGGCGCTTGGCGTTCGGGTGCACGATCATGATGAAGAACCAGGACTGGAAGAGGCTGCTGGAGCAGGGCTTGGCGGGAACCGGGTTGTCGCAAGCCACGGTGACCGGGGCGGGCAAGGGCATGTTCGACAAGTTGATGAGCAGCGGCGTCGGCGGCGGGCTTATCGGCGGTGTCATTGGTGGCATGCTGGCCGGCAAGGGCGGACGCAAGGTCGCCGGGTCGGCGGTCAAGCTTGGCAGCATCGCCGCCATCGGCGCGCTGGCGTATTCCGCCTACAACCGCTACCGCCAGCAACAAGCACCGGCCGGCGCCGCCGGCGAGATCGTGCTGCCGCCCGAGGACAGCGGCTTTCTGCCTCCGGCCGGCGACGCGGTGGCGGAAGGCGCGATGCGTCTGGCGATCGTGCGGGCCATGATCGCCGCCGCCAAGGCCGATGGGCATATCGACGATACCGAGCGCGAGCGCATCTTCACCCAGATCACTCAGCTCGGCCTGGGCGCCGAGGAGAAGGCTTTCCTCTTCGATGAACTTGCCAAGCCCCTGGATATCGACGCGATCGTGCGGCTGGGGGTGACGCCGGAACTGTGCGCCGAGTTGTACACCGCCTCTTTGCTCGCAATCGATCCGGATACGCCGGCCGAGCGGGCCTACCTGCAGATGCTCGCGGCCCGGCTCGGATTGGAGCAAGGGTTGGTGGACCAGATCCACGCCGCCGTGGCGGCGGCGTGAGCGGAGTGCCAACGGTAGGGCGCGAGGCCGCCGCGCCCCGAGCTGACCGGACGCAGGGCCGGTGGCGGCGGTGGCTGCGGCGTATTGCGCTGGGCTGCCTGTTGCCGCTGGGGCTCGCGGTTTGGTATTTCAACCTGCCTGCCTTTGCCTGGCACTGGGGGGCGATCGCCCTCACAGGCACGCCGGCCGGAGCCGTGCTGCACGAGTATCGGGTGGCGGTTGACGGGGTGGCGATCGCGGGCTTGACCCGCAATGCCTCCGGGCTGACTTACAACCCCGCCACCGGTACCTTGTTCGCGGTCATCAACCGGCCCCAGCAGGTGGCCGAGCTGAGCGTCGATGGCGAACTGCTTCGACTCATGCCCATCGTCGGTGCCCGCGATACCGAAGGCATCGCGCACGTGCGGGACGAGGTGTTCGTGATTTCCGACGAGGCGGACAACCGTCTGTATCGCGTGCGCATCGCCGCCGATACGCGCGAGATTGCGGTCGATTCGGCAGACAGCCTTGCACTCACGCCAGCATGGATGGACAACCAGGGTGTTGAAGGGCTGTCCTGGGATGCCCGCGCCCAGCGGCTGCTGGTGGTCGAGGAGAAGTGGCCGATGCGGGTGACGGAGATCGTCGGGGCGGGGCCTTGGCTCGCCGGAGAGCCGCTGGACGAGGCGGTACTGACGCACCAGCCTGCCTCCGCATCGGTGTTCACCGCCGATCTGTCGTCGGTCGAGGTGCATCCGGCGTCGGGTAATCTGCTGCTGCTCAGCGACTTGACGGGGGTGATCACCGAGCACGCCCCTGACGGCACGGCGCTGGGGGTGCTGCCGTTGTGGCGCGGCTACCGGGGCTTGTCCGAGTCGGTGCCGCAGGCGGAAGGCCTGGCGGTGGGGGCGGACGGCGCCCTCTACGTGCTCTCCGAGCCCAATCTCTTCTACCGCTTCGAGCGGACTGCCCCGGCCGCTCGCTGAGCAGGCGTGGCCGATGGCTGTGCCACCGGCAGCACAATGTCCACACGCAGTCCGCCTTCCGCCCGCGTCTGCGCCGAGATGCACCCACCGTGGGCATGGACCACGCGCTGCGCAATCGCCAGGCCAAGGCCGTGGCCGTCGCGTTCACCGCTGTCGCGGCCGCGATAAAAGGGCTCGAACAGGCGCGGCAGGTCCTCGTCGGCGACGCCGGGACCATTGTCGAGAACGGTCAGGTGTAGCGCAGGTGAGCAGGGCGTCGCTTCGCGCCGACCCGGTGTGTCCGCCGCGTCGAGCAATGCGGCCTGAATGATCACCTCGGTGTCCGGCGCGGTGTGTTGAATGGCGTTGCGCACCACGTTTTCGATCGCACGATACAGCAGTTCCGGGCGTCCGCGCACCGTTGCATTCAGTTCGCTGCCTCGCAGACCGAGGTGGCGTCCGCGTCGCTCGGCCTCGAATCCGGCGTCTTCGACGATGCCCGCCAGCAGTTCGCCGACGTCGACATCTTCTTCCGTTGTGCTGCCCACGCCGGAATCCAGCCGCGACAACGTGAGCAGTTCTCCGACCAGCGTGTCCATGCGGGCAAGTTCGCGTTCCAGCCGGGTCATGCAGGCTTCGGTCTTGTCCGGTTGCTGGCGTGCGAGATCGAGCGCGAGTTGCTGGCGCGCGAGCGGTGAGCGCAGTTCGTGGGAGACGTCGTGCAGCAGCCGTCGCTGGCTTGAGAGTACCGCCTGGAGTTGGTCGGCCATGCGGTCGAAGGCGTGGCCGAGGTCGGCGAGTTCGTCGCGCCGCCCGCCGATGGCTGCCGCCGCGCGGGCGTCGAGCTCTCCCCGCCCGGCTGCGGCGAGCGCATCGCGCAGGGCTCTGATCGGGCGGGAGACGTAGGCGGCGAGCAGCGCGCTGAACGCGAGGCTGGCGAGCAGTCCGGCCATGAGGGGGAGCGCGGCGGGGAAAGGGCCGGGGGGGCGTCCAGGTGCGGGCGGCCCCGGAGGGCCAGGTGGTGTATCCGCGCGTGGCCCGCCCAGCGGTGTGCTCTGGCCGCCGTTAGGCTCGGGGACTTCGAGCGGCGACGACGGTGGGGGACGTGGGATGAAGGCGCCGGATGGCGGCACTCCCGTATCGCGTTGCGCATCGAGTGCCGCCAATGTGGCCTCGTGGCGTAGCGAGAGCAGCACACTCATGCCGACCACTGTGCTCAGATGCGCGAGCAGGAAGAAGACGAAGAACTTCCAGAACAGTCTGCCCATGGTGTTCAGGGAGTGACGAGTTGGTAGCCGCGGCGAAATACCGTTTTGATCCGGTCGCGACCGCCCGGGAGTGCGGCGAGCTTTCGCCGTATGCTGGATAAATGAACCTCGACGCTGCGGTCGAAGGGGGCGAGCGGACGCCCCAGTCCGCGTTCGGACAACTGCTGCTTGCTTACCGGGGTGCCCGCGTGACGGATGAGGACCGCGACCAGATCGAACTCGGAGTTGGTCAGGGGCAGCGGCAGACCAGCGAATTCGGCACGTCGCTCGGCTGGCCACAGGAACAGGCCACCGGCCGAGAGTGGTTTGTGCGCCTCGGCCCCGGGTCGGGCGCGGCGCAGGATGGCGCGTACCCGTGCCAGCACTTCCCGCGCCGTGCAGGGCTTGGGGACGTAGTCATCGGCACCGAGCTCCAGGCCGGTAACCCGGTCGGCGTCGTCACCTCGGGCGGTGAGCATCAGCACCGGCATGCGGCTGCGTTCGCGGATCCGGCCAAGTAGGTCGAGGCCGCTGGCGTCGGGCAGCATCACATCGATGATGGCCAGCGCGTATCGGCCGGACAAGGCTTCGGCCAGGCCGGACACGCCGTCATGCACCACGTGCGTGGGCAGACCCTCGGCTTCGAGGTAGGCGCGGAGCATCGCCGCGAGTTCGATGTCGTCGTCGATCACCAGCAGCCGCGTGAGTATCGCGTTCGTCATGTTCTGTCCCATCCGAATGCGGATGATAACGAAGCCGTGATCATCGTGCGCAGCCGCATCGGGCTCCGCCGTTTGCTCAGGGCTTGCGTCCGCCCGGTGGCCCACCGGCCGGCATGGCGGCAAGGGTGTCGCCCACCTGCCGGCATTGCCCGGACAGTTGCTCACCATTCGGTCCGGTGAAACTCACGCTCGCGCCGGCGGACTGGCCGTTGCAAGCGGCTACGGCTTCCGGCGGCGGTGCCGGCGGTTGGCCTTCCGGACGCGGAGGCGGATCGCCCGCAGCAGCGGCCGTGAAGCAGATCAGGACGCTCGCAGTGGCGCCGGCGAGTCTAGCGAGTCGGGCGAGTCGGGCGAGGGGGCGCAAGGTGTTGTGCATCGGGTATCTCGTTGGGTGGGGTTAAATCGGTGATGACTCGGGCGGCTGTGTTCGCCCCGAGCGGGGCGCAATGCCTTGGTCGGGAACGTGTCTGGTTCAGCCCGGACGGACTTCGATTGCCGGGTCGATCACGCTGGTCAGGCGGACACCGCCATGGTGATCGTGGCTTCGAAGCCGTTGACCACGTCACCGCTGAGGGTGAGCAACTGGGTATCGACGCCGTCGCTGAAGATGGAGTCGTTGGCGTTGGTGACGGCGCTTTGAGCCAGGCGTGTCTGATTGCCGGCACTGCGGTAGCTGTCGGAGGCGTAGACCGCAACGACGAGGTCGTCGTCGAAGGCGAATTGCGAGGTTGCGATCTTGTTGTTGCTGGAGGTCGCCAGTGCGAGCGAGGGGAAGACCTCGACGTGGATGTGGGCGACGCGCGGAATGTAGCAGCCGGGGAAGATGGTGGTAAAGGTGACCTGTCCGGCGGCGTCGGTGACTTGTACGCCGCGTAGATAGGTGTCGCTCAGGTGGTTGCCGTTGGAACCGCCGCTGTAGGCGGAGTACTCGCCGTTGATGTCGCACTGCCAGATGTAGATGGCGTAACCGGCGAGCGGCGCGCAGTCGCCGCTGACGTTCTGCAAGGTGATGGTGAGTGTCATCGGTGTGCCGCTGACCAAGGTTTCGGCGCCGATGTTGCTGCGGATGTCGCTGCGCACCACGCCATTGTTGGCGAGCACGTTGATGCTGGTGCCACTGGCGCCGGACCCGTCTGCGGGGTAGGGACCGGCGGTTTCTTCCGGAATCTGCGAGCAGGTGCCGCCCGAGGTGCCGTCATTGCCGGTCGATGAGCCGGCGTCGGCGCTACCCCCAATGTCGCCACTGTCGACGAGCGACGAACTGGAGCCGCCGCCACAGCCGATCAAGGCCATGGCGCTGGCGAGTGCGCCGAGGGTGGCGCGGCGCATCGGTGAGTGTCCATCCGTCGTGCTGCCGGCGGGGGCAGGGGGTGTTGCGGTGGTGGTCCGATCTGTCCTGTCTTCTTGTGGGGTTTTCATTCCGCGACCTTTAGCTGTTGGGGTTAAGGTGGGCGGATGGTGGCACTGGTCACGTGCGGCGCCGGGGAAATTTAAATGGATTAACAGTACGCGCTCAGCGTGAGCGGGCGAGCGGATGGCGGGTCGCTCCGCATGGTGAGATGCTGGCTCCGGTTCTTTACCGAACTTTACCCTCCTTTACCCGAGAAGGCCTGTCGCGACGCGGCTTTCGGCCGATATCTTGTAGGGTCGCCGATGCCGGGCAAGGGGTCCGGCCGCAAGGCGACCTAGTGACAAGGAGGTCATCATGAGTTCGATCAGTGGAGTCGGGAGTGGTGTGGGCGGCAGCAGTGGCTCGCTGACCATGCCCATGCTCCGTCCGCAGCGCGCCAGTGCTTCGGACATGGCCGCGGCAGTGATGTCGGCCGCCGACAGCGGCAAGGGCTACCTCGAGCAGGCGGACGTGGCGCAGACGTTCTCGGTACTGACGCGCGGCAAGTCCAGTTTGTCCGATGAACAGGCGGCGGAGTTGTTCTCGAGTATGGATGCCGACGGCGACGGACAACTGACCGAGTCGGAACTGACCAGCAGCCTTGAGAAGATGGAGGCGGCGCTGGATCAGCTTTTCCAGCAGGTGGCCTACGCTCAGGGGCCGCGAGGGACCGAGGGGGGGCAGGGCATGCCGCCAGCGCCGCCCAGGGAGGACGATACGGGTTTCTCGGCCGAGGAACTGCAGGCGCAGTTGAGCGAGATCGAGGACACAGGCAGTGACGGCGACGCGGCTCGTGCCGAACTGATCAGTCAGGTACTGGCGAATTTCGACGAAGCCGATACCGATGGCGACGGCAAGGTGTCGTTTGCCGAGGCGCGGGCCTACGAGGCCAGCCAGTCGTCTACCGCGACCGACGCTTCCCAGGCGGTACGTCGCGCGTCCGAGACGCGGGGGGACGAGGATGCGGTTGCAGCCATGCGGCAGGTGGCGCGTCTGCTCGAAACCTATGTCGGCGTCGGCGACGATGCGGGCGGCACCCGGTTGTCGGTCCGCGCTTGAGACCCAGCCCGGGGGCGGGGGGGGGGGGGGGGGGGGCGGCCCCCCCCCCCCCCCCCCCCCCCCCCCGGGGGCATGGGCATGCCGAGTCTGGGCGATGGCGCATCTCCGGCGCCGGCCATCGTTGCCGCCGACCGTGCTCGGGCCGGCGGCAAGCGGGGGACGCAGTTTCAGAGCTTGCGAGTCAATCTACTCGCCCTACCGATTGCTGCGTTGCTCAACTTGCGTGCTTGCTCAAGTCCGACAGGCTGCCGGCACTCGGCACGGCTCGCTGCGATTGCTTCACAAGCGCTCAGCGGAATTCACCAAGGGCGCCCAACCAGTCGCCGGCACGTTGACTCAGCCAGTAGTCGGCCGCCGGGTCGTGCAGCACACGGGCGTCGAGAAAAGCCAGCGTCACCGAGCGGATGGCGATGCGGGCTCGTTCGCGTTCCCCGTCCAGCCTCGGGTCCGGACCGTCGGGCGAGCGGCTCATGCCGCGAGCAGGGCGGCCCCCCGTTTCCGGACGGACGAAGTCGCCACTGGCCGGGCTGGTGCCCGGTTCGCCAGCAGGTGTGCGACGGCGCCCGGCTTCGGGATGAGATCCGGAGGACGGGGTGCCGCTCAGTACCGCGTGGTCGGCGGAGGGGAGGCTTAGTGCGGCGTCCCGGCCGAGCATGCGCCGGACCTCCGCCGTTTGTGGCTGGGGGCTGCGCCCGCCGAGGCGGTAGCGGTCACTTGCGCGGCCGGTGACGTACAGCACCGGCGGTCGCGTGGCGTCTGCCGGGTCGAGCTCGGTGGTGTCGGCCGGGAACGGTGCGATCGCAATAATCGCGACGATGCGCGCGCTGTCCTGCGGTGGCGCACCCGTATCGCTGCTGCGCTCGCCGGCGATCAGGGCGCCGGCTGCGCCCAACTCGAAACCGGCCAGGGCAATGCGGTCGAAGTTGATGCGGGCGTAGGGGCTGTCCGCTAGCGCGCCCAGGGCCGAGAGCTTGGCCAGCACTTCGTGCAAGGCGGCTGCGCGGGATCGGACCCGCGCAGGGGCGAGGCTTAGCCGTGCGATTCCGGCGAAGTCGCCGTCGCGTGCGGCCGAGCTCGCCCAGACACTGGGGCCATCGCTGGTGGCTTGCAGCGAAAGCACGGCGTAGCCGGCTTCGGCCCAGGTTTGGCGGAGGCTTTCTCCGGCATCGACTGTTTCGCCCAGGCCGGGAAGATAGACCACCAAGGGCTGGGGGGCGCCGTGTTCGGGGCGAAGCAGCAGCAGGTCAACCGTGTCCGTAGAGGTGCTGAGTTGTTCGCGGTGGGTGATCACGGGCTGCCGCGATTGCACGAGGTAGCCACGTCGCGCGAACGGTTCTATGTCATGGCCCTCGACGTGCAGTGTGGCATGCGCCCCGCCGGGCGGCTTGGCGGGGGGGGAGGTGCATGCCGCCAGCACCGCGCTGGTGCCGAGCGCGGCAAAGACCTTGCGAAGCGGAATCAGGGCAAGTGTCATGGTCCCTCCTCAACGCGGTTCGCATTCGGGCCCGCGCGGCGCGGGCGGCATGTGTTCGGCGGATGCGAGTTGCGCCAGAAACGCGCGTTGTGCATCGGTCAGGAGGTCCTGCGTGCGGCGGGTGGCGATCCGCTGCTGGACCTCCAGTTCGCCCTCCGCACGCACCGCCATGCTGACC
This sequence comes from Rhodocyclaceae bacterium, assembly GCA_046295975.1. Classification (GTDB taxonomy): domain Bacteria; phylum Pseudomonadota; class Gammaproteobacteria; order Burkholderiales; family Rhodocyclaceae; genus UBA2357. The sequence continues at coordinate 32,681 of JBKBMG010000026.1, forward strand.
AGTTCCCGAACCCGTGCCTCGTCGAAGTTCTCCGCTGCCATTGCCGCCTCCAGCGCCTGTCGGGCACCGCGCGCGATACGCGCCTGTTCGCGCAGCAAAGGCGCCAGGTTGTGGTTGAGGGCGAAGATCGCATCCTGCTGAGCCTCGTCGAGTTCCAGCACCGGCGGAGGTGGCGGCATGCCACGCGCTGCGGCGTCCATGGGGTAGGCGGCCGTGGATGCGCATCCATGGCCCGGACCCTGAGGGCCACCGGGGGGTGGGGCTACGGACGCCGCGTTGGCCAGGGCAGACAGCGGCACGGCCAGTGCGATGCAGCTTGTGCGTAGAAAGCGGGCGAACACCTGATGATCGAAAGCCATGATGAACCAGCTCCTTGCTTGCCCGGGCGGGGTGCCCGGGGTTGGAGGCCAGTATGGGAAGTGGCCCGGTAAATGCGGGTAGAGGCGATGTAAAGCCCGGTAAATCGTACGTAGCGAGGTTCGATGTGGTCGCTATCATCGTGCTTGCGTACTTTGCCGAATGGATGCGGGTGACATGAACAGAGTCTTGCTGATCGATGACGACCTGGAGCTGAGCACAATGCTTGGCGAGTTTCTGGCGCGCGAGGGCTTCGACGCCGAGCTCGCTCATGACGGCGAGTCCGGTGTGAGCGCGGCGCTCGGGGGCGGCTTCGACATCGTCGTGGTCGATGTGATGATGCCGGGCATCAGCGGCATTGAAGCCTTGCGCCGGATCCGCATGCGCAGCGAGATTCCGGTGCTGATGCTGACTGCCCGCGGGGACGATGTCGATCGTGTGGTGGGGCTGGAACTGGGGGCCGACGACTATGTGCCCAAGCCCTGCTCGCCGCGTGAACTGGTGGCGCGGCTACGCGCGATCCTGCGCCGTACCGTGGGCGGAAACGGCTTGGCGCCGGACGCGGCGTTCGAGGTCGGTGCGCTGGCGCTGTGGCCGCACAAGCGTCGGGCCGCCTGGCGGGGGGATGTGCTGCAACTGACGAGTACCGAGTTCAACCTGCTTGAGGCGCTGGTGCGGCGGGCGGGAAGCGTGGTGCCCAAAACGGAGCTGTCCGAGTTGGGCCTGGGGCGTCCGTTGGCACGTTTCGATCGCAGCATCGACGTGCACTTGTCGAGTATCCGGCAGAAGCTGGGGCGCTATGCCGATGGGCGCTCGCCGATCGAGACGGTGCGCGGCGTGGGTTATCAGTATGTGGCCGAATGAGCGGTGCCCGCCGCGGTGTCGCGCCAAATGGAACCGGTCTGACTTCGGGGTGTCACGTTTTGTTACCACGAAAGTGATAGTCTTAGCGTTTTCGCCCATGCATGGCATTCCGTGGCGCCTGCACCTGCACCTGCGCCCGTGCCGAGCGACTGCGGCGAAATCACGTTGCTGCGGCCGGCTTGGGTGCCCCGGAAGGGAATGACGGCCACGCGAACGCGAGCCGCTGGATTCGGCGCCGCGCGTTCAGACCGCAAGCGGCGGGAACCTGGGAGGCCATGCGCGTGCCGACTCGACAGTTCAGACGACAGAGCCCGACAGCCCCCGTGCCACGCGCAGGCCGGGGGCTGTGGGCGCTCGCCGTGGCGATGCTGCTTGTTTGGGCGGCATCGGCGTTAGCCGAACGCGGGGTGCTGCGGTTGCCACATGTGCTGGTACTGATGTCCTATCACCATGGCTACAGCTGGGAGGACCGGATACTGCAGGGGTTCGAGGAGTGGGGCGGACTCGAGGCGGACAAGCCAGTTTTCCACGTCGAGTGGATGGATACCAAACGTTACCCGGAGCAGGCGCACCGCGAGCGCTCCCGGCAGTTTCTCGAGGCCAAGTACCAAGGCAAGCGCTTCGACCTGATTGTTGCGGTCGACGACAACGCGCTGGAATTCGCGGTGCGTGACGAGACAATGTTCGCTGGTGTGCCGATTGTGTTCAGTGGCATCAATGGCGATCCGGACGAGATCGTTGGCGCGCGTGGGCTTGCGACCGGCGTGGCCGAGCGCTTCGAGGTGGCTCGTACGGTGCAGGTCGCGCTGGCGCTGCATCCCGGCACGCGACGCTTGGTGTTTCTCACCGCGGCGGATGAGTCCGGTGCGGGTATGCGGCAAACGATTGGGCGCGAACTGGAGACCTTGGACCTCGTACCTGGGGGCGAACTGATCGTCGAGCACTGGGTGGTGCGTCACCTTGGCGAGATCCAGGCGCGTCTGCCGGATCTGCTCGAAGATACCGTAGTGTTCGCGCTCGGTGCCGTGCCGGTCTCCGAGGGCGGGCGCAGCTTCGCGCCGGAGGAGTTGGTGGCCTTCGTCAGGGCGCGTACTCACCGGCCGGTGTATTCCGACCTGGATGCCACCGTGGGAAAGGGGGCGCTAGGGGGCTTTATGAACAGTGGGCTGGAGACCGGTCGGCTGATGGCCCATATGGCGCAGCGGGTGCTGGCCGGCCAGCCAGCTGACCGGATTCCGGTCGTTTATCAAGCGCCGGTCGCACTGGTATTCGATTACGCCGAGCTGTCGCGCTTTGGGGTGTCACTCGGACAATTGCCGCCGGGCAGCCAGGTGATCAACCGGCCAAAATCGATCTTCGACACGGAGTACCGGCGCTTCCTGGTCACGTTCTCCAGCGTCATCGCGATACTGGTGGTGGCGCTCATGGTCTTGTTGGTACGCAATCGCATCCAGGCTTCGCGCCAGGCGGCGTTGCACTATCAGGCCACTCACGACGACCTGACCGGTCTGGCGAATCGTTCCTGGCTCAACGAGTATCTGGTCGCACTGCGCAACGCGCGTGTTCCGGCGGCCGCCGGTGATACCTTTCTGGTCTTGGTGATGATGGACCTCAACCGCTTCAAGCTGCTCAACGACACCCATGGGCATTCCTTTGGCGACGAGGTGTTGCTGGCGGTGGCCCGACGGCTCAGCGAGCACATGGCGGGCAAGGGCGAGCTGGTGCGTTTCAGTGGTGACTCGTTTGTGATGACCTTCCGTGTGTTCGGCGAGGAGCGAATTGCTTCGATCCGCGAGCTGTGTGCCCGCATGCTGCTGGAACCGTTCCAGATGAGCGGACGATTCGTGCAGGTGTCTGCGGCCTTCGGGGTGAGTGCGATGCCGGTCAACGGGATCGAGCACGAGCGCCTGTTGCGTGAGGCCGATACCGCAATGCACGAGGCCAAGCGAGCGCGTGGCAACCAGGTGGTGATGTTCGATCGCGACATCCATGACCGGGCGGTACGCCAGTTCCAGCTCGAGGCCAGCCTGCCCTCGGCGATCGACCAGGGGGCGCTGGAGGTGCACCTGCAGCCCATCGTCGACTTCGATCGGGGTGAGGTTGCCGGTTTTGAGGCGCTTGCGCGGTGGCAGCATGCCGAACTCGGCTGGGTGGCACCGTCCGAGTTCGTCCATGCGGCGACCGAGGCGGGCTGCATCCGGCAACTCACGATGTGTGTGCTGCGCACCGCATGCCGCGCTTTTGCGCCCTATGTTGAACGTTCTCAGGCTTATCTGGCGGTGAACGTGACGGTCAGCGACCTGTACGCCGAAGAGTTCGCCGATCGCGTTGCCGGCATCCTTGCCACCGAGCGGGTTCCACCCGGCCGCCTGGTGCTCGAAGTCACCGAGGACATGCTGCTGGGCGACGTGACGCTGGTGACCCGGGCGCTTGCGCGTTTGCGTGGGCAGGGAGTGCGGGTGGCGATCGACGACTTTGGGACGGGCTATTCGTCGATGAGCTACCTGTCGAACTTCATGGTGAACATCATCAAGGTCGACCAGTCCTTCGTGCGCAACATCTTGTCCAGCGAATCGGACCAGAAGATCGTCAGTGCCATTGTATCGATGGCGCGTGACCTTGAACTCGAGGTCGTCACAGAAGGCGTCGAGAACCATGAGCAGGCAATGCTGTTGCACCGGCTTGGCTGCGTACTTCTGCAGGGCTATGCCTTCGGTCGGCCCCGGCCACCTGGCGACTGGCTTGGCCGGGTCGGTGGCGTGGCGGAACCGGCGCGCATGCCCTGAGTGACGGGGCGGGCCGGGCCGGGGACATGGCTTCCTGGCCCGCCGCCCGCGGGGCCATCGTTCCAACTCGCACTGCGTGCGCGATCCCGTTACGATAGCGGGCAACGCATGCGCCGTACTGCGGGCCGCCCCGCCCGCGGTGTGCTTCAGGAACAGCCTTTTCATGCTCAGCTTTCTTCAAGGTTTCGCCTTCGGTCTCTGGATTTCCTGCATTCCATGGTTGATTGCGGCGCTGATCGAACCGCGTTGGGCGGTTCCCACCGAGCCGCCACGGCGCTGGCAAGGGGTGTTGCGCTACGCGGTGATTGCGCCGGGCATCGCCATGGTGAGCGGGCTGACCTCGCTTTGGGGGGGATGGGACGCGAGTCTGTTTGGCTGGCTCACGGGGCTTGCTGCAATTCCAATGGAGGTCGCGGTGGAGCGCGGATGGCGGCGCTGGCGACGCGCACGTGCCATCAGCGACGAGCACGCCGCGCGTGAGGCGGCTGCAAGGCGGGATCGTGAGGCCCGTGCGCAGCGCATGCGCGAGCGCAATCTGCGGGAGCTCGATCCGGCGCGCCCGCCGGCGGGCGCCGACGAGGTCGTACAGGCCTTGTGTTCGACCAAGTCGGCCCTGCTCGCGCTGCAGCGTGCGGACCTGGCGGTACAGGCGGACAGGCTGTACACCCGCTACGAGCATGTGCTGGCGGTGTTGCACGCGAAGTTCGATCCGCGCGAACTCGCTTTCCAGCGTGCGCAGGGGCTGGTTGTGGAAGTCAGCCGTGCGGCCATCGCGCGCCTGGACGCCACCGCCGGGGCCTTGGCAGGCATGGCCGGTATCGACGTCGATTACGTGAAGCACCGGCTGTTTGCGTCGGTGACCCATTTGCCGGCGGATGAGCGCCGGGCGCTGGAGCGGCGACTGGAACTGGTGGAGCAGGGTGAGCGCGCGGTGCGCGACATGCTCTCCGCCAACGAGGCTGCGCTCACCGCGCTGGACGATGCGGCAGTGGCGGTGTCCGGCGTGGAGACCGGCCGTCCGCAGGCGGCGCAGGCCGCCGATGAAGCTTTGGAAGAACTGCGGCGTTTTGCCGCGAATGCGGCACGCTACAGCCGCAGCACCTGATTGGAGTGAAGTGCAACATGAGTGCCGAATCCGTAAATTCTCCTTCCCCGGGGTTCAGCCTGTCGCTGCCGCCTGTGCAGGAAATCGAACGCACCATCGAGCCGACGCTGATGGAGGAGGTGAGCGCCGAGGATGCTGAACTGGCGGCGATGGCGGACGCCTTCGTGCGCGACGTGTTGGCCGGCGTATCCACTGACACCCCGCCGGCGCAGGCGCACCAGCAGCGTCAGGCGATCGACGGCATGGGTATCGAGGTGCAACGCCAGGCCGCACGCCGCAGTGCGATGCTGCAGCAGCCCATCCGCAAGCTGGCCCATCAGGGGGACGAAGGCGCGCCGGTGGCCAAGTCCCTGCTGGATCTGCGGGAGCACATGGACGCGCTTGACCCCCGCCGCCACGACTTCTCCGCCGGCGTGCTCGATCGCGCGCTGGCACTGATTCCCGGCATGCGCAGCAAGGTGCAGCGTTATTTCCGCAAGTTCGAGACGGCGCAGGAGGCGCTGGATGCGATCATCCGCAATCTCGAGTCGGGTGCGGAGATGTTGCGTCGCGACAACCTGACGCTTGCCGATGACCAGCAGATGCTGCGTGACGTGCTGACCCAACTCGCACGCCAGATCGAGCTGGGCAAGCTGATCGACCGGCGCCTGCTGGCCTCCGCCACGGCGCTGCCCGCCGACGCACCCCGCCGCGCGTTCATCGAGGAGGAGTTGCTGTTCCCACTGCGCCAACGGATCACCGACTTGCAGCAGCAACTCGCGGTCAGCCAGCAAGGCGTGCTGGCACTGGAAGTGGTGATCCGCAACAACCGGGAGTTGATGCGTGGGGTGGACCGGGCGATCAACGTCACCGTGTCGGCACTCAACGTGGCGGTTACCGTCGCGCTGGCGCTGGCCAACCAGCGATTGGTGCTGGACCGGGTGGAGTCCTTGAACAAGACCACCTCGGACCTGATCGCCGGCACCGCCAAGGCCTTGCGCACCCAGGGGGTGGCGATCCAGACCCGCGCGGCTTCTACCACGCTGGACATGGCCCAGCTGGAATCGGCCTTCACCGACGTGATTGGCGCGATCGACGAGGTGTCGCGCTATCGCCGCGAGGCCTTGCCACGCCTGGACGAGCAGATCGACCGGCTGGACGTGCTTGCGCGCAAGGGTGAGGAGGCGATCGCCCGTCTGGATGAGGGCAACGCCGCTCGCCCCGGGGTGACGACGCTGGGCAGTGGTGGCGTTTCGGCCGGGTAGTCTGACCCCGGCGGTGGAGTATGTGGGTGCAAGCGATTCCGCCGCCCCGGTTCGCAGCGGCGGAATCCATGACGCGGGCCGATCGGGCCGGAGGGCTGAGCGTCCGGTCTATTCGATGACGAGGCGCTTGGCCTGATCGGACGCTTTCTTCGGCAGGGTCAGTTCCAGCACTCCGTCGGTGAAGCGCGCTGCGGCGGCGTTTTCATCCACTTCCTGGCCAAGCTGGAAACTGCGCGACACCTTGCCGTAATAGCGCTCGGTACGCAGTACCCGTTCGCCGTCCTTGATTTCCTTTTCCTGCTTGCGTTCTGCGCTGATCGCGACGACCGGGCCGTCGATATGGACGTGGATGTCTTCCTTGCGGATGCCGGGAAGTTCCGCGTGGATCTGGTAGTTGTCGGGATTTTCCTTGACGTCCACCCGCATTTGCGGCGATTCGGCGAGCGAGTTGCCACCAATATCGACGGGGCGGACGAAGAAGCCCCGGAACAAATCCTCGAACGGGTCACGGCGGATGATGTTGCTCATGATTCGTCTCCTTGCGATGGTGGTTGGATGCGCCTGGCGATCTGCCCGAGACCGGTGCGCACCGTGGCGGTTACCTGCATCGAATATAGGAACGGGACGCCGTATTTCAAGCCCCCAGGTTGCCGACTTACCCGTTTCGGGGGGCTTCGGAAAACAGGGTCAGAATGGCGTCGCGATTGGTCCAGGAGGCGACCTCCCTGGCTGCCTGGGGGGCCGGCAGCCAGCGGAAGGCCCGGTGCTCGGAAGGCGACAGGAGCACTGGGCGGGCGTCCGGTACGCAGGCGCTGAAAACGTGCTCGAGGTTGTGGCTGGTGCCCGGCGGGTAGCGCCCGCGCCATTCGGGGGGAATCTCGAAGCGCTGGCTGTGCCGCCAGTCGCGCAACGAGGCAGGCGGCAGAATGATGCCGGTTTCCTCGCGGACCTCGCGAATGGCGGTGTCGGCGGGGGCTTCTCCAGGCTCAAGGCTGCCGGTGACGGACTGCCAGAAACCCGTCGGCGCGCACCGCTCGAGCAGCAGCACCAGGTAGTCTGGCGTATGGATGACGACGAGTACGGATTCGGGGCGTTTGAGTGGGGCGTCCGGCAGCCCGCTGTTACAAGGCTGAGGCGTCACAGGTTGCGCAGATGACTGATGCCGTTGCTGCCCAGGTCGACGAACACCCACATCGGCACGCCGGCTTCCGCCCATCCCCGCGCGGCTTGCTGAAGAATCCCCAGCGCAACGACGAAATCCGCCTCCGCCCTGCCGCGGAACAGGTCGGCATGCGCGAGCAGGAGCACGTAGCCGTCAGCCGGTAGCCACTCGAGGTCGCTCAGGCAGTCGGCAAGCGCGTCCCAATTGTGGCCGAACCAGTCCGGAAAGCGCAGCGCGCCGGCCATGCGGCCGAGAAAGTCATGCTTGTCGCTGCAGCCATCGAGGTCGATCGTTTCGAACCTCAGCCCCAGGCGTGCGGCGCTTGCGGAGAGCGCCACCGCACCGCCCGGGGGCAGGTGATAGACGCCACTGTTGGCAGTGGCACGCAGGCGTTGGTCGAGCAGATCGGGCGTCATGGTGTGGGAACCTCGATACGGCGGAAACTGCGGTAGTGGTCTTCGGTGTAGTAGAACACCTCGGGCGGGTTGCCAGCGGTCACGAAGCGTCGCGCGCCGCGATTGCGCGCCCCCGGCGTAGGAACGGTGTATTCGCGGTAGTAGCCGCGGGGCTTCTGGGGCAGCAGACCTTCGCGGTTGAAGAAGGTGGTGCCGTCCTGACGGTAGGGAAAGGGGCCGCCCTGGCGAATCAGCGCGAGTGTGGCGACCGCCTCCGGTGGCAATCCGGCGAGCGGGCCGTTGCCACGGTTCGTGGCGTCGGTCTCGCCACAGGCAACCGACAGGCATGCGACCACAAGCAGCAGAACGAAGGGGAGCGTCCTGCGCAAGCTGCGCAGCGCGGCGGACCAGCCGGTACGGGCGATTGACATGAGGTGCATTGAGGGGATCAAGGGGTTTCGGGGGTGTAAGCGCTACGGAGCAGGGGTGGTGGTCGGTTCAACCTAGAAACCTCAGTTGGACGTGTCCGAGTGTGCGTCTGGGGCGTCGTCTGGCAAGGCGCGACGACGCGGCATGGTTGTTCCCTGCAAGGAGGAGCAACGCAGCCAGGCGGCGCACCAGGCGTGCAATCGGGCGCGTAGCGGACTCACCCATTGGGTAACCGTAGTCGAAGCTGTGTCTCCCACGCTTTCTAAGGCACTCAAGATCATGGAGAGCGGTCAACTGAGGTTTCTAGGTTCAAAGGCGGCGGATGGCTGTCAGGCGGGTAGCGGATCGGGCTCCGCGCGTCGCCGGTCATCGCAACCACGCGGCCTTGGCCTTCTGCGGCGACCGTCCTTCGGGCTGTGTCGCGACGTCGGCAGTGGCGCGATCCGCGCGGATGCCGTATTTCTTGGCCAGGGTCTGCATGAAGTGGCTGAGGGCGTCGAGTTTCTCATTGGCCGGATCGAGTCGGCGGGTGCGCACGACCAAGGTGCGGGCCTGCTCGGCGAGGCGTTCATTCCAACCCTTGTGCTCGATATGGCGCAGGATTGCAAGTGCCGCATTGAACAGTACGTGCGGGTTGCCCGGCAGCTTGCGGACGGCCCCCATCATCTCCTGCACCGCGCCGTCGAAGTCGCCCGCCTGGGCTTTCTGGGCGCCGCGCGCGACGAAGGTCTTGACCTCGGCGTGTATGCGTTGTTCCACCGCTTCGGCCAGGTCGTCGCGGCCACGGCGACGCAGGACAGCACGCGAGTGGGTGAGCGCCTGTTCGTCCTCGGCGTGCCGCAGCATGTCGGCGACGAGTTCGCTGCCTTCGGTGTCGAGCTGGTTGTCGAGACAGGCCTCGACGAGTTGCTGCTTGAGGTCAGCGCTCAGTCCGCTTGCCCGACTGCCGGCGGCAAGTGCGTCCAGCACGGCATCGCGCGCGCCTGCGTGGTCCTGGCGTTGCTTGAGGATCAGGGCACGTGACAGGGCGCTGCAGACAAGCGTCTCGGGCTGGCCGGGTAGTGAGCGTTCGAGGTCGCGCACGGTGTTCTCGGCCTCGTCGTAACGGGTCTGGGCCAGTTGCGCACGGACCAGCCGGACGTGGTCCTCCGGGTCGCGGAAATCCGAGTACTTGCTCTTGCGTACGACTTCACCAAGCGTGCGCTCTGCGTCCTGGTAGTGTGCCGTGTCCATGGCCGCCTGGGCATAGTGGCGTAGCCGCGAAAGCCGGTGCGGCGACAACTCGACCGCGTCGGCCAGCGCTTCGCGCGCCTGCTCGAGCGCGCCAATCTCCTTGCGCGTTCGCGCCAGCCAGTCGTAGGCGGCAAGAAAGTAGGCGCTTTCCGCCACCAGGCCTTCGAGCAAGGCGAGCGCTTCATGGTACTCGTGCCGCAGATAGTGCATGCGGGCGCAGCCAAGGCGGGCCCAGGGCGCGGATTTGAGGGCAAGCACGCGCTCGAACACGGCAAGGGCGTCGGTGGTCCGCCCGAGGGTGGCAAGCAGTTCGGCGCGTTCGCGCATGAAGTCGGTGCGCTGGCGGGGATGTTCGGCCTCGCCCTGTTCGCACAAGGTGATGGCGCGTTCCAGGTCGCCACGGTCTATGGCGTCGAACAGTTGAAGGAACAATTCGCGATGGTTCAGGGCGCGTTCCAGCCGCATCTGCAGCGTGCCGGCGGTCAGTGGCTTGAGGATGTAGTCGTCGGGTGACAGCTCCGCCGTGCCGATGACCCGCTCGTAGTTGCGTTCGCCGGTGATCATGATGAAGATCGTGCGCCGCGGGATGATGGCGCGCGTGCGCAAGTCCTCCAGCAGATGCTGGCCGTCCTGGCCTTCACCCAGATCGTGGTCGCAGAAGATGACGTCGAAGACTTGCTCGCGCAACTTGCGCACCGCCGAGCCGGCAGAGGGGGCGAACTGCACGCCAGTGATGCGAAAGCTCTCCAGCATCGTGCGCAACTGGGCCCGCATGCCTTGGTTGGCTTCGATGACGAGGACAGTGAGCTGATCGAGGTTCGCCATGGCATGAGCTGCTCGCGCAGCTTGGGGTCGTGCGTGCCTGGGGACCGGCGTCGCGCCATACGCCCGGCACGCGTTTCAAAGCGTACCAGAAGCTAACGGCAGCCGACGGAGGTTTCTTTAGGCCAGCGGAGGACTTGCGTCGACAGGAAGCCGAAGCGGCCGGAACCGAAGGCAGGAATGGAGCCGCAGGGGTAGGGGGCGAGGAGGGCGCAACCGGCTGCTGCCGGGCGCAACAAGGTGTTGCAGGGACAAGGGGCGGGAAGGTGCCCCCGAAACGAACCCGGTGCCGCGCTTGCCCGTGATCGGCGGCCCGACACGGCGGCCGATCACGGGCAATGCGTGGAGCGTCAGCCCCTGTCGATTTCCACCTGGGTGTCGACCTTCTGGCGCAGGCGGATATGCAGCTCGCGCAACTGCTTGTCGTCGACGTCGCCCGGCGCATCGGTCAACAGGCACTGCGCACGCTGGGTCTTGGGGAAGGCGATCACGTCGCGGATGGACTCGGCGCCCGTCATCAGCGTGACAATCCGGTCCAGGCCGAACGCCAGTCCGCCATGCGGCGGGGCACCGTACTTCAACGCGTCGAGCAGGAAGCCGAACTTCGCGCGCGCTTCTTCATCCCCGATGTTGAGCGCCTTGAAGACCTGGCTCTGCATTTCCGCGCGATGGATACGCACCGAGCCGCCGCCAATCTCCCAGCCGTTCAGTGCGAGATCGTAGGCTTTGGCGAGGCACGCGCCCGGGTCGGTCTCTAGCAGGGCGACATGCTCGTCCTTGGGCGAGGTGAACGGGTGGTGGCAGGCGGTCCAGCGCTTGTCGTCCTCGTCGTACTCGAACATCGGGAAATCCAGCACCCATACAGGCGTCCAGGCTTCGCCGCTGACGTAGCCCTTCTCGTGGCCGAGCTTGACCCGCAACGCGCCCATTGCATCGTTGACCACTTTCGCCTTGTCGGCGCCGAAAAAGATCAGGTCGCCGCTCCGAGCGCCGGTGCGCTCGAGTATCGTGCGCAGGGCTTGTTCGTGAAGGTTCTTGACGATGGGCGACTGCAGCCCCTCTTCGTTGGGACGGGAGGCGTCGTTTACTTTGATGTAGGCGAGGCCTTTGGCGCCATAGATGCCGACGAACTTGGCGTACTCGTCAATCTCGCCACGGGTCAGCGCGGCGCCGCCAGGCACGCGCATTGCCGCCACGCGTCCGCCGGAGGTTGCCGGGCCGCTGAACACCTTGAAGGCGACATCGGCAACCGCATCGGTGACTTCGGTCAACTCCAGCGTGACGCGCAGATCGGGCTTGTCGGAGCCGAAGCGGCGCATCGCCTCGGCATAGGTCATGCGCGGGAACGGGTTCGGCAACTCCACCGAGATGGTGTCACGGAACACGCTGCGCACCATGTCCTCGACCAGGGCGGTGATCTCGTGCTCGTCCATGAACGAGGTTTCGAGGTCGATCTGGGTAAACTCGGGTTGCCGGTCGGCGCGCAAATCCTCGTCTCGGAAACACTTGGTGATCTGGTAGTAGCGATCGAAACCGGCCACCATCAGCAGTTGCTTGAACAACTGGGGTGACTGGGGGAGGGCGAAGAACTGGCCCGGATGTACGCGCGAGGGGACGAGATAGTCACGCGCACCCTCCGGGGTGCTCTTGGTCAGCGTGGGTGTTTCGACGTCGATGAAGCCGGCTGCGTCGAGGAAGCGGCGGAAGGCCATCGCGACCTTGTAGCGCAGCATCAGGTTCTTCTGCATCTGCGGGCGGCGCAGGTCGACGACGCGATGAGTCAGGCGGACGTTCTCGGAGAGGTTCTCGTCGTCGATCTGGAACGGCGGCGTGGCAGCTGCGTTGAGCACTTCGATCTCATGGCACAACACCTCGATCTCACCGGACGTCAGGTTGGGGTTCTCGGTCCCCGCTGGACGGCGTCGAACCCGGCCGGTCAGGCGAAGCACGAACTCGCTGCGCACCGACTCGGCGATCGCAAACATGTCGGCCCGATCCGGGTCGCACACCACCTGAACCAGCCCCTCGCGATCGCGCAAATCGATGAAGATCACGCCCCCATGGTCGCGGCGGCGATGAACCCAGCCACACAGCATGACGGTCTGGTCGAGGTCGGCGGCGGTTACCTTGCCGCAGTAATGGCTTCGCATGTAATCGTATTCCACAACAAAGCAGGACCCGTAGGTCCTGCGGTTAGAGTCGGTTCGCTCGTCGCGACGCATCGATGCTTGACATGCTGCAACTGCGGGGTTGCCGCGAGGCCACCCGTCAAACGCCGCATCGCGATTGGGCGAGAGAACTGGGTACAAGCTGCGGCGACGGCGCGCCCGGCATGGTCTCTCAGGCCGGGTGACAGGCACAGCCTCCGCCGCAGCCGCCTGTCGAGGCGGGTGTACTGTCGGCGGTGCTTGTTTCCGCAGGTTTGGCAGAAGCCGTTGCACCGCCCCCCTTGAAATCGGTCGCATACCAGCCGCTGCCCTTGAGCTGGAAGCCGGCCGCGGAGAGCAGCTTGGTATAACGCTCTGCACCGCAACTGGGGCAGGCGGTGAGCGGGCTGTCGCTCATCTTCTGAAGGTGTTCCTTCTGAAAACCGCAACTCTGGCAACGATATTCGTAGATCGGCATGGCAACCTCCGCAAAGGCAAGCGCAAAATTCTATCAGATGGGCTTTCGCGCGTCTTCCCGGGGGCTGGCCCGGCGGCGTACGCGACTGTTCCGTAACATGGGGGCGCTCAGTCCCTTTTTCAAGTCGGTGTCAGACCTCGGATGGCGTGTCGCTGTGCAGGATCAGAACTGACCGAGATACATTTCGGTGAGCGGCCTGCCCCAGAACAGTGCCAGTACGCCAGCGGCGGCGAGGTAGGGACCGAAAGGAATGGGTACCTGGCGACCGTGCCGGGCGAACACAATCAGGCTGATGCCGACCACCGCGCCGACGAGCGACGAGAACAGGATCGTGAGCGGCAGCATCTGCCAGCCCAGCCACGCACCGATCGCCGCGAGCAGCTTGAAATCGCCATAGCCCATGCCGTCCTTGCCGGTAAGCAGCTTGAACGCCCAAAACACCGACCACAGTGACAGATAGCCCGCCATCGCTCCGATTACCGCGCTGGACAGGTCGGTAAAGTGCCCTCCGAGATTGAAGGCCAATCCGAGCCAAACCAATGGCAGCGTGAGGTTGTCCGGCAGGAGTTGGGTATCGAGATCGATGAACGTGAGGGCAATCAGGGTCCACAGCATCAGGATCGCGCCGACCGCAGCAAGCCCGTAACCGAAGTGCCAGGCGGCAAAGCCCGTCAGTGCCGCGGTGAGCAGTTCGACCACCGGATAGCGACGGCTGATCGGCGCGCCGCAATGTCCGCACTTTCCCCGCAGGACCACGTAGCTGATCACCGGAATGTTCTCCAGCGCGGTGATCTGGTGACCGCAATGCGGACAGCGGGAGCGCGGTGTGGCGAGGTTGAAGCGCACGCTTTCGGGCGGCGACTCGCCCCGCAACTCGGCCGCCTGGGCGAGCCATTCTCGCTCCATCATCTTCGGCAGACGATGGATGACGACGTTGAGAAAACTACCGACGAACAGGCCGATAACTGCCCCTATGATGCCCAGGGCAAGCGGGGCTTCAGCAAAATGATCCATCTGGACTGGATAACGTTCCGGCCGTGTCGGCCATCAGCCCACAACTGCGCCGAGTTTGAAGATCGGCAGGTACATTGCAACGATGATGCCGCCGATGACGACGCCCAGGAACACCATGATGATCGGCTCGAGCAGCTGCGATAGCCCGGCGACCGCATCATCGACTTCCTGTTCGAAGAAGCTGGCTGTTCGGCCCAGCATTGAATCCAGCTGTCCAGACTCCTCGCCGATGGACACCATCTGCACGACCATGGTCGGGAAGACGTTGGAGTTCTGCATCGCCACCGTCAGACTCGTACCGGTACTGACTTCGTTCTGAATCTGCTTGGTTGCGGTCATGTACACGTGGTTGCCGGAAGCGCCTCCGACCGATTCGAGCGCCTCAACAAGCGGCACGCCTGCAGCGAACATGGTCGAGAGTGTCCGGGTCCAGCGCGCGATCGTCGCCTTGCGGACAATCTCGCCTACGACCGGCAACTGGAGTATGGCTCTGTCGACGGCGATCTGCATCTTCGGCGAGCGCTTGTACAAGAACGCGATACCGAAGACGATCGCGATCACTGTTCCGAACACAGCGTACCAATAGTCGACGAAGAACTCCGACATCGCGATCACGATCAAGGTTGGCAAGGGCAGGTCGGCGCCGAAGCTCGCGAACACGTTCTTGAACTCCGGTACGACGAACAGCATGATCACCGACACCACGAGTGAGGCAACGATGACGACGGCGGCGGGGTAGAACAGTGCAGACTTGATCTTGCTCTTGATCGCAAGAATCTTTTCCTTGTACGTCGCGAGACGGTCAAGCAGATCGTCCAGGATACCGGCCTGTTCGCCGGCTCCGACGAGATTGACGAAGAGTCGATCAAAATGGACGGGGTGCTTGGAAAACGCCTGGGAGAGGCTGGCGCCCGCTTCGACGTCGGAGCGGATTTCATTGAGCAGCCTCGAAAGACTGGGATTGTTCGAGCCCTTGATGCCGATGTCGAAGGCCTGCAAAAGCGGCACGCCGGATTTCATCATCGTCGCCAACTGGCGGGTGAACAGCGAGATGTCCTTGTCGGTGATTTTCCGACCACGCGACATGTTCTGCTTCTTGACCTTGTTGACCTTCACGCCCTGGCGGCGGAGCGTGGCCTGGACCACCGCTTCGCCACCGGCGCGCATCTCGCCGCGAATGACTTTGCCTGTCTTGTCGCGCCCTTCCCAGTGATAGATGTTCTCCTTCGGGCCGGCGGGGGCGCGACGGGTGCGAGCGGTGGTCTTTGCCTGTGCGGTGGTTGCCATGGGTCGAGTTCTTCCGGTTTATTCGTTCGTCGTGGCGAGCACTTCTTCGAGCGAGGTCATGCCCTGCTTGACCTTGAGCAGGCCGGACTGACGCAAGTCCTTGACGCCCTCCCGTTGCGCCTGCTCTGCAATGTCGATGGAGTTGCCATTGGTCATGATGATGGTCGCGATCTCTTCGCTGATCGGCATGACCTGGTAGATACCGACGCGGCCCTTGTAACCGCTCCCCTTGCAGCGGTCACAGCCTACCGGGCCGTAGGGCTGCCAGCTGCCGTCGAGCTCTTCGGCCGAAAAGCCCGCCTGGAGCAAGGCTTCGATCGGAATGTCGACCGGTTGTTTGCAGGTGCATAGCCGCCTTGCGAGTCGCTGGGCGGTAATGAGGATGACCGAAGAGGCGATGTTGAACGGCGCGACCCCCATGTTCCGCAGACGCTCCAGTGTGGTCGGCGCATCGTTGGTGTGCAGTGTCGACAGCACCAGGTGACCGGTCTGGGCGGCCTTGATGGAGATCTCTGCCGTTTCCAGATCGCGGATCTCGCCAACCATGATCACGTCCGGATCTTGTCGGAGAAACGCGCGCAGGGCGGCCGCAAAGGTCAGGCCGGCTTTTTCGTTGACGTTGACCTGGTTGATGCCCGGAAGGTTGATTTCCGCCGGATCCTCCGCAGTCGAGATGTTGACGCCTGCGGTATTGAGGATATTCAGACAGGTGTAGAGCGAAACAGTCTTGCCCGAGCCCGTGGGGCCTGTGACCAGGACCATTCCGTAAGGCCGGCCCACCGCGTCGAGCAGGGCCTGCTTCTGCTCCGGTTCGTACCCCAGCACGTCCACGCCCAGCATCGCCGAAGAGGGGTCGAGAATACGCATCACGATCTTCTCGCCGTGCAGCGTTGGCAGGGTGGACACGCGGAAATCGATGGCCTTGTTCTTGGACAGCACGAGCTTCATCCGCCCGTCCTGGGGGACGCGCTTTTCCGAGATGTCCAGGCGCGAGATGACCTTGATGCGGGCCGCGATCTTTTCCCTCAGCACCAGTGGCGGCTGCGCGATCTCACGCAGGATGCCGTCCGTGCGAACACGGATACGGTAGTACTTCTCGTAGGGCTCGAAGTGGATGTCCGATGCGCCTTCATTGATTGCGTCGACGAGCACCTTCTGAATGAACTTGACCACAGGGGCGTCATCGACGTCCGACGCATCGTCGGCAGTGGTCGTGGACTCGGCGGACGTCTCGTCCTGCAGCAAGTCCATGTCGAAGTCTTCGCCGGTCAAGTCCTTGAGCGACTGAGACGCGCTCTCCGACATGCGTTCGATGACTTGCCCGATCTTGTCCGCCTCGGCGATCACGAGATCAACCTGTAAGCCGGTCTGGAAGCGGATTTCGTCGAGGGCGCGGAGATTGGAGGGGTCGGCCGTCGCGATCGTGATGCGATTCTGACGCTTGATCAGCGGCACCACGAGGTGTTTGGAAATCAGTTTGCGATCGACCGCATCCTTCTGGAAGTATTGCGGGTCGATCGCCGCGATATCGATCAGCGGGTACCCAAAGGTTTCTGCGGCGAAGGCGGCGACATCCCGCGTGCCGATCAGCTTGCGCTGCGCCAACTCAAGGATGAAGCCGTTGGGATTGGTCGACGCATTGGTCGAGCACGCGGCAGCATCCGCTTCCGAGAGCTTGCCGTGCTGAATCAGCGCGCGGCCGAGGCCGCTGATGATCGGTTGAGGATTTGCTGCCATGCTCTGCCGTTTGAAGGTCGATGGTCTGGCGTTGCGCTGACGTCGGATGGCGCAGCCAAGGACACTATGATTGCATATCGCCCCGATGTTTGCATGTAGCGACCTTGCTTGTAAAGCGACCACTGCCTGAAACAGGCGTTTCGAGGCCGTTGGCTACCGGGCCGTACGAGTCATTCTAAACTCAAATGCGCGGTACGTCCGGCCGGAACAGCCGCGCCATGCGTACCATCTTGTCCTCGCTCTGGATGACCTCGATGGCGACCTCACCGATGCGCAGCGACAGATCGGCGTCGGGGATGTCCTGCAAATGCTCGAGAATGAGCCCGTTCAAGGTCTTGGGGCCCTCTACCGGCAGGTTGAGGCCCAGCTTGCGATTGAGTTCGCGCAGGTTTTGGGTGCCGTCCACCATGACGCTGCCGTCTGCCCCCCAGGCGAGTTTGTCGCCGCTGTCGGGCATGCTGGTGGTGAACTTGCCGATGAGCTCCTCGATGATGTCCTCTACCGACACTAGGCCCAGCAGTTCGCCGTATTCGTCGACCACCAGCGCCAGGCGCTGCTGGTTCTCCTGGAAGAACTGCAGTTGCGAATACACCGGCGTGTCGGCCGGAATGAAGTAGGGCTTGGCCACGAGCTCGCGAATCGATTCGGCGTCGAAGCCGGACTCCAGCGTGTGGGCAAGCATCCGGCGCAGGTGGAGCACGCCGATCACGCGCTCATTGTCGCCGTCGAGCACCGGCAGGCGGGTGTGATAACTGGTGGCGATGCGCTGGCGGATCTGCTCTTCCGGGGCGCGCAGATCGATGTGTTCGATCGCACCGCGCGGCGTCATGACATCCTCCACGGTGATGTGCTCCAGGTCGAACAGGTTCACCAGGATGTCGCGATTCTTCTGAGGGATGTAGCGCCCCGATTCGAGCACCATCGCGCGCAACTCCTCGATCGACAGGGTGCCCGCCGATGCCTGCTCCTTGGGTTGCAGCCTCAGGCACCACAGCAAACCCGACACGAACAGATTGACGAACCAGATGGCGGGGTAGGTGAGCTTGAGGAGAAAAGTCAGCGGATAGCTGACGAACAGCGCCAGCCGATCGGCGTGGTGGGCGCCGATGACCTTGGGGGTGATCTCCGAGAAGACCAGGATGAAGAAGGTGAGAATGATCGTGCCCGCGGCAAGTGCGAGACGGTCCTCTCCGAACAGGTGGATGGTGATCACACTGGCCAGTGTGGCCGCGCCGACGTTCACCAGGTTGTTGAACAGCAGGACCACGCCGAGCAGTCGGTCGGTCTTGTCGAGCAAGGCGATGGCGAGTGTCGCGCCGCGATGGCCTGCGCTGGCCAGGGAACGCAATCGGTAGCGGTTCGACGCCATCATGACCGTCTCGGTCATCGAGGACAGGCCGGAAAGGAGAAGCAATAAAACGAGCGCGCCGAATTGCGCGCCTAAAGGAATGTCGTCCACAAGAATCTTGAGGGTGTCGGGTCCGGGCAGTATTCCGCCGACCCGGAATGCGTGTCAAGCGATGGGATTTACGGCGCGGGTATGCGCCGGCCTCAGTTGGCGCGTTGCAACAACACCTCGATGACGAAACGGCTGCCCAGGTAGGCCAGTACCAAGGCCGTGAACCCGGCCAGTGTCCAGCGCAACGCCACCCGTCCGCGCCAGCCCCACATGCGCCGGCCGATCAGCAAGGCGCCGAAGATCAGCCACGAGACGATTGCGAACACCGTCTTGTGGTCGAGGCGGAAGGCCTGGCCGAACAAGGTTTCGGAGAAGACGATGCCCGAGCCCAGGGTCAGCGTGAGCAGGATGAAGGCGATGCCGATCAGCCGGAACAGCAAGGCCTCCATGGTGAGCAGGGGCGGTAGCGCGGCAACGGTGCGGCTGAGGCGCCCGCTGTGGAGCTGGCGCTCGGCCATCGCCATCAACATTGCATGGAGCGCGGCCAGGGTGAACAGGCTGTAGGCCAGCATGGCCACGATGAAATGGGCGCGGAAGGCGGGCGAGGCCGCATTCGCGAGCAGATGCTGGCCTGGAAAGACCAGGGGCAGCACGCTGCCGATCACGCCGGCCGGCAAAACCAGGCCGTGCAGTCCGTCCAGGCGGGCGTAGAACGTCTCGATCCAGTAGAACGCGACGGCCAGCCACAGCATCAGCGACACCGCGAGTCCGAAGCCGAAGCGCATGCCGTCACCGGCGAACATCGCCAGATGCAGTGCCAGCCCCTGGGCGCACAGTGCGCCCAGCAAAAGCAGGCGTTCGCGTGTCGACATGCCGGGGGCGCGGGGCGAGGCATCGGCAGATTGGGCGCGCCAGAACAGGGCGCCGAGCACCCCATAGAGCGTGGCGGCCAGCAGATGAAGTAGAATTGGTTGCATTATTCCGACAGTTTACTCCAAGCCCGAGGGGCCCAAGCAACATGCTCGACAATCTCACCCAACGACTTTCCAAGGTCGTCAAGACGCTGCGCGGCCAGGCGCGGCTGACCGAGGATAACATCCAGGACGCGATGCGCGAGGTCCGCATGGCCTTGCTTGAGGCCGACGTCGCCCTTCCGGTGGTCAAGGATTTCGTTGCGCGGGTCAAGGAGAAGGCGGTCGGCCAGGAGGTCGTCGGCTCGCTCACCCCCGGACAGGCGCTGGTCGGCGTGGTGCACGACGAACTGAAGCTTCTGATGGGGGGAAGCCACACCGGACTGGACCTGTCCACCCAGCCGCCGGCAGTGATCCTGATGGCCGGCCTGCAGGGGGCAGGCAAGACCACGACCACCGGCAAGCTCGGCAAACTCTTGCACGAGCGCATGAAGAAGAAGGTGCTCGCAGTGTCGGCCGACGTTTATCGCCCTGCGGCCATCGAGCAGTTGAAGACGGTCGCGGGGCAGGCCGGGATCGACTTCTTCCCGTCCAGCGCCGACCAGAGGCCGGTCGACATCGCGCTGGCAGCACTCGACTACGCGCGCCGCCATTACTACGACGTGGTGCTGCTCGACACTGCCGGCCGGCTGGCGATCGACGAGGCGATGATGGCCGAGATCAAGGCCTTGCATGCTGCGGTCAAGCCGATCGAGACCTTGTTCGTGGTGGACGCCATGCTTGGTCAGGATGCGGTGAATACCGCCCGGGCGTTCAACGAAGCCTTGCCGCTTACCGGCGTGGTGTTGACCAAGCTCGACGGTGACTCGCGCGGTGGCGCGGCGCTGTCGGTGCGCCACGTCACCGGCAAACCGCTGAAGTTCGCAGGGGTCGGTGAAAAGCTCTCAGGGCTGGAGGAATTCCATCCCGAGCGTATGGCCAGCCGCATTCTCGGCATGGGCGATATTCTCGGTCTGGTGGAGGAAGCCCGTCGTGGTGTTGACGAAGAGGCCGCCCGGCAGTTCGCGCAGAAGCTCAAGACGGGCAAGGGCTTCGATTTGTCGGACTTCAAGGAGCAGATTGCGCAGATGCGCAAGATGGGCGGGCTGTCGTCGATGATCGACAAGCTGCCCGCACAGTTTGCGCAGATGGCCGGGCAACTCCAGGGGGGAACCGAGGAGAAGGCCATCGGCCGCATCGAGGGCATCATCAATTCGATGACGCCGCAGGAGCGCGCCCGGCCTGAGATCCTGAAGGCCAGCCGCAAGCGCCGCATTGCAGCGGGGGCGGGGGTGTCGGTGCAGGAGGTCAACCGCCTGCTGAAGCAGTTCGAGCAGACGCAGAAGGTCATGAAGCAGTTCTCCAAGGGAGGGATGCAGAAGCTCATGCGCGGCATGAAGGGCGTGTTGCCCGGCATGATGCGTTGACTTCGGTGCTGGGGCGAAGGTGGGGTTGATCGCACTGTCGCTGGCGCGGGCCCTGCGCAGCCTGCGCGAACCTGGCGTACTTTGGCATCTTCTGTGGCCGGCGTTGGGCGCCAGCGTGGTGTGGACGGTGGCTGGTGTTCTGGCCTGGCCGTGGCTGATCGGCAGCGCGCTGGACGCGCTTGCGGGCGTGCCGGTGATCGGCTCGGGGATCGCAGGCGACGGCTGGCTGGCGGCGGTCTTGGTCGTGCTGGTGAAGCTTGGTGTGGCCTTCGCTTTCCTGCCCGTGATTTACCTGACTGCCGCGCTACTCGTCTCGGTGTTCGCCATCCCGTTGATGCTGGAGCGTGTCGGCGCGCGCGACTACGCGGATCTGGAGCAGCGGCGTGGCGGCTCGAACGTCGGCAGTGTCGCAAACGCCCTGCTTGCAGGCCTGGTGTTTGCCGGATTGTTGATCCTCAGTCTGCCGTTGTGGTTGATTCCCGGCGCGGCTGCGCTGATCGTGCTTGCTTTGACGGCGTGGCTCAACCACAAGGCTTTTGGCTACGACGCGTTGATGTTGCATGCCGATCGTTCGGAGCTCCGCTTCCTGCCGCAGCGGCTGCGTGGGCAGTCGCTGTCGCTGGGGGTGGTGTGTGCGCTTCTGGCCTACGTACCTGTTGTGAATCTGTTCGCCCCGGCGTTCTGCGGTCTCGCCTTCGTTCATTTCATGCTCGAGGCGCTGCGCCAGCGGCGGCTGGCTGAGGAGGTGGTGGTGCTGGATCCGGTGGCGGGCACACAGTAAAGCAAGGAGAGCGAGATGGCGTTCGGCGCGATCATCATTGGCGACGAGATTCTCTCGGGCCGCAGGTCCGACAAGCATATGGCTAAGCTCATTGAGCTACTTGGCGCGAGGGGGCTCAAGCTCGCCTGGGCGCGCTACGTCGGTGACGACGGCAAGCGCCTGGTCCAGGCCTTGCGCGAGAGTTTCGCGACTGGTGACATCGTCTTCAGCTTCGGCGGCATCGGCGCCACGCCCGACGACCGTACACGTCAGTCGGCCGCGGCTGCGCTGGGGCTGGAACTTGCCCTCCACCCCGAAGCCGAGGCGGCCATCCGTGCCCGTTTCGGGGACGAGATCACGCCCCACCGGCTGCAGATGGGGGTGTTTCCGCTGGGAAGCGGGATCATTCCGAACCCCTACAACCAGATTCCAGGCTTCTCGATCCGCGATCACTTCTTCGTTCCCGGCTTTCCGGTCATGGCCTGGCCCATGATCGAATGGGTGCTCGATTCCCGCTTTGCCCATCTCCACCACGTCGAGGACTACGTCGAACGCGCCATTACCGTCTGGGACGCCTACGAGGGGCGTTTGATCGAACTGATGGAGCGTGTCTCCGCGCGCTATCCGGATGCCACCTTGTTCAGCCTGCCCACGGTGGCCGGCGAGGGCGAGCGACGCTCGGTCGAACTCGGCATGAAGGGGCCGGTCGCGCGGGTGTCGGCGGCCCTGGAAGACTTGAAGCAGGGGGTCAGCGCCCTTGGCTACGAGTGGCAGCCCAAGGGGTGAAGCGCGTGGTCCGCGGGTTGAACACTTCGGAGTTGAGGCGGCCGCGTGCGCCTGGCAGTCGGGATGCGACCGAGGAGTTGCGGCGCATCAGGGTCGGGGAACGCGAGGTCGAATTCGTCCTGCGCCGCTCGACGCGCAAGACCCTGTCGCTGCAAGTGGGTCGCAACGGCGTCCGCCTGTCTGCGCCGGCCACGACCCCTGTGGGCGAAGCCGAGCGTTTTCTGCTCGCCAACGGAGACTGGTTGCTCGACCGGCTGGGACGTCTGGATGTGCGACGCGAGGAGGACGTTTTCCGCATTGAGGACGGCGCGCGTTTTCCGCTGCTGGGCCGTGTTTCCCGCGTGCGCCTGGATGGCGGTGGCGCGCGTCGTGTGCGGTGGGTGCATGCGGCGGACGGCGTGGAGGAGTTGTGGCTACCGCAGAGCGGGCGGCAAGCCAGGGCCATGGTTTCGGCGCTGCAGGGTCGGGCGCTGGGCTGGTTTGGTGGGCGGGTGGAGGAATACTGCCACCGGCTGGGGCTTGCGGTACCCGTCGTGCGCGTAACCACGGCGCGAACCCGTTGGGGCAGTTGCAGCGCGCGCAGCGGCATCCGCCTGCACTGGCGCCTGATCCACCTTCCGCCCCAACTGGGCGACTACGTCGTGGCACACGAGGTGGCCCACTTGCTCGAAATGAACCATTCAGCCCGCTTCTGGGCGGTTGTCGCATCCTTGTATCCCGATTGGCGGACGGCACGGGCGCAGTTGCGGCAAGCCGCAGACTCCTTGCCGGTGATCGGGGAGGTTCGGACGTGACGTTCCGCATACCCAGGGTGCGCAGCAGGCCGAACCTTCGCTCGGGCTAGCGGTCCTGCTGCTTTCATGTTCTCGCGGCAATTCTTCCGGAGCCCAAGCCAGGGTGTCGTCCGGGGCCGCACTCAACAGGAGAGTCCAATGCGTTTGCTTCACACCATGCTCAGGGTCGGCAATCTCGACCGCTCCCTCGCGTTTTATACCGAAGTGCTCGGAATGCGCCTGCTGCGCAAGCAGGACTATCCAGAAGGGCGCTTTACCCTTGCCTTCGTCGGCTACGAGGACGAAACCGAAGCCGCGGTGATCGAACTCACCCATAACTGGGACACCGAGTCCTACGAGCTTGGCAACGGCTACGGCCATATCGCGCTGGCAGTGCCTGATGCGTACAAGGCCTGTGACGACATCCGCGCCCGTGGTGGGCGAGTGGTGCGCGAAGCGGGGCCGATGAAGCACGGCACGACGGTGATCGCGTTCGTCGAAGACCCGGACGGCTACAAGATCGAACTGATCCAGCGCGGCTGAACAAAATCCTGATGCTCAGGGCCGTGTGGCGCTGCACATCAGGCTGCGGAATCGGCCGTCGTCGCCGAAAGTGCGGTAGGCCTTCAGGTTGAGCCACAGTTCCGGCGCAGCCGTTCCGCCGATGCGGACTTGTTCGTCGAAGTGCTCGCGCGTTCCGCGGATCAGAGCCTGGAGCGGCTCGGCCAGCCGCTCCGGCTCGCCCGCGTGCAGCAAGGTGTCCAGGGTGTCAGGCGGGTCGGAGTCGAAACGCGCTGCCAACAGCGCGTGCATGGCGGCATTGGCGTAGCGGATGCGGAACTCCGGGTCCAGCTCGAATACCGGTTGCGGCAGATCGTCCAGCAGGCGGCGGAACTGGGCCTCGTTGCAATGGCATTTGTCGCGCAACTGATCCAGGGTTTCCGCGTGATGCTTGAGTGCCTCGATGATTTCGCGGACCTCGCGCGCCTCGTGCGATGGCATCGGTGCGCGCGCACTGTCACCACGCTCCAGCGCGGTGGCGTAGCGGGCTGCGCGCCGCAGCCCCCTGAGCGTGCGTCCGACCATCCAGTGGACGAGCACGCTGGCGGCCAGCACGCTGGCCAGGATGAAAATGGTCGCTTCCAGCGCCTGTCGCCGGCGTGCCTGTTCCAGTGCGCCGGTCTCGTATTCCAGCCGTACCCAGCCAATCGGCGCAATCTGCCCGATCGACGCCCACACTACGCGTGCTCCTGCGCTGTCTGACATTGCCGGCGGCGCCCCAGGGTCGCCGAGATTGCCCAGTTCCCGGCCCGATACTGCCGCGAGGTTGCCGGCCGCGTTGCGGCGTGCGGCTGCCAGCGGGGCGCCCTGGCGATCAGTGACGGCCAGGGCGCGGACGATTTCCAGTTCGTTGAAACTCTCCAGCCTGCGTGTCAGGGCGATGCGATCGTTGGCGGCGACTTCCGCAAGCGACAGCGCGGCGATGCTTGATGCGATGGCTCGCGTCTGGGTATCGACCTGGTCGGTCACGCCGTGGTTCTGGCGGCTGGCGAGATATGCGGTCGCGAAACCGGCGCACAGAAGCATGCACAGGGCGAACAAGGCAGTCAGCCGGTTGCGCAGTGAAAACGTCGCCGCCTGCCTCGGAGGGCTTGCCGGCGCGGGGCGCGTGGCCGTGGTGTCGGGAGAAGTCTGCGTCAATTGTCCTTGTACCGTTCCCGAATGGCGAGCGCGTCCGGCATGCGGCCAAGCAGTGCGGAGACGCACCGGGGGTCGAAGTGGCTGCCGCTGCCATGGCGCAGAAAGTCGATGGCCGATGCGATCGGCCAGCTCTTCTTGTAGGGGCGCTCGGAGGTGATCGCGTCGAACACGTCGGCGACCGCGACGATGCGACCCTCGATCGGTATCGCTTCGCCCGCGAGCCCGTAAGGATAACCCGATCCGTCGAACTTCTCGTGGTGGGAGAGGGCAATGGTCGCGCCCAGTTGCACCACGCTGGAGGCCGAATCCTTCAGGATCTCATGGCCGATCGCGGGGTGTCGTTTCATGATTTCGCGCTCATCGGTGGTGAGCGGGCCGGGCTTGAGCAGGATCTGGTCGGGGATGCCGAGCTTGCCGACGTCGTGCATGGGCGCCGCGCGGGCGATGTCTTCGACCTGTAGGCGGGTGAAGCCGAGCGCTTCGGCGATGAGCGCCGAGAACTGCGACATGCGCTGGATGTGCGCGCCGGTCTCGGGGTCGCGGAATTCGGCAGCGCGGGCCAGGCGGGTGATGGTCTCGAGTTCGCGCGCGTGGATCTCGGCCGTTGCACGGCGAACCTCCGCCTCAAGAATTTCGGCGCGGTGGCGGGTGTCGAGGTGGGCCTGACGCAGCTTGAGCATGTTGCGCACACGCGGCTCGAATTCGTGGGCGTCCACCGGTTTGGTGAGAAAGTCGTTGGCGCCGCTGGAAAGCGCGTCGTAGCGCGTCTGGCGTTCGCTGCTGGCGGTGACCATCAGGATCGGAACGTCGTCGCGTTCATGGCGAGCCCGCACGCGACGGATGAACTCGAGGCCGTCGAGCTCGGGCATCATGTAATCGACGATGATCAGGTCGGGTTCGTGGCGGAGACACCACTCGAGCCCGGTGAGCGGTTCGGAAAATGCATGCGCAGCGCAGCCCGGCTGACGGGCGACGAGCTTTTCCATCAGCATCAGGTTCAACGGTGTGTCGTCGATGATCGCGACATTCATGCGGCGCGTACATCCTGAGGGGATGCAAGATGATAGCAGCTAAGCCATCGGCGCTATCCATCTTCCGCGCGGGCGAGCGTGACGTGATGCGCGCGTGGTGTCTCCATGATCGCGGCCGCAGGCCGGGGGCGACCCACGGTTACGCGCTCGGCGACGACCAGGTAGCGGGCGTCACCGCCAGCGCTGAGCGCATCGAAGGGGTAGCACGTGACCAGGCTGAGGCGGTCCGGTCCGTGCTGCTCGAGTACCCACAGGTCGCGCTTGTCCACCACTGCCAGCGCGCCGACCCGGTAGGTGTGCCAATGACCGTCCGTGGCCTGCATTTCGATCAGGTCACCGTCGCGCAGGTCGCGGAGAAACGAGAAGTGGGTGTCGCGGTGCCCGCCGAGCACGCTGTTGCCGTGTCCGCCCGGTGCGGCGGTGCCGTGCACCAGCCCAGGGCCGAAGGCGATGCTGCGGTCGTCGGCACCCGCGAGCACGAACTGGTCGACGCCAAGAGTGCTGACCCGGAGTCGTGCGACCGGCCAGGTGTCGGCCCAAGGCCATGGCGGTGTCGTCTCGCCGGTGTCCAGGGCGTGTTGCCAGGCATCGGCGATCAGTCGCTGCGCCAGCCAGGCCTTGGCATGGATGTAGGTGGCCTGGCCGAACTGCCACATGGCGATGAGTAGTGCCAGCACCGCCAACAGGCCGGTCAGGTGCCTGCCGGCGGATATCCGCTGTTTGTGGGTGGGGGCCAGGGATGTCGTGACGGCTGTACAAGGCCATGTGCACTGTGCACCGAGGAAGGCGGCGCCCCGACAATCGCGGCATGGTGTGGAAGCAGGCATCGTCCGGTCTCCGCTCAGGTTGCCAGCCGGGCAGAGGCCGTTGCCCGGCGCAGTCCGCCAAGCAGCCACGCCAGCATCAGTGCAAGCAGCCCGGTGACAAGATGTCTGGCCGAGTCGGTGGCGCCGCGCGGAAGTTCGCCGGCTACGGTGGTGTGCGTCCACCCCGACGGCAGGCTGGCGGGAACTTCGTCCGTTTGCAGGCCGGCCTGCCTGGGGCGCGCCGGGCTGGTATCGATCGCGACCAGACTGGTGTAGCGGCTCACCAGACGGTGCTCGAGTGCGAGTGCGGTGGCCTCGATGCGCACGGACTCGGCGTCGCCGCCGCGGCCGAGGCTGTCCAGAAGGGTGTCGATGCGGCGGCGGGCCCACAGCGCACCCACGCCTTCGACCAGGTGCGCGTCGCCGAGGTCGATCGTGGTCTGCCATGGTACGTCGCCAAGCCGGCCGCTGACCGTGACCACCCCCTCGGCATTGTTCAGACTGGCGGTTACGACGACCGGTTCGCCCAGGTAGAGGTCTGGCACCGGAAGGGCTGGGTCGTCGGCGGCGGCGGAGGTCCAGCGTACTTCGATGTCGCGCAGCGTCGGCGCTTCGAGTTTGGCGAACAGGGCGCTCATTTGCTCGCGGACTTCGTCGACCGAGCCGATGTAGGTGAAGCTGCCACGTCCGTGACGGGCGGCGTTGCGCATGAAGTGGCTGTTTGGCGCGGAGCCGATACCGACCGTGAACAGCCGCGAGTCACCGAGGCGACGCTCGATCAGCTCGAACAGCGCTTGCTCGTTGCCGACCGCGCCGTCGGTGAGGAAGACCACCTGGCGCAGGCGTTCCTGTGATCGGCGACCGTCCAGCGCCCGTGTCAGTGCCGCCGCCATCTCTGTGCCACCGTTCGCGCGCAGTCGCCCGATCCAGCGCGTTGCCTCGGCCTTGTTGGCAGCGGTTGCAGGCTGGGCGTGCTCGAACAGGGCGTGGGTGAAGGAGTTGAATTCGATCAGGTTGAAGCTGTCATCAGGGCCAAGGCGTTCGAGTGCGAACAGCAGGCCCTCGCGAGCCTGCTCGATCGAGGTGCCGTGCATGGAGCCGGAGGTGTCGACTACCAGAATGGTCTCGCGCGGGATGCGTTCGGCCACGTTCTGCAGTACCGGCGGGGCCAGCATCAGCAGGGCGTGGTCGCGGCGCGCGCCGTGTTCGACGAACAGGCTGGCGGCGGGTGCCTTGCCGGGGGCAAGTCGCCAGCGCAGTTCGAAATCGCGATCGGCCGGCACCGAGTGTTCGGCCAGCGTGACGATGTGGCGTGTCGCACTGAGTTTGCGCACCTCGATGGCGTGATGCGGGCTTTCGATGTGGCCGAGCGGAACCCCGGCCTCTATATCCACGGTGATCGACACCGGGTGGCCGCCACCTTCGTCGGCGTGGCGCAGCGGCGGGCTGATGCGCGACGCATCGGGTACCGCATCGGTGTCCCGCGCCCAGCCCCGTTGGGGACGTGCGAGCGCCATCTCGGTGGGCAACCCCGGCATGTAGCGCGGTGCGACCACCATCGGGAAGCGCAGGCCGTATTCACCGTATTCACCGTGGTCGCCGACCCGTTCGTAGCCCAGGCTTTGCTGATACTCGATCACCACCTCGATCTCTTCGCCCGGCGCGATGTTGGCCACATGCGCGGTAAAGATGTTCGGACGCTCCTGTTCCACCAGCGCCGCGCGCTGGCCGCGGTCGCGCGCCTGTTGATAGTGGCGCAGTGCAGTGTCACGAGGCTGGATTTCCCCCTCGATGACGCGTTCCCCTACACGGATGCGCAGCCGGTCCACGGCCGAGTCCTCGGGCAGGGGGAAGACGTAGATCCCTTCGCGCCAGTGCTCCGAGGTGTTCCTGAATGACTGGGTTACACGGCTGCGGGCAAGCGGCCCGCCGACGCGGATGCCGACATCGGTGCGCAACAGCAGCGCGTGCTCGCCTTCCTCTCCGATATACAGCGTGCCTTGGGTCGCGGCAACGGTGGCGGCCTGGGCGTTGCTGGCGAGTAGCAACACCACGGCGCCGATGGCGATGTTGAATGCGAGCGCCGTCAGTAATACGCGCATGATCAGGCTGAGCAGCTCGACGACGAAGTGCTGCTCCAGCTGCACTTGCTTGTGCTCGATTTCCATGAGGGTCTCCCTGTGAGTCCGGTCCGTATCGGCAAGCGGGCTGCTTGCGTCCGGGGCTCGATTGCTTGTCGAGCGTCCCGCCTGGCGATATTTCAACGCCGGAATCCGGCAGCGCTCGGTCGCGAAAGTGGCCTGCTGGGGGCAAAAAGTGGCAGCAAAATGGCGATTGCGTGGTCGCGCCCGAGAGGCGGCCAGTGGCGGCGGCGCAGTGGTATAGTCCGGCCGAAATCAACGGGAGGAGTCATGGCACGACGCATCGCGATCGTCGAGGATGAGGCGGATATACGCGCCAACTACGCCGAGGCTCTGATGCGTCAGGGCTATGAGGTGTCCGCACATGCGGACCGTCATTCGGCCATGGCCGCGTTCCAGGGGCGGTTGCCGGATCTCGCGATCATAGACATCGGGCTGGGTGACGAACCCGAGGGCGGCTTCACACTGTGTGGTGCCTTGCGTGCCTTGTCGACGCGATTGCCGATCATCTTCCTGAGTGCGCGCGACAGCGACTTCGACATCGTTTCCGGACTGCGGCTGGGTGCGGACGACTACCTCACCAAGGACATCAGCCTGCCGCATCTGCTCGCCCGTATTGCGGCGCTGTTCCGCAGGCTGGACGCGCTTGCCGATGTCTCACCGGGCGAGGGCGGTGTCGAGCGCGGCCCGTTGCGGCTGGATACCATGCGCTTGAGTGCGGAATGGCGCGGGCAAGCGGTGGCGCTGACGCTGACCGAGTTCTGGATGGTGCATACGCTGGCCAGGACGCCGGGCCACGTGAAGAGCCGCGACCAGTTGATGCACGATGCCCGTCTGGTCGACGACAGTACCATCACATCGCACGTAAAGCGCATACGGCGCAAGTTTGCCGCGGTTGATCCGGCCTTCGATCACATCGAGAGCGTCTACGGCATGGGCTATCGATGGAAGGTCTGACGCGCAGTGCCGACATCGCCGCTCGCGCGTCGCCCCGGGGGCGCGCGTAATGCTCAAGCTGCGCTTTGATCTGCGCAAGAAGCTTGCGCTGTTCGCCGTGTTGTTGCTGGGTTTGCCGTGGATGGGTTACCAGTACATCAAGGAGATGGAGGCGTTTCTACTGGAGGGGCAGCGCCAGGGGCTGCTCGCCACCGCGCGGGCCGTGGCGACCGCCTTGCACGATCGCCCGCATCTGCTGGTCACCCGTCCGCGGAGCAGTGGCGGGTTGATCGGTCCGGCTGCGACCCTTCTTCCGGGTGAAGAGCTGTTGGAGGCGCCACTGGCGTTCGGCGGGCGCGAACGTGTGGAACGGCGCGAATTGGCCGAGGTGGAAGCGATCCTGCGCGGGCTGGAACGGACCACGTCGCAGATCTCGGTAATCAGCCGCGATCTCGAGGTGCTCGCGCGAGCCGGCAGTCTGGACTCGGACCGCGCGTCCGCCGCGCCTGGTGGTGACATGGCGCACGCGCCTCAGCCCACTTTCTGGCGCTCGATGCTGGCACGCGCGCTCGGTATGGGGCGCGGCGCTTCGGGTGAACATGTGGACATAAGGGATGGGCGTGGCAGCCGGGAGGTGTTCGAGGCCTTGATGGGCGTGTCGAGCAGTGGGGTGAAGACGGTGCACGATCCCGCGGCGCTCGTGGTCGCCGCCGCGCATCCGGTGTGGAGCGGCGACCGGGTGCTGGGCGTCGTACTTGTCGAGGAGCGGGCGGACTCCGTGAGCAGCCTGCGCAACCATGCAGCAGAGCGACTGGTGTTGCTCACCTTGGTGAGCTTCGTATCCGCGGCCATCCTGATCTTTGGATTCGCATCACGCCTGTCGGCGCGTATCCGTAAGCTGCGCGACGAGGCTGAAAGTGCGATAGACGGGCAGGGGCGCATTTCGGCATTGACCACGGCCTCGCGCGCGAGTGACGAGATCGGTGACCTGTCGCGCAGCTTTTCGGCCCTGCTCGAACGGCTGACCGGCCACCACGCCTATCTTGAAAGCATGGCCAGTCGGCTGTCGCACGAATTGCGCACACCCGTGGCCGTTGTGCGCTCGTCGCTAGAGAATCTGCGCATGGAGTCTTTGCCGGCGTCGGCCTTGACCTATGTTGACCGGGCCGATGCCGGCTTGGCGCGCTTGTCGCGCATTCTGTCGCGGATGAGCGAGGCCAGTCGGATGGAACAAGCCCTCGCCAGCACCGAGACCGAACGCTTCGATCTGCGCGCCGTCGTCGCCGAGTGCGTGAACGGCTACCGCAGCCTGCATGCCGGGCGGAGCATCGAAAGCGTCTTGCCCCGCTACCCCGTGTGGGTGCGTGGCACCCCCGATCTGGCGGCCCAGATGCTCGACAAGCTGGTCGAGAACGCGGCGGGCTTCGCCCGGCCTGGCACCCCAATCCGAATCTTCCTCGCTTTGGGCGCAACGACCACGGAGCTTTCCGTCACCAACACCGGCCCGCTGCTGCCGCCCGAAATACAGAACCGCTTGTTTGATTCAATGGTGTCGGCGCGGTCGGGCGATCCGGGCGGCGAGCCCCATCTGGGGCTGGGACTGTATGTAGCGAGGATGATCGCACGCTTTCACGGCGGTAACCTGCGGGCGGAGAATCTGCCCGACGGCAGCGGCGTGTGCGTGTCAGCCGAGTTGCGGCTGGCGTGAGTTCCACGCCATGGCGCAGCGCCGTCACATGACGGGCGCAATGACGCCACAGGCACTCATCGGCGGCGCTCCGCTGTGCCCGCTCACACTGATCTGGCCTCGACGAAGGAGCGCAGCCATGCCGATGACAAGCAGAAGCAACGTGCTTGGTTCGGGAACACCGGTGGCGGCAGTGTCTGCCACAGGATACGCGGACGTGCGCATGCGCTCGTACAGGGCAATTTCTGAACCGGCGAAATCGAGGCCGTCGACACTGAACTCGCCCAATTGGGGCTTGTAGACCCAGACGTCCCCGGTGATGCTGTTTGCCACACCCATGAACGCGCCCAAACCGCTCATGTAGTTCCACTTGCCGTAAACCATCGGGTACTTCGAGGATGTGGCGATGGGGCCAATGGGGTCTGGCGTGAGGCGTTGGATGATCCATCCTGTAGGGCCGAATGTCTGCGGTGGCTTGAGGATCCAGACGTCGTTGGTGCCGGCCCAGATGTAGAACGCGTCGGTCACGGGGTCATAGTCCATGCCGAAGGTGTTGGTGTATGGGAGCGCGTCGCCGATCAGCGTTTCCCAGGGGATGCGGATTCGCGGGTTGTTCGGCCCGGCGTTGTTGAGATCCCAGTACATCAGTGCGGCGGTCGTGCGCTTCACGTAGAGGCCGGTCGCCTCGTCGAGCTCGCGGAAGGTTCTTTTGGCGGTGCGCAAAAAGATATTGCGCGTGGGATCGTAGGCGCCGACACCTGTTCCCGAGAAGGTGTTCTTACCCATTGTGCCGACGACTTCCCAGACGTCCTCACTCGGATTCAGGCTGTTGACTGTGTACTTGAACAACCGGCCGTGACGCCCCTTTCCTGTCTCGCCGACGAACACGACGTCCTTTCCGTCGATCGAGGTCACGGCGCTGACGCCGCCGCCAAGGGACTTTGGGCCGATTAGTCCGGCACTGGTATGTATCGACTGGCGGTTCTGCCACATCTCGCCGCCGACGACATCCGGAAATGCGCCGGGATTGACGTGCGATCCTGTGATCCCGCCGACCTTGTTTGCATCGGCCTTGGTGGGGTCGAAGAAGTAGGGGCCGGCCCGGGTCAGGCGGTCCTCTCTGAAGTACTGCAGGCCGTTGCCTGGATAGGCATTCCCGCCCATGATGGCCAGTCGATTGACATTGGGCAGGAAAACGACATTATCGAATGTCTCTCCGGAGATCGGCGTGTTATCGACGCCGTCTACGGTTGTCCACATCTTCTTTCCAGACGCGGTCTGAAAGGACTTGATCGCACTTGGCAGCGACAGTCGCTCCCAACTCAGGCTTGCTGCACGCCAGCGATAGACTTCGTTGCCCGAATACGTGCCGTTGTCGCCGCCCCAGACATAGAAATCGCCGGTATTCGAGTCGTAGCCACCCCCGCTCCAGGCGCTGATCACGTACTTGGGACTGCCGGCCCCAGGGCTTGAGCGCTGTGCCTTTGGTGTCCAGACATCCTGGAACTGGTTCTGGTTGACTCGCAGCCACGTACCGGGGGCCTGCGATTCGACCATCTCCGTCAGGAGACTCGAAACAGGATAGGCGCAGGCGGGAATCGGGAACGTGAGCAAGACGCCGAAGGGGGCGGCGCAAAGGATACGGATGAGTCGAAGCGGCAGCATTTTGCACTCCTGCGGCCCGAACGGGTAGGTCGCTAAGTCATCGAGCCAGCGAGGGGGTAATTCCGCCGCGGATCCCATTCCGATCTCGTATTAGATCAACGCTGCAGCACACGCAATACGAATCTTCCATTTGCATGCGCCGGACTGCTCACAACGGGGAGCCGAGGCAAAGCCGTGGACGCAAAGACGCCGACCCAACTGATGGGCCGGCGTCCGGACGTGTGATGGTGGGCCCAGCAGGACTTGAACCCGCGACCAAGCGATTATGAGTCGCCTGCTCTAACCAACTGAGCTATGGGCCCGAGGGGCTGCATTGTACCGGAATACCCGCCGCTGCAAACCGCTGCGGGTCTGCCGCTGGTGCCGCCGCGCGGTAGGCGGCGGCACGCGGGGGTCAGCTGTCGCTGTCGAGGAAGCTGCGCAGACGCTCCGAGCGGCTCGGATGACGCAGCTTGCGCAAGGCCTTGGCTTCGATCTGGCGGATGCGCTCACGGGTTACGTCGAATTGCTTGCCGACTTCTTCCAGCGTGTGGTCGGTATTCATTTCGATGCCGAAGCGCATGCGCAGAACCTTGGCCTCACGCAGGGTGAGCGAGTCAAGCACCTCGCTGGTGGCGTCGCGCAGGCTCGAGAACATGGCTGCGTCGGCAGGTGCCAGCGTTGCGGTGTCTTCGATGAAGTCACCAAGGTGCGAATCGTCGTCGTCACCGATGGGGGTTTCCATGGAGATCGGTTCCTTGGAGATCTTCATGATCTTGCGGATCTTCTCCTCGGGCATCTCCATCTTCTCGGCCAGTGTCGCCGGATCCGGCTCCAGCCCCGTTTCCTGGAGGATCTGGCGGCTGATGCGGTTCATCTTGTTGATGGTCTCGATCATGTGCACCGGAATACGGATGGTGCGAGCCTGGTCGGCGATCGAGCGGGTGATGGCCTGGCGGATCCACCACGTGGCGTAGGTGGAAAACTTGTAGCCGCGGCGGTATTCGAACTTGTCCACCGCCTTCATCAGGCCGATGTTGCCTTCCTGGATCAGATCGAGGAACTGAAGGCCTCGGTTGGTGTATTTCTTGGCGATAGAGATGACCAGGCGCAGGTTGGCCTCCGTCATCTCCCGCTTGGCCCGGCGCATCTTCGCTTCACCGGTGGACATCTGGCGGTTGATGTCCTTCAGCTCCTTGAGCGGAATGCCGATCTTGTCCTGCAGTTCGATGAGTTTCTGCTGTTCCTCAAGTACCGCCGGGTGGATGCGCATCAGGCCCTCGGCGTAGTTCTTGCCTGCGCCGATTTCGTCCTTGAGCCAGTCGAGGTCGGTCTCGCGTCCGGGGAACACCTTGATGAAGTGCTGGCGTGGCATGCCCGCACGGTCCACGCACAGTTTCAGGATCTCGCGTTCGTGGGTGCGGACTTGCTCGACCATGTGCCGCACCGAGTCGCACAGGCGTTCGATGGACTTCGCGGTGAAGCGGATGTTGAGCAACTCGTCGGAGATCTTCTGCTGCAGGTCGCGGTAGGTGTCGTCGCGTGATCCGCGGGCCTCGAGCGCGCGGATCTTCTCGTCGTAGAGCGCGCGGATGGTTGCGAAACGCACGAGCGCGTCGGTCTTGAGCTTGAGCAGGCTGGCGGCGTTGGCCGCGGCCTCCTTGTCGGCACCGCCGTCCTCGTCGTCTTCATCCTCGTCGGTCGTATCGTCGCTGTCGGCGTCGTCCTCGATCTCCGCGTCAGCATCGTCGTCGCTACTGGAGGCTGCGCTTTCGGATGCGGCATCGACGGCATTGGGGTCGAGCAGGCCGTCGATGAACTCGTCGATCCGGATCTCGTCCCGGGTCACCTTGTCGGCGGTCTCGAGCATCTCGGCGATGGTCGTCGGGCAAGCCGAAATGGCCTGCACCATGTGGCGCAGGCCTTCCTCGATACGCTTGGCGATCTCGATTTCACCCTCGCGGGTAAGCAGTTCCACCGTGCCCATTTCGCGCATGTACATGCGAACGGGGTCGGTCGTGCGTCCGAACTCGGAATCCACCGACGACAGAGCCTGCTCCGCCTCTTCCTCGGCAACATCTTCGTCGACCGAGGTGGCGACGCTTTCCGACATCAGCAGGTCTTCTGCGGCCGGAGCCTCGTCGAACACCTGGATGCCCATGTTGTTGAAGGTGGCGATGATCCCTTCGATCTGCTCGGCGTCGGCGACGTCGTCGGGCAGGTGGTCGCTGATCTCCGCGTAGGTGAGATAGCCCCGTTCCTTCCCGAGCGTGATCAAGGTCTTGAGCTGAGTCCTGCGAACCTCGGCGTCAAGCGGCGTCGCGGCCGGGCTGTCGGCAATCAGTTCGTCCTTCTTCCTGGCTTTTGCGGTGCGCCCTTTTGGACTGTCCTTGCGCGAACCCTTGAGTTTTTCGCGGGCCATGGCACTCCTTGAATCGGGGGGTGGATTTGAATTGGGAAACCGTAAATTATACTAAAAAATCTTGGGTTTGCCGAGGTTTGCGGGCTGTCGCTTGCGCACCAGCAGGTCCGCGAGGCGATGTCTTTCGGACGGCAACAGACCGCCTTCACGTTCCTGGCGCATCAATGCGCGCAACTCCGCGTCGATGGCGTCGGCCTGCAGTTTGTTGAGCGTGTCCTCGAACAGCGTTTCGATCACACCGTCCTCGAATTCCGAACTGACCAACTCCGCTGCGACCTTTGACAAGACCGAGGCATGTGGTGTTTCCCGGAAGCGCTCGACGAGGGCTGCCAGTCCGCAGCCCGGCTCAAGGTCGCCTATGCTGATGGCGTCGATGATGGCGGCCAGCGCGCCGCCCTCGGGATCGTCGAGGGGAATGAGGTCGACGGGCAGGCGGGCGGCGCGGTCGGGGTGTTGCAGCACGATGCGAAGCAGGATGCCGACTGGTGTGCCGGGGCGTCCTCGCGGCCCCTGCGGCCGGGGTGCGGCTGCGACGCGTCGATTCCTGCCCGTGCCGGGCTGGAAGGCGGGGCGGGGCGGGGTGCTGGGCTTGAGGCCCCACGCTTCCTCGAGTTCGCGTTGCGACAGACCGCCCGCGTCCGCGACGCTCTTGAGCAGTTGCAGACGCAGGATCGGCGCGGCGATACGCGTGACCAGCGGACGCGCATCATGAATCAGGCGGGCGCGCCCTTCGGCGTTGCCGAGGTCGAGGTCCTCGCCGAGCGCGTCCAGCAGAAAGGTGGTGAGGGGCGCGGCGTCGGACGAGGCCTGGCGCAGCGCATCCGCGCCGTGGGCGCGAACGAAGGAGTCTGGATCGTGTTCGGCCGGCAGAAACAGAAAGGCCAGCGTGACGTCGTCGCGCAAGGCTTCAAGCGAGGCTTCGAGCGCCCGGCGGGCGGCCTTGCGGCCGGCGGCGTCGCCGTCGAAGCAGAATACGATGCGGTCGGTCAGGCGCATCAGTGTCTGGAGGTGATGCAGAGTCGTGGCAGTGCCCAGGGTTGCCACCGCGTTGCCAATACCGAATTGCGCGAGTGCAACGACATCCATGTAGCCCTCGACCACCAGGGCGTGACCTTCTTCGCGAATGGGCTTCTGCGCCTGACTCAATCCATAGAGCTCGCGTCCCTTCTCGAACAGCGGGGTTTCAGGCGAGTTCAGATACTTGGGCTCCCCGCCGTCGAGGACGCGGCCGCCGAAGGCGATCACGCGACCGCGTCTGTCCTGAATGGGGAACATGATGCGGTTGCGAAAGCGGTCGTAGCGCCGGCCTTCCTCGTTGGCGATCACCAGTCCGGCATCGACCAAGGGCTTGGCTTCGTAGTCGGGGAACACGCGCTTGAGCGACTGCCAGTCGTCGGGCGCGAAGCCGATGCCAAAGCGTGCGGCAATCTCGCCGGTGAGGCCCCGCTTGCGCAGGTAGTCGATCGCATGAGGGGCGTGCTTGAGCTGTTCGCGATAAAACTGCGCCGCGGTCGTCATGGCGTCGAGCAGACCGGTATCGGGCAGGGGGGCGGGCGGCTGGCGATCGGCGCCGCGCTGCTCCGGTAGTTGCAGTCCGGTCTGTTGGGCGAGTTCCTTGACGGCTTCGACGAACGTCAGCCCACTGTACTCCATCAGAAAACCGATTGCGTTGCCATGCACTCCGCAGCCGAAGCAGTGGTAGAA
The DNA here is from genome assembly GCA_046295975.1 of Rhodocyclaceae bacterium. Classification (GTDB taxonomy): domain Bacteria; phylum Pseudomonadota; class Gammaproteobacteria; order Burkholderiales; family Rhodocyclaceae; genus UBA2357. The sequence continues at coordinate 69,908 of JBKBMG010000026.1, forward strand.
CTGCTTGGTCGGGCTGACCGAGAACGATGCGGACTTTTCGCCGTGGAAAGGGCAGCGGGCGAAGTAGTTCGCTCCGCTCTTCTTGAGCGTGAGGTGGCGTTCGATCACATCGACGATGTCGATGCGGGCGAGCAGATCCTGGATGAATGACTGTGGAATCATCCGCCTGGTCGGCTCCGTCTAGTGATAACCCGGCCGGGTCAACCGGACAGGCGGGTGCGAACCCGTCGCGACACGTCGCTCATGTCGGCTCGACCGGCTAGCCGACTCTTGAGCAGTCCCATCACTTTGCCCATATCGGCAGGACTGGCGGCAGCGCTCTCGGAGAGGGCGCACTCGATCGCCGCCTCGATTTCAGCCTCGCCGAGTGCCGCAGGCAGGTAGGCGGAGAGCACTTCGATTTCGGCGCGTTCCGCGGCAGCGAGCTCCGGCCGGTTGCCGGCATCGTACTGCTGTGCCGCGTCCTTGCGCTGTTTGACCATCTTCTCGATGGTGGCGGTGATGCCTGCTTCGTCGAGTTCGGTGCGTTCGTCCACTTCGCGCTGCTTGATAGCTGCGATCAGCAGGCGGATGGCGGACAGGCGCGCGGCATCGCGGGCGCGAAGTGCGGCCTTCATGTCTTCCTGGATGCGGAGCTTGAGCGACATGGGCTCTCCGTCACGATGAGAGATGGTACGGGAAGCGCAATGCGGACCGCAAAGGCCGATGCGCCACACAAGTTTTCGCCTGCGGGCGCGACCGGCAAACGATGTCGAGTCGCCCGCGCATGGATTCTCAAGGCCACCCCTGCGGCAAGGTGGCCACGCGTGCGCTTCCGAAGCGAACCCTGGGTGTTGCGCTGACGATGCCGTCCGGAAGCGTAAACGCCGTTACGGGTGCAAGCGCAATGCTCGCACCCGTAACGGGCATATCTGGCGCCGGTGTTGGCGAATCAGTACAGCTTGCGCGGCAGCATCTGGCTGCGCAGGCGCTTGTGGTTGCGCTTGACAGCGGCGGCCAGTTTGCGCTTGCGCTCAGCGGTCGGCTTTTCGTAGAACTCGCGTGCGCGCAGTTCGGTCAGCAAACCGGTTTTCTCGATGGTGCGCTTGAAGCGACGAATGGCGACCTCAAACGGCTCGTTTTCCTTGACGCGAATACCCGGCATTACGGAATTCCTTGGTTATCTTGATGGCGGAAAGGGCGCGAGTATATCGCGATCGGCCGCAGGAACGCAAGTGCGCTGTCGCCGCGCGCAGGCAAGCTGGTAACATGGCAGATCGGTCCGCCTGGTGGCGGTTTGGATCACAAGGGTTACATCACCATGGTCGTGCTTGGTATCGAGAGCTCGTGCGACGAGACGGGCGTAGCGGTCTACGATACCGCGGTCGGGTTGCGCGCGCACAGGGTTCACTCGCAGATCGATCTGCATGCGCTATACGGCGGCGTCGTGCCGGAACTGGCGTCGCGGGATCATATTCGGCGGTTGCCCCAATTGGTCCGCCAGACGCTGGGCGACGCCGCGCTCGATCTGACATCGGTTGCTGCGGTCGCCTATACGGCGGGTCCGGGGTTGGCGGGTGCGCTGCTCGTTGGCGCGAGCTTCGCCGAAGCGCTGGCCTTGTCTCTGGGTGTGCCGGCATTGCGCATCCATCATCTCGAAGGGCATTTGCTGTCGCCGTTGTTGTCGGCCAGCCCTCCTGCGTTTCCGTTCGTGGCGCTGCTCGTGTCCGGAGGGCATACGCAGTTGATGGAGGTGACGGGGGTGGGGGCATACCGGTTGCTCGGCGAGACGGTCGATGACGCCGCCGGCGAGGCCTTCGACAAGACGGCCAAACTGCTTGGATTAGGGTATCCGGGTGGGCCGCAACTGGCGGCGTTGGCAGGGCAGGGCAAGGCGGGACGTTTTCGTTTGCCTCGTCCCATGCTGCGCTCGGGCGATCTCGACTTCAGTTTCAGTGGGCTCAAGACGGCCGTGTTGAATGTCGTGTCGGGGGGCGGTTGGCATCCGGGCGATGCTGCCGACCTGGCGGCCGATTTTCAGGAAGCGGTGGTCGAGGTGTTGTGCGAGAAGTCGCTGCGCGCCTTGCGTGATACCGGGCTCGATCAACTCGTCGTCGCGGGCGGGGTGGGGGCGAATCGACATCTGCGCGAGCGATTGGATGCAGCAGCGCGAAAACGGGATGCACGTGTGTTTTATCCCGAGCCGGAACTGTGTACCGACAACGGGGCCATGATCGCCTTTGCCGGCGCCTTGCGGCTGCTCGGCGGTGAAGTCGCGGCGGCCGATCCTGGGGCTATTCGTATCCGGCCGCGGTGGCCGCTCGCCGAACTGACTGTGCCTGCTGCAGTACATTGACCCGTAAAGGGAGCAGGCGACACCGTTCGCCCTGAGTCCGTCGAAGGCATCCCATTCCACACAACTCATAACGCATAGCTCTGACGGATTTTCTCAAGCCCCCTGACGAAGCTACTGAGCCTGGCGAAGCCCTGCCACAGCG